>NZ_JAFKFX010000004.1 GCF_017308075.1 Allobosea sp.
GACCGGGCGCCCCTGGGACAACAGCACGTCGACCTGGCGCAGCTTCGCGACGATCTCTTCAGGCTTGTGCTTCTTCTGCGGCATAATGGGCATCCTCCAAGGCTCGAAAGCCTACTTCAGGGAGGGCCACTTTTCAGGGGGCAGGCCATGAGGTGGAGCTCGTAGGGGCCTGCCGCTCAATGGCGGCCGAGCTATGCTCTGCGAACGATATCGGCCGGGGTGATCGGCAGGTTGCGGACCCGTTTGCCGGTGGCGTTGAACACCGCATTCGCGATCGCCGCCGCAGCGCCCGGCAAGCCGATCTCGCCGAGCCCTCGCGCCCCGAATTCATTGAAGCGCTCGTCCGCTCCGTTCACGAAAACAACCTTGATGTCGGGGATGTCGGCATGCACGGGAACCGCATAGTCGGCGAGGTTGTCGTTCACCAAACGGCCCCTGACGGGATGAAACTCGCCCTTTTCCATCAAGGCCATGCCGATCCCGAAGATGATGCCTCCCTTGATCTGGCTCGCTGCCGTTTTGGGGTTGACGATCGTCCCGCAATCGAGCGCGCTGACGAACCTCGTTACCCTGATACGGCCGAGTTCCTCGTCGACCCTGACCTCCGCGAAATGGGCTCCGAACGAGTAGAAGCTCAAATTCTGCCCCGTCGGCATGCCGGTCGAACTCCCTTCGACGACGAGTTCGCTCGAGCCGGCGGCTGCGAGAATCTCGAACGGGGATCGGTTGGAGTTGGGGGCGATGCTGTGGGTGCGATCCATGGCTTGAAGTCGATCGAGGAGCGCGCGGCAAGCATTCGCGGCAGCCGGGAGGACACTGGCGGTGGATTTCGATCGCCCCGCCGTCGGCGCGTTGGGAAAATCCGAGCTGGCCAAGCGGACCACCAGGTCCTCCAGCGGCCAGCCGAGCGCGTCGGCGACTGTCTGCGCCAGGATCGTATACATGCCGGTGCCGATATCGGTTGCCGATGTTTCGATCACGAGAGGGCCGTCCTGGCGCAGGCGCAAGCGAACGGTCGCAGCCAGCGCCGGGGCCGGATAGGCTGTGGTCGCCATGCCGAAGCCGATGAGTTCGCTCTTCGACCGCATAGAGCGCGGTGGCGTGAAGCCATGCTCCCAGCCGAAGGCGGCGCTGCCTTGCTCATAGCAGTCTTCCAGACGGTTCGCGGACCAGTCGCGCGCATGGTAGGCGTCGCGCGACGCAAAATTGCGCCGGCGCAGCGCGATCGGATCCATCTGCATGCGATGCGCGAGTTCGTCCAAGGCGCATTCCAAAGCAAATGAACCGGGCGTTTCGCCTGGCCCGCGGAACACCGTCGGTGACGGAATATTCTTGCGCGTGACATAGTGACGGACGTCGAGATCGGCAGTCTCGTACAGCATCAGGGAATTGAGGCCGCAGGGCTCGAAGAAGTTGCCCCGAATCGAGGTCGGCACCCAGGAGACATGCGAAAGACCATTCAGCCTGCCATCGCCGCCGGCTCTGAGGTCCACGTCCTGATGCGTGACCGAGCGGTGACCTGAAGCGACGACCATGTCCGCTCTGCTGAGTTGGATGCGGATCGGCCTGCGCAAGGCCCGCGAGATATGAGCCGCCAGAGCCTGATGCGGCCACATCTGGTTCTTGGCGCCGAAGCCACCTCCAACATAGGAGGAGACGACCCGGACCTTCTCCGTCGGCACCTTCAGGGAGCGGGCGATGAATTCGCGTGCCGCCCAGACGCCTTGCGTCGAGTCGAACACGGTAACGCCGTCGTCCTGCCAATCCGCGACCGTCGCGGATGTCTCCATGGGATGGTGAAACTGCACGGGCGTGACATAGGTTTCGCGGATCGCGGCCTGGTCGGGGCGGCTGGACTCGAGCCCGGAGCGCTGCACATGCATGTCCGCGCCGAAGAAGAAGGTCGGCGAAAGGAAGCGGTCGCTGTCCTTGTCGAGTTCCGTCGAGGCCGGGTCTTCGACGAACTCCGCGGTGACGAGCAGCGCTGCCTCTCGCGCCGCTTCCAGTGTTTCGGCGACGACCAACGCAATCCATTGACCGGCGAAGACGATCTCGGAGCCGGTCAATGGCTGATACAGGGGCTGCGCGGTCGGCTCGGCTTCCGCCAAGGCCGTTCGCCCGAGCGCCTCGGCGCTCAAGTTCCACGATGCGTTCTCCGGCCCCCAATCCAAAGCCTCGGCCGCGTTGCAGTGCGTATAGATCGCGATCACCCCATCGACCGCCTCTGCCTCGGCGACCGCGACCCGCATGATCCTGCCGGCGGCGATGGGGCTTCTGACTGCCCAGACATAGGCTTGGTTCGGAAGGCGGCGGTCTGCGGCGTAAGCCGCCCGGCCTGTCACCTTCAACGCCCCCTCGATCCGAGAGCGAGGCTCGCCGAGATGTTTTGGCATTGCTACTCCGGTGATGATCCGCGTGCGGTCACGTCGTCCCTCGCTCGATCCGGATCGAGGCAACGGTGGATCGCCCCGCGTGCCAGATCGAGCTTGTAGGCATTGTCCTTCGTCGGGCTGGCCGCCGCGAGTAGGGCGTCGCAGTAGCGCTCGATCGATTGCCGCCCAATGGCCTTTCCGATCAGTTCGGCTTCCGCTGTCCGGTCGCGCCAGGGAACGACCCCCAGCCCGCCCAGCGCTATGGCGACCTCACGAACCGCGCCCCCCTCGACGAGAATGGCCGATGCGATCGAGGCGCTGGCAAATTCATAGGAAGCGCGCCCGCGCAGCTTGAGATAGGTCGATGCCGCCGCAAGATTGGAGCGCGGCAGAACGACCTGCGTGATCAGTTCGCCCGGGCGCAGCACGGTCTCGATCTCGGGCGTCTCGGCGGGCAGGAGATAGAATTGCGAGATCGGCACGCTGCGCGGGCCGCTGGGCCCCACAAGATGCACCTCGGCATCGAGGGCCAGCAGCGCGACCGCCAGATCCGAGGGGTTCACCGCCATGCAGGAGGCGCTGACGCCGAGCACGGCATGATGCGCGTTGGAGCCGCTGGCGGCGGTGCAGCCCGATCCGGGCTGACGCTTGTTGCAGGGCCAGTCGGTCGACCGAAAATACGGACATCGCGTCCGCTGCATCAGGTTTCCGGCCAGGCTCGCCATGTTCCGGATCTGGCCGGAGGCACCGGCGAGGATGGCCTGCGAAACCGCCGGAAAGAGGCGTTCGACGGTCTCGTTCGACGCGATCTCGCTATTGCTGGCCAAAGCCCCGATGGACAGAGCGCTCTGCCCGAGCGTGATCGCCGCCAAAGGCAGGCTTCCGATGTCGACCAGCCTCGCCGGCGCTTCCACGCCGAGCTTCATCAGGTCGACGAGTGACGTGCCCCCTGCAAGTGCGCGGCTATCGGGGCAGCCCAGTTCCAGGAGTGCCTGCTCCAGGGTCTCGGCGCGGATATAGTCAAAGGCTCGCATTGGCCTTCACGTCCATGATCGCATCGACGATGCCGTTATAGGCGCCGCACCGACAGATATTGCCGCTCATGAATTCCTGAATCTGGGGCCTCGTGCGAAGTTCAGGATCGGCTATCGCCTCCAGTGCAGACATGATTTGACCGGGCGTGCAGTAGCCGCACTGCAATGCGTCATGGTCCAGGAACGCCTGCTGGATCGGATGGAGGCCTCCCTCGCGCTCCACCCCCTCGATCGTGGTCACGCTACGGTCTGCGGCCGAGATCGCCAGTTTCAGACAGGACAGTATCCGCTTCCCGTCCAAGAGGACGGTGCAGGCGCCGCATTGCCCATGGTCGCATCCCTTCTTCGGCCCGGTCAGGGCGCAGTCTTCCCGCAGGAAATCCAACAGCGTTCGACGGGGGTCGACCTCGGCTTCCATTCGGGAGCCGTTCACGGCGATGCTGAGGCGGACAGGGGACCTGGGATCTGGCATCGATTTCGGCTCGAAGGGACTGGGCTCAAATGAAGGGAGGCATCAGGGACCCGATGCCTCCCGACTAACCGTCAAGCGAGAAGGAGCTTCGCCGCCTGAAGCTTGCTCTTGATATCTTCGAGGCTTCCCTCGTACTCCCAAGTCTGAACGGTATCGTGCGGGCATTCGATGAAGATATACTTCTCAGTGAACGACAATATCCTGTCCAGCTTGATCACTTTTTCGACGAATTCACGCGGCGGGTGATCGGTCACGACCGGGTTCAGATCCTCATCATATCCGTGAAAAATCTTGTCGGCCTTGATGCGCGCCGTGATGTACATCGGTATTTGCTCCTGTCGGTGAGTTGGATGGAAGGGCGTTTCTTCAAGCGGCAGCCGGGCGAGACGCTCAGTTCGCGCTTGAATGGAGATGGCAGGCCACCTGCCGGCCGCTCGTGCCTCCGGCGACTTCCGCCAGAACAGGCGGCACTTCACGGCATTTGGGCATGGCCATCGGACAGCGCGTGTGAAACCGGCAGCCCGATGGCGGCTTCATCGGGCTCGGAATTTCCCCGATCATCTCGATCCGCTTTCTGCGCGGGACGCTTGGCGGCAGCGGTTCGGCGATCGCGGAGAACAGCGCCTGCGTGTAGGGATGAAGCGGCTGCTGCCAGAGTTCCTTCTTGGGAGAAATCTCGACGATCTCACCGAGATACATGACGGCGATGCGGTCGGCGAGATAGCCGACGACCGACAAGTCGTGTGAGATGAAGAGATAGGCCGCGCCACTCAGATCCTGCAGGCGCCGCAGCAGGTTGATGATCTGAGCCTGGATCGAGACGTCCAAGGCCGAGACGGGCTCGTCGCAGACGACCAGACTCGGCTCCAGCGCGATGGCCCTGGCGATAGCGATCCGCTGACGTTGGCCGCCCGACAATTCGTGCGGATAGCGGTTGGCATGGTCGGCGTGCAGCCCGACATTCTCGATGAGATCGCCGACCTTTTTCGCCCGCTCGGCGGAACTGCCTATGCGATGCACGGAATAGGGCTCCGTAAGGATCTGTCCGATCGTGCGTCGTGGATTGAGCGAGGCGTACGGATCCTGGAAGACCATCTGGATGTCGCGCCGAACGGGTCTCATTTCGGCGCGCGAAAGATGGGCGATGTCGCGGCCCTTGAAGACGATCGCGCCTTCGTCGGGCTCGTGCAGGCGCATGATCGTGCGTCCCAAAGTGGACTTGCCGCAACCGGACTCGCCGACGAGCGCAAGTGTCTCGCCCGGCTTGACGGCAAAGCTGATGTTGTCCACCGCGCGAACGGTCCCGGATGGCGTCCGATGGTGCTTTACGAGTTTCTCGACCGACAGGAGCGACATCGTCAGGGTTCCGAATGGATGCAAGCGACGGCGTTGTGTCGGTCGCCTTGCTGTAACGGGGGCGCGGCGGCCAGGCAGGCGTCGCTGCGCCGGTCGCACCTCTGGTAGAAGGCACAGCCCTGGCCGAGGCGGTCCATCGGCGGAACGGCGCCGGGAATCTCGGCGAGCGGCCGAACAATTCCGCTCAGAACGTCCTCGGGCCGGGGCACGCTGGCAAGCAGAGCCCGGCTATAGGGATGCTTGGGCCCGCGGAAGAAGCTCTCGGCATCCGCTTCCTCGACCTTGCGCCCGGCATACATGACCATGACGCGCTGGGCCCATTCGGCGACCACTCCCAGATCGTGCGTGATCAGGATCACGCCCATGCCGAGCTCGCTTTTGAGGCGGTCGATCAGCGCGAGGACCTGCGCCTGGATCGTTACGTCAAGCGCCGTCGTCGGCTCGTCCGCGATCAGAACCTTGGGGCGGCATGCGAGCGCGATCGCGATCACGATCCGCTGGCGCATTCCCCCGGAAAGATGGTGCGGATACTGGTCGAAGCGTGCTCTGGCCTCCGGTATGCCGACCAGATCCATCAGCTCCAGGCCACGACGATTTGCATCCGCGCGGCTGCAGTCGTCGTGCTCCAGGATGCTTTCGACGATCTGGCGCCCGACCGGCATGAGCGGGTTGAGGCTCGTCATCGGCTCCTGGAAGATCATCGAGACGTCCTTGCCGCGGACGCCTCTCATTTCGGCCTCCGAGAGCGCCAGCAGGTCGCGCCCGTCCAGCATCACCCGGCCGCCCCCGGACCGCGCGATCCGCGGTGGCAGGAGCCGCATGATCGAGTGCGCCAGCATGCTCTTGCCGCAGCCCGATTCTCCGACGACTGCGAGGGTCTCACCGGCCGCGACGGACAGATCGACTTCGTCGACGACCGGAAACCAGGCGCCGCGCGTCGACCGGAACTCGGTCCTGATGCGCTCGACGGAAAGCAGGTTCTCGGCGGCCATCAGCGCTTCTGCCTCGGGTTGAGTGCTTCGTTCAGGGCATCGCCGACCAGATTGATCGCCAGAACCGTCAAGAGGACGGCGAGACCCGGCAGCGTGACCATCCACCAGGCGGTCCTGATCGCGGCTCTTCCCGCGCCGATCATGAAGCCCCACGTCATGATGTTGGGGTCGCCGAGCCCCAGGAACGAGAGGCCCGATTCGAACAGGATGGCGGTGGCCACCATCAGCGAGCCGGCGACGACGATCGTCGACAGGACGTTCGGCAGGATCTGGACGATCATGATCCGCAGATCACCCATCCCGAGCGCGAGGCAGGCGGAGGTGAACTCCCTGTTCTTGACCGCGATGACTTCGGCACGCACCAATCGGGCGAGCGGTGCCCAGGAGACGATGGCGATCGCGCCGATCACGTTGGGAAGCGTCGGCCCCAGGATCGCGACGATGACGATGGCGCCGATGAAGGTCGGGATCGTCTGAAAGAACTCGGTGATGCGCATCACGGCGGAGTCGATGCTCCCCCCGTAATATCCGGCCGTTCCGCCGATCACCGTGCCGAGCACGGTGATGAACAGTGTCGCCACGGCTCCGACGACGAGGGAGATGCGTGCTCCGTAGGCGATCCCCGCGGCGATATCCCGCCCGAGCATGTCGGTGCCCAGGGGGAACTCGTCGAAGGGTGGGCTGAAGGGCGCACCGACCATTTCGAACGGGCCGTCCGGGTAAAGCCAGGGCGCGGCGGCGGCGAGCACGACCACGCAGGACAGCAGGAACATGCCGCAGGCACCGCTGGGACTCCGCAGGACCCGCCCGAGAACGCCCAGGCCACGAAAAACTGTCTCAGCCATGAGCCCGCTTCCGCTTCAGTTCGATACGCGGGTCGACGATCGTGTAGATCACGTCGACGACGGCATTGGTGACGACGACCAGGATCGAGCTCAGGAAGAAAATGCCGAGCAGGAGATTCAGGTCGCGCGCGAACAGGGATTCGAACGCGAGCAAACCGAGCCCCGGCCAGCCGAAGACGGACTCGATGATCACGGAGCCGCCCAGCATCGCCGAAACCTGCACTCCGGCCATGGTGAGGACCGGCAGGATGGCGTTTCGCAAGGCGTGGCGCACGACGATCTTGCGGTCACCCAGGCCCTTGGCGCGCGCCGTCTTGATGAAGTCGAGACCGAGCGTTTCGAGCATGGATGCCCGCATCAGGCGCGTGTAGAGCGCGATGTAGAAGCAGGACAGAGCCAGTGCCGGCAGGACGAGATGATGCAGTACGTCCAGCATCGCGCGAAGGCCTGTATAGTCGGCGCCGACGGTGATGATGCCGCTGGTCGGAAACCAGCCGAGATGAATCGAGAAGACGATGATGAACATCAGCCCGATCCAGAACAGCGGCGTCGCGTAGGAAACGACGGCGAACACCGTGATGATATGGCTGATGAGCGTCCGGTCGCGGATCGCCGCGACGGCTCCCAGCACGATCCCCAGCGAGACGGAAACGATCATTGCGGCGGTCATGAGCAAGGCGGTCGCGCCCAGACGCTCGAAGATGAGGCTGGAGACTTCCCGATTATGCCGGAACGAGTAGCCGAGATCGAACAGGGCGATGTTCTTCATATAGCTGAAGAACTGGACGTAAAGCGGCTGATCCAGGCCGAATTGCCGCCTGATCTGCTCCATATACTGCTCGCTCGCAGCACCGGCCTCGCCCGCGAGAACCTGGGCGGCATCACCCGGTGCGAGGCGGATGAGAAAGAAATTGACCACCACGATGGCCAGAATGATCGGCAGCCCCCGGATCAGGCGATCCAGGATGTACTTGCCCCGCGCAACCCACATTGACGGACCTCGAAAGCGGATCGGAGAGGCGTGGGCGACGCCCACGCCTCGGTTGCCGGCTCAGCGCTGGAGCCAGGTGTCGTAAAGACCGCCGCGGATGCCGAGCGGAGACGTGATCAGGTTCTGGACGCGCTTGTTCTGCACGGCCACCAAGTCCATCTCCATGATCCAGATCAGGGGGCTGTCGGCGACGAGCGTCTCCTGAAGCTTATGGAAGATCTGATTGCGCTTGGCAGTATCCGTCTCGGTCTGCGCAGCCTCCCAGAGCTTGTCGACTTCCGGATTGCTGTACTGCGCCGTGTTCCCGAAGGGCACTTTCGGATTGATCATCCGGGACCAGGTCTGGCGCTGCACGCCGAGCGTGGGGTCGGCCATGCCGATCGACCAGGTCGAGGTCATGTCGAAATCATACTCATTGTGAACCTGGCGAACGAAGGAGGGGTAGTCGCGGTTGCGAAGCTCGACCTCGATCCCGACCCGGCTCAGCGCCTGCTTGATGTATTCGCCCATGCGGCGCCAGTCCTCGCCGAACGGCGCCGGATCGTGGAAAATCTTGACACGCACGCCGTTCTTGCCGCGCTTCAGGCCTGCCTCGTCGAGCAGCTTGTTGGCGACATCGAGCCGATCCTTGCCGTCGAAGCGCAGGATGCCCTGATCGGTGAATGCCCCCGCGCCCTTCAGCACGGATGAGATCGGCCCGGTGGCGGGCTTGCCGAAACCGTACCAGATGTTCTTGGTGATGAACTGCCGATCGAGGGCATATGCGACGGCCAGGCGTACGCGTTTGTCGTTGAAGGGGGCGCGCTGCGTATTGAGCTCCAGCATCATCGTCGGTGCGATGGCCTCATAGCCGCCTTGGGCGATGCTCAGGTTCGGGAGTTTCTCCAGCCGCCGCATCTCGACCGGGTTGATCGTGCCGAAGGTCGCGACATCGATCTCGCCCCGCTCGACACCCGCCGCCCGCGTCGCGGAATCCGCGATGAAACGGAAGATGAGGCGGTCGAGATAGGGACGGCCCGGGCGCCAATACTTCTCGTTCCGGTCGAGCTGGATGTAGTTGCCCTTCTCCCAGCGCGTGAATTTGAAGGGGCCGGTTCCGATCGGGTTGTTGACCGCCGGATTGTTCCGAAAATCAGTGCCTTCGTAGATATGCCGCGGGACGATCGGCGCCTCGAGGCTGGAAAGCCCCATCATCAACGGCGGATAGGGATGCGCGAGATTGAAGACGGCGGTCCGGGCGTCCGGCGTGTCGATGGAGGTGACCGGGCCGAGATTGCCCTGGCCGCGAGGATGATGGGTCTTGACCACCTCCATCAGCGAAAACTGGACGTCGGCGCTGCTGAAGGGCTTGCCGTCATGCCAGACGACTCCCTCTCGCAGCTTGAACGTCACCGTCTTGCCATCGGCACTGGTCGACCAGCTTTCAGCCAGCGACGGGATCGGCTTCAGGTTCATGTCATATTCGAGAAGGCCGTCGAATATCTTGGTGGCGAGCTCTGCCGTCGTCGGCGCCGAACTCAGCGCATTCGTGATCAGCGCCGGCTCCGGCGTCGTCGTGATCGTCAGCGTCCCGCCCGGCTGAGGATTGGCGATGGCCGACAGCGGCGACAGCGCCGTGAGCGCCGTTCCAAACAGCAGAGCGCCGGCATGCCTGCGGGTGATCGAGAAATTCGCCATGGTGACCCCTCCTTTTTGTGGCGCGCTGAGCGGTTGCCGCTCACGCCATAATTCTCATGCGCGTAAAATTCTTGAAGGGAATTTCACCCGTAAGTCGACTTCCAGAGCGTCCCAATTCGCAAACCTTCTCGCGAAAACCGCCAAAATCAGCAGAAATCAACTCTGGATCGCGAATATCTAAGCCTGGACCGCTTCCAGATTCGTATCATGGTGATATAATTTGGCAAGCACGCTTTGCGGTCCTCGCCATGAAATTTTAACTGGGCTATAAGCGCTATCGTATGCCAGCATCCTCTGCTTCCTCGCCGAACCGTAATTCAATGTCAGACGCCGACGACATCGACAGCGCCACGCTGGTCAGTTTGGGAGAGCGGATACGCAACCTGCGTGTCGAGCAGGGGCTTACCCTGGCGGCGCTTTCGGCGCGCAGTCAGATCTCGGTGGGAATGCTGAGCCATATCGAGCGCGGAAGGACTTCTCCTTCGCTGAAGCTGCTCGACAGGCTGCGCGTCGCTCTGGGGGTGCCGCTCGCGAGCTTTTTCGACGTGGATGCAGACCACGATCCGGAAAAAGGCACGGTAACCCGGCAAGGGCAGCGCTCGACGCTGCTGTTCGGTAAGACGGGTCTGACGAAGGAACTCCTTTCACCCCCCGGGCATTCGGAGATGGAGTTCTTCATGTTGTCGATCGCAGTGGGGGGCGGCTCCGGTCCGGACCCTTCGCGACGCAATGGCGAGAAGGCAGGCTACGTCGTCCAAGGCCGCATCGAGCTGCGCATTGCCGAGCAGCGCTACCTTCTCGGAGAAGGCGACGCTTTTCAATTTGACAGCCGGCAGCCGCATTCATTTCAGAATCTAGCCAACATCGAGACCAGGCTGATCTGGATCATCCGCTCAAGCGAAGCCGTTTAGGTAAGCGCCCCGGATTCGCCGGAGGCCGTTTCGTTCGAGCCATGCCGCGATGGCTTGCTCGACCTCTTCGTCGAGCGCTTCTGGAAATCGTTCAGGCGCGAGGAGGTCTACGTCTGTTCTCAGGCTCCGATAGCCTCCGTCCGTCCTGTCGCGTTTGTCAGATAGACGCGGCCGGCCCCGAGCGCCTGCGTCGCCCGGAGGACATCCTGTGCCGGCATGAGGCTGAAGGCCGTCGAAAGGGCGTCGGCCGCGGTCGCCGTCGGCATGGCCACGGTCACGGAACGATAGCGATCGGGCGACGCGCCGCTCTGCGGATCGAGCAGATGATTGAACCGGCCGTCGCGGTCGAAGTGGAAACCATGAGCGGATGACGTTGCGACGGCTCCGTCAACGATGTCGAGCACCTGGGTGGTATGGGACGGTTCCATCGCATCGGCGATTCCGATCTGCCACGGCTTGCCGTCCGGGCGCCGGCCGAGTGCCCGGGGCTCGCCCATGTCGACCAGGCTGCGGTCGACGCCGCCCCTACTAAGCAAGGCGACGACCCGATCGGTGATGTATCCTTGGGCGATGCCGTTCAAGGTGAGTGCCATGCCGCGGCGGCGGAACAGAATCCGATCCGGGCCGGCCATGACATGCTCGAAGCCGACCACGGCGAGCGCCCGGCTCAAGGCTGCGGCGGGGGGGCCTGATGGATCAGCATCGGGCTCGGCGAAATGGCGGCGATACAAGGTCCAGAGGGGCTGGACCGTCGGGTCGAAGGCGCCGCCTGAGAGGGTCCAGTAGCGGCGGCAATCGCTGAGCAGCGCGACGAGCTCGGGCGGTGGCGCGACCATCATGCCGTCGCGATTAAGCCTGACGAGCGCCGAATCGTCGCGATGCAGGCTGAAAATGCGCTCCAGCCGCGCCACCTCGACCAGCGTGGCGGCAATCAGCCGTTCCGCCTCGGCCCGGTCGGGATGGTGGATTTGCAGCGAGGCGACTGCACCCATGCACTGGCCGCGCCAGCCGACGAGATGACCTTCGGCGGCGGCGCGCGTGCCGACAGGCAGCAAGGCGAGCCCGCCTGCCGCGGCCGTAATGCCGATCAGGCGCCTGCGGGTTACGGTGGCCATGGCGGGCTCCTCAATGCAGATGCGTGCCAGCGGCCGGCGGCGGCCCGTCCGGCGCAGCCGCGTCGCTGTCACTGCCGAGCACGGCGTCGCGCGGGATCGCGTCGAAGGAAAGGATGCTGCCCCCATGCCTGGCGACGAAGGCCTCGGCGGCGTCGCGTTGGGCGAAGGGCACCAGCTCGGCCGCCCCCATGCCGCCCTTCCTGCTGCTGCCGACGACGAAGAGCGCCTGTTTCGCATCGATCCAATTGGTGGCGCCGGGCTCTTCCCAGCTCGGTGCCTTGCCCATGTCGGAAACGTAGACGGCCTGGATGTCCTTGGCCTCCTCGGGCAGAAGGGTAAAGGACAGCGTGTCGCGAGCCGAGGAGAACCAGACCGGCTGCAGCCGGCTCGCCAGCAGGATCTGCCCCTTGGGTCCGGGATGTTCCAGCACGTTCATCCCGCAATAATGCCCCATGGCCTGCTGCGTCAGCGCCTGGGGTGGCGGCGGCGCGGCGGTCTTGGTCTTGTCGTCGCAACCGGCGGCCAGACCGGCGATCAGAACCGCTGACAGGGCGAACAGCCTCATAGCTCTCTCCTCGAGAAGGCGACGGCCGCCAGGCCGAGCGGCACCAGCGCCCAGGCGATGAGCGCGGCGAGCAGCAGCGAGGGGCCGAGCTGGGCCGATTGCGCGACGCCGGCCATGCCTGAGAAGGCGCTGACATTGGCGAAGCCGGTCAGGTTGAACAGGCGATAGATGTCGGCCGGGTTGAGCAGCAGCAGCGTGTTGAGCAGTCCACCGGACAGGACACGGCCCTGATCGACGACCAGGAAGCCGAGCAGCGCCATGTCGTAGATCAGCACGAAGAGAAGCCAGATGCCGATCGCGGCCCCGGCTGCGGCGCCGCGGCTGCCGACGAGTGCGCTGACCAGATAGCCGACCGCGATGAAGACCGCCCCGAGCAGGATCGAGGAGCCGATCATCGCAGCGAAGGCGGCCCAGCTTTCGGCATCGATGGTGGCGCCCGTCGCGACCAGCGCGCCGGCGGCGGCGCCATAGCCGAGCAGGGTTGCGAAGGCGAGGACCATGAGATGCCCGGCGAACTTGCCGAGCAGCACCTGCCAGCGGGCAATCGGATAGCTCAGAAGCAGAAGCATCGTGCCGCGCTCCATCTCGCCGACGATCGCATCATGCGAGATCAGCAGGGCGATCAGCGGGAGCAGGAAGATCGTCAGACTCGAAAGGCTGACGATCACGACGTCGAGCGCTCGGACGCCGACATGGCCGGTCGGCGTGCTGCCGAGGAAGGTGAGCGAGAGCGCCAGTGCCGCCAGCAGCAAGGTTGTCGCCAGCACCCAGCGATTGCGCAGCGCCTCCTGAATCTCCTTGAGGGCGACGATCAGGACGTTTCTCATCAGGCCTGCTCCTGGGAGCGCAGGAAATGTGCGTAGAGCTCGTCGAGCGTCGGCGGCACGACTTCAAGGTCGTCAACCGGTGCTTCGGGGCCGGTGGCATGGCGCAATATGGCGATCTTGTCGGCGGGAGCGGCATCGATCTCGACACCGTGGCCGTTGATCCGCCGCCAGTTCGCGATGGGCGCCAGCCAGTTTTCCAGCGCGTCAGGCAGTTGCTCCGCGACGCGCAGGCGGATGCGCGTCGGCAGCTGAGCGATCCGGCGCAGCTCGTCGAGGGTACCGTCGGCGACCTTCACGCCCCGGTTCATGATGATGACGCGGCCCGCCCGCTCCTCGAGCTCGGTCAGCGCGTGGGAGGACAGCAGGATGGTCGCACCATCGGCGCGCAGCTCCTCGACGATGTCGTAGAAGCTCTGGCGCAGCGCCGGATCGAGCCCGGTGGTCGGCTCGTCGAGCAGGAGCACGCGCGGGCGGCCGAGCAGCGCCTGGGCGAGGCCGAGGCGCTGGCGCATGCCCTTCGAATAGGTTCCGACTCGCCGGTCGACGGCATGGCCGAGGCCGACGCGCTCGATCAGCGCCAGCGCAAGCGCGATCGGCTGGCGCTTCAGGCGGGCATAGAAGGCGATGGTCTCCCGCCCGGTCAGGCCGGTGTTGAACGAAATGCTCTCCGGCAGATAGCCGAGATGCCTGCGGGCGGCGAAATCCCCGGCTGCAGGGTTCTCGCCAAGAACCTGGACGGTCCCTTCGCTCGGGTGGATCAGGCCGAGCATCAGCTTCATCAGCGTGGTCTTGCCGGCGCCGTTATGGCCGACGAGCGCGACCGTTTCGCCGGGCGGCAGGGTGAAGGAGACATCCTTCACCGCCGCGACCGCGCCGAAGCGCTTCACGAGATTCCGGATGTCGACGGTGGCCGTCACGGGCGTCGTCCTTCTGCGAATGGGGGCCGGGGCGGCGGCGCCATCAGCGGATGGCTGTCGACGACCCCGCCCGGAAGCAGTGCCGGGAACTGGGCCTGGGCCCAGCGGATCACCTGCACGGCCGGGGAATTGATCAGAAGCTTCGCCTGCGGGGCGGTCCAGAGCACCGTGTCGACGAGATCGTTCGGCCGATAGGCGCTGTCGGCGAGACCATCGCCATTCAGGTCGAAACCGGGATTGTCGCTCCAGTAATTGCCGCGCCCTCCGGTCGACCAGTCGAGATAGCGGCTCCCGACATATTTCACCTGGTTGCGGTTGCGGATGAAGGCGTTGTTGACGATCTCGTTGCGCTCGGAGCCGGCGGTGAAGTGGATGCCGATCTCGCAGCCTTCGAACCAGTTGTCGCGGAAACGGTTCTGGTTGGCGTTGTAGATGAAGACGCATTTCGTCGGCGCCGGGCGGGCACCGGTCCCGGTCGCGGCTTCGGGCTCCGTCGCCGGCAGCCCGTGCTCCCGTGCGTCCTTGCTGCGCATGCCGGCACCGAGCCAGCGTTCTGCCGGCTGCAGGCGGCCGAGCACGGCGTTGCCCGTGATCCGCGACTGGTTGGCGTAGTTGAACAGGAAGCCGTGGTCCCGGTCGCCGTCCGAGACGTTGCCGCGCACCGTCAGCCGGTGCGAGAACATGATGGCGAAGCCGACGGAATTGCCGAGCGAGCGGTTGTCCGAGATCTCGCTGTCATTAGTGTACATGTAGTGGATCGCGAAACGCAGATCCCTGAAACGGTTGCCGCTGAAGACGTTGTTCTTGCTGGTGACGACGAAGATGCCGTCGCGCCCGTAACGGACGTCGTTGTCGAGCACCTTGGCGCCCGGCGCATTCCAGACCGAGATGCCGTTTCCGGCCTCGTTCACCCGTCCTTCGGCGATGCCGACGATCTCGTTGCGGCGCGCGATCGCATTCTCGGCGCCATGCAGATAGATGCCGTAGAGATTGCCCTCGATCCGGTTGCCTTCGACCAGCGCACCGCTGGCCGTCTTCTCGACGAAGACGCCGGCATCCATGCGCTCGGCATCGCGGCCGGAGCCGCGGATGGTGAGGCCGCGCACCGCGGCGCCGGGAGCCGAAACGGTTACGACGCTGCCCTGGCCGCTGCCGGCGAGAACGGCCCCTTCCTGCCCCAGGAGCGTGAGCCGGCGCGCCAGCCTGACCGGGCCGCGATGTTCGCCGGGAGCGAGCAGGACGACATCGCCCTCGGCCGCCCGGTCGATGACGGCCTGAAGCGGTTCACCGCCGGGCTCGACCGGAGCCGGCCCGGCCCGGACCGGATGGACGAAGCTGGCGGCGGCAGCCGCCGCCAGCCAAAGGCTCATCGCTGTGCGATGCAGGGCCATCGTCTCAGGCGCCCTGCGGCTCGACCAGCATGCGCCCCTTCATCTCCATGTGCATGGCATGGCAGAACCAGGAGCAGTAGTACCAGTAGACGCCCGGCTTCGAGGCGACGAAGGTCACCGAGGCGGTGGCCTGCGGCGCAACCTCCATGTTGAGGCCGTAATTGGTGATACAGAACCCGTGCGTCAGGTCCTCGACCTCGTCGATATTGGTGACGAAGACCGTGACCTCGTCGCCCTGCTTGACCGAGAATTCGTCCAGCCCGAAGGCCGGCGCTGCCGAGGTCATGTAGACGCGCACCTTGTTGCCGTCGCGAATGACCTTGGAGTCCTGCTCGAGATTGACGTCGTCGGCCTTCGCCTGCTTGACCGCATCGGCAAAGAACGGGTCGTCGCGCTTCCAGACATGCAGCGGGTTGATCTTGGAGCGGTGCACCAGGGTCGCGTCATGGGGCTCGGCGAAGCTCGGGCCGTCGTGCACGAGCACCATCCGGTCCCCGGAGATGTCGATCAGCTGATCGTTCTCGGGCTTGAGCGGGCCGACGTTGAGGAACCGGTCCTTGGAGAACTTATTCAGCGAGATCAGCCACTTGCCGTCTGCCTCCTTGGTCTGGCCCATGGTCGTGTGGTTGTGGCCGGGCTGGTAGTGCACGTCCAGCTTCTGGATGACCGGGTTGACCTTCTCGCCCTTGAAGGCCCGCTTGGCGAGGTCGATGTTCCACTTGACCACCTGGCTGTCGAGGAAGAGCGTGGTGTAGGCGTTGCCCTTGCCGTCATAGGCAGTGTGTAACGGGCCGAGGCCGAGCTCCGGCTCCGCCACCACGACGTCACGCGGCTTGATCTTGTCGTCGAACAGATCATCGAGCCGGCGCGCGTCGAACACGGTCACGGTCGGCGAGAGCTTGCCATTGGCGACGAAGTGGATGCCGTCAGGGGCGGTGTTGATGCCGTGCGGGCTGTTCGGCACCGGGATGTAGCGGGTGAATTTCGAGCCCGAGCGGCCGTCGAGCACCGGCACGCCGCCGATGGTCTCGAACTCGCCCTTCTTCACCGCCTCCTCGATGCGCTTGAGGTTGAAGACGATGACCCAGTCCTGCTCCTTCGCCATCATCTCGGCGAGCGTCACACCCTCTTCCGAATTGTAGCAGGTCGCCCAGGCGTATTTGCCCTGGTAGTCGCAGTCGACATTGTCGAGATTTCCGTCGACCTTGAGCTGCCATGCGACCTTCATGGTGTCGCCGTCGACAGCGCTGAAGATCGACACGTATTTCTTCGGGTTGTTCAGGTCCCGCCCATCATTCGGCACGGGTACGCGATCCTCGCCATTGCAGAAGACGTAGCCCGTCCGGGGGTATTTCTGCACGCGCAGGCCGTGCACCGTATACTGGTTCGGCAGCTCGATGATCTTGTCGCACTTCATCACGTCGAGCCGGATACGGCAGACGCGGGTGTTCGCCTTGTCGTTGGCGAAGAGATAGCGCCCGTCATAGGTGCCGTCGGTGAAGGACGGGTGCGGGTGGTGCAGGTCGCCGTTGAGATAGGTGCCGCCCTTGTCCTTCAGGAACGCGCGGCTTTCGGGGGTGAGCCCCTCGGTCAGCACCCGCAGGCTCTCATTGGTCTGGCCCCAGCCGGTGGCGCTGTCGCGGTTGAAGACTGGGATGCGCATCAGTTCGCGCATCGAGGGACAGCCGACGATGCGGACCTCGCCGGTTTGGCCGCTCGAGAAGAACACATAGTATTCGTCGAGTTCGCCCGGCTTGACCTCGTATTTGCTCGCAGTTGCGGGCCGGGCCGCGCCCTGCTGCGGCCGCGTCTGCGCTTCGGCCGTCGAAACCGCTCCCATGCGGGAGAGCCCGACGCCTCCGGCCGTGCCGGCTGCGCCGGCCACCGCGACCGCCGCCGTGGTCCCGAGCATGTCGCGCCGGTTCAGCCCGCCCTTTTTCCTGTCTTCGGTCGACATCACAGTCTCCTTGCTTTGCTCATGCGGAGGGGTCGGCAGCACTGGCCGCATTCGGTTCGGCGACCGGGTTGCCCTTGTGGGTGAAGAGTGTCCTGGTCGGGCCGTTGCTCTGGGGCGCCCGCATCGAGGGCGAGGTCAGCGCCTCGCGCTTCTCACGCTTCAGGCGGACCTGGATCATGTGCGGGCAGCGGTGATCGTCGTGATAGAGTTCTTGGCAATGCATGCAGTAGATGCATTCATTGACGTTGATGTGCCCCTCGGGATGGATCGACTGCACCGGACATTCCTTGGCGCAGCGCTGGCAGGGCGAGCCGCATTCCGGCCAGCGCTTCAGCCATTCGAAGGTACGCAGCCGTCCAGGGATCGCGAGTGCGGCACCAAGCGGGCAGAGATAGCGGCAGAAGAAGCGCTCGATGAACAAGCCGGCCGCCAGCAGCGTCAGCGCATAGATCACGAAGGGCCAGTCGCGGGCGAATTTCAGGATGATCGCGGTCTTGAACGGTTCGACCTCGGCAAAGGTCTCGGCCAGTGCGACCGAGTAGAGCGACAGGCCGAACAGGCTCAGGAAAATGATGTACTTGAGCGGCCATAGCCGCTCATGCAGACCCCAGGGGATCTTGACCTGCGGGATTTTGAGCCATTGCGCGAGGTTGTTCAGGAGTTCCTGCAGTGCGCCGAACGGACAGAGCCAGCCGCAGAACGGTCCCCGGCCCCAGAACAGCAGCCCGGCGGCGATCGCCGCCCAGAGGATGAAGATCAACGGCGCCGCCAGGAAGAATTCCCAGCTGAAATCGGTCATCAGCGAGTGGCTGAAGGTCAGGACGTTGACGACCGAGAGCTGCGCATTGGCATACCAGCCGAGCCAGACCAGGCTGAAGAGCAGATAGGCGCGGCGGATCCAGCCGAACAGCACGGGCCGGCTGACCAGCAGGTTCTGGAAGAAGAAGATGCCGGTGAGGACGAGCAGCGCGATGGCCGTGATCACTACCGCGACCGTGTTCATCCGCCAGATCGCCAGCCAGAGCGGCTCGTCGACGCCGCCGGCACCCTGGGCCATGTCGGTCGACGGCGCCGGCGATGCAGCGGCCGGCGTGCCAGCCTGCGGCGCTGGCACTGGCGCGCCGGCTACCGCCACCGGAGCCGGGACCTGCTCGACGCGGAGATAGGCCTCCGGCAGTTGATAGGCGAGTTCGAAGGCGAGGAAGGCCTTTTCGCGGGCGCCGACACTGCGCTGCGCCAGCAATTGCAACTGCCAGGGCTCGGTCGGATCGAGCTTGAACTCGTCTGGCATGACGAAGAGCGCGATCTCGGGCAGCTCCGGTGCACCATCCGCGAGCAAGGCGCCGATGCGCATATGGTTGCGGTCGCGGAAGCGAACGCCCTGGCCGTCCTGCAGCAGTTCTATCCGGTCGAAGATGCCGCCGCGGACATAGCCGGAGCCCTTGAAGGAGTAGGCGCCTTCGCCGGCGACGATGATCGCCTGCTGACCGGGCTTGAGCCGGGCCTTCAGCCGCTCATAGGCTTCGGCTCCGAGCAGGCTCCGGCCGATGACGGGCACACTGACGGGCGCAACATAGAGATCGATGAAACTGTCAGCCGGGTCGTCGGATTCCGCATTCTCGGCGGCCGCCCGATTGCCGGCCCGGAGGAAGGCCTCGTTGACTTCGCCGACCGAGAGCGAGAGCCTTCGGATCGAACCGTCGCCGAGCAGGCTCTGCCAGTCGCGGACCTCACCGCTGTCAGGAGCGAGCGTGCGCATCAGCGTGGCCGCGCTCGGCGCCGCGGCCACTGGCCCCCCTCCGGCGAGGCGGCCACTGCGGATCAGCTTTACCGCCGAGCGCACGACGCTGTCGCCCATCACCAGGACGGTCACTGTCGCACCGCTGACGATGTCGACCTGGGGCGGCCGCTCCTGGCCGGCGGCGACCGGCCTCATCTCCTTGCCGATCAGCGTGTTGACGGCCTCGACGATGCGGCGCTCGGGGATGCCGACCAGGACGATCGGCTCCTTGTGCTCGACGAGCTTGATGCCGGTGACGACGCCGAGCGGGTCGATGCCGACCAGCATGTTGATCGGCTTGCCGGAATAGCCCGTCGCATTGGTGAAGTCGGAGTTCAGGTAGACATAGCCGAGCAGCCGGTCTCCCTGATAGGCCGGCACGATCACCGGCTCGCCTTGCGCCGGGCCGAAGCGATCGGCCGTCGCGAAGAACTCAGCCGGCTTGGCCTGCGGCAGGAATTCCTGAATGCGCCCTGCCGCGAGCGCCAGTTGAGCGCTGAACAGCAGCCAGAGAGCCGCGCCGAGCCCGGCCAGAATGCGCGCGACCCGTCCGAAGCTGTGAGCTTGCGACCTGCCGGCCATGCAATGTGCGCGCTTTGACACCTGACACCGTCCGGTTTCGGAAATTCGCTGAGCGCGGCGGCCAGCAGGGGCTGGCGTTCTGGCTCAGCCTTCGACAGCAAAGGGCCGGACCGATCCGAAACCGGAGATCGGCCCGCGGTCGTTATGGAGTTCCGGCCGGGACGGCACTTTGATCCAACGCAAACAAACTTCATCTGAGATCGCCGATGCTGCGCAGACGGGTTGGCAGCGCTACAGGGGGGAACCCATGTCGCTCTTGAAAGCGGAGCCTTCGGCTCCGGTGACATCGCTCGCGGAGCTCTTCGCCATCGCCTTCGCCATGGAGCAGGAGGCGGAAGGCCGCTATGCCGCGATCGGCGCCCGGATGCGATCGGACGGAGAAATCGCGCTCGCGGAAGCCTTCGAGAAGCTCGCCGCCGATGAGCGCGGGCATCTGGACAGCGTCAGCGACTGGTCCCGGCTGGCTCATGGCCGGCCGCCCGACCCGGCCATGATCCGCTGGACGGCTCCCGAGACATTCGATGACGAGGGCGCCGCGACGGCCGATCCTCGCCTGCTCAGTGTCTATCGGACCCTGTCGATGGCGGTACGAAACGAAGAACGTGCCTTTGCCTTCTGGAGCTATGTCGCGGCCCACGCCTCATCCGCCGATATCCGGACCGCGGCGGAGGCCCTGGCGCATGAGGAGCTCGGCCACGTCGCGCTGCTGCGCCGGGAGCGGCGGAAGGCGTTTCATCGCGAGCGGCATCAAGCGCAGGGCGAGAGCGAAACGCCCCCCACCGCCGCGGAGCTCGAGCGGCGTTTGGCCGATGTGCTGGACGCGGCGGCGCAGAGCGCCGATCCGTCTCGCGAGACCCTGCTGCGGTTCGCCGCCGAGGCCCGCCGTCAGGCCCAGCAACTCGAGGAGGGCGCAGTCGCCATTCCCATCGGCTCGGTCCCACCGAAACTCGACGCCCCGCTCGCCATCGCCGAGTTCCTGCTCGATCGCTATCTCGAGGCGGCCGACCGGGCTCGCGACGAGGCTGCGATGATGCTTGCCCAGGAGTTTGCGGCACGCGCCATCAATCGGCTGGCCTGGCTGAGGAGAGACCTGCCCGAACTTGGCTAGAGCCTTGGACGGTCGATCGTCGGGGGCCCCAATGGCGTCTCGCCCGACGAGATGAGCACGGCAGCCAACCGTAATCTCGGTTGGGCCAAGCTCTAACAGGTGGTGGCATCGACCGAAACAAGACGTCCATCGACGCTCGGCCCGCAGGTCGGTCGGCCTCCTGCGCTGGCGTGCCCTATTCGAATCGGGCCGGCGAGCCTTCCGCTGCGAACGTCTATCGGACCTTTCCCGCCTTGGAAACGCGCCGTCGCAACGCTGATATCCGAGACCTCCTGATCGTAACCATCAACGCCAATGTTCGCGCCGCCGGCGCCTCTGCCATTGATCACATCGAAACGAATGTCATGCAGAGGGCCGCGGGAGAAATTGGCTTGTGGAGTGCTGTTGAGCCAGACGTGGTGCCGGGCCGGGCGATCGGAATCCAAGCGCCCGAAGGAAGCTCTGCTTACATTCGAGAGATGCACAGCGTCATGGCTGGACGTGCCGTCGCGTAATTCTCTGACGCCTACGGAAATATGGCCGCCCTGGAAATCATCGGTGCATTCCAGCAGCACGCCTTGCTCGTTCGTGCTCGGTGCGTTGCCGAAATGGCAGTCGTGGATCTCCGCGTGCTTCAATGTGATGTTCCGCGCGCGAGAGCCGTCGAGGCCAGGCTTGCACTTGAAGCCGGATCGGCGCGAGCGCCGCGAAATGAAATGCTCGACGGTGATGTTCCCCGAGTCCAGCTCGAATGTGTTCTTGACGGGGCCGCCGATACGCATCCCATGCGAAGGCGTGTCGTTCGCCTCTATCCGGCGGAAGATGATATCCTTGGCGCCGTTGCAAAGCACGGCATTGCCGCCGACCTCGGCCGGCTTGGCTCCGTCTGCGAAGCCGTCCTGCCGGACGTCTTCGATGGTTCCTGACTGGACGTTGCGCAGGTAGAGGCCGAGGACGGCCTTTTGGAAGCGACATGTTCCAACTGAAATGTCCCGCAGGGGGTTGGGTTGCCCAGCGGTCACCGAAAACTGCGTGAACAGGACTACGGCGTCGATATTGTTCGAGTGGATCCTGCCCAGACGGAACTGGCCGGCGCGATCATCGGCAGGAGTTGACCGGTTCTGGTTGCCGACGAAGAGCACAGCTGCATCGAGGTCGGAGGCCTTGTTTTTTATGCGCCGGGTTGCCTGAAGGTCGATAAACTCAACTTGCGCGCGGTCATAGAACCGAACCAAACGATTGAAATCCGCTCCGTCTCCGACCTCGATGTCGAGTACGTCGACCGATGCATCGGTGCCGAAGGTGATCAGGTAGCGCCCTCGTGGGAGGGGCTTGAGGCGAAGAAAGCGGGCCCCGTCCAGTTCCAGTCGGCACGCGTCTGGAAGCTCGACTGTGGTGTCGCCATCAAGGCGGTAGACATCGCCCCTGTTGCCCCGCACGGCCGCGCCGGGAGATTGACGAACATGGCGGGCGAGCGCCCGCCAGCCGTCTGTTTCATCAGTTAATCCATCGCCACGAATGCCGAAATCCCGGACATTCAAGGGCGCGGCAAAGGCTCTATGGCTTAGCGCAAGGCTGCCGGCGCCTGCGAGAAAGGAACGACGAGAAACTACCATCTGACCTCATAGATTGCGGCGGCGACCGCCACTCGGTCCATGAACTGGTTGATCGCAAAACGTTCATTGGGGTGCTTGCTAGAATGGTCGCTCGGTCGCCCCAGTGCTCGCAGCCAAAGCTCTGCATGGATATCCGGGGTGATGGATGGCATGATGTCCCGCCAGACGGAACTGTCCAGGATGAATTGGGCGCTTTCGCGTTTGCGGCGCGCGGCTCCGACCTGGTCGGCATCCAGCAGCAGGGAGTTCTGGGGGGCGGTCAGGTTGGTGAATTTGTCAGCCTGCCGCGGTTTGCGGGCTTCATGGCCGTCTTGGAAATTATGATCGCTGTCAGGAAAATCCGTGCGGTCAGGATCGCGGTCGAAGCGCCAAATCTCTCCGAACAACGGGATATTCGCCAGCAGCGGCGCCAGCTTCTTGATCGCGCCGAAGACGACCCGCTCTGAAATCCGGTCAAAGGCGTGTAGAGCCCCTGCAAACTGCGCCACGCGCTCGTCGAGCAACGGGTAGCACATCAAAGTCTGCGCCGTCAGATCAAGTGAACTGGTCGCGCTGAACAGTCCTAAGCGATAATCCCGATTGGGGTAGAATAGGGCGTCCAGAGGCTCCTTCGCAAGCGAGGGAAACCGGTCGCGCATGTAAGTAGCGAAAGCCCTTTCGGTGGATTCGGATGCAGTCTCAGTCACATAGGCGGACACGATCCAGCTTCGGTTCGCTGCGGCCATAAAGGCGGGATCGCGTTTCATCGTTCGCGCAGACCCGCCGCGAAGCAGATGCCCATGGCCGTGGAAGGACGAGCGTCCAGACGCAAAGGCGAGATCATATCTGTAGTTGTACTGGTGCGCGAACCCGCTTCCCAAGCCGTCCGAGTTTTGGAGTGCCAGGGCGAGGCCATTGAGAGGGTCTGTAACGATGGGCTGGGGACGGAATTCAAAACCGTACCCTGCAGCGCTGGACACTTCTCGCGCTATCTGGCCCTCGCCGGTGGTGTCGTTGCCGAAATTGAAGGCCAGTGCATTCTTGACGCCTTCACCAAGGAGGGCTGCCGTCATCGTGCGGCTGTCTTTCCCGCCGGACATGAAAATCCCGGCTTGTGTCCTGGTCGCAGGCCAGCAAGCTTCACGAAGCAGGGCGGCCAGAGCTTCGGCTTTTTCGTCGAGCGGCCGGTCCTGTGGGATTGGGTCGATCTTGGGCGTCGGGTGTTCGGTGATCCTGTAGCCACCGTCTCTCAAAGTGGCGCTATTGCCGGAGGGGATGGCGATCGTGTTCGCGTAGGAGGTTTGCCCATCCAGCGCGAAGCCAGATGTCAGGTATTTCGGGAGATAGTCTAGAGAAGGCCTGTAGCCCTTCGATAGGATCGAGGCGGCGTGAGTGAGGCGCGGCCGGTTCCCGGCGACACAGAAGCCGTCCCGGTTCTTGGCGATGAACGTTGTAATCGCCGGCGGGATCGTGCTCCATGCCATGGCTGTGTCGGCATCTGGAGCGATCCACGCCCAGGATGCCACTCCGCCGGGGCTCCGGTCGAAAGCGAGTCTTCCGCCGTCGATGCGTGAGATATGCTTGATCCCGCCTGTGAGAGTGAGAAGCCCGCGCCCGGCGTAGTTTGAGCAGAGGAATGTCCCCTTCTCGCCTGACATATGGCCAGGGTTCACCTCACTTACGAGTGGGGCGTACGCCGTGTGCCAGTAACAGAGCAGGAATTTTTCGGAGGGCTGAACAACCGTCGGTGATTGGCCTGCCCCCTGAAAAGTGGCCCTCCCTGAAGTAGGCTTTCGAGCCTTGGAGGATGCCCATTATGCCGCAGAAGAAGCACAAGCCTGAAGAGATCGTCGCGAAGCTGCGCCAGGTCGACGTGCTGTTGTCCCAGGGGCGCCCGGTC
>NZ_JAFKFX010000033.1 GCF_017308075.1 Allobosea sp.
AGAACGAACGGCTACGGAAGGCTGTCTCGGATCTGACGCTTGAGAAGCTCATTCTCAAGGAGGCTGCCTCGGGAAACTTCTGAGCCCCGCCCGCCGTCGCCGCTGCATCGACCACGCCATGATGAAGTTCGGCGTGTCGGAGCGGTTGGTCTCCGTCTCCGATCTCAACGCAACGCTCCCGCCGACTGTCTCGGTCCCCGCCGCGATGTTGCGTCGTGCGGCTGTGCATGAGGCCGGACATGTGATTGCCGCTGTCGTGTTGGACAAGCCCTTCGAGTTTGCGGAGATCCGCGACGAGGTAGATTCCGCTGGCGGGCATCAATCATTGGGCGTTGTCCGGATCGGCAAGACGCCAATCACCGAGATCACCGTCCAGAGCCTCCTCGACGAGATTTGTTTTCTGCTGGCTGGCATAGCTGCGGAAGAAGCTATCCTGGGCAATCGTTCTATTGGCAGCGGTGGAACTCGCGGCAGCGACCTCCATCTCGCGACTCTGGTCGCGCTGCGACTCGAAGCATCCTACGGGCTAGGCGGAGGCCTAGCTTTCCTGGGAGGTGACGGGGAAGCTGAGCTGATTCGATTGCTCCATGCGTCACAAGCCATTCGCGAGCGGGTCGAAATTATTCTTGCCGAGCAAATGGCGAGGGCGCGCTCGCTGATAGAAGACCACCGGGGCGCGGCGGCCCGCGCCGCGGAGGAACTGCTCGAAGGGAAGCGCATTACCGACGCTGATGCAGAGCGGTTGTTCACAGCTACCCGGGCTTGCACACAAGGGTTGCCCGGCTACAGCGCTATGTAAGGCGCGCCGGGCAACCCATGTGCACAAGCCCTAGCCGTCGAGCAAAACAAAACTGAGCAGGAGGTACCAACGCGGAGTGGAGCGGGCGGAGGGAATCGAACCCTCATAGCTAGCTTGGAAGGCTAGTGCTTTACCACTAAGCTACGCCCGCGCGTCTCAGACGCCTTATCAAACCCCCGACAGCGCTGCTAGCCCGAATTTGGCCACCTCTTCAGCTTGAACGCTTTCGGAGGTGGCGCATTAAGGCTGCTGCTCTACCATTGAGCTACACCCGCGCAGGGCGACAAGTTCCGCATCGCGCGGCCCGGTGTCAACCCGTCATCGCCAGCTGCCGGCAAGGGCCGCGGACGTCGCGGTGAAAGCGCTGCGCTGTCACCGCCTGGTCGTTCCGCGCGTCTTTCAGGAAGGCGCGCCTGCTTCGTCCCGCAGGGCGAAGGTGGTGGGGGAAGCAGGACTCGAACCTGCGAAGGCATAGCCAGCGGATTTACAGTCCGCCCCCTTTGCCGCTCGGGACATTCCCCCGCCTTTTCGCTGGCTGGCCCGAAGGCCGGCCGCAACCGCTGTTTCACTTTTGTGAAGGGCGGCAGGCGCGGCCGGACTTATGGTGAGAGGGCGCCCGCCTGTCAACGCCTAAAACGATCGATCCGCGACAAGGCGCATTTCAATCCACCGCTCGTGCCGCCCCGTATCGCCGCAGCCAGGCCTTCGCCGCCGGCACCAGGGCCTGAAATGGCGTGGTTTCCGGCCGCTCGATCGCATCGGCGAGATCAGGCGGCGGATAGATCAGCGTGCGCACGCCATGGCGGTGCTGCCAGACCGGCAGCGTGCCCTGGCGCACGAACATCGCGATGATCTCTCTGACGAGCGGACTGCGCAAGGCCCGCGATTTGCCGACCGGACGCGCCACCACGCAGAAGCGCGCGAACGGATTCGGGTGGCTCGCCTCGCCTTCCAGGCAGAAGATCACGCCGCTTCGGTCCGGCCGGGCCTCGTCCGGCATCGCGTCGATTCGCCGCCACAGGCAGAACCAGCTCCGGCAGATCTGCGGCCGTGTCGCATGGATGCCGCAGCCTTTGCCGGTGTTGTGGCGGCACATCACCCCAGCCGGCTTGCCGACCGCCGGATCGACGATGCGCAGCACCTCGCAGCAGGCGACGCAATCGCCGCATTCGCGCCCCGGCGTCAGATGGTTCAGCGTCCGCCCGGCGCGCATCGCCCCGGCTTCCGGCATCGCGTCCATGAGCCCTCCCCCGGAGAACGGAGTGGACCGCCAGAATAGCGCCGACCGGCCCGCGACGGAATGCGAGCGCTTCAGCCTGCCGCCGCGATTCGCGCGCTGACGAAGGCGACACGCTCGGCGACGCCGGCGAGCGGCAGCTCGACCGGCTCATAGCCGAAATCGCGATAGGCGCCGGTCACCGCCGCAAAGGTGCGTTCCGCTTCCGCGAAATCCTGTTTGCGCTCTGCGTCCCCAGCGAAGATCGCGCGCCAGGGCGGCGCCGCGAAGACGAGGGGACGATAGCGGATCTGGCGCGCCGCTCGCTCCAGATGCGCGGGGATCGCGAGCCCCGACAGCGAGAGGTAGCCGGCGATATCGGGCACGCCGCGGTCGAACAGCACGATGCCGCCCCGCTTGCGCGCCTCGGCATGCGAGCGCATGTCCCAGCCCAGCATCAACTCGGCGAACAGGGCCCGGTCACGCCAGGGCAGTGCCGGCCCGTCGATCGCCATCTGATCGCGGATGATCGCCCGCCCGCCTTCCGGCGCGGTCGCAAAACCCTCCGCCGCGAGTGCGGACAGCAATGTGGTCTTGCCGGCTCCCGGTCCGCCGGTGATCATGAAGAAGGCGTGGTCGTCATTGGTCATGTCAGATCTCTTCCCTTCGGTTGGTTGCTGACAGGGCGCGCTTCCGCTGCGCTCCGCACTGGCCAAGCGCCGCGCATCGTGGCAGGGCAGTCGCTCGACAATTCGGGAGTTCCCATGCCCGCCCCTTTCCGCCCGCGTCCCACCGGCAAGCCTTCCGGCCGCGGCTTCCGCCCACGCCAGGACGGTCCGCCGCCGCATCGCCCGGGCGATATCGACGAAGCGATCCTCTACGGCGCCCATCCGGTGATCGAGGCGCTGCGCAATCCGCGCCGGCGTTTCCGCAAGCTGCTCGCCACCGAGAACGCCCTGAAGCGCCTCGGCGAGGAGATCGGCGACTTGCCGATCGCGCCCGAACTGGTCCGCCCCTCCGAGATCGACCGCCTGCTGACGCCCGACGCCGTGCATCAGGGGCTCTATCTCGTCTGCGATCCCCTGCCCTCGCCCGATCTCGACAGTCTGCCGGACGACGCGGTCGTGCTGGCGCTCGACCAGATCACCGATCCGCACAATGTCGGAGCGATCCTGCGCTCGGCAGCGGCCTTCGCTGTCGCCGCCGTGATCGTCACCATCCGGCACTCGCCGGCGGCGACCGGTGTCCTCGCCAAATCGGCCTCGGGCGCGCTCGAGCATGTGCCGCTGATCGCCGTGAAGAATCTCGGGGATGCGCTCGACAAGCTCGGAAAGCGCGGCTTCCTGCGCCTCGGCTTCGATTCGGAGGGGGATGTCTCGCTCGACGACGTCGCTCTGCGACGTCCGCTCGTCATGGTCATGGGCGCCGAAGGCAAGGGCCTGCGCCAGCGCAGCCGCGAACTTTGCGACCATCTCGCCCGGCTCGACATGCCCGGCGCGATCAAGAGCCTCAACGTCTCCAACGCCACCGCGATCGCGCTCTACGCGGCGACGCGGCAGCGCTGAAGCGGCTCAGCGCTTCCCGGCCGGGCCTCGCCGCTCGCCGGTATCGATCGGCACGATGCCGTCGGCGCCGATCCGGATGACCCGCGCCACCTGTCGCCCACCTCGGTTCTCGATCCGGTAGATCACCGGATCCGCCGCCGGCGGGCGCTGGATGCCGACCGCGACCGGAATCGACGGCGGCTCGACACGCTCGAACTGGTAGTCCGGCGCGGCAGTACCCAGCAGGACATTGAGCGAGGAATCGTAGAAGCTCGGACCATAGCCTCCGAGGCCATAGCCGTAGGCGAAGCCCGGGACATGGCGACCATGAGCGCGCAGACCCGGGCGGACTGGCCGCATCGGCCCGGCCAGCATGCGGCCCGGGGCCGCCGAGGCCAGGGCCGGCGCCCTGACACCGGCCGGTGCGGCAGGGCCGCCGGCAGGCCTGGCGGAGACATTCGAGCCGAGCGCCAGCACAGCGCCCGCAATGCAGGCCAGACGGAAAATCGGGATGCGGACCATGTCGCTCCCCCCTGTCCTTCGGAATCGCCGCTGGTCGGAAAGGCTATCTGTCTTAGGCCCGGAAGGCGAGTCGGGCGCCTGCGGGCGGCGGAAGACGAGCCTCATTTGTTAATGAGTCGTTAGTCTTACACCCTTTGGTGCAAGACCAAGTGCCTGCTTGAAGGTTTCGGGCTGTGGGCTCATTCGTTCCCCATCAAACTTGTCTTTTCTAGGGCTTCGCGGGTCGGCCACGTCCGACTCCAACGCAAAGACCGCTGCAAGGCGGCGTCGAGGCGCGGTGGGTGGTCCGCTGCGTCGGGGGAACGAACGACGGAGTGCATCATGAGCATTGCGCAAGCATCAGGGGCCGCCGGCCCACGCCCGATGACCAGGGAAGAGAAGCGGGTCATCCTCGCCTCCTCCCTGGGCACGGTCTTCGAATGGTACGATTTCTATCTATACGGTTCGCTCGCCGTGATGATCGGCGCACATTTCTTCTCGGCCTTCGACCCGAATACGCGCGCCATCTTCGCGCTGCTTGCCTTCGCCGCCGGCTTCCTCGTTCGTCCCTTCGGCGCGCTGTTCTTCGGTCGCCTGGGTGACCTGATCGGCCGCAAATACACCTTCCTCGTCACCATCGTGATCATGGGCGCCTCGACCTTCCTGGTCGGCCTGCTGCCCGGCTACAACACCATCGGCTGGATCGCGCCGGTCATCCTGATCGCGCTGCGCATGCTGCAGGGCCTCGCCCTCGGCGGAGAGTATGGCGGCGCGGCGGTCTATGTCGCCGAGCATGCCCCGGTTGGCCGTCGTGGCTTCTACACTTCCTGGATCCAGACCACGGCGACGCTCGGCCTGCTGCTTTCGCTGATCGTCATTCTCAGCATCCGCACCACCATGGGCGAGGCCGAGTTCACCGCCTGGGGCTGGCGCATTCCGTTCCTGGTCTCGATCTTCCTGCTGGCGGTCTCGGTCTGGATCCGTCTGCAGATGCAGGAATCCCCCGCCTTCAAGAAGATGAAGGAAGAGGGCACCGGCTCGAAGGCGCCGCTCTCCGAGGCCTTCGGCCAGTGGAAGAACGCCAGGATCGCCCTGCTCGCGCTGTTCGGCCTCACCGCCGGCCAGGCCGTCGTCTGGTATACCGGCCAGTTCTACGCCCTGTTCTTCATCCAGAGCATCCTGAAGGTCGATCTCTACTCGGCCAACGTGCTGATCGCCTGGTCGCTCATCCTCGGCACCGGCGGCTTCATCGTCTTCGGCGCGCTCTCCGACAAGATCGGCCGCAAGCCGATCATCCTGGCGGGCTGCCTGATCGCGGCGCTGACCTATTTCCCGCTGTTCGGCGCCCTCACCAAGGCCGCCAATCCGGGCCTCGCCGCGGCGCATGAGAACGTCAAGGTCCAGGTCGTCGCCGATCCCGCCACCTGCGGCTCGGTCTTCGATCCGGTCGGCGTGCGCACCTTCACCCAGCCTTGCGACATCGCCCGCCGCACCCTCGCGACGCAGGCGATCGTCTACACCCAGGTCGCCGCGCCCGCAGGCACCCCGGCCAAGGTGACGGTCAACGGCAAGGACGTCGCGATCGATGCCAACTTCGCCAAGAACATCGCGACCGAGGCCGTCGCCGCCGGCTATCCGGCCGCCGGCGATGCCCGCATCGTCAAGACCGGCTTCCTGAGCGCGCTGTTCAACGGCCAGTCGCTGACCATCATCGCGATCCTGACCATCCTCGTCATCTATGTGACGATGGTCTACGGCCCGATCGCCGCGGCCCTGGTCGAGCTCTTCCCGACCCGCATCCGCTACACCGGCATGTCGCTGCCCTACCATATCGGCAATGGCTGGTTCGGCGGCCTGCTCCCGGCGACCTCGTTCGCCATGGTGGCCGGCACCGGCGACATCTATTACGGCCTCTGGTACCCGATCGTGATCGCGATGATGACCTTCGTCGTCGGCATGCTCTTCGTGCCCGAGACCAAGGATCGCGACATCATGACCTACGACCACTGATCGACCTTGCGATCGGCCGGCCCCGCCGGCTGCCGAGCCCCGCCCTCGTGGCGGGGCTTTTTTGTTGGCGGGAGAGGCATGCCGGCGAATGCTTGAGATTGATCTGGATTGCTCCACCGATCTGAAGTCTATACGCCCCATGGCGCCCGCACTGCTTAACACCCGCGCCTTATACAGCTTTCGCCGCGAGCAGGTGCTGGCCACGCGCCTGCAGGAGGCCGCCCGTGAAGAGCCTGATTGCTTGACCGTGCTCGCTGCCCGGTCTGAAAGACAAGGCTTTGATCGATCTCATGCCCGCCATCGTGGCAGCCGGCACGCCACTCTGGGCGATCTCGACCGTACTGTCTTTGGTCGTTGGCCTTGTCTTCAGATGGGCTATCTGGAGCTAAGGCCGAGAGCAGGGATCGTCAGAATCACCATCTCAGCAGCGTGTCAGGGGTGCAGCCAGAACGTCGGCGAGCGGCAGAGCCCCTTCAGGCAGGCTACGCTCCGCTGCAGCACCGACCTTGCGTAACGACGACATCTCTTGCGACTTTGCACGGCACGCTTGCCCTGGCGGCGCCGGGCTGATACCGCAGCGCCGGAGCCGGCGTAGCACAGCGGTAGTGCAGCGGTTTTGTAAACCGAAGGTCGGGAGTTCGATCCTCTCCGCCGGCACCATAAATTCAGTAGAAAAATCAACGGATTAGGGCACCTCCCGAAATGGGAGACGCCCTTTCTTGTGTTGCATGGTTACGGCATATTCCGCGCATTTCGCCGTGTTTTCAGGTGTTGCGTCGGAGTCCATGCAACACGGATGCAACACGGGTCGGGGTTATGCCCTTCTAGAATCAGGAAGCCCGCCACCTTGCGATGACGGGCATTCGCGGCGCTGCGGCAATGGGTTGCTGCCGGCAGCGATTCTTTAGGCAGGGACCCCAGCCATTTCCAGCAGCGCCTTGACCCGCGCCACACGCTCGTTGCGCTTGCGCACGTTACGGGCGCGGCGCTCAGGCTTCTTGTGTTCGAACAGGTACTGCCGGACCACGTTCTGCGGCTGGCCGGTCTTTTTGTTCACGCAGGTCCAAATTTGGACGTCGAAGGGCTTCCAGTGCAGGTCCGTGCTGAAATTCGGGCTGAGCACGCCGGTGGCCCGACGAAGCCCAGCGAAAGCGCGCTGACCTGCCTCCATGCGCTCGTCGCTCTGATGCTCAAGGCAGTAGTTCAGCCAATAGGGCCGGCCTTCATACGGGCCGCCGACGACCTGTGCCTTGCACTTCAGCACCATGCCCAGCCCGTCGCAGGTGGGCACATACTCCGACTCGACGATCTCAAGGGTGTAGGTCTCGGAGGGAAGTAGGTTGTTAACTGCGTTGCGGGTCATGGGCTGGCTCCTTGTTGCGTCTCAGCGGCGAAATCGCTACTGTGTCAACAATACGAAGCATAATCGTCACGTCAAGTCGAAATCGCCACGGAGTAGCGAATTTGTTGCCTGCGCAGTGTAGGATGGCGCGAGCCGCGCTTCAGATCGGCGTGCGAGAGCTGGCAGAGTCCGCCATGGTCTCAACCAATACGATCACACGATTTGAGAAAGGCGAGGAACTCAAAGAGCGGACAGTCGTGGCCATCCGCACTGCCCTTGAGCAAGCCGGCGTTCAGTTCCTAGCCGACGGCGAGGTAGCCACCGGCCCGGGTGTGTCGTTGAGGGGGTAAGAAATGACTGACGAAGACGACTGGCTGGCTCATGAAACGCTCACCGCCCCCGAATGGAAGGCGGTCGAGGAACTTGCGTACAAGGCTCCAAACCATTTCGAAGTATCCGCCAACCTCAATATCGGTGAGACGCTGATCGCTCGCCTAATCGGGTACCGGATAGCAGAGACCGGGCCGCCACTGTCGGCCTATCAGGCAAGAGGCTACGACGTCGGCTACGGCCTGTCGAAATTCGGTTGGAGAGTGAAGGAAAGAGGGCGCTACCCTGCACGCAAGAAGTCCTAGTCACCGCCCCTTGACCGCGCCGCCACCTCAATGAAAGCCAGCGCGCTATGGTGGCAGCGCGGTTGGCCACGATGCGGCAGGGTGAAAGGACGGACATTCCATCAATTGAGGGAAGGTCTGTATCGCAAGGTCAGGCAGCAACTATGCTGAACGTTTCGGTTCCTTCTGTAGAGAGAGCCGTAGCCGTGCAGCGCAACGCCACCCCCGAACTCGTCAAAGCCGTCGAGTCCGGCAAGGTCGCCGTGTCTGCGGCTGCGCCCCCTACCTTCGCACCCCTTGACCGCCGCCGCCCTGCCGGGTGACGCTGCGTCGTTTGGGGAGGGGTGGGGATCATGTTGCGCATGACGTTGACCGCGGTTGGCATAGTCATCGCCCAGCCGGCCATCTCGCAATCCGGCTCTCGATGTATCCTTACCCACGAGAAGGTTGAAAACGTTTATCAAGGCTCCGCACCATCGAGCATCGAATATGCTCTGGGCTGCAGCCTTCGGAAAGTCAGCACTTCCGGATTCGGGGAAAGTGCTTCGTCCGTTTATGAAGTCACCGACGCGCGAGGTTCAACCTTCACCGCAATCATGAACAGCGCCGGCCGCTTGCGGACCTATAACTTCTACATGAGGTAGGGCCTTGACTTCCCGCGCCGATCGATCAATCTTTCCAGCGCTGCATCTTCGGATGCGCCGCCCCGGCTTTGAACACCGGCCCGGTCAACGCAACGCAACGTCTCGCTTCGGAAACTCTAACCGAAAGACGTTGTGCTATGACCGAATCCCAAATCCGCCGTGCCCTTGCCGCCAAGGGCCTTCGCCTGAAGAAGGCGCCGTCCCGCCACTGGACCCGTGCCGAGTATGGGCCTGGGTACATGGTCACTGACGAGCGCAACATCGTTGTGCTCGGCTGCGGCCAGCGCGAGTTCGACGCCACGCTCGCCGATGTTGCGGCGCTGCTACGCGCCTGAGAAAAGCACCGGCCCGTCCGTTTACATCCGACGTAACGGGCCGGTTCACCGCCTACGCAGCCTCCCGCAAGCAATCGCCGACCCGATCCGGCCAGCGGTGCACAACGGCCTCGTGAATCGCGATCGGCGTCACGCTCGACATGAGCAGGAATCCGCCGACGCCCGCCATAGTGGCGCCGTGGCCGGCGACGGCCGGGGCATCTGAACCGAGGAAGCTCACGCCCCGCCCCTTTGCTGAAACTTACCAAGGTATCCGGGCATCTCGGCCTTCAAGCGTGCATTGTTCTCAGCCAAAATCGCGCGGAACTGGCCTTCACTCATTTGCGAGCCTCGCGCGTCGATCGAATAGGTCGGAGATACAGTGATGGATCCTCCGCCGCTTCGCGAAAGTCCGGACGGGACGCTTGGCATGCCCACCGGCCCGCCTGTCGCAAAGCCGCGATGAAGGGCGTTAAGATTGCCCAATCCGAGCTTCTGCACCGCCTTCTTGCTGAAGACGTACTCGCCCTTATGGACGACACCGGCGGGCTCGTTCTTGCCGCCTTGGCCGGTGAAGCCGCCGCTCGACATGGAAAGGAAAGGCCCGGCGCCATTGTAACCGCCGGCGCCGAAACTGAAGGCTCCGGAGCCGTTGAAATTGTAGCCCCCACCGAGGCCGAGCATCGAGAAGATGTTGAAGCCGCCGCCACCGCCGCCGAACGCAGCGTTGAGACCAGCGTCGATCAGCTTGTCCAGAACCTTCGTCGAGATGCGGTCCAGGGCGTTGCGAAGTGCGTCCGCTGCCGACTCGCCGGAGCGCAGATCTGCAACGAAGCCCTTCAAAGCATCGCCCATCAGGCCCTTGGCGAAATCCATCGATTCGCGAAGGTCGTCCGCCTGCTGCTTCCACCGGCCCGTCGCTTCCGCCGCCGCATTGATCTTGGCGACCTCGGCGTCCGTCAGGGTTGCGGTATCGCGAAGGCCCGCTGCGACGTCCTGTTGCGCCGCAGCTTGAGCGCGCGCCATCGCGACCGCCTTCTCGCGGGCGACAACACCCAAACCGACCGTCTCGTACTCAGCCTTGGCGACGTCCCTGGCGCGTTCCAGTGATTGGACGTAGCGCTCCAAGCTCGTCGTCCGATCCGTGTCCGCCGATCCACCCGACGAAGGCTTGGCCGTGATGATCGGCTTCGTCTTGTCGGCGAAAAAACCGTCCGTCATCGATCGGGACTGTGCCTGCGCAGCGGCCGTGTTCGTCGGGTTCATCTGGCCGGCAAGCTTAGCCAGGGCGGCCTCTGCCTCGGCGCCGCCCCCGAGCTTCGCGGCCAGCGAGGCCAGCGACGCCTTGTTATTCGCGGCATCGCGGAGCTGCTGCGCGATGGCAGTTTGATTGCCCTCGCCATAGCTGTCCGGGAAGAGCGACTTCAGCTTGTCGTTCAGCGCGACCGAGAACCCCGAGTTGCCAATATTCTTCGCGATGCGGTCTGCCTCGCTACCGGAATCCTTCAGGAATTTGTAGGCTTGGCCCAGCAAGCGCACACCACCGGCCAGCGCTTCCACCCATGAGACGGTCGATCCGTAGAAGTCACGGCCCGCGCTGGCGAAGTCGTCGTAAATCGGCTTGAGATCGTTATTGATGATACGATAGGCCTCGTCCAGCCTGCGCTTCATCTCGGCGGCGTTGCGGATATCCTCGTCTTCGAAAATCTTGACGTCAGTGCTCTTGACGTCTGACAGGCTCTTGCGAAGCTTGTCCATTTCGACGGTGCCGTTGCGGATACCCTCGACGATCTTGGGAGGAAAGAACTGGCTCGCGAGGTCGAGGGCGGCGAGCTGCTTTCCCTGCGCCTGCAACTGCGCGATCAGGTCGAGCATCACCCGCAGCCGGGCCTCATTGCCGCTCGCGCCGAGGAAGCTAGTCAAGTTGGACTGGCTCAGGTTGCCGGCACCGACCTGCTGGCGGAGCCTGGCTTCAAGAGCGGATTCGTTGCGGGCGTTCTCGCCGCCTTCGCCCTGCTTGACGGTGGAGACCGCTTTGAGCTTTTCCAGCGCCTTCTGCAGGTCTTCGGCCTCGACTTTGAGGCTCCGGGCCTGCCCGGTCCACTGCTGAAAGAATGTGCTGCTAACGCCCGCGCTCTTGGCGGACTCGCCGATCTTAACCAGCCGCTCGACCTGCTCGGCAGCGGCCTCGGTGGCTGCGCCAAGCAGCTTCACCAGCCCGACGCCGACCGCGATCGTGCCGGCAGCAACCGCGACGCCGCGAAGGGCCGTCGTCAGGGCGGTACTGTTCTGCGCCGCGTATTTCAAAGACTTGAGCGCCAGGCTCTTGTCCATCGCCGTGCCAACAGAGGCCATCGTCGACACCATTTGCTTGCCTTGGTGAGCAACGATGTCCTGAGCGCGCTGCATCGCCTTGTCGAGGGCTTTGGTGTCGCCTCCAATCCTGAGGGCTAGACCTGTCATTCCATTTCCTCCAGCGCGCCTTCAACAGCGGCCTCGCCCATTTCGGCGATGATCTTCTTTCGGTATTCGTTAGCCGTATTGTTGAAGAACGGCTGGGCAGGCGCATGTGCGACTCCAAATTCCGTCATCAACGCGACGTCGAACTCGTGCCCGCTGGGAGACGTGCGGGTCGTCTCCGGCGTCCCCCCGGCACGAACAATGACGCCGTTGCCTTCCTCGTCGTCCTCAACCCGAATGCTGTCCCGGAGCCCGCCCGTGGCAACCGGAGCACGGCTCTTCATCTCGGCAGCGATCTCGTCGCCAAGGGCACGGGCACGTTTCCGCACCCGCTCCTCGGCCCGCTTACCGGCCTGCGCGATCTTTTTCGCCAGCGCAGCCTCGCCTATGAATTCGCCGGAGATCACGCCGCAGCGTCCGTGAAGGTCGCCTCTTCCTCCGGCAAGCCGAACAGATGCGCTTCCAGAACCTTCGCCACCAGCGGCGCGTAGACGCCGGGCGGCTGGCCCTCGAGCGTCCTACGGACCAGTACGGACTCGGAGCCCATTAGCCGGTGCGGCGCGCCAACATGTGCCGCCGACAGCACCGGCAGAAACGCCCGCGTCGACCAGGTTCCGTCCGCGATATCGCGGAAGAGCGCGAACAGCGACTTGCCGACTTTGTGCTCGATCTGCTGGATCAGGAACGGCTGGTTACGCTCAAGGCGAAAGCGGGCCTGCTCCCCGCCGATGACGGCGTCGATGATGTCAGTCTTCATTGTCTTTCCTCGGAAAATGCCGCCCGCTGGCGGCTGGTTATGACTACGCGAACGCGCTCAAGGCGCTCTCCCAGTCATCGTTGTCGTAAAAGCTGCCGCTGCCTGCGGACTGCCCCAAGCTCGCCCGGTATGTGCTCATCGCCGCCGCGACCGTGCCGTCGATGGACAGCCACTTCTTCGATTTATGCAGGCGGGTTTTGTGGCCGTGGCTGTTCGTCTCGACCTCGGTATTGGCGAAGCACATTCGCAGGATGGGGTGCCCACCATGCTTGAAGCGTCCGGCTATGACGCTGCGCTCCAGCTCGGCGATTGCCGGCATCATCGAGAGCGCGCCCTGGCGGAACTCGATCGCTCGATATCCGTCATCGAGCAGATTGTTCAGGATCGACCTAGCGAGCGCGGGGTCGAAGGCGATTTCCTTGACGTCGTATTCGTCGCATAGCTCGCGAATGCGCTGCTCCACGGCCCTGAAATCCACGACGTTGCCAGGCGTGGCTGTGATCAGCCCGTCTTTCGCCCATTTCACGTAAGGCGCCTGGGTCGCGGCCTCGCGCTCCCGGAGATTGTTCTGAGGGCAGAAGAAGAACGGCAAGATGATAGTGTTATCGCCATCGCGGAAGCTGGCCGTGACGACGGTCAAGTCACCGGACGACGACAAATCTGCAGCGAGCCAGCACTCACGGCCGCGCAATGCCTCGACGTCGATCAGCTCGGCGCCCTTGTCGTAAGTCGCCATGTCCACGAATGCGGACTGGGCGTGGTCGGCCCACATGTTGAGGTTGAACTGCTTGAAGTTATCAAGCTCTGAGGGCGAATGCTTCGCCTTCGTCACCTTGTCCATGAACCCGGGCAAATCCGGGTAGCCGTGGCGCATTCCCGGGTTTACGAGCTTCCACAGGTCCGGGTCGTCCCACTGGTCACCTTCCTCCGCCGCGAAAATGACAGGCAGCGTCGCAGGGTCGTCGATCTCGCCCTTCTGAATTTTGATGGCGGTCGAGACTGTGTTCCAGGCCAGATTCTCCTGGCCGCGGCCTGCCGTGGTCGCCACGATCATCAGCGTGTCGGGGGTCTTCACCAAGGCGGAGTCGAGAGCGCCCCACAGGTTGGCGCCGGACTGGCCTTTCCAGACATGAAGCTCGTCCGCGATGACGACGCGCGGCGTCTTTCCGTGCTGCACCCCGCCGTCAGCCGCGAGCGCCTTGTAAGATGATTTCTTAGGCTTGCACCGGATGGTGCTCTTGTAGCCAACCACGCTCATATTGTCGCGCAACCGCTTGTCGTGACCGACGAGCAGGTTCACCTCGTCGAAAAGCTCCATGGCCTGCTCGTGAGCGGACGCTGCCGACACGACCAAGTCCCCCGGCAAGGTTTCCGGGCCGATGGTGTGCAGCAAGGTGATCGCCGCACACAGGCTGGTCTTGCGGGATCCTCTGGGGAGTAGGAGCACGACACGGCGGACGATGCGGTCGCCCTTGCGAGCGATGCGCAGGCCGTCCTTGTCGAAGACGTCCTCGGTATGCCGCGGGCCATATATGCGCTTCACAACCCGAGCCTGCCAATCATCAAGCTGGAACGGGTTGCCTGGGGCGGGATTCTTCGGATGCTTCAGGCGACGAAGCCACTGAACGGCACGCTCGCCGTAGCCAAACGGATCAGGAATCTCTGAGCCATCGTCAATCCATGAGGGTGTCAGCGGCATCGGTATCCTCATGCGCGCCGGCTCGGCTTCGGGAGGCAGGGGTAAGGCCAAGCTCAGCGGCCCATCGACGCGCTTCGGCGGCGGACTCACGAACGGTCACGAAGGCGGGGTGGCGCTTTAGTTCGCCCCGGGAGTTTTCCATGTAGTCGCCGTCGAGCCGGATGCGGGCTCGGGCGATGGCAATGTCACCAGTAGCCTCGCAGTACCTTTCGCATGCTGCGATATCGGCCTTGGAAAGCACGCGACGCTCAACCAGAACCGGCATCACGCGGCGCCATTCTGCTTTGGCTTCTGTCGACATGTCCTTGGGTGGAGCCGGGACCTTGCGGATCGGATCAGCAACTGGCTTGGGTTCGGCTTTTGCGCCTCGGGTGTGATGGCTCATCCAAACGCCCACTTGCGATGATTGATCAGGATCGCGCCGGCATTGAAGGGGATGTCGGAGAGAATGTCCGCCATCGCCGTTTCGCGATGTTCGAACCAGTGCGCCGCGATCATCAACGTAGCCTGCTTCACCTCGGGAGGCGGGGCGTAGTCCTCGTCGGGGTCAACCAGGCCGTAGACATAAGAATTCGCAGCATCGACCATCGCCTGCGCAGGAACGTCCTCGTCGTCGTGTCCGATACGAACAAACGCCTTGAATTCGTCAAGCGTAATCATGTCCATTGTGAATGGATTTTCCTTTTTCTATCAATTTTGAGAATGCTCCAAATCGGCTGTGTCTCGAAGGAACCTACCCACATGGTCTTGAGGGCGATCTGTTTCCTTCGAACCCAGCCCCCCGGTCTATGAGCGTGGGTTGCCGAAACCGCCTTCGGAGCGCGCGGCCTTGCGGGAGTTGCAGGCGACGTTGAACGGCCGCCAGTTGCTGCGGTCCCAGAACAGACGCTGATCCCCTTTATGGGCGATGTGGTGGTCCACCATGTTGGCGACGCGACCGCATCCGCAGGCGCAGCGGTCATTGCCTGGCAGGGCAAGGAATGCCTTCGAGGCCTTGCGCCAAGAGGATGAATATCCGCGTGCTGATGCCGATGGCCTAGCAGCCTGTGTGGCCTCGGCTCTGGCCTTAGAGCATGGGCATGTCTGACGGGCGGGCACGACGTGTCTACCGCACGTACAATACCTCGGCGCTGCTGTTGGCATGATGGTCCTTGAATGAAGAGGCCGACCGCAGCGTCCTGCATGCGGTCGGCCCTGCGCCTATCGCGGCGCTATCTGCGTGACGCTGCAGTGCGGATCTGGCTGTTGACGTCAATCTCGGGCTATGCCCGACGCGCCCCGTCGAAGCCTCACGGGTGATCAATCCGTTCACATGGGCGCACCACCCTGCTAGCGCGTGTGAACGAGGGGGCGGCACACGCTAGCTCAACGGCCGGGCCAGCCGTAGGAAACCGCCCCTATCCCTTATGAGATCGGGCGCTCAGCGGCGTGCCCAAGGATGGCAACGGCACCGGCCGCGATGCTGGTGCCGCCGGCCTTCGTCAGCACCAGCCGCACATACCGCTTGTGGCCGATGTAACTGACCTTGTCGGTGGCATCGGCGACCGCAGTGGCCTCGAAGCTGCCCGTGAGGTCGCCGGGCGCCACGTCCGTATATCCGGAACCCGATACATCAGACTCCTGAAGTTTGGCGCCGAAGTCACCCGCGCCGGCAATGGCGCCGGTGTTGAGCACGAAGGCGGCCGAGCCGAAGCCCTTGGTGTCTACGGCCACGCCGTTGACGGTGGCAGCCTGGACGGCGGGCGAGAGGGCCGTGATGAATTTCAGATTGGACGCGAGATCGCGCATTGATATCTCCGATAAAGGGGGGTGGGCGGCTCAGCAGCCGCCCATGGAATTCGGACGCGTCAGGCGCTCGTCGCCATTTTCAGCTTGCGCAGCGCAAAGGGCCGGATCACAGCGCCACCGGTACGACGCGTCGCGTGAAAGCGCGTGACGCTGTTGGTCGCCAGAAGGTACGGATTCACGAACACAGACATGTCGAGCCTGTCGACGATGCGATACCCGGCCTCAAAATCACCGACTGCAATCGGGAACTCGCCGCTGGTTGCCTCGGGCATGTCCGCCGCGTCCGCGACAGGCCTGCCGAGAATAGTCTCCGGCAAGCCAGCCTGGAGTCCCGGCTGCCACAGATAGTTGCCCTGCGAGTCCTTTAGCTTGCGGATTGTGGCGATCGTCGCGCCGTTCATCACCCACGTCGCATTCCGACGATACGCGGCTGGCAGGGCATACAGGATCGAGATCAGTGCATCTGCGCTGAGGTTGGTAGCGTGGCCGTTCGGGATTTGCGGAACGCGGGCGTCCTGCATGAAGCCGTCCGGCTGGGGTCCACCAGTCCCGTTTACGAAGGCGGTGCCTTCCTTAAGGGCGAAGTCTTCGGCAAGGGATTCGCGCACCTCGCGTTCGGCAGCGCCGCCGCTGTCCGCCAGGAGCTGATTGGAGATGTCGACGAAGGTGTTCAGTTCCTTCGTCGCGATCTCGACCTCACCGAAAGACGGCTCGCTGCCCTCCTGCGGCTGGTTCTCGCCCTTCCACTTCGCGTTCGCCCGGCCGATGCGGGCCGGGTAGATAACACTTGGGTTGCCGGTCTGGCGCACGCTGGAAATGGCACGGATCGGGGAATACTCGACAAGCTCCTTCAGGAATTCGGAAGAGAATTCCGCCGGAGCCATGTAGCCACCGCGCGTATCGTCCGACACACGGAGCGTCTTGTGATCGATGTCGGGGTGGTTCTTGCCGTGGCGCAGATAGAGCCCGAAGGCCTTCTGTTCCGCAGTCGGCTCGGCCTTAGTTTCGGCACCGAGGTTCGGGCGGTTGGCCTTTGCCTCAAGCTCGTCGATGCGGGCCTTCAGCGGGTCAGTCGCGGCCTTCACGTCGGCAGCGACTGCGGCAACTGCAGCCTTAACCTCGTCAACGCCAATGTCGTCACTCTTGGTTTCGAGGCCGGCGGGAATGGTATCAATAAACAATGAGTCAGTCCTTAGAAATGAGCACGGCCAGCATTGATTGCCTCAACCAGTGCGCGAAAAGAATTGTCGGGAGTAGACTTGACGCCGGTAACGGTGGCGTCCTCGTTCATCGGAAACGTCACGATGGACACTTCGCGAAGTTCGATTCCGTGGAGCAGGCGAGCACCGCTTTTGCGGTCCATCTCGTCGCGAATAGTTCGGAAGCCGATCGACAGGCCGTCAACAGCGCCTGCCTTGACGAGCGCATGAGCCTCGCGCCCCTTCGCCGTCGCTAGGATGAAGCGGCCCTCGGCCTTCAGACCCTTGGCGTCTTCCGTGAAGGACGTCCATGTTCCGACCGGCTCCGACGTGTCGTGTTGCCAGAGCATTTTGACGCGCGCCGCGGGGTACTTCGCCAGGCTAGTAGTAAATGCCCCGGGCTTTACGATGTCGCCCCCACGATCCCTCACGTTAAATGTGCTCGCGTATCCGTGAAACGAGCCATCGTCAGCAACCGCCTTGACGTCGAGTTCGATAGGCGCGCCGTTATGCAGCTTCGTCATCCTGTTCCTTTGGTTCGTTGGAGTTCGCCGGGCCGGGGGTTGTGTACGGGCTCGCCAGAGTGTCCCCGTCCGGCAGGGGCGGCAGGTTCTCGCGGCGTCGGCAGTCGTTCGATGTCATGACGCCAGCCGATCGGAACTGCGCATAGGCGCCGGCCCGGGCTGCGGTGTCTGCCCGAAGCAGATCGTCGACCACAAACGAGATCGAGTGCGTCGAGCGCTCATCCTTCGTGAGAAGGCAACGGCGATAAGCGTCAGTCCACGCCTTAAGCCAATAGAGAAGACAGAGCTGCAGGAACTGCAGATTTTGCTGCTCAGTATTCGCGAACGTGCCCTTGGAAAGCTCCTGCAGCAGCGTGATTGGCACACGGGTAAGCCGCGAAATCTCGCCGATGCTGAAATTACGCTGTTCGTGATGCTGGCTCTCGATGCTGGTGAACGCGATCGGTTTATAGTCGCCGTCCTGATCGACTACGGCGACGCCGCCGATATTGTCGCCACCCTGCATCGCCTTCCACATGAGACCGACGCGCTCGACGGTCTTCGCCGAGGCCTGGCCCTTCATGGTTAGAATGCCGCCGGGACGGGAGTTGTTCTTGAACAACCGGGCCGAAGTGCGTTCCAGCAGGATCGCCAAGCCGATCGCCTCGCGACCGGAGCGGAGCAAACCAAGGCCGGTCCTGCCGTCCAGCGAAGGCGCTTGAATGTGCAGGATTTGGTCGGGGCGGTAACGCACCTCGCCGACCTTGAACCGGGGCTCGCCCGTGTCCAGACGCTCGACCGTGACGCTGCTACGCGGAAGGTGCAGCAACTCGACGGGTTTGCCCGCAACCTTGTTCGCGAAGGCGAAGCCGTCGCCGTGCAAGACTGCATCGATCGTAACCAGTTCGCGCACCTTGCCGGCGGATTGCCACGCGTTGGCCTCGTCGTGGATCAGCGCATAACCGGGATGGTCCGGCGCGGGCTCCTTGCCTTCGCCCTGCTGGCGATAGATCTTCGCAGGCAGCATGCCGACCGCACCGGCGATCAGGTTCACGGCGCAGTTGACGGCAGGCACTGCCATCGCTGAATCGGCGTTGACGGCGACGCCCGACGTGGTGAGCGTGAAGGCGCCGACCAGAGCCTCCCAGCTTTCCGACGTCGGGTCGGTGAGGGACTTGGATTCCGACACGCTGTCGGCTTTGCGGCTGAACGGCCACATCAGGCAGATCCAATTCGACTGAGAATATCGGCAACAATCGCGCCGATGGGGACGATCAGGGTTGATCGCTCGATGGTCGCAGGCACTTCGCTGGCGACATGAGGCCCGCCAGAGTCGCGGACTGGCGTCGGCGTCAGGATCAGCAAGGCGTCGAGGGCGGGCGGCGCTTCGAGATGATCGAAAGCGATAGCCAGAGCGTCGAGCCAGGATCGGCCGCCGCGTTTGACCTCGCGACCAACGGCTAAGACGGCTAGATCACGCGGGCTGAAGACACGGGCGCCGCCATCGCGCGCCGAAAACAAGGTGTCGTAATGCTCGGCTCGGTGAACAAGGGCGTCGAGATTGTCGAGGTGAATGCCGCTGAGCCGTGCGGCATCGTCGCGCCGATAGACGCGTTCGCCCCAGGTTCGGGCGTGCATGGGAAAGTGTTTCCTCGCAAGGTTTCTGGGTGTGAAAAAACCCGCCGAGGCGGGTGATCGGGGAAGGCGAGCGCGTCGGAAAAATGCCAAAAACCGACGCGCTCGAGCCCCATCGCCACCGCCGAAATCCAAGTCAGCGGCAGCGCGTCTTCGAATAAAAGAGGCCCGCCGGCTTAGGAATCGACGGGCCAGTATAGACAGCGGGACCGTGCAGGGGCGCTGCCTATACAAGTACTATAGGGGATTCGGGCTACCCCCTCCGCTTAGCGGAAGTGCGGGCGCTGTAATGCCCTGCTACCTTACTCCGGATGAGAATGCGGCAAAACGGCCACTATCTCGCCTTAATCCTAAGCAAGCGCTTGAAATATAAGACTAAGATTGTGTCATGGGCAAATTGTCGCAGGGAAACTATTTCTAGGCCTTCTTGCGACCTCTTCCTATACCTCCGGACAACTCGGCGGAAAGTGCCAACTAGCCAGCGTGTTTTTTCAGGGCAGACGCCAGGTTATCGTTTGCAGCACGCAGTTTCCGCTTAGCCGCCAGCGCCCAGCACGAGTCCGCCGCTGCCGTAACGATGTCCATGCAGTGCCGGATCGAATACCCGCCGTCCGCGTAGTGCCCGACGATCCCCAGCGCAGCACCGAGCCGGATGCGGCCAGCCGCTGCCTGCTTCTCTTTCGGGAACGTCATCTGAGGCGGGGCGAGATCGCGCATTTCGGCGCCGTCCAGCGCGTCGTTCAGCACGAGGATCAAGTCAGCAGCCGTGACTTGACCAAACAGCCGGTACAGCCTGCCCAGCACCATGGCGCGCTCTGCCGCGACCTCCTGCGCGAACAGTGCATCCCGCGGCCTGCTGATGAAGGGTCGCCTACCACCGCCCGCCGCCGCCATACTGCCGGCGCCAAAGCTGACCTCAACCGGCCTGTGCTGCTTGATCCACCATTCAACCGCCGCGCCCTGTTCCGGAGTGAACCGTCCGGCGGCAAACTCCTCGGACAGTGGGTGCCGTCCGTGGGACGCGGCCAGGTCGTCGTCTGAGGGCTCGGCGGGCCGTGGTGCTGGCCGGATCGGCGCGCCGGTAGTGTGGGCGATCGTCACGCCGTTGCTGGCATAGGCGACGAGGTGGTTGTCGTTGGCGGGGATCAATGGCGGGGCTCCCGCTTTAGGAAGGCAGGGATCTGTTCGTCGGTCAGTTCTTCATCATCGGAAGATCTAGACCTATGAGGGCCGGAAGGTCTGGGGTCAGCTTCTCGGACACGGCGAGAAGCTCCTCCATCACCTTCCAGTCGATAAGGGGATGGATGGTCGGTATCGACCACGACCATCTCGGCCTCGGCTACGCCAATATCGGGGGACTCGTCTTGGATTGAGACGGGGGGCATTTCTACCTCGCCGTCATGACCCTCATCAGGAATAAGGTCGCGCTCTTGAACTTCTTCTTTCCCAGGCTCACGAGACGGTACACGGTACACACCTATAGGTGTGTGTACCGGATGTACCGCCTCACGACTGATGCCATCTTCACTGTCGGTACGCGGTACATCAGGGGTACATGTACCCGGTGTACCGCCCGGCGTTAGACGCCATGCACCATCTTCCTCGAGTATTGCCCCACGTGCCTGCAGCGTCTCGCGAGCCCGCCTGAACCTCGCTTTCAGCGTGCCGGGCTTCTCGCTGGGATAGACCGCGTAGAAGTCTTTACGCCATGCCTCTAGGTCGACAACTCCACCCCAACGCCGAAGGTCGCGCAGGACGTCCAGAGCCTTGCCCGCGTGGCCAGACGCGACGAACGCCTCGGCAGCTTCCTTGGCGTCATCCGGCACGATGACTGGGGCCGTCGTCGGGTTGCCGTCCTCGTCCTCGCCGACCGTCACCGACTCCATGCGGAAGGTCGTGACCACGCCGTCCTCGGCGTCGTTCGCGCCGTCGCATTCCAAAGTGTAGGAGCCGCCGCCCTTCTTCTTGACCATGAAGCTGGCGTCGACTGCGCCGTCTAGGTCGATGGCGCCCTTACCACGCTCGCCGGACCACGCGGTGTGATGGATGACCGTGACATGTGCGCCGGTCTCTTTGAGCATCAGGTCGCAGTTCGCGACGAAGCGCCCCATGTCCTTACTGGCGTTCTGGTCCCCTGGCCCGAAGACGCGCGTTAGAGTGTCGATGATGACCCAAACGCAGGCTTGCCCGCACTGGCCCTCGGCCTGGCGGATGGCGGCAATCAAGGCTCGCGTGTCGACGTTGGTAGACGTCATGTCGATGAACCCGCCGAGCACCAGCAGCGGTATCTTTCCGATACCGTGACGCTTGCGGAAGGCCGCCATCCGGCGCTCCGTGAGCTTCTTCCGCTCGGCCGCTATGTAGACGACGAAGCCCTGCCGGACCTTGCGACCGTGCCAGTCCATGCCCGCGGCGACATGGCAGGCGACGTCCGTCATGATGGCGGACTTGCCAGTACCGGGTAAGCCGCTGGCCATCGTGAACTCGCCGTCGCCGAGCACGCCCTTCACGAACGTCTTTTTGACCTGAGTCGTGTCGATGTCGCCGAACCAGGTCAGGTCGAAGCGGCCGGTGCTGGCGGGACGGTTATCGTTGGCAGGGCGCTTAATCCACGCATCGCGCATGGCTCGGAACTCAGCCTGACGCCGGTGACGTTCCGCCTCGCGGTCGGCGCGCCACAGCTCGCCCGCGGCCCAGTCGCGCCTGCGGATGAACTCGAGATGGTGTGCATGTTCGGCCGGCGACGGCACGGGGGCGTCGGGCTCTAAATCGGGCAACTCAACCAGCGGACCTATGAAATGGTACAGGCCGGTGTCTTCGTAATCATCGTCGGCGATCTCGACGGCAGCCGTCTCAGTTGCGATGTTCAAAGCGCGGCTCCGGCCGGTTCATGCGATCGACGGCGGCAGCGGTGATGCGCGACGCGACTTCAGGGTGGAAGGTGACAGACCGGCGGCTCCCCATCGTCGGGGCGATGGTCCGGAATTGGCCCTGGTCGTTCTGAATCAGTTTGAGGCCGCATAGGCGCAGCCCGTCCATTACTTCGATATCGAAATGCGCGAGCGAGCGCCCGTGACCGTCCTGCGGCCACCATGAAATGATTTGCACTAGATCCCCTCCAAGGGATGTTGCTGTGGTTGTGGAATGTTGCCGCGCCCATTCGGGCGGGGGAAGTCGATAAAGTGTTGAAATTTTCAACACTATTCAGACGGCTGGCTTGCCTACGGCGCTGCTTTGAATGCGGGCCGGGGGTTGTTTCCGTCTGACGAGCAGTTCGGGCGTTGGGTTGAGGCAAACTCTCTGCACCAACTTGGTACAGACGAGGTGCGGCGAGACGAACGCGCTGCCGCCATGTGGGCAGCCGCCAATCCTGACGAGTTCGCGGAGGCGGTAACTATTGGGTCAGTCCGCACCACTCATCGTTGGTATCAATTGATACCAACGAGGGCTGAGCGCAGTCCCCAATCAGAGGCCGACCGCATCTGCTAATCGCAAAGTTTGCGACAAGCAGGAAGTTGCACTCAGTCCCCAATCAGAGCCAGTCCGCACCGCATGTCGCGCAAGCTCCTGCACCGGCTCGCGAATACCGTCCATTTTTTGGACGGTATTCTCTTGCTTCCTTTTCCAGGCTTCGCCGAAATCACGCCGCCGCCCTCCGGCTCGCGGTCTGTTCCTGTCCGGCGATCCATGCCAGCAGCGTGGTCTTCCTGGCCAAGATGGTCTCGCCCATCCGGAAGACTGGCAAAGCGTTCTGAGCTGCCGCGTGATAGATGGCCCGCCGTGTCAGCCCCATGAACCGCGCGATTTCATCCGCGCCCTTCAAGACGTCAGAAGCCAGATTGTCGTTGTCCGCCAGCACTTTATCCCCTCCGAAAATTCCCCGAACTTTTTCCTTGACAGGATTGTTAGGGGTGGTTACTGTTTGACATAGAGTCGAATCTGCGATACATGTGTTTCGCAACCAAAATGTAGACCACAGAATTTTCCAAAAGTCAAGAGTGTTCCGCGTGTTCCCCCGTTAATGCGGCAACGTGCCGCACCGTGTTGCGCGGAAACCGAAGGTCGGCAATCGTGCCATATGGCTACGATTCGAAAGCGCACCCTCCCCTCTGGCAAAGCCGTTTGGCAAGCGGACTACAAGGACGGCGGCGGGAAGCGCCGCCACCGCCAGTTCGCCAAGAAGTCCGACGCTGACGCGTTCCTAACTACAGCCCGTGGTGAAGTCGCCAAAGGGGTCCACGTCGCCGCCAGCGCCTCCGTAACCGTCGATGCGGCAGCGGAGGCATGGCTAGGGCACGCCGAGAAGATCGGACGCGAGCGGGCAACTGTGCGTCGCTATCGGGACTCGTACGAGAAGTACGTCAAACCCCGGCTGGGCGGCACGAAGCTATCGGCTGTGACCGCGCCGATGGTGCAGCGCCTAATCGACGATCTTACCGGCACGATGGCCCTGTCCTCGCTTAAGAAGGTTAAGGGCGCGGTCGTCTCATTGTTCAAGCACGCCGTTACACGCGGGCAGGCGGCTATCAATCCGGCACGCGATGTCATCCTGCCCGATAACAAGCGCACCGTGTCCCGCCCCGAGTACCCGACCAAGGCCGAGCTTCGCGCGATACTGGAGCACGCCATCCCCCGATGGCGCCCACTCTTCAGGCTGGCCACCGTGACAGGAATGCGAGCGTCGGAATTGCGGGGTCTGCTGTGGACAGATGTCGATCTTGAAGCTGGCGTTATCCACGTACGCAGGCGGGTCGATATGTTCAATCAGTTCGGGCCACCGAAGTCCAAGACCGGCACACGCGACATTCCGATCTCGCCGGCGACCGCCGAAATGCTGACCGCTTGGCAGGCCGAATGCCCGAAGTCCGATCTCGGGCTCGTCTTCCCCACGCTGGAAGGCGCCGTAACAAGCCACGCCAACATCCAGCACAGGGCATTCTGGCCGGCTCAGATCCGGGCCGGGGTGTCGGTTGACACCGGGGAGAAGGACAAACGCGGCAAGCCGATCATGGACGCCAAGTACAGCCTACATGCGCTGCGACACGCGGCTGCGGCACTGTTCATCGAGCAGGGTTTCGCGCCCAAGCGAGTGCAGGCGTTAATGGGGCACGCCAGTCTCCAGATGACCTACGACACGTACGGATATTTGTTTCCGAACGACGATGACGACCGGGCCAAGCTCGCGACTATGGAGTCCGCGCTGCTCGGCTAATTCCGCGCAATGCAACAAGCTCCACGCAACACGAATGCAACGTACATCCAAATTCATGAATTAAATCATATACTTAATGCGGTTTTGTAAACCGAAGGTCGGGAGTTCGATCCTCTCCGCCGGCACCATTCTTCCCGCATCCCTGCCGAGCGATACTGCGGGCCTGGCCTGGGCTTTCCCGGCTTGGGCCGGCTTTCGGCAGCATTTCGCCCCGGGAATGTCGACAGAACCGCAGGCCTCCGCGCCGCCGCGGAATCCCTGCGTGAGCATCCCGATCCCACGCCGCCGCGAGCGGCTGGCGAGGCGCTTCCGCACCTTCGTTTCAAGCCCTCGGCGCGCGCCCTCCGTATAGGATTTGCGGCGAAGCCATCTTTTCGCCTTGCGCCAAATCTAGATGCAGCGCCGAGACGGTTCGGCCAGACCAGGATTTGGTGGCCTGAGCTTCCATTCCCCCTTGTAGAGTAGAGCATGCGTCGCGTTGTTTTGGCTGCACTCGTTGCGGCATCCGTACCCGTTTACGCCCAGGCGAATACCCCCACCGACAAGATCTCGTTTCAGCCCCAGGTCAAAGGCTTATCCTGTCTCAAGCCTGAGACACTGGCCATGATCAAGGAGCTGGTCGACAAGATCGGTCCGATCCAGATCACCTCCACCTGCGGCGGCCGCCATGCAAGGCGCTCTCAGCACTATCGCGGCAATGCCATCGACTTCCGGCCGCTGGCGACCTCGACCCGCAAGGCGGTCGCTGCGACCAAGGCCCTCGCCAGCACCGGCGGCGTCGGCTCCTATCCGAACGGGCTGATCCACGCCGATGTCGGGGATCGCGAAATCTCCTGGTATGGCCACAAGCGCGCCAAGCGCCAGGTCGCCTACGTCGCCCGCCGCTAGATCATCCCGAGCGAAACGGGCACCGGTTCGCGCGAGGAAAATCCGATAGCATGAAAGATCAAGGCGTTTCCGCGCTTCGGCGAAACGCGGAAATGCCTTGGCCTGCCCTGATCGTTCGCGCTGGTCGCGGCGTTCCATCACGGTTGCGCGCCCGCCTTTCCGGAATGGCGTGCGCACCCCGCCCCTGCCCGCAGAAATTCGCAGGAAACGTACTCTGTCGTATAGCTCTCCGCCCGAATCGCGCCGGAGAGCGTTCCATGCCGAAGCTTTGCAAGTTCACCTCGCCGATCGACGGCAAGCCGGTCTATGTCAATCCCGCTCAGGTCAGCGTCGTCTACACCCACAGGGGCGCACCGCCCGACACCATCATCGGTTTCGGCAAGGACTTCATGCTCGGCGTCAAGGAAAGCCTCGACGAGGCCGTGACCATGCTCGACACGGCGATGAGCGAGGACGGACGGAAAGGCTAGCCTCCCCCCGATCCGACGGTCGCCATGGTCCGAAAGCGGCGTGAGGCCGAGCCATCGCTTGGCGGACCGGACAGACGGCCATAGATTCCTGCGGAGCCGGCCTGGAATTTGCGTGGCCGGCGGCGTGCTGAACGGAGCGCCCCGAAACGATGACCTCTGTCGAGCGGCGCGAGAAGCTCCTGGCTCTCGCAGAGCAATGCGAAACCACCGGTCGCCCCGACCGCAATCTCGACGCCGAGATCTACGAGGCGCTGGGCTACACCGTGCGTCGCAAGCCGACGCTGCTGGCTGGGCCACGCACGCCACCGGGCGGCATCTACCAGCAGGGCGCACTCTGGAAGGCGATCGGCAAGATCAGCGCCGAGATCGACGTCGCCGTCGGCGTGCTCCGGCAGAAGGCGCCCGACTGGAACTGGAGCCTGCATTCCATCGTCGCCGAGGAACAGTCCTTCGAGGCGCTGGTCGCCGGCTCGAGCGGCCATGGCGCGCTCGCCTCGCTCGCCCTCTGCGCCGCCCTGCTCAAAGCCTTCGCGGCGCGCGGCGGCAAGATCACGGAAAGTTGACCCTGCGCCAACCGGCGGCGGTTGAAGCCGTCGCTCCGCCCGCTAGTTTGCTGCTCAGGCTGAGCCCAGCCCAGGACACGTTTCCGGATGGCGGGCAGCGTCACCGGGGAGGCGTGCCCTCACTCACCGGTGGAGCCCGATCATGACCTGTTTGGACCTTTCGCGCCGCACCCTGATGGCGGGTGCCGGCGCGCTCGCGGCAGCTTCTACCCTCGACCTGCCTTTCGGTATCGCCCCGGCCCATGCGCAAGGAGCCCCCGTGAACCAGAATCCTGGCTTCTATCGCTACAAGGTCGGCGACATCACCGTCACCGCCATCAATGACGGCTTCGCCAGGCGCCCGCTCGAAGGCTTCGTCCGCAATGCCGAGCTCGCCGACGTCAGGAAGGCGATGGAGCAGGCCTATCTGCCGAACGACGCGCTCTCGATCTCCTTCACCACCCTCGCCATCCAGGCCGGCGGCAAGCTTGCCCTGATCGACACCGGCAATGGCGATTCCGGTGCACCGACATCCGGCGCCTGGATGAAGAATTTCCGCGCCGCCGGCTTCGATCCGAAGGACGTCTCCTCGGTGGTGTTCAGCCATTTCCATGGCGACCACATCAACGGCTTCCGGCTCAAGGACGGCACGGCCGTCTTCCCCAATGCCGAAGTGATGGTGCCAGCCGCCGAATGGGCCTTCTGGATGGACGACGCCAAGGCGAGCGCCGCTCCGGACGCGATGAAAGGCGCCTTCGCCGGCGTACGCCGCGTCTTCGGCCCGGTCGCCAAGGATGTGAAGCAGTTCGAGGCCGGCAAGGAGATCCTGCCCGGCATCACCGCGGTCGCCGCCCCCGGCCACACGCCCGGCCACACGGTCTTCGCCGTCGCCTCCGGCACCGGCAAGCTGATGATCATGTCGGACACCACCAACCATCCGGCCCTGTTCGTCCGCAATCCCGACTGGTCGGCGGTTTTCGACATGGACGGCCCGCAGGCGGCCGCCACCCGCCGCAAGCTGCTCGACATGGTCTCGGCCGAGAAGATGCAGGTCGCCTTCTATCACGCCCCGTTCCCGGCCACCGGCCACATCGCCAAGGATGGCAACGGCTTCGAGCTGGTGCCGGTACAGTGGAGCAGCGCGATCTGAAATCGGCGCAATGACGATCCTCCGGCCGGGGCCAACGCCCCGGCCTTTTCTTTTGGCGCCATGGCTCGCGATCCGCCGCCGGACCATGCTATGGCGGGGTTCGACTGGCGGCTGGGAGGATGGCGCTAGGTATGGCACGGATTTTCGCGCAGCGCATGCGCTCTCCTGAAGTGTTTCCGCGATGACCGAACGCCGCGGCACCATCGCCTTCGTCGCCAGCGAGACGCCCGAGGCCCAGGCTGCGCGCTCTAAGCTGGTCGAGCGCTATGGCGACGCCGATCCCGATGTGGCGGATATCGTCGTCGCCCTCGGCGGCGATGGGCTGATGCTGCAGACGCTGCATCGTTTCATGGGGACCGCCAAGCCGATCTACGGCATGAATCGCGGCTCGGTCGGCTTCCTGATGAACGAATTCAAGGAACGCGGCCTGCGCAAGCGGCTCGAAGCGGCGCAGCGCAGCGTCGTACACCCGCTGGTGATGACCGCGATCGACCGCGACGGCCACAAGGTCGAGGCCCGCGCCATCAACGAGGTCTCGCTGCTGCGCCGCTCCTATCAGGCGGCGAAACTGCGCCTCTCCGTCGATGGTCAGGTCCGGCTGGAGGAACTCGTCGCCGACGGCGTGCTCCTGGCGACGCCGGCTGGCTCGACCGCCTATAATCTCTCGGCCAATGGCCCGATCCTGCCGCTCGATGCGCCGCTCCTGGCCCTGACGCCGCTCTCGCCCTTCCGGCCGCGACGCTGGCGCGGCGCGCTCCTGCCCGACCAGGCGCAGGTGACGATCGAGGTGCTGGAGGCGCAGAAGCGGCCGGTCAGCGCCGTCGCCGATCATATCCAGATCGAGAACGTCATCTCGGTCGCGATCGCGATCGACCGCAGCGTCGACCTCGTCATGCTGCACGATCCCGGCCATAGCCTGGACGAGCGCATCTTGCGGGAACAGTTCGGGTATTGAGGTTTCCCGTCATTCCCGGGCGAAGCGCAGCGCAGACCCGGGAATCTCCGTAAAGACAGGCGCCGACTGGAGCTTCCTCCGGCCTGAGATGCTCGGGCCAAGCCCGGGCATGACGCGCTCCAGGCTACGCGACCTCGCGCAGATCGCCGAGTTCGAGCTCGACCAGGAATTGCGGATCGGCCTCGACCAGCAGCGCCAGAGCCGCATCGTCGGCGAGCGAATCGGCGAGCCCCCTCGCCTCCTCGCGAGCGGCCTCCGCGTCGAGACGGCGCAGCAGCGCCATCAGCGCATGCGTCTCGGCACCTTCCAGGCCGTCGCAGGCGATCAGCACCTCGGCGAGCAGCGTCCGGTTGATGCCGCTCGCGCCGGAGGCGGCAGCGTAGCCGCCGCGCTTCAGCGCCGCCACGACCGCAGCGAAAGCCGGCAGTAGCACGGCCGGCATCGCGGCCCGGCGATAGAGCGCCTTCAGCCCCGAGCCGTTCCTGTCCCAGAGCAGCGCCCGCACGCGCCCCAGCGGCAGCTCGGAAAGCGTCGCGAACGCGGCTTCCGCCAGTGCGGGCTCGCCGCTCAGCAGCGAGCGCAGGATCACGCCCGGCGTCAGCCGTCCGGTCTCGCGCAGGCATTCGACGATCGCCGGCGCGTCGCTCTCCTCGCCGCCGGCGGCGAGCGCCACGGCGACGCGCTCGGTCGCCTCGCGCGCAAGCCGCGCGCTGCGTTCCTCGGTCAGCCAGCCGCAACCGGCCACGAAGGCGGCCAGTGCATCCGACACCTTGGCGGCGATGGCCTGGCGCAGGCCCGTCGGCAGATCGAGCCGTGCCAGCAGGGCCTCGCGCACCGCTCCGGATTCGCCCTCGCGCTCGAAAATGCGCTCGAGCGAAAATTCCGGAATCTCGGCCGTCGGATTGGCGAGCAGCGCGAGCAGCGCCTCCTCGACACCGACCTCGGCCAGAGCAGCCGCGACCCCCAGCGGCAGATGCGGCCGCTGGGCGATGGCGCGCTGAGCCAGCCCGTCGCCGATCGCCGCGGCATCGACGAGATCGGCCTCGCCGAGCACCGGCGACTGGGCCAGCAGCAAGGCGGCGATGTCGCTCTGCTCGGCGATCAATGCGAGCACGAGGGTGCGCGGCGCACCGCTCGCCCCGGCGAGTTCCTCGGCGAGCGCCCGCCGCACCAGCGGCGAAGGATCGTCGACCAGCGAGATCAGCGCCGTCTCGGCCTCGCGCCGGTCCTCGGGCGACATCGCCGAGCGCAGATAGGCACCGGCCAGCGCCGCAGCGCCGGCGGCGCGCGCCTCGGCCGGAGCGGTGCGGGCCCAGAGAAGGAAACGGCGTACGATCATCCGCGCCTGCCATGCGTCATGAAGGTGCTCAGATCGAGCGGGCCGCGGCGAGCCGGAGATGACCGCACTGCCTTGTCCGCCACCGTCGCGACGGCCGGCTGGCTGTCGGCGGCGAGTTCGCGGGGCCGCGCCGGCGGCAATGGCGCGCGCATCGCGACAGGCGCCTGGGTGGCGGCCTGGGTTTCGCCCGCAGCCGCCGCGTTCGCGACAGCCTCGCCCTCCGCCGCGGCGCCGCGGCGCGGGAAATAGCGCGTGGCGGGGTCGGCATCGGCTGCACGCGAGGCACCGCCGCTGCGCGGCGTCGTCCAGAGATCGGCGACGGCGCGCGAAACCGGCGTGCGCGGCCCCTCGGTCGAGAACAATCCGATCAACCCCTTGGCGCGCCCCGGCGCCAGCGCGGCGGCGATCGGCACCACCGCCGGCTCGGACGCATAGGCCGTCGCGCTCGTCCCATTGGGGCGGGCCTGCGCCAGCATCGCGCCGCTCGACGCCGCGACCTGGGTGTTGGCATGGCTGGCCGCGAGCACGCCATAGACCTCCTGGACGCTGCGCGCCCGGCCGCTCTTGTCGAAGAAGATCGCCCTGTTGGCCGCGGCGGCTTCCGGAAACTGGCTGGCAGCCGAGCGGCCGGGATCGCTGCTCGCGGTCCGGATCAGGTCGCTGGCGCCGCGCGCACCCAGCACATGGGCGATGTAGAGCTCGCCGGCATGCGGCTGGCGACCGAGTGCCGCGCCGAGCTGCTCGCCATTCTTCTGGGTCAGGGCGCCGGCCATCACGGCCGCGACCTGCGGATCGTTGCGCAATTGCAGGATTTTTTCGCGCATGGCCGGATCGGAGACAGTCAGGCGGCCATTCTCGCTTTCGCTGATCGCGCCGGCATAATTGGCCATGCCCTGCTTCGGGCCTTCCTGGCGCATGATCGAGAGCCAGGTCTGCTCGATGAACTGGAACAGCCCGGTCGCGCTCGAAGCGCGCGCCTTGGCATCGGGCTCGAGCGAGGATTCACGTTGCGCCGTCTTCAGCAGATAGTCGAAACCGGCACCGGTCCGGTCGGCGCCCTGCTTGATGGCGCTGACGACCGGATTGACGGGCGTTGTCTCGCGGGTGCTCGGCGTGCTGAAAAGGAACATGAAAACCACTCGGGCTGCAGCCGCTCCGATCGGGCGGAAGCACCTGAGAAGACTGGACCGATTATGGTAAGCGAACCGTTAAAGCGCCTGCCGTGAGCCGGCTTGCGGACGCAGAAAAAGGCCTGGAGCATGCTGCGAAAGAGGGGCGACGGCTTTTCACGCCAAGCATGCTCTAAATCATGAGAATCGATCACGTTATCTGCAGTTTGACGTTTCCGTCCGAATGCAGCGCGATCTTGGGAGCAGGATGATGACGGAACCGAAACGACATAAGCGCGGCGGGCTCTATTTCGAGGACTTCACGGTCGGCGCCTCGATCGAGCACGGCCTGACCCGCACGGTCACGCAGATGGACAACATGTTGTTCTCCAACATGACCCTGAACCCGCAACCCCTTCATATCGATGCGCATTTCTGCGCGACCGAGACCGAATGGGGCAAGCCGCTGATGAACTCGCTGTTCACGCTCGGCCTGATGATCGGCATCTCCGTCAACGACACCACCGTCGGCACCACGATCGGCAATCTCGGCATGACCGACGTGACCTTCCCCGCCCCGCTCTTCGAGGGCGACACCATCAACTGCGTCACCGAGATCGTCGCCAAGCGCGAGTCGAAATCGCGGCCCGACGCCGGCATCGTCGAGTTCCACCATCGCGCCTTCAAGCAGGACGGCACGCTGGTGGCCCAGTGCCGTCGCCAGGCCTTCATGAAGAAGCGGCCGGCAGAAGGGGGACAGGCCTGATGCGCTCGCTCCTGTTCGTTCCCGGCGACAGCCCGAAGAAGCTGCAGAAGGGCCTGGAGAGCGGCGCCGACGCGCTGATCCTCGATCTCGAGGATTCGGTCGCGCTCGACGCCAAGCCGCAGGCGCGCGAACTCACCCGCGACTTTCTCAAGGAAACCGGCGCGCTGGCGCGCCGCCCGCGCCTGATCGTGCGCGTCAACGCGCTCTCGACCGGGCTGACCGAGGCCGATCTCGACGCGATCATGCCCGGCGCGCCGGACGCGATCATGCTGCCCAAGGCCGAAGGCGGCCCGGACCTCACCCATCTCGCCGCCCAGATCGCGGTGCGCGAGGCCGAATGCGACCTCGCCGACGGGGCGACCCGGATCATCGCCATCGCCACCGAGACCGGCAAGGGCATCTTCGCGCTCGGCAGCTATGCCGGCGCCAGCCACCGGCTCGAAGCCCTGACCTGGGGCGCCGAGGACCTCTCGGCGGATCTCGGCGCCGAGACCAACCGGCTGGAGGATGGCAGCTATGCCGACCCCTACCGGATGGCGCGCTCGCTCACCCTGTTCGCCGCCGCCGCCGCCCAGGTCGACGCCATCGACAGCGTCTTCACCGCCTTCCGCGACAGCGAGGGCCTGCGGTCCGAATGCCTCGCCGGCCGGCGCGACGGCTTCACCGGCAAGATGGCGATCCATCCGGCCCAGGTCGCCGTCATCAACGAGGTCTTCTCGCCCTCGCCCGAGGCGCTGGCGCGGGCCGAGGTGATCATCGCCCTGTTCGACGCCAATCCCGGCCTCGGCGTCATCGGCCTCGACGGCGAGATGCTCGACCGCCCCCATCTGATGCGCGCCCGCCGCCTCAAGGCGCGCGCCGACAAGCTGGGCTGACCCGAAGCGGGGGCAACCCTCCGGCTCGGCGGAGGCGGCGCAGGTCGCGACCGCGCCGCCTTCCGCCCGGAGCCGGAATCCGCCGAAGATCACGAAGCTGATCGCGGCCAGCAGGCCGGCGCTAATGCCGCCATAGAGCATCACCCAGCCGAAGCCGCGGACCAGCGCCGCATGCACCCCGGTGCCGGACGAATCATGCAGCGCCAGGACCGGATAGCTCTGCGGCAGCGCGCCGAGATTTCCGGCGGCGACCGAGGTCGCCAGCGCCTGCAGCTGCGAAGCATCGAGCACGCCGGAGAGCCCGGCAGGCAGCGACCGGCGGATGCCCTCGACCAGGATCAGCCCCATCACCGGAATGTTGATCGCGAGCGCAATCAGCCGGGCGCTGATGTCGATGCCGGACGCCATCCCCGCGCGATTGCTCGGCACGGCGCCGGTCGTGGTGTTGGTCACCGCCGTATTGGTCAGGCCGAGCCCGATCCCGGCGAGCAGCGCGCCTGGCAGCACCGTTGACCAGCCGGGCTCGGCGACGGCGCTGCCCAGCCACATGGCGATGAACCCGGCGCCCATGGCGAGCATGCCGAGCGGAACCACCAGCTGCGGGCCATGGCGGCGCAGCAGATGGTCCGAGATCGCCGGCATCATCATGAAGGGCACGGTGTAGGCCAGCAGCAGCAGGCCGGTCGCCTCGGCGCTAAGACCGAGCCCGCTCTGGAAGTAGATCGGCAGGTAGATGATGAAGGGCCAGTAGCTGAAATTCATCGCGGCGCAACCAATGATCGCGCCGCTGAAACGACGGATCCGGAACACCGAGAAATCGAACATCGGCTGCGGCGCACGCTTCTCCACGAACAGGAAGGCGGTGACGCTGGTCAGGGCCAGACCGGCGATTCCGAGCGACAAAGGCAGGCCGAGTTCGGCGCCCTGCGTGATGACGAAGGCAAGTCCGAAAACCGCGAGGGTCAGCGTGACGATGCCGGCAAGGTCGAGCTGCTTCGCCTGCGGATCGCGCGATTCGCGGATGCCGATCGCTGCCGGCACCAGCGCCAGCACGGTTAGCGGCACATGGACCAGGAACACCCATTGCCAGCCGGCCAGCGTCGCGATCATGCCACCGACCACCGGACCGAAGCCCAAGCCGACGCCGCTGACGACGCCCCAGAGGGTGAAGGCCCTGCCGCGCTCGCGCCCGTCCGGGAACTGATGCGAGATGATCGCGATGGCGCAGGTCAGCATCGCGCCGCCCGCCATGCCCTGCAGGAACCGGCCGGCGATCAGCACCGGCGCGCTCTGCGCCAGCCCGCAGATCAGCGAGGTCACCCCGAAGGCGGCGGTGGTCGCCATGAAGACGCGCTTGCGGCCATAGCGGTCAGCGAACGTACCGGTCGCCATCAGCACCGCCGTACAGGCGATGGTGTAGGCGTTCATGATCCATTGCAGCGCCCGGAAATCGGCAGGCAGCGTCGATTCCAGGATCGGCAGGATCACCGGAATGCTGGAGATCTCGAGGCCGAACATCAGGGATGCCAGGCAGATTCCGGCCAGTGCCGCCCTGTCACGCGCGTTCGAAGAGCTGGTCATCGCAAGCACCTTTCGCGATCCGCCACAGCGGCGGGATCGATGGAGGCACTCGTCTAGGGACAGCTACAACATGACGGAAATGATTTAATTTCTCGCACTTCAGTGCGTACGCTAATAAATCTCGATCATGGATTTCGCCCCCGAGCTTTTGCGCGCCCTCGTCGCGGTCGAGGAGGCCGGCGGCTTCACCCGCGCCGCCGAGCGCCTGCACCTGACGCAATCGGCGGTCAGCCATCAGATTCGCCGGCTGGAGGAGCAGGTCGGCCGCCCGCTCTTCACCCGCACCACGCGCAAGCTGGCTCTGACCGAGGATGGCGAGGATTTCCTGCGCCATGCCAGGCAGATCCTGCAGGCCCATGCGGCCTTGGCGCAGCGCTTCCGGATCTCGGCGCTTGCGGGCTCGATCCGCTTCGGCGTGCCGGAGAACTTCCTCGGCGACGAGCTGCCGCAATTGCTGTGCCGCTTCGCCCGCGCCTTCCCGGCCGTGCGTCTCGAAGCGTCGGTCAGCGTCTGCCAGGATTTCAGCTCCAGGATCGAGAATGGCGAGCTCGACCTTGCGGTGGCGATGCGCCGGGCCGGCGAGAGCGGCGGAACGGTGCTGCGGCGGCAGCGCTTCGTTTGGGCCGCCTCCGATGACTTCGCCGTCCCGCCGGGCGCCTCGCTGCCGCTCGCGCTCTCGAATCCGCCCTGCCTGTGCCGCACGATCGCGATCGAGTCCCTCGCCGATACCGGCGTCGAATGGCACACTGGCTTCACCTCGGCCAATCTGCACGGCTTGCGGGCGGCGATGCTGGCCGGGCTCGGCGCCTCGATCATCGCGCATGACGAGCTCGAGCCCGGCATGAGGGTGCTCGGGCCCGCCTATGGCCTGCCGCCCTTGCCGGACCTGGAATTCGCGCTGATCTGGTCGCCCGGCGGCAAGACGCCCTGCGCGCGCGAGCTCGGGCGGCTGATCATCGAAGCCACGCAAGACCCCGGTGGCGCGGTACCGCGCCGGTTGCGTCAGCCCGCCGCACGGGCTGGCACGAGAGATTAAGCGAAGCCGCCAACCGATTCTGACGATTCAGGCTTTGGCGATTGCAGCCCGGCCTTGCGGGCGGCGCCTCGCCCACAAGGCCGGCCGTCACAGCGTCCTGATCTGGCGGCAGCTGCGTTGTCCCGAGGACAGGCAATCCTGCGCCTTGCGGCTCTCGTTGAGCTCGCGCAGCAGCCAGAAGCCGAGGCCGAGCAGGGCCAGTACCGCGACGATGGCGAGCAGGTTGACGGTCATCTGCCAGTCCGGGTCCTGCTCGTCATCGGGCGGCGGCATCCGCGTCTAGCCGCCGGGCGGACGCGCGATCGAGAACAGCTCGGTCACCTCGGCATAGTCGGCATAGCCGCAGCGCGCGATCGGGTTGGCGCCGGCGGTGTCGAAGCGGCCATCGCGAATATAGGCCTCGTCGATGAAGACGCCGACGACCTGGCCGAGCACCATCCAGCGCGGCACCTCCTGCCCGTCGAGATCGCGCAATTGCTGCACCGAGAGCAGCTTGCATTCGAGCGCGGCGGGGCTCGCCGCCACGCGCGGCGGCTTGACGAAGCGCGACGGCGCCATTGCGAGCCCGGCATGGGCATATTCGCTCTCCCCGCGCGGCAGCGGCGCCGAGGTCAGGTTCATCTGCTCGGCGAGCGCCCGGGTGACGAGGCTGCAGGTGAACTCGCCGGTCTCCTCGATGAAGGCGACCGCGTCCTTCCGGTTCTCTGAGGCGAACATCACGATGTTGGGCCGCGAGGAGATCGCATTGAAGAAGCTGTAGGGCGAGAGATTGACCTCGCCCTTGGCGCTCACCGCGCTGATCCAGCCGATCGGCCGCGGCGCCACGATCGCCTTGAACGGATCATGCTTGAGGTCGTGCGGCGCGCCGCTGCTCGAATAGATCACCGCGCTCACTGCCCGTAATGGCTGACGATGGCGGCGAGGTCCGGCCGCTCGCGATCGGCCGGCTTGGTGTCGGCGGTGCCGAGATGCACGAAGCCGGCGATGCGCTCGTCGGCGGCGAGGCCGAAGGCATCCAGAACGTCGCGGTCAAAGGCGAACCAGTTGGTCAGCCAGGAGCCGGAAAAGCCCATCGCCTCGGCGGCGACGAGCAGATTGAAGCAGACGGCGCCGGCCGAGAGCTCCTGCTCCCAGAGCGGGATCTTCTCATGCTGGCGGGCGCGCGACACCACGGCGATGACGACCGGCGCATGGGCGAGACGCTTGGCCTCGAACGCGACCTTGTCCTCCGGCGCATCGGGATTGCGCTTGCGGAACACCTCGCCGACCAGCGCCGCGGCCTTGGCCTTGGCCGCGCCCGAGAAGACGATGAAGCGCCAGGGCACGAGCTTGCCATGGTCGGGCACCCGCGCCGCGATGGTCAGGAGTTCGGAAAGCTGGCGCTCATCCGGGCCGGGCGCGGCCAGAAATTGCGGCGGAACCGAGCGGCGGAGCTTGAGCAGGGCGAGCGTGTCGGTCATGAACGATCCAGGCAGGAGAGGATGGCAGGGCGAACGCCGCTGGCGGCCGCTCCTGAGTTAAGGTTTTGCCATGATGAGGACAAGCGAGCCTGCTCCTACTCCGGCGCAAGGATGATGACGGCACGGCGCATGTTTCAAACCGAAGAGTTCAAGCTTGGCGGCGAGCGGGCTGCCCGCCGTTGCGCAGCCATCCTCCTGGCGGCTCTCGTCGCCATGCCCGCCCTGGCGCAGGCGCAATCCCCTGCGCCGCCGGCCGCCGGCCCCGCCCCGGCCACGAACAGCTTCCTCGGCACGCGCACCGGCCAGGCGACGCTGGCGCTCGGCGCGCAATTCTCCGCCGATCGCAAGCCGATCCGCTCCGGCCTGGTCTGGCGCGTTCTCGTCGAGACCGCGGACGGAACGCCGCCGCGCATCGTCGCCCGCTCGAACGATGCCGAGCCGGTGTTCCAGCTCGAGCCCGGCGTCTATCTGCTGCACGCCGCCTATGGCTTCGCCAGCGGCACGCGGCGCGTCACGCTCGGCCCGCAGGGGCTGAGCGACAAGATCAGCATCAGCGCCGGAGCCCTCTCGCTGGCCGGCTCGATCGGCGAGACGCCGATCCCTCCGGCGCAGCTCACCTTCTCGGTTTTCGTGCCGCTGCAAGGCAATTCGGAAGGCCGCCTCGTCGTCGCCAACGCCAAGGCCGGCGAATTGATCCGGCTGCCCGAGGGCACCTACCACATCGTCTCGACCTATGGTGACTCGAACGCCATCCAGCGCGCCGATGTCCGCGTCGAAGCCGGCAAGGTGACGCAGGCGACCCTTCACCACCGGGCGGCGATGGTGACGCTCAAGCTCGTCGCCGGCCCCGGCGGCGAAGCCTTCGCCGGAACCGCCTTCAGCGTGCTCACCCCCGGCGGCGACATCATCCGCGAGGCGATCGGTGCCTTCCCCCAGGTCATCCTCGCCGAAGGCGACTATGTCCTGATCGCCCGGCAGGAGGGGCAGGTCTTCTCGCGCGACTTCAAGGTCGAGGCCGGCCGCGACCGCGACATCGAGGTGATCGCCCGCTGATCCGGGCGCTTCACGGCCTCAATTGGTCGGCTTGCCGTCGGATCGCGTCCCGGTCAGCGCCGCCGCGATCCCGTCGGCGAGGCGCACGGCGAGACAGCGATAGCCGGCATCGACGAGATGCAGGTCGCCATCCATGCCGACCAGCTCCTCCGCGGTGAACTGCTTGCTGCGCGACCAGCTCCGCATCATGCCGTAGCGCGGAAACACCGAGACATTGTTCTCGGCGGCCGTCTTGGCGAGCACGGCCCGGTAATCGTCATATTTCGGATAGCGACCCTCGCGCGGCAGCCATTGCAGGTCCATCAGCACGAGATCGATGCCGGCGCCCTGTACCTGGCGGATGCCCTTCTTCAGGATCTTCGCCAGCTTCTCCTCGCCGATATCGCGGATCGCGTCGTTCACCGCCGTCTGCCAGATCAGCAGCGAGGGCTTTTCGGCGATGACGTCGCTCTCCATGCGCAGCAGCATGTCATAGGCGGACTGGCCGCCGACGCCCTTGTTGATCACCCTGATCTCGCGCCCCGGCAGGCGCCGGCGCAACTCGGCCTCGAGCACGGCCGGGTAACTGCTATTAGCCTCGCTCGCGCCGGAACCCGCTGTGGTCGAGGATCCCAAGGCGACGATGACGAGCTGATTGGTCTCGGTCAGGGCGCGCTTCGCGGCAGGCAGAACCGGCACGAAGGGGTGCTGGCTGGCGCCGGCCCGGCAGCGCACGTCATTGGCGGGGGCAAACGGCTTCGGCGCCGCGAGCACCGGCGCGCACGCCAATGCGAAGGCGACGGCGATCAGGCCGCGACAGGCTGCTCGCGAGGGGCGCCGGCGGCGCGAGCCGTAAGCGTCTTGTACCACGACAGAAACATTCCTAGCCCGGCCAGGATCGTAATCCCTGCGAAGTTGACAAGCAATTGCACCCACAGGGCAAAAGAGGTCTCGGCCAGGATGATCTGTCCGGCGATGGCGAGCACGATGCCAGCGCAGAAGACCTCCAGGGAATGGCGCCCGATCACGGCCAGCCCGCCGCCGATCCGGCTGCGCAGGATCGGCGAGCCCGGGCGCAGATAGCGCAGCACGAGCCAGACCAGGGCCAAGAGATGGACGAGCCGAACCGGCGCCAGATTGGTCTTGTCGATGCCGATCTGCAATCCGTCGACCCATTCGCCGAGCATCGGCACGCCGGCGAGGAAGTTGCCGGAGGCAAGCTTCACCGAAGCGGCGAAAACCAGCACGCTAAGCGCCAACAGATCGATCAGGGCGAGCCGCGGCAGCCTCGCGCCGACCAGCGCCAGCCGGCCGAGAACGACACCGAGGACGAAGGTCACCTGCCAGGCGAAGGGATTGAAGAACCAGCCGGCCTCACCGGGATGGTTCGGCAGGTTCCAGCCGAGATGTATGGCGACCTGCCAGAGCGCGAGCGAAGCCAGCAGCGTCGGCAAGGGGCTGGTGCGCGCCGCGACATAGATCAGCGGAAACAGCGCCAGCAGCACGATATAGAGCGGCAGGATGTCGAGATAATAGGGCTGGTAAGTCAGTCCGAGCGCGTTGATCACCGCAGCCGGCGTGTCGCTGAAGAAGGGCTGGATGTTGATCGCTTCCATGTAGAGCGAGTTCTGCGTGCGCACGATCGCAGTGGCGATGATGCCGCAGACCAGCACGAACAGCGCGAGATGGGCGATGTAGAGCGTCCAGATCCGGGCGCCGACCTTGAGCGCGCCGACGAGCATGCCGCGCTGGTCGATCAGCCGGCCATAGGCGAAGGCGGCCGAGACGCCGGCTAGCAGCACGAAGATGTCGGCGGCGTCGGAGAAACCGTAATTATGCGGCATCCAGGCCGAGACGACATTGCCCGGCATGTGGTTGACGAAAATGATCAGCAGGATCAGGCCGCGAATGGCGTCGATGCGCAGATCGCGCCCGGGCAAGGCCGCTTCACGCGGCCCCTTCCCGAACAGCATCAGGCGCCAGAAACCGCTCACGTCACACCGCTCCGTCAAAAGGCTGAATCGGAAGGCCGCCAGCCTCTCGTTCATCTGACGTTCATCTTAACATTGTGTCACCGACAAGGCTCCGCCGGCGGCGTTCACGACACTGTGCTCATAGGGATGAACGCGGCAGGCGCCGGTGCGTTCCAGCCCCGCCTCGGAGGCTGTTTGGGGCCTTCTGCTGCCCTCATCCTGAGGACTGCGACTGCCCGCTCTTCCGGAGCCCGTTCAGATCAGCTTGGTCCGACCTGATCGGACAAGGCCCTAGTATGGCGGCTCCGCATGGACGAGCTTGCCGTCGATCAGCAGGCGCTTGATCGCGGCCTGGCCGGAGGCCGCGACGGCCGCGACGATCTCGATCCGCTTGCGCTCGGTCCGCTCGATCGCCTTGCCCGTGCCCTGCGGCACGAAATAGCTCTCCAGCCCATAGGCGACCCGGATGGCACGAGTGCCGAGTTTGCAGTCCGGTTCGCCATCGGCGCCGGTCAGGCAGCTACTGGTCGAGGTGACGCGGCCTTCGATCACGCTCTCGCCGGGAGCCGCCGCCGGCTTGCTGAGATAGATGCCCTTGGCCTCGGCGAAACCGTCGGCACCCGGCGCGAGGCGGACATAGACCGTCTGATTGCGCTTCAGCGCCTTCTCGCCGTCGAGCGCTGCCGGATCGAGCGTGCTGATCTTGTAGCTCAGGATGACATAGTCGCCGCGGAACAGGTCGCGCGGATCGACCGGAGCCGTCGCCAGCCGGACCTCGGTGCCCGAACGCAGGATGCGGGCGCGGGATTCGACCAGCAGCAGGATCAGCCCGCCGAGGATCAGGATCGCGGCGAGCGCCCGCCAGAGCACCGGCAGGCGGCCGACGAGTTGGTCTGCGGCCGGAAGGCGGATCACGGCGAGGCCTCCATCGGCTTGGCGAATTTCGCCAGCAACCGCCTGGCGCCGCTGGCGAGCCCGATCAGGATCGCGCCGGCCGCAAGGAAGAACAGCGACTGGTCGAGCAATGTGCCGATCGTCTGCCAGAGCAGGATCAGGACGGCGATGGCGAACAGGGCGGAGCCGGCGATGGTCAGGCGGCGCACGCCCCCGCCCGCGCCGGCGAGGACGAGTGCGATCGCGATCACCAGGACGAGCGTCGCGATCGCGATCTTGCCGACCAATGCGACGACACCGCCGCTCCAGAATACCACCGGCACCATCAGCGAAAGCAGCAGCGCCAACGCCAGCGGCCAGACGAAGCGGCGCTCGCGCCCGAGCAAGGCCAGCCCGGTCAGCGCCGGGACGGCCAGCGCATAGGCGAAATAGTTGAGCGACATCGCGGTGCCGGGCCGCGCCTGATGCATGTCGAGGATGCGGCCGAGCTCCAGATTGAGGATCAGCACCAGGCTGATCAGCCCCCAGGGCAGGCAGGCGGTCAAAAGCTCCGGCCCAGCCCGGTCGAGCGCGAAGGCGCCGAGCACGACGAACAGCACGGAGAGCGCCAGACCATAGGCGAGAAGCCCGTAGTCGAAATGCATGAAGATGGTCTGGCCGGGCAGCGTGACGAACCAGAGCAGCGCCGCGAGCACGGCGATATGGTGGACGAGCCGGTTCCGCCTGCTCCAGGCCAGCCACAAGGCCGGCAGGAAGGCGAGCCAGAAGCCGTAGCCGATCTGGCCGTTGCTTTCGTCCCAGCGCCCGCCAGCCCAGGCGCAGATCGCGACCAGGGCGATGACCAGCGCGCCGTTGGAGCGCAGCAGGAAGGCGGCGACGAGCGCGCCGACGGCGATCAGCAGGGCACCGCCCGGCCAGTCGGTCGGCAGATGATACATCTGCCCGACCAGCGCGACGCCGGCGGCGAAGATCAGCGTGCCGCAGGTCGCGGCGGCATCGGCGCCGCCGGTCGAGCCGCGGCTCTCCAGCCGGGCTGCGACGGCAAACGAGCCGGCGAGGCCGAGAAGGATCAGGCCGAGCTTCAGCAGCCGTGGCATCTCCTCCCAGTTCGCCGCGACGAAGGCGGAGACGCTGGCGGCGATCAGCAGGCCGCCGAACAGGCCGAGCAGGGCCGGAAGCCGGAAACCGCCCTCCTGTGCCAGCGAGCGGCGGATGGTGGTCGCGCTCTCGAGGCTGACAAGCCCCTCGCCCACCCAGCGGTTGAGATCGGCGTCGAGCCGCTTGCGATAGGAACCTGTCAACATCGCCGGCCATTTGGCATGGTCAGAGGTGGTTTGGCGAGGGCTGAGCAATTGCTCTCGCGCACGGCCGATCTGCGTCGCACCCGGAGCCCGAACAGGAACGCCGGAGCGGCATGATTCCGGAGCGAAATTCGCTCTGGCGGAAACGTCATTCCGGAGCAGCGCCGCTTCGCTCCAGCCGGAATGACGCTTAAAGGCGATCGCCTGACGGAAGGCGGCCTCGTCAGCCCGCCCGCGCCTTCTTCACCCTTGCGAGGTCCGGCGGCATCGCCTCCTCGCTCAGCGCTGCGATCACGGCCTCGAGGCTCATCACCGTCTGGGCCTGGCTGCCGAGACGACGCACGGTCACCGTCTTCTCCTCGGCCTCGCGCTTCCCGACGGCGAGGATGACCGGGACCTTGGCCAACGAGTGCTCGCGCACCTTGTAGCTGATCTTCTCGTTGCGCAGATCGGCGCGGGCGCGCAGGCCGGCCGAGAGCAGCGCCATGGTGACTTCCTCACCATAGGCGTCCGCCTCCGAGGTGATCGGCGCGACGACGATCTGCTCGGGCGCCAGCCAGAGCGGGAAATGCCCGGCATGATGCTCGATCAGGATGCCGGCGAAGCGCTCGAGCGAGCCGCAGATGGCGCGGTGCACCATCACCGGCTGCTTCTTCTCGCCGTCCGAGCCGATATAGAAGGCGCCGAAGCGTTCCGGCAGGTTGAAGTCGACCTGCGTCGTGCCGCACTGCCAGTCGCGGCCGATGGCGTCGCGCAGCACATATTCGAACTTCGGTCCGTAGAAGGCGCCCTCGCCCGGATTGATCTCGGTCTTGATCCGGTTGCCGGACTGCGCCGCGATCGTCTCCAGCACCTTGTTCATGACGTCCTCGGCGTGATCCCAGGATTCGTCCGAACCGACGCGCTTCTCCGGCCGCGTCGAGAGCTTGATGACGAGGTCGTCGGTGAAGCCGAAATCCTCGTAGACCGAGAGGATCAGCTCGTTGATCTTCAGGCACTCGGCCGCGAGCTGCTCCTCGGTGCAGAAGATATGCGCATCGTCCTGGGTGAAGCCGCGCACGCGCATCAGCCCATGCAGTGCGCCGGACGGCTCGTAGCGGTGGACATTGCCGAACTCGGCCAGCCGGATCGGCAGGTCGCGATAGCTCTTCAGCCCGTGCTTGAAGATTTGGACATGGCCCGGGCAGTTCATCGGCTTCAGGGCGAAGACCTTGTGGTCGCGCTCCTGGTCGGCCGGGTTCTCGAAGGCCGAGGCCGACTTCACCGCGAACATGTTGTCCTGGTACCAGCCCCAGTGGCCTGAGGTTTCCCAGAGCGACTTGTCGAGCACCTGCGGGGCGTTGACCTCCTCGTAGTCGGCGGCGAGGCGCCGGCGCATATAGGTCAGGATCTCCTGGAACAGGCGCCAGCCCTTGGAGTGCCAGAAGACGACGCCCGGCCCCTCCTCCTGGAAGTGGAACAGGTCCATCTCGCGGCCGATGCGGCGATGGTCGCGCTTCTCCGCCTCCTCGATCTGCTTGAGATGGGCGTCGAGCTCCTCCTGCTTGGCGAAGGCCGTGCCGTAGAGCCGGGTCAGCATCGGGTTCTTGGAATCGCCGCGCCAATAGGCGCCGGCCACCTTCATCAGCTTGAAGGCGTTGCCGACCTTGCCGACCGAGGTCATGTGCGGGCCGCGGCAGAGGTCGATCCAGTCGCCCTGCGCATACATCTTCAGCGTCTGGTCTTCCGGGATGGCGTCGACCAACTCGACCTTGAAGGCCTCGCCCTTGTCACGGAAGAACTGCTTCGCCCGGTCGCGGCTCCATTCCTCCTTGGTGAAGGGTTTGTCGCGCGCGATGATCTCGCGCATCTTCTTCTCGATCGGCGCGAAATCCTCCGGCGTGAACGGCTCGTTGCGGAAGAAATCGTAGAAGAAGCCGTTCTCGATCACCGGGCCGATGGTGACCTGCGTGCCGGGATAGAGCTCCTGCACCGCCTCGGCGAGGACGTGGGCGCAATCATGCCGGATCAGCTCCAGCGCGCGCGGATCCTCGCGATTCAGGAACTCGATCCTGGCATCGGCGGCGATCGGGTCGGCGAGATCGACGATCGTGCCGTCGAGAACCATGGCGACGGTGCGCTTCAGCAGCGAGGGGGAAATGCCGCCCGCGATCTCCTTGCCGGTGATGCCGGAGGGGAATTCGCGCTTGGCGCCGTCGGGAAAAGTCAGGGAGATCGTCATCGATCGCGCTCCTGCTCACTCGGGGATACGAGCCCCGTAAGTCAAGGCCGGCTGCCTTTGAAGGGCGCGGCCGGCAGCCGGATCGGCGCGCGCCGGCGAGGCCTATACGAGCGGGAGGGCGCAGGCAATCGCGGAATGGAGTGGCGGAGCGCCTGCTCAAGGACAGTTGCCCCCGCAGCCCCCATCCTGAGGAGTGCTCGCAGAGCGGGTCTCGAAGGATGGCTCAGAAGGCGCCCGAGCTCTCTGGAACATCCTTGGAGACGCAGCCTATCGGCTGCTCCTCAGGATGAGGGCCTCAGGGCCATGTCAGGGCGCTCGCTGCGCCGCACACCCTCACTCCGGCTCGACCGGCGGCGCGTTGACCCCGCGCCAGCGGCCATAGGACCAGGGCTTGTACCAGGCGCTCCGGGGCGGCAGTTCCTCGCAGACGAGGTCGATGCCGGATGTACCGAGCGGCGTGCAGCGGCAGATCCGCGCGAAACCGACCCAGCCGCCGCGCCAGAGCCCATGGCGCTGGATCGCCTCGTCGGTATAGCTCGAGCAGCTCGGCCAGTGCCGGCAGCCCCGCCCGACCAGCATGGAAAAGCTGAGCTGATAGGCGCGGATCATGAGATGCGCACCCCGCCTCGGGGCCAGCGCGATCATGCGACGCCATGAAAGGCTTTTTTCAGCATGTTCAGGCAAGTATGACATGGCTTGATACCACCGGCTTCATCGTCGGCCGATTCTGCCCTCCGTAATAGTGGACATGATGCGCGCTCGCTCCTTCGCAAACACCCTCGCCCTCTCCGGGCTGATGCTTGCCCTGGCCGCGGCCGTACCGGCGCAAGCCCAGCAGCGACCCTATCTGATCTGGCTCGACGCCGCCAAAATCGACGTCGCCAAGGTGATCGGCCTGCCGCCCGGCCAGAACACCCCCGAAGCCAAGGCCGAGTTCGAGGAGGTCCAGGCGATCTCCGGCGCCCGCACGCCGGAGCGCGAGAAGGCCGCCATCGCCGACCAGTACCAGACACTCAACGCGTTTCTGAACGGCATCGACCACGCCTATGTCGAGAACACCCATCGCGAGGTGCGCCTCCTGATGCGCGAGGCGCAGATCGAGCTCAGCATCCTCCTGAAGAGCATCAACCGCCTGACCAACCGCACGCGGCCCTTCCTGATGTGGAGCAAGGTCCGCATCAAGCCCTGCCCGGGCGGGCGCCCGAGCGGCACCTCCTTCCCCTCGGCCCATGCCGCGACCGCGGCGCTTTATGCGACCCTGCTCTCGGAAGCGGTGCCGGAGCTCGCGGACAAGTTCGAGGAGCGGGTGAAATCCTATAATGAGAGCCGGCTCGTCTGCGGGTTCCATTTCCGCAGCGACCTCGAGGCCGGCGACAAGATCGGCCGCGTCGTCGGCAAGGCCCTTCTCGCCGACCCGACCTTCCGCGTCCGCTACAACGAGACGCTGCCGGAGATCCGCCTCGCCTTCGGGCTCAAATAAGCGGCTCAACCCGTCGCCGTCTCGCCCCGCTTCGCCTCGATCTGGCCGATCGCATCGACCACCGCGTCGAAGGTCAGCATGGTCGAGGCATGGCGGGCCTTGAACTCGCGCACCGGCACCAGCACGGCAAGGTCGCCCCATTTGCCGTCCGGCGGCTCGGCGTTCTCCTTCAGGATCGCCCTCGCCCGCTCGCGGATCTCGCGCAGCTCAGCCGCCGTCGAGCCGACGACATGCCGCGCCATGATCGAGGAGGAAGCCTGGCCGAGCGCGCAGGCGCGCACATCATGCCCGAAGCCGGTGACGATATCGCCGGCCATGGTGAGATCGACCGTCACGGTCGAGCCGCACAGGCGCGAATGCGCCGTCGCGGTCGCGTCCGGTTCCGGCAGCCGCTCGAGCAGCGGAATGTTTCCTGCCAGTTCCAGGATACGCTTGTTATAGACTTCGTTCAGCATCGGCCGCCCCGGCCGGGTCTGGAGTTGCCGGCTCTCGCACCCAATATAGAGTGCCGGCGCTCTCTCCGGGAGGGCGCCCGGCATTTTGGACGAGCAGGGCGAACTTGTCTGTCACGCTGGCCCGCACGAGCAGGCCGGCTAAACCGTAACGGGAGGCTCCACATGGACAATGTGGTTAAGTCCTTGTCCGTAGAGCGGGCGATCAGCCCCTCCGCAGACAAGTTCATCATCACCCAGCCGACGCAGGCTCAGGTCGAGGAAGCGGTCCGCACCCTGATTCTCTGGGCGGGCGACGATCCGTCGCGGGAGGGGCTTCTCGAGACTCCGGCCCGCGTCGCCAAGGCCTATCGCGAACTGTACAGGGGCTATGATCAGGACGCCGGCGAGATTCTCGACCGGGTCTTCGAGGAGGTCGACGGCTATCAGGACATGGTCCTGGTCCGCGACATCCCGTTCCATTCGCATTGCGAGCACCACATGGTGCCCTTCGTCGGCAAGGTCCATATCGGCTACTACCCGAATGGCGGCGTCGTCGGCCTGTCGAAGCTCGCCCGCGTCGTCGATGTCTTCGCAAGACGCCTGCAGACGCAGGAGACGATGACCGCCCAGATCGCCCATGCGATCGAGACGTCGCTGAAGCCCCATGGCGTCGCCGTCCTGGTCGAGGCCGAACATATGTGCATGTCGATGCGCGGCGTGCAGAAGCAGGGCTCCTCGACCCTGACGACGCAGTATACCGGCCGCTTCCGCGACGCCGCCGAACAGGTCCGCTTCTTCACAATGGTGAAATCGCCGGGGCTTTGACCACTCCGCCATTCCGGGCAAGCGCAGCGCAGTCCCGGAATCCATCGTAGAGTGCCGCGGCCCTGCGATGGCTTCCGGGTCGTCGCCGCGGAGCCTGTCCTTGGGCCGGCCAAAGGCAGGACCCGAAGGCGGCTTGTCCGGGATGACAACAAGAGCAGACGAACGGCACCGGCCCACCCAGGAAACTCAGCATGACCGCCTTCCCCACCCTTTCCGACAAGCGGGCGATCGAAGAGGGCGCCGTGCTCGCGCCGAAATTCGACCGCGACGGCCTCGTCACCTGCATCGCGACCGATGCGAAGACCGGCGAGTTGCTGATGGTCGCGCATATGAACGCGGAATCGCTGAAGCGCAGCATCGAGACCGGCGAGGCCTGGTACTGGTCGCGCTCGCGCGGCGAGCTCTGGCACAAGGGCGACACGTCGGGCCAGGTCCAGACCATCGTCGAGATGCGCGTCGACTGCGACCAGGACGCGCTCTGGATCAAGGTCGAGGTCGGCGGCGATGGCGGTTGCTGCCATACCCACCGGCGCAGCTGCTTCTACCGCTCGGTGCCGCTGCGCCATGAGGCCGGAGCGCCCCTGACCCTCGCCTGAGGCAGGGCATTGGCAATCCTTAAACCAAGCTTTCATATTTATTTCAAAAGCGACCGGTAACCGCCTCGCGCTCCAGGCGCATTCACCTGGCGCTCACCGGCCGGCGCGATTCTCTGGGTTCGCGGAGGACCGTGCCAATGAGACTGGATCAGATTGCCAGGCGCGCTTTCGGCTTGGGCGGCGGCGGAGCTGTGATGAACGATCTCACCATCCAAACCGGGGCCCGCTACGGCCGGCCGCGGGTCGGGTTGGCGCTCGGCGGCGGCGCCGCCCGCGGCTGGGCCCATATCGGCGTCCTCGAGGCCCTGGATGAGGCGGGCTACGCCCCCGACGTGATCGCCGGCACCTCGATCGGCGCGGTCGTCGGCGGCTGCTTCGCGGCCGGCAAGCTCGCGGAACTCACCGAATTCGCCCGCAGCCTGACCAAGCGGCGCGTCGTCGGGCTGATGGACTTCCATATCGGCGGCGCCGGGCTGATCGGCGGCGGCCGGCTGAAGCGGCTGCTGGAGCGCGATCTCGCCGGGCTACAGATCGCCGATCTCCCGCCGAAATTCGCCGCCATCGCGACCGAGCTCGGCACCGGCCACGAGATCTGGCTGACGCGCGGCTCGCTGGTCGATGCCCTGCGCGCCTCCTACGCGCTGCCCGGCGTGTTCGACCCGGTCAAGCTCGGCGGCCGCTGGCTGATGGACGGCGCCCTGGTCAATCCGGTCCCGGTCTCCGCAGCCCGGGCGCTCGGCGCCGATGTCGTGCTCTGCGTCAATCTGAACACCGACATGGCCGGGCGCGGCACCGTCATCCAGTCGCACGGTGCCGATCCCGACCCCGAGACCTTTGCCAGCGAGCCGGCGCCGGCGGTTTCCGGCTGGTTCGGCGGCGTGCGCGAGCGCGTGCGCGGCTTCACCGGCCGCAACAACGACCAGCCCGGTCTGGTCGGCGTGATGATCGACGCCTTCAACATCACCCAGGACCGGATCTCGCGCTCGCGTCTCGCCGGCGATCCGCCCGATGTGATGATCGGCCCGAAGCTCGGCCGTGTCGGCCTGTTCGATTTCCATCGTGCCGAAGAGGCGATCGCGCTCGGACGCCAGGCGACCGAGCGCGCGCTCGACGAGATCGCCGCCGTCATCGCCGCCAACCGGGTGCCGCTTTCCTGAGGCGGGCGCGGAGCCACGCCGTCATCCCGGACAAGCCACGAAGCGGAGCCGATCCCGGATCCATCGGAAGGCTCCGACGCTCTGCGATGGATCCCGGGACAAGCCCGGGATGACAGTGCAACGCGCGGAGAATTGAGCGCGCTATCGGGGCTCCAGGCTCAGGCCATGGCGATATAGTCGCGCATCGCCTTGCTCTCGGCCTCGATCTCGGCGACGCGGTGCTTGACGACGTCGCCGATCGAGACGATCCCGGCGATGCGCCCATCCTCCACCACCGGCACATGCCGGAAGCGGCCGGAGGTCATGATCTCCATCAATTCGTCGATGCTGGTCTCCAGCCGGCAGGTCACCACCTTGGCCGTCATCGCCCGCGACACCGGGCTCGACAGAGCATCGACGCCGCTCGCGCCGAGCGCCTTGATGATGTCGCGCTCCGAGAGGATGCCGAGCAGGCTGCCATCGGCCCCGGTCACGACCACGGCGCCGATGCGCTTTTCGGCGAGCGTGCCGGCAGCTTCGCCCAGCGTACGATGCGGCTGCAGCGCGACGACTTCGTGACCCTTGTTTCCGAGGATATGAGCGACGTTCATCGAGTATTCCTCCGACGATAGGCGCCGCAAAGGGCGCGCAGGCCACTGGAACCACTGCAACGCCGCCAGCCGACAGGTCGCCCCCATCTGCGATCCGGCGTTACGCTGGACTGGTTCGAATGTGGGCGAACTCTGCGGCGCCGGCAAGGCGGTCCTTGCGATCCCGCTGCCGGCCTCAGCGCCGGCGGATCGGCCCGCGATCGAGCAAGGGGAAGAGCAGCAATCCGGCGACGAAGCCGCCGATATGCGCCTCCCAGGCGATGCTGGTCTCCTCGCCGAGGATCGGCACCAGCCCGGCGCCGAACAGGATATTGGTGACAAACCAGATCACGATGAACAGGAGCGCCCGCGAATTGCGCCACAGGCTGCCGAGCGGCTCGGCCGGGATCGCCCGCACCGCCTCGTCATGGCCGAGTCCGCCGAAATGCACGCCCGGCGAGAAGACGAAGCGGATCGCCGCCGCCGTCGCCCCCGAGACGCCGGCCGAGATGCCGACCAGCGGCAGCACGTCGAGCTCGCGCGACCACCAGTGCAGCAAGGCTCCGGCGATCGTCGAAAGCGCCATCAAATTGAGGAAGCGCGCAGTCCCGAGGCGCCTTGCCACCGGGCTGCCGAAGGCGGCGAGCCAGACCACGTTCGAGACCAGGTGCAGCCAGGAACCGTGCAGCAGACCATAGCTCACCAGCGTCCACAGACGCGGGCCACCATCGGCCAGGAGCAACCTGATCAATTGCAGACGCTGGCCGAATTCGGTGCTGCCGGAGGTACCGAGCGACTGTACCAGCTCGTTCAGCCGCTCCGGCTCGAGCCATAAGCTCAGCCGCGCCGGGACGAAGGCGAGCCAGGACATCACGACGAAATCGTCATAGGCGTCGAGGAATTCGCGCGCGCCCTGCACCAGAACCAGCGCCGCGATCAGCCAGACCACGGCGGCGGGCAGGTTGAGGATGGGCTCGCGCGGAGGGAGCCGGAGGCGATCGTCTGGGTTCGCGGACATGGGTCCTTCACTGGCTCAAGCTGGCGCGCCAGACAATCGCAAAGGCGGGAAAAGGAAAAGGGGAGCGCGCGAGCCCTCCCCTTCCCGCCCCCTTGGCCGGTCGCGTCCCCACGCCACCCTTCGAGCCGGATGCCGGCACGCAGCGCGCGACGGCAAATTCCGCACGCCGAATAGATCGCATTTTAAGCGGTTATCCACAATCCTAACGATTTGTTAACCCTAACAACCCCCTGCCGGCCGATCTCGGCACGCCGCCATGGCATCCCGGCACGCAGTCTGCGTCCCTCGCTCAGCCAAGGACTCAAACGTCCCCGATTCGCACGGATGCGCCCCGGTTTGGAACGCATCCGCCACAGATCGAAGGGCGAGGCCCCGATTGGACCATGCTATGAAGAACCCCAGCACCCGTCTGGTTTTTAACTATTGGGACGAGCTGCGCGGCGAGCGCAACGCCCCGGAACGCGGCGAGATCGAGCCCGGTGCGCTACGCCACGCGCTGGCCGACACTTTCGTTCTCGAGAACGAGCCGATCGGCCCGGTCTTCCGGCTCGCCGGTACGAGGCTCTGCGCCCTGTTCGGCCGCGAGCAGCGCGGCCGCGCCTTCGCCGCGCTCTGGCCCGGTGTCGAGGCCCAGGGTGAGATGCGCCGGCTGGTCCAGACCGTGATGGATGAAACCGCCGGCGCGGTCGCCGGGCTGTCCGCCGAAACCATCTCCGGCGCGAGCGTGCATCTCGAGCTGCTCCTGCTGCCGCTGCGCTATCGTGGCCGCACCCATGCCCGCGTTCTCGGCGCCCTCTCCCCGGCGGTGACGCCGGAATGGCTCGGGCTCGACACCCTCGACTCGATGCGGATGATCTCGCTCAGGATGATCTGGCCCGGAACCCCTTCTCCTCGCCAGATCGAGACGCCGGCTTCCGACAAGCGGCCGAAATTGCTGCTCCTGCCCGGCGGCCGCGCCTGAAAAGGCTAACCAACTCTTAACCAGCGTCACCCTAGGGTAACTCCGGTTAAGAACCGGAACCTGCCATGCTGACCGCGCCGAACAATCAGAGGAGAGCGGCGGCGCCTGTCGAGCGCAGGCGCCATCAGCGCATGAAGGTCGTGCTTCTCGGCCGCTATATGCTGCCGAACCGCCTGGAATACCCCTGCCAGACCACCGACATCTCGCCCGGCGGCCTGCGCGTCATCGCCCCGGCGAAGCCTTCGGCCGGCGACCGCGTCATCATCTATCTGGAACATCTCGGCCGCGTCGAGGGCTTCGCCGTCCGCAATACGCCGGACGGTTTCGCGATGACCATCACCGCGACGAGCCGCAAGCGCGAGAAGTTCACGGCGCAGCTGACCTGGCTCGCCAACCGCGACGAGCTGGGCCTGCCCGAGGATCGTCGCCATGAGCGCGTCGTGCCGCGCAATCCGCGCTGCGTCGTGACGCTGGAGGACGGCACCGAGCATTCCGTGCGGCTGATCGACTTCTCGCTCTCCGGCGCCGCTTTCGCCACCGACCACCAGCTACCGATGGGCACCCCCGTGCGCCTCGGCAACACTCCCGCCAGGATCGTGCGGCGCTTCGACGGCGGCTATGCCGCCGAGTTCCGGATGCCCCTCTCCGCCGATCTGCTCGACGAGAATCTCGAGCTCTGAGCCGGCCGCGGCCCCGAAAGGGCCGCAGCGCTCCGAACATCCCCACCCACAGGGCGTCGGATCGCCCGGCGGCGCCCGCCAGGACGCTCGGCGCTCCGCCGATGCGATCTTCCCGCGCTGCGCCCGAGCGGCCGAATCCCGCCCCCCGAGCCTCCCCCCGCTGCGTTCCCGATCATGTCCGCCGTGACGGCCCTGCACCGGCACGGCGCGCGGCTGGTTAACAAATCCTTGCGCGAGCGCTCAAAATTATTACAATGAGATTTATACTTGGTTTGTACTGAATTGGATGCTCGGCACAAAAGCCGATTTAGATAAAATTGCTCGCTTTCACTTCAAGCGATCTGGATAGCCGCAAGTCAAAGTCATCCCCGGGACAGGAAAGGGGACGACATGTTTTCGAAGGTTCGGGGATTTAACAGCTGCCTGCTCGCCGCCGCGATCGGTCTGGCCGCCACCACGGCACAGGCTCAGTCGCAGAGCGCGGGCTTGCCGGTCGCCAGCGCGCCGATCATCGCCAATGGCGATGCCCGTGCGCCCTATGCCTGGACGGATTTCTGCAAGCGCACCCCGTCGGAATGCGCCGTGAACACGCAGGAAGACGACACGGTCGAGATGACTCCGAAGCTCTGGAAGATCGTCGTCGCCACCAACCTCAAGGCCAATCGCGAGATCGAGGCGATCACCGACCAGGATCACTGGGGCGTGGTCGACCGCTGGGACATTCCGACCGACGGCAAGGGCGACTGCGAGGATTATGTGCTCTTGAAGCGCAAGCGCCTCGCCGAGGCCGGCATCCCGCGCCGGGCCATGCGCGTCACCGTGGTGATCGACGAGGACAATGCCGGGCATGCGGTGCTGATGATCCGCACCGATCGCGGCGACCTCATCCTCGACAACAAGCGCAACGCGATCCTGCCCTGGAGCCAGACCGGCTACACCTATGTGAAGCGCGAGTCGCAAGCCCGCGTCGGCTGGACCTCGCTCGGCGGCCTGTCGACACCGACGGTGGCGTCGCTGCGCTGAACTGGACCGGATCTGCGCCGGACGGGGACACCGGCGCAGATCGAGAACAATGGCAGCGACGGACGCGCATAACGCTGACGCCCTGCCGGATCGATGGCGCGACCCGGTCACGTCCCCACCCACCCGTCCCCGACCGGGCGACGTCTAGGGCCGGCCCCCTTCCCCGGGGGGCCGGCCCGCTTCGTTTTCGGATGGGCGGCGGTCTCAGTCGATCTGCTTCAGCCCGGCGGCGAAGCGCTTCCAGTTCGCGACATAGCCGGCGGCCGAATCGCCCAGATCAGCGGCGGCGGCCTCGTCGAGCGAGCGCAGCGCGCGGGCCGGCGAGCCGACGATCAGCGAATTGTCGGGAAACTCCTTGCCCTCGGTCACCAGCGCATTGGCGCCGACCAGGCAGTTGCGGCCGATCTTTGCGCCGTTGAGGATGGTCGCGCCCATGCCGACCAGGCTGTTCTCGCCGATCGTGCAGCCATGCAGGATGGCGCGGTGGCCGATGGTGCACCCGGCGCCGATGCTGAGCGGCGAGCCCATATCGGTGTGCAGCACGCAGCCTTCCTGGATGTTGGTGCGCTCGCCGATCTCGATCCACTCATTATCGCCGCGCAGCACCGCACCGAACCAGATCCCGACCTCGCGGCCGATCCGGACGCGGCCGATCACATGGGCGTCGGGAGCCAGCCACCATTCGCCTTCCGGCGGTGTCTCCGGCTGGGTCCCATCGAGCGAATAAAGCGGCATCGGCATGATCCTCGTTTGGCGGAAGCCGAGGATTGCAGGGCGTGCGCCCCCGCCGTCAAGCCGCGCCGAGCAGCAGCAGGAGGTCGAGCACGACGCGGCCGCTGATCAGGCTCCACAGCGAGGCGATCATGCTCGCCGCCATCACGAAGAAGAAGGGGCGTCCTTCGAGGCGCCGGCCGATCACCGTATTGCGAATGATCAGGAAGGGCGCGCTGAAGACGACGACCGGGACGCTCGCCACCGCCCTCACCCCGCCGGTCTCGAGCAATTCGAAGCCGGCACGACGCTGCGTGAACAGCTCGAAGGCGCTGGCCAGCAGCCCGGCGAAGGCGAAGCCGACGAACAGCGATTTCAGCGCCTCCACGGCGGCAGGTTCGAGCGACACGGGAACACGGGCCTCACGCGACTGGCGATGCCGGAGCATGACGCAAGCCGACCGGGGCGGAAAGCAGCTTCGTAACCTTTGGTTAACCATGCCGCCTCCCGCCGGCGAGGTCCGGCCCGGCCAACATGGTTTACGCCGCGTTAAGCCCGCTCTGATTCAGTCTTGGCAAAGGCCGCGCCGCCGGCTGCCCGGATGCATCGACCATGAGCCTTCACGCCACACCGGAACGCCACTATCCAGGCCACGCCGCCGCCGATGTCGCGACGCTGATCCGCCACCGGCTGCAGCGCCGGCCGGCCCCCGTTCTGCCAAGCGGCGACCGGGCTCTGCTGCGCCTCGCAGGCGCCGTGCTCGCCCTCGGCATCGCCGGCACCGGGCTGGCCCTGCTGGCGAGCCGCGCGCCGCCCGACACCGGCGACGAGCTTCAGGCGACACGGGTCGGCGCGACTGTGCTGGCGATCCCCGAGAACCTGACCGGTGCCGATTCCGAGGAAGGCCGCCTCGTCGGCATGGCTAGGCTGCGGCTGGCCTGGCCGGATCTCGGTCCGGTCACGCCGCAGACGCGTCGCCGGCTGCTGGTGACCCTGAGCCCGCAGGACAAGGTCAACGAGCCGGCGACCCAGCTCTCGGTCTATGCCCGCTTCCTGACGCACACGGTCTGGTCCAATCCCGGCGGGCTGGTGGTGCGCGGCTTCCGCAAGGGCTCGCCTTTCGAAGGCGACGAACTCTTCGTCTCGGTGCCGGACGGGCGCGGCTTTGCGGCGCGCTGCCCGGTCGAGGTGCCGGGCTCGGGGCTGGAGGAGCTCTGCCGGGTGACCTTCCGGCATCGCGGCATGGATGTGAACATCCGCTTCCCGCGCGCGATCATCGCCGATTGGGAACTGATGCTCGGCGGCGTCCGCCGCACCGTCGACCGGCTGGTGCGCTAGATCGCCGTCCGCCAGCTCGGACGCGGTCGCTGCGACCTATCACATTGTTATCAAATCGGAATAATCCGAAAAATGGAGTCCGCTTTCGGTCCGACGCTATAGAGGGGTCAGCGCCGGAAGCGCCGGCATTTCGGCCGGAGCAAAGCGAAACGCCGGAATCCAGCGCGGGACTCCGGCGTTCCAGGATAGTTTCCGGTGCTGTGCGGCTCCGCCGCCTGCCGGCATGGCGAGCTCGGCTCGGCCGGAAAGCACGTTTCCGCCAAGCCTTCGGCGGCCTCAATCGTCGAGATCGACGTCGAGGATCGCCATGGTGAAGTTGAAGGAGCGGTCGCCGTCCTCGTCGTCGACATGGATGATGCCGATGAACTCGTCGGCGAGGTAGACCTCGGCGGAATCGGTCTTCTTCATCCGCGCCCGCACGCTGATCTGATGGTTCGAGAAGGTGCGGCGAAGATAGGCTTCGAGCTTGGCGAGTTCGGTCTTGTCCACGTGGGCGATCCTTTTGCGTTGGGCGGACGGATGCCATGCGAGGCCGGCGAGAGCAAGCGAAACGGCACCTCCCCCGGACGAGCACGACCTGCATGGGCCCATCCGCCCGAGCACCTGACGCAACGGCGCCGCGCGTGACATGTTCCCGCCGAACCGGCTCGAAGGATAGGTCTTGCGATGAAACCCTGGTTGCCCGCCGCCCTCGACTATATCGGAAGCTGGCTCGCCTTCCAGCGTCGCCATCACGACCAGCCCGGCTGCGCGCTCGCCATCGCCAGCGGCGGCGAGATCGCGCTCGAGGCCGCCTTCGGCAAGGCCGACCTCACCAGCGACGAGGTGCTGACGCCGCGCCACGGTTTCCGCATCGCCTCGCATTCGAAGAGCTTCACCGCCGCCGGCCTGCTGCGCCTCGCCGAGGCCGGCCGCCTGCGCCTCGACGACGAGGTCGGCGCCTATGTGCCGGGTCTGCACGAGGACGTCGCGAAGGTCACTCTCACCCAGCTCCTCTCCAACAGCGCCGGCCTCGTTCGCGACGGCGCCGATTCCAGCCAGTTCTTCGATCGCCGCCCCTATCGCCGCCGCGAGGAATTGCTGGCCGACCTCGCGCAGCCGCCGGTCTACCCGCCGGCCCAGCGCTTGAAATACTCCAATCACGGCTTTGCCCTGCTCGGGCTGGTGATCGAGGCGGTCACCGGCGAAACCTATCCCGACTGGATTCTCCGCGAGATCGTCGCCCCCGCCGGCCTGCGCGAGACGCAGCCCGATATCGGCCTGTGGACCGGCCCGATGGCCAAGGGCCATAGCGGCACCCAGCCGCTCGGCCGGCGCGTGGTGATCCCGGCCGACAATCCCGGCAACGCCATGACCGCCGCCGCCGGCTTCGTCGCCACCGCCGCCGACGTCGCCAGTTACTTCGCGCAGCTTTCGCCGCGCGCCGAAACCAGCATCCTGTCGCCGCTCAGCCGGCGCGAGATGACGCGCCGGCTCTGGCCGGACAGCGAAAGCGGCCTCGGCCGGCATTACGGGCTCGGCACCATCTCCGGCGGCGAAGGCGACTGGCACTGGGTCGGCCATTCCGGCGGCTTCCAGGGCTTCATCACCCGCACCGTCATCCTGCCCGAGCAGGACCTGACCGTCTCGGTGCTGACCAATGCGATCGACGGCCTCGCCCATCCCTGGCTCGACGGCGTCGTCCACATCCTCAAGGCCTTCTCCGAGCACGGCGCCCCCTCCAGGACGACGCAGGACTGGACCGGTCGCTGGTGGACGATCTGGGGAGCCGGCGATCTCGTGCCGGGCAAGAGCAAGGTGCTCTGCGCCAATCCGGCCCTGTTCACCCCCTTCCTCGACGCCCCGGAGATCACGGTCGAGGCCCCCGATCGCGGCCGGATCGTCAAAGCCTCGGCCTTCAACAGCCCGGGCGAGCCGGCCCGGCTCGCGCGCGACGGCGCGGGCAAGGTCGCCTCGGTCTGGCTCGGCGGCGGCCAGGCGATCGGCGAGGACGCGCTGCGCGCCGAGATGATTGAGCGCTATGGCGGGGCCAGCGGCTAGCCTTGCGAATTTTTCGCCAAACCTACGCCGTCATTCCGGACAAGCGGCGCTAGCCGCGCAGATCCGGAATCCATCGGAAGGCACTGAGCCCTATGATGGATTCCGGCACTCCGCTGCGCTGCGGCCGGAATGACGGCGAAGGTTTCGCATGAAGACAGCAAACGCCGGATCGTAAGCGCGCGGCTGCCCAAAAGCAGCCCACCGCTGGAGCTAACCGAGCTTGCTCAATCCCAGCGTATGCTCGACGCAGGCGTTGACATGGGTGCCGAGCACCGCAGCCGCCCGCTCCTGATCGCGCTTCAACGCGGAATCGAGCAGGATCTGATGCTCCTCGGCGGCGATCTGCCCGCGAAAGATCACCGCGACCATCTGGTAGCGCAGATATTTGTCGTAGATCGCGGCATGGGTCTCGAGCAGCACCTGCGAGCCGCAGGCCGAGATCAGCGCGTGGTGGAACTCCCAGTCATAGCGCTTCCAGAGCTCGGCATCGGCGCGGTCCTGCTCCAGCATGCGCCGCTCCATCTGGGCGAGCTTGTGATGGGCGGCGACGACGCGTCCCTCCCACTCCATGTCGCCGGCTTCGAAGGACTGGGCCAGCGCGTGGCCTTCGAGCAGCAGCCGCATCGCCGCGATCTCGCGCAGATTGGTCGCCGAGACCGGCGAGACCATGAAGCCCTTCTGGCCCTCGGCCGCGATCAGCCCTTCCGAGGCGAGCCGGTTCAGCAATTCGCGCAAAGTGCTGACGCTGGCGCCATAGCCCTCGCGCAGCACCTCGAGCTTGAGCTTCTGCCCCGGCGCCAGCCTGCCGAAGATGATGTCGGCGCGGATACGGCGATAAGCCAGCTCTCCGACAGACGCGTCCGGCGGGGCGATGGTGAGCATCTTCACGGCCTCGATGCGGGTGAACGGATCATGCCGGCACCGAAGCTCCCGCCCGTGCCGCCGGCCGATGCTAGCGCAGCCTCAGCGCAATAGACAATCCTATGTCGAAACCGAAAATCTCATATGAAAGCAAAAATCGAGGTTGCGCAGTTTCCAACCTCTGGCGATAGTGCCGGCAATAGGCGGAGCGATAAGCCGCCATGAGGGAGGGATCGGCATGACATTCAGGATCGACAGGCGCGCCTTGCTCGCCGGCGGCGCCGCTGCGGCGACGATGGGCCTCACCGGCGCGGCCATGGCCCAGGCCAAGCCCAATCTGCGCTTCTCCGCGGTGTTCTCCGAGCAGGACATCCGCGCCGAGATGATGAAGAAGTTCGGCGAGGCCATCAAAGAGGACTTCACGCTCCAGCCCTATTACGGCGGCAACCTGTTCAAGCAGGGCACCGAGCTGGTCGCGATGCAGCGCAACAACCTCGAAATGGGGAACATCGCGCCGCAGGACGTCTCGAACCAGATCCCGGCCTGGTCGATCGTCACCTCGGCCTATCTCTTCCGCGACGCCGGCCATCTCAAGAAGGTCTTCGCCAGCCCGGTCGGGGCCGAGCTCAAGAAGATGGCCGAGGACAAGCTCAACATCAAAATCCTCGGCCCGACCTATTTCGGTGCCCGCCAGGTCGGCCTGAAGCCGAAGAAGAAGATCAACACCCCCGCCGACATGGCCGGCATCAAGCTGCGCATGCCGGGCGGCGACGCCTGGCAGTTCCTCGGTCAGTCTCTCGGCGCCAATCCGACGCCGATGGCCTATGCCGAGGTCTATACCGGCCTGCAGAGCGGCGCGATCGACGGCCAGGACAATCCGCTGCCCAACGTCCAGAACATGAAGTTCTACGAGGTCTCCTCGCAGATCGTGCTGACCTCGCATCTCGTCGGCTTCGATCTGCTCTGCGTCACCAAGCGCGTCTGGGACGGCATGGATGCCAAGAAGCAGGCCGCCTTCCAGGCCGCCGCCGATGCCGCGATCGACTGGAGCACCAAGGAGCACCTCGCCAAGGAGACCGAGCTCGTCGACTTCTTCAAGAAGCAGGGGCTCGAGGTCTACACGCCCAACCTCAAGGCCTTCCGCGACTTCGCCCAGCAGAAATACCTCGCCTCCGACCTCGCCAAGGGCTGGACGCCGGGCATGCTCGACAAGATCAACGCGCTCTAGAGCCGTCCCGGCCGGGTCGGGGCGGTCCGGCCGGCAGCTCCGCCTTTTGAACCATCGATGGGGAACCCATGATCCGGTCAGCCTGCCCTGCGGGCTCACCGGCGCGGGCTCCGTCATCTGCCGCCTTCTGCCGGTGCGCCGGGCGACCCAGTTTCAGCGCCAGCCCTTCGAGGCCGGCGCGGCCCGCCGATTGAGGGGTCGGCGGGCCGAATTTAACGGGAGGACCGATGCTGCGCTCGCTGAAACCGCTCGGAGCCTGGCTGGCGCGCCGCGCCGAGAATGTTCTCGTGCTGATGCTCGGCGCGATGTTCGCCGTGTTCCTCGTGCAGATCGTCTTCCGCTACGTCTTCAACCTGCCGATCGGTTGGACGCATGAGATCAGCGTTCTGCTCTGGCTCTGGCTGGTGCTGTTCGGGGCCGCCTTCGTCACCCGCGAGAGCGACGAGATCCGCTTCGACATCATCTATGGCGCGGTCGGCCCCAAAGCCCGGCGGGTCATGGCGGTCATCACCGCCGTGCCGCTGATCGTGCTCTACACGATCTCGCTGCCGGCGATGGCCGACTATGTTTCCTTCATGAAGGTCGAGCGCACCGCCTATCTGAAGCTGCCCTTCAACTGGGTCTATTCGATCTATCTCGCCTTCGCGGTCGCCGCGATCGCCCGCTATCTCTGGCTGTGCTGGCAGGCACTGCGCGGCAAGGCGCCGGAGGCCTTCGACCCGACCAAGGCGGGCTCCGGCGTATGAGCCCCTTCGCTCTCTGCATCGCGACGATCGTCGCCCTGTCGCTGCTCGGCCTGCCGATCGGCCATGCCATGATCGCCGGCTCGATCTTCTATCTGCTGCTCGCCGGCCAGGATCTCTCCATCGCCGCCGAGCAGTTGCTCAACGGCATGTACACCAACTACGTCATCCTCGCCGTACCGCTCTTCATCCTGGCGGCGGAGCTGATGAACATCGGCAGCATGACCGAGCGTCTGCTGCGCTTCTGCGATGCGCTGGTCGGCCGTTTCCGCGGCGGCCTCGCCCAGGTCAACGTCGTCCAGAGCGTGATCTTCGCCGGCATGTCCGGCTCCGCCATCGCCGACGCCGCCGGCACGGGGCGGATGATGCAGGCGATGATGACCAAGGACGGCAAGTACCCGCCGAGCTTCGCCGCGGCGCTGACGGCGGCGACGGCCGTGATCGGCCCGATCATCCCGCCTTCGATCCCGATGGTGCTCTATGCGCTGGTCTCGGACGCCTCGATCGGCTTCCTCTTCCTCGGCGGCGTGATCCCCGGCCTGCTGATGGCCCTGGCGCAGATGAGCCTGATCGGCGCCACCGCGCGCCGCCGCAATTTCCCGGTCGAGGCTCCGGTGCCGTTGCGCAAGCTCCCCGGCATCACCTGGCGCGCCTTCCCGGCGCTGATGATGCCGGTCGTCCTGCTCGGCGGCATCTATGGCGGCGCGACCACGCCGACCGAGGCCGCCGCCGTCGCTGCGGCCTACGCTCTGGCGATCTCGGTGCTGCTCTATCGCAGCGTCTCGCTGCGCGCCTTCTACGCCTCGCTCGCCTACAGCGCGCGCACCACCGCCTCGATCGGCATGCTGATCGCCGGCGCTCTGGTCTTCAACTACGTCGTCACCATCGAGAACATCCCGGAGAGCCTGAAGGTCTTCCTCTCCGGCTGGGATCTTTCGCCGATCGGCTTCCTGGTCCTGGTCAACCTGATCCTGCTCGTCCTGGGCTGCCTACTCGAAGGCACCGCGATCCTGCTGATCGTCGTGCCGGTCTTCATCCCGACCGCCAAGGCGCTCGGCATCGACATGGTGCATTTCGGCGTCGTCGTGGTGGTCAACATCATGCTCGGGCTGATCACCCCGCCCTATGGCCTGCTGCTCTTCGTCATGACCAACATCACCGGCGTCCCGCTGCGCGACATCGTCCGCGAATGCATGCCCTTCCTCTGGGCGATGCTGGTGGCGCTGGCCCTCATCACCTTCACCCCCGAGCTCGTGCTCTGGCTGCCCCGGCTGATGGGCTACCAGGGCTGAACCCGGACGAACGGAAACCGCGAATAGGTGCTGCCGTGAACAAGCCGATCTATGTCCTGAACGGGCCGAACCTCAATCGCCTCGGCAAGCGCGAGCCGCACATCTACGGCAAGACTACGCTCGCCGAGGTCGAGACCATGTGCCGCGAGACGGCCGGCGACTGGCCGGTCGAGTTCCGACAGAGCAACCGCGAATACGAGCTGATCGACTGGATCCACGAGGCGATCGACGAGGGCAGCGCGATCATCATCAACCCGGCCGCCTATTCCTTCACCTCGATCGCTATCCTCGACGCGCTGAAGATGTTCCCGGGCCCGATCATCGAGCTCCACATCTCCAACATCCATCGCCGCGAGGCGCACTACCACAAATCCTATGTCTCGTTGGCGGCGACCGCGATCATCGCCGGCCTCGGCGCCCGCGGCTACGCCACCGCGATCCGCTCGGCGATCGAGCTGGTAGAAGGCTGAGCCTGCCCGGTTTCCCGGCAACCGCCCCGTCATCCCGGCTGGAGCGAAGCGGAACGCCGGGATCCATCGTAAGGCGCGGCGCACTGCGATGGGTCCCGGGACAGGCCCGGGACGACGGCGTGTTTCCCAGCAGGATCGGCACGCGGCCAGCCCCCGCCCCCTCATCCTGAAGGCAACAGCCCTCAGCGCATATAGTGCAAGTCGGTGAAACGCTTGCGGAAGGCGGTGACCTCCTGCGCCACCGCCGCCGCCGGACGCGCGCCCGACAGACCGTCGGCGATGTAGCCGGCGAGTTCCGGCATGTGGTCGGGCTTCATGCCGAAGCGAACGATCTCCGGCGTGCCGAGCCGGAGCCCGTTCACGTCCCCCGGCACTTCCGCGATCGGCAGACCGATGCCGCAGCTCAGGATGTTGGCGGCGCGCAGCCGCTTCGCCGCCGCCTGGCCGCCGCCATAGGCCGCTGCCTCGATGGCGAACTGGTGCGACCTCGTCATGCCGCGCTCGCGGGCGAAGACCGGCACCTGCCGCTCGACCAGCGCCTCGGCCAGCGCCTTGGCCGTCGCGGCCATCATCTGCGCGTAGTCGCGCCCGAATTCCTGCCAGTCCATCAGCGTGATCGCCAGCGAGGCCGATTTCGCCACGTCGAAATTGGCGGTGAGGCCGGGATAGGCGATGGCGTCGAGCTTCTTGGCGATCGCCGCGTCATTGGTGACGATCAGCCCGGAAGGCGGCCCGCCCAGGCTCTTATAGGTGCTCATCGTCATGACATGGGCACCCTCGGCCAGCGGCTGCTGCCAGGCATGGCCGGCGATCATGCCGGAGAGATGGGCCGCATCGAACAGCACGATGGCGCCGATCTCGTCGGCGATGGCGCGGATTTCGCGGATCGGATGCTGGAACAGGTTGAGACTGCCGCCGATGCTGATCAGCTTCGGCCTCAGCCGCAGCGCGTCGGCACGCAGCTTATCGAGGTCCACCGTGTAGTTCTGCGCATCGACCGGCGCCGGATGGGTGGTGATGCCGTAGAGCCCGGCCGCGCCGGCGCCGTGATGGGTGACGTGGCCGCCGATCGAAGGCGGCGGCGCGATGATGCAGTCGCCCACCTTCGCCGCGGCCATGAAGACATAGAGATTGGCGATCGCGCCGGATGGCACCCTGATCTCGGCATGGCCCGCGCCGAAGACCTCTGCCGCCAACTCGGCGGTGACGATCTCGATCTGCTCGATCGCCTCCAGCCCCATCTCGTATTTTTCGCCGGGATAGCCGAGTGAGGGCCGCGCACCCATGCCCTGGCCGAGCACGGCTTCGGCACGCGGGTTCATCACATTGGTCGCCGGGTTGAGGTTGACGCAGTCGCGTTCATGGATCGCCCGGTTCTCGGCGATGAGCCCGGCGAGCCGCGCCTCCGTCGCCGCCCGGTCCTGCCCGGCGACTTCCCCCGCGACACGCAGGACATAATCCTCGCTCGCCGCCGGCACCCAGCCCCGCCTCGCCAGTTTCACGCTCATCCGCCTGCCCTGCCCCAGCCTGTGTTTCGTGCCGCCATTGGAACGGCTTGGCGCGCCCCGCGCAAACCAGTTATCGTCGCCGCGAGGCCTAGAAAATCTAGGCCTGAACCAGCGATCACGATCCATGCCTGTCGCACCGCCGCGCCCGCCCATGCCGCCGCTCAACGCGCTGCGCGCCTTCGAGGCGGCAGCGCGGCTCGGCAGCTTCGCTCGCGCCGCCGAGGAACTCGGCGTCACGCCCGGCGCCATCGCCCAGCAGGTCCGGCAGCTCGAAGCGTTCCTCGGCTTTCCGCTGTTCCGGCGGCTGGCACAGGGCGTCGCGCTGACGGACGCCGGCAGTCAGGCGCAGCCGCGCCTCAGCGCGGCCTTCGAGGCGCTCTCGCTCGCGGTGCACGATCTGCGCGCAAGCCATGCCGGCCGGGCGCTCGCCATCGCCGCCTTGCCCTGCATCGCCCAGCTCTGGCTCTCGCCGCGCCTGCCGGCCTTGCAGCAGGAGTTTCCGGAGTTGCAGATCTCGATCTCGGCGATGGAGGCGCCGCCGAGCGGGCCGCGCGAGGCCTTCGACCTCGCTCTGTTCTATCTGGCGGAGCCGCCGCCGGGCGCCCTCGCCCTTGCCGAAGACAGCCTGGTCCCGATCTGCTCGCCGCATCTGGCGCAGCAATTGCGCACACCCGCCGATCTCCGCGGGAAAACCCTGCTGCATGATGCGGTCTGGCGCGGCGACTGGGCGCGCTGGCTGAGGCATGCCGGCGTAGCCGGCATCGATCCCGGCCGCGGCCCGTCCTATTCACTCTATGCGCTGGCGCTCGATGCCGCGCTCGGCGGCTCCGGCATCCTCATCGGCCGGACGAGCCTGATCGCATCGCTCTTGGCGCAGAGCCGTCTGGCCACGCCTTTCGACAAGGCGATGCCGAGCGGCGACCGGCTGACGATCCTGCCAGGGCCGGCCAGCAAGCCACACCCGTTGCGGGCACGGGTCATGGAATGGTTGGCGAACAGCCTCTAGCGGCGCCTCAGATGCCGCCGCCGCAATCGCTGGTCAGGATCTGGTCCATCGAGCGGGCGGGCTCGGCACAGCCGGCCTCGCCGACCACCTTGGCCGGCACGCCCGCCACCGTGGTGTTGCGCGGCACCGCCGCAAGCACGACCGAGCCGGCGGCGACGCGGGCGCATTGCCCGACCTCGATATTGCCGAGGATCTTGGCACCGGCACCGATCAGCACGCCCTTGCGGATCTTCGGATGACGATCGCCGCCCTGCTTGCCGGTGCCGCCGAGCGTGACGTCCTGCAGCATCGAGACATTATCCTCGATCACCGTGGTCTCGCCGACGACGAGGCCGGTGGCATGATCGAGGAAGACGCCCTTGCCGATCTTCGCGGCCGGGTTGATGTCGGTCTGGAAAACCTCGGAGGAGCGGCTCTGCAGGTAGAGCGCGAAATCGCGCCGCCCCTGCTTCAGCAGCCAATGCGCCAGGCGATGGGCCTGCAGGGCGTGGAAACCCTTGAAATAGAGCACCGGCTCAAGCAGCCGGTAGCACGCGGGATCGCGGTCGAGCACGGCGACGACATCGGCACGGATGCCCTGCCCGATCTCGGGATCGGCGGCGAGCGCCTCCTCGAAGGCCTGGTCGATCAGCTCGGCCGGCACCGCCGCATGGGCGAGGCGCGCCGAGACACGATGCGAGACCGCTTCCTCGAAGCTGCGCTGGTTCAGCACGGTCGAAAGGATGAAGCTGGTCATCGCCGGCTCGGCGGCGATCGCCTGCTCGGCCTCGCGGCGCAGCCGCGACCAGACGGGATCGACCCGATCGAGCCCGGTAGCGGGATCACGGGCTTCGATGTTCGGGCGTCCCGATGGCATGGCGTTCTCCGCTACGGTGCGCTCGATGAGCGATTTTTCCGGCACGACGGCGTCGCGCAGAAGGAGATGGGCCTGCCTTCTAGCTGAATCAAGCCGTGAAGGACAAGACTCGAAATGCGAACGGCTCCATGCAAGCCATTGATGGAGAATAATATTCTCTCCTAGGAGAAGGTTATTCTCCGGACCAAAGGTCAGGCCCGGCGCGACAGGAACTCCAGCACCGCCTGCTTATGGGTCTTGTCGCCGACCGCCAGATTATGGTCGCGGCCGATGATCTCGAAGCTCTCGGCGCCCGGGATCAGCGCCGCGAGCTCCGGCCCGGAACCGGCGACATCGTCCTTGGTTCCGACGCTGACCAGGGTCGGCACCGCGATGGCACCGGCCTCGGCGACGGTCAGCGTCTGACGGGTGCCGCGGATGCAGGCGGCGAGCGCGCGCAGGTCGCTGCCGGTGTTCTCGGCGAAGGCCCGGAACATGCGCTGCATCGGGTCGGTCAGATCGGCGAGCGAGGGCGCCTCCATCGCATCGGCGATGCCGAGCGGCAGGCCGACGCCCTCGACGAGATGGATGCCGAGTCCGCCGAGCAACAGCGAGCGCAGCCGATCGGGATGCGCCAGCGCCAGATGCGCCGAGATGCGCGCGCCCATCGAATAGCCCATCACATCGGCCCGCTCGATGCGCAGATGGTCCATCAGCCGGCGCACATCCTCGGCCATGATGTTCGAGTTGTAGGCAGCGGGATCGTAGAGCTTCTGGCTCTGGCCATGGCCGCGATTGTCGAGCAGCACCACCCGGTAGCCGGCATGGGTCAGCGTCTTCGTCCACTGTGTATTGACCCAGTTGACCATGTGGCTGGAGCCGAAGCCGTGCACCAGCACCACCGGATCGCCCGAGCCGCCTTCGATGGTCGGAGCGAGGTCGAGATAGGTGAGGCTGACGCCGTCGGAATCGAATCGCTGCATGTCGTCTTCGTCGCTTCTGCGTGGCTTGGAGATCTCGCCATCTGGTCTGCCACGACCTCGGGACTTTGGGTAGCCACGCCCGCGACTGCCGAGCGCAGGGCGCACGGAAAGAACGCCGTCATTCCGGCCGCAGCGAAGCAGAGCGCCGGAATCCATCGTAGGGCTCAGCGCTCTAAGATGGATTCCGGGACTGCGCTGCGCTTGCCCGGAATGACGGCGGATAGCTGGTAATAACTGGACCTCGGCGTTCCGGCCTTCCTCCGGCGCTCGCGAATGCCTAGAACGGCACCATGAGCGAGCAAGCCACGGCCTCGGCCAAGACCTCCGCCCCGGCCCGAGGCCGCATCGAACTGCTCGACCTGGCGCGCGGCATCGCCCTGCTCGCCATGTTCGTCTACCATTTCGCCTATGATCTCTCCTTCTTCCGGCTGATCCGCGTCGATGTCGTCTCCGATCCCGGTTGGCGCCTCTTCGCCCGCCTGATCGCCGGTTCCTTCCTCGCGATCGTCGGCTTCAGCCTGATCCTGGCGACACGGAACGGCCTGAACCGGAAGGCCTATGCGAAACGCTTCGCCATGGTCGCCGGCGCCGCGCTTTTGGTCACGATCGGCACCTGGTTCGCGATCCCCGAGAACTTCATCTTCTTCGGCATCCTGCATCATATCGCGCTGGCGAGCCTGCTGGCCCTGCCCTTCCTGCGGCTGCCAGCCCTGGCTCTGGCGCTGGTCGCGGCGGCCTGGTTCGCCCTGCCCTTCATCCTCGGCGGCGAGGTCTTCGAGAGCGAATGGCTGTCCTGGCTCGGCTTCGGCCCCTGGCCCTACACTGCCGATTTCGTGCCGCTCTTTCCCTGGTTCGCCTGCGTCCTTGCCGGCATGGCGCTGGGCAAGCTCGCTCTGGCCAGGGCGCCCGAGGGCGACTGGGCGCTCTGGCGTGCCAGATCGGCCCCGGCTCGCCTCGTCGCGCTCGGCGGCCGCAACAGCCTCATCGTCTACCTCGTGCACCAGCCGCTGTTCATCGGCGCGCTGATGCTCTTCATGCAGCTCTCCGGGCCGAAGCTGCCCGACGCCGAGGCCGTCCCCTTCCTCAGCGCCTGCCAGCGCAGCTGCGTCGCGACCGGAACGCCCAAGGAGGCCTGCGAGCGCGTCTGCTCCTGCTCGATGGAGGGGCTGAAGCGCGAGGAGCTCTGGAGCCGCGTGCTCGCCGACGCCCTCACCCCGGAGCAGACCGAGCGCGCCCGCGAGATCGGCCTCGCCTGCGCCCGGGCCCGCTGACCGGGACAGGACGCCGCAAGCCGCGAACCCGTGATTTCGCCCCCGCGCACTGGCGCGCCCGCAGGCGAGCGACTATCCTGCGCCGCAAATCGAGACGATAGAGAGCGACCATGGCCGACCACGGCACCCCGCATTTCCACAACGACCCCGGCGTCGCCGTCATCCATGTCGGCGCGCGCGAGCTGATGTGCATCGGCGCCAAGCCGCCCTTCGACCATCCGCATGTCTTCCTCGACATGGGCTCGGATGACGAGATCATCTGCCCCTATTGCTCGACGCTGTTCAAATACGAGCCTTCGCTCGGCGCCGGTCACGGCAAGCCGGCGGAATGCGAGTACCACGACGCCCCCAAGGCGGCTTGAGGCGCTTCCCGCCGGGGCACGGCGGGACATAGACGGCTGAAAGCCATGTTTCCGATCCTGATCGCCGGCGCCGGCATTGGCGGGCTCACTGCGGCCATCGCGCTGGCGCGCCGCGGCATTCCCGTCGCCATCGCCGAAAAGCGCACCAGATTCGCCGAGGCCGGCGCCGGCATCCAGATCTCGCCCAATGCCGGCCGGGTGCTCGAGGCGCTCGACCTCGGCATCGCCCTGCGCCGGGTCGCCGTCCGGCCCGAAGCGCTGGCGATCAGCCGCTGGCAGGGCGAGGCGCCATTGCTGCGGATGCCCTATGCGCCGCCGGCGCCGGGCGCGACGCCCTCGCGGGCGCTGAAGCGGGCCGATCTCCACCAGATCCTGCTCGATGCCGCCCGCACCCTGCCGAATATCCGCTGGCTGATCGGCCGCGGGCTGCTCGACTGTACCGAGACCGCAGCCGGCCTGACCGTGACGCTCGCCAGCGAAAGCGGCCAGACCGAGACCATCGAGGCCATGGGCCTGATCGGCGCCGACGGGCTCTGGTCGCGCGCCCGCGAGCTCACGGGCGATGCTCGCCCGCCGCGCTTCACCGGCTGGGAAGCCTGGCGGACGCTGATTCCCTCGGCCGAAGTGCCCTCCGAATTGCGCCAGCCCACCATTTCCTTGCGTCTCGGCAGCGCCCGCCATGCGGTCCACTATCCCGTTTCCGCCGGCAAGGAGATCAATCTCGTCCTGATCCGCGCCGCGCGCGAGGCCCGCCCGGGCTGGTCGCGCGACGGCGACGCTCGCGACCTGACCGGCATCGCCAGCGGCGCCCCGATCGCGCTGCGCCATCTGATCGAGGCGGCGCCCGCCTGGCAGGTCTGGTCGCTCTATGATCGCGAGCCGGCGGCGATGGCGAAGGGCCGGATCGCCCTGCTCGGCGACGCCGCGCATCCGGTCCTGCCCTTCCTCGCGCAGGGCGCTGCGCTCGCCATCGAGGATGCCGCCGTCCTGGCGCATGAACTGGCAAGCGGGCTGCAGGCCGGGGGCACCGCCTCGGTTCCGGCGGCCTTCGCCGCCTATGCCGCCGCGCGTCAGGCCCGTGCGACGCGCGTCCAGCAGGCGAGCCGCGACAATGCCCGCTCCTATCATCTCGGCCGCCCCTGGAGCTTTGCCCGCGACCTCGTGCTGCGCCGGCTCGGCCCCGAAGGTCTGCGCCAGCGCTATGCCTGGGTCTATGACTGGCCGCTCCCGGGCTGAAAAATCCGGGCGGCACCCTCGTCAACGCCGCATTGGCTTCCTAGATTAGCGCCAACTGAACGAACGACGAGCCATGATCCGCATCGACCTGAACAGCCGCCTCAACCAGAGCACGGCCCGGCTGCCGCGCTGGGCGAGCTATCTTATCATGGCCGGCGCCTTCGCGCTCGGCGTCCTGCTCTTCCTGGTGGCGGCCAGCCTCGCTTTGGTCCTGATCCCGGTGGTGCTGATCGGCGGCGCCGTCGCCGCCTGGCAGATGCGCCGGCGCATGCGCGCCGCCGGCATCGATCCGCAGAACCCCTTCGGCCAGCCCCAGCAAGGCGCTGCGCAGGGCGAGATCGTCGACGCCGAATACCGGGTCATCGAGACGAACGAGCGGCGCTGACCACTAGCTCCGGACGCGCCCGGCCAGCTCCGCCCGGAGCCGGGCATTCTCGGCTTCGAGTTCTTCCAGCCGCTGCCGTACCGGCGCCAGCGCCGGCCCCAGCTCCGCCTCGCTGAAGCGCGGCGTGATGTGCTGCGGGCAGTTCCAGTCGAAGCCCTCGACCTCGATCGTCATGCCGCGCTCCGGCACGGCGCGGTAACCCGGCACGATCAGCCGCCGCGCCAGTCCCGGCTCCGCCGCGAGATCGTGGAAGCGGGCATGCCCGAAGATCTTCAGCCGGGCCTGGCGGCCGTAATCCATCAGGAACAGGCAGAGCCGGTCGTCGGCACTGAGATTGCCCAGGCTGAGATATTGCCGGTTGCCCCTGAGATCGGCGAAGCCCAACGTCGTCTCGTCGAGCACGCGCAGGAAGCCGGGCGGGCCGCCGCGATGCTGCAGATAGGGCCAGCCGGTTTCCGAGACGCTCGCCATGTAGAAGGAATCGCGGCTGGCGATGAAGGCGGCCTCGCTGTCGCCGAGCCGGTCGTGATGCGGCGCGCCCTCCTCCTGCCTGGCATAGGCGCGGCGGCTGCCCTGTGCCTCCTGGGCCGCCCGAACGGCGGGCGTGGTCGCGATCTCGAGAAAACGATGGGTCATGGCTCTGGCCTCCGACCCAGCGAAATGATCATTCCTTCGCCCGGGCACAATTCCCTTGCCGGACAGTTCAGAATTCCAGGAACTGGAATGATCCCTATCCGACCAGGCGCAGCGCGATCCCGGCCAGCGCACAGCCGGCGAGCACCGTCATCATCCCCAGCTTGAAGCGCAGCATGGCCAGCATCGCGCCGGCGGCGAGCAGCGCCGCCCGCCAGTCCAGCGTCGAGAGCACCGGCAGGTCGGGCGCCAGCGGCCCGAAGCTGACCGGCTTCACCGTGCCGAACAGCACGTGCAGCCCGAACCAGAGCGCGAGATTCATGATCACCCCGACCACCGCCGCCGTGATCGCGGTCAGCGAGGCCGAGAGCACCCGGTTGCCGCGCAGCGCCTCGACATAGGGCGCGCCCAGGAAGATCCAGAGGAAGCAGGGCGCGAAGGTCACCCAGAGCGTCAGCAGGGCGCCGAGGCTGCCGGCGAGAAGCGGATCGAGCCCGCCCGGTACCCGCCAGGCGGCGAGGAAGCCGACGAATTGCAGCACCAGGATCAGCGGCCCCGGCGTCGTCTCGGCGAGGCCGAGCCCATCGACCATCTCGCCGGCGACGAGCCAGCCATAGCCCTCGACCGCCGCCTGCGCGACATAGGCCAGCACCGCATAGGCGCCGCCGAAGGTGACGACCGCCATGGCGCTGAAGAAGCTGCCAATCTGCGTGAAGACATTCCCCCCGCCGGCCAAGAGCAAGAGCAGCGCCACCGGGCCGAGCCAGAGCGGCAGCCAGAGCGCCAGCGTCCGCAAGGCCCGGCGGCTCGAAGGCTTGGCGTGCTCCAGCTCGCCGCGCTCGAACATCAGGTCGACGACGCCCTTGAACTCGTGCGCGCCGCCCTTGCCGGCATGGCCGCCGGCCTCGAACAGCGCCGGCGCATAGAGGCTGCCGAGCCAGCCGGTCAGTCCGGCGCAGAGGATCACCAGCGGAAACGGCAGCTTGAACAGGAAGAGCGCGAGGAAGGCCGCGACCGCGATCGCGACCATCGCCCGGTTCTTCAGCGCCCGGCGGCTGATCCTGAGTCCGGCCTCGATCACCACGGCGAGAACCGCGGCCTTGACCCCGAAGAACAGGGCATCGACCACCGGCACGCTGCGATAGAGCACATAGAGCAGGGAGAGGCCCAGCATCACCAGCGCGCCGGGCAGGATGAAGAGCAGCCCGGCGATCAGCCCGCCCGCCGTGCGATGCAGCAGCCAGCCGACATAGATGGCAAGCTGCTGCGCCTCCGGTCCGGGCAGCAGCATGCAGTAGTTGAGCGCGTGCAGGAACCGGCGCTCACCGATCCAGCGGCGCTCTTCGACCAGTTCCTTGTGCATCAGCGCGATCTGGCCGGCCGGTCCACCGAAGGAGAGCAGCCCGATCTTCAGCCAGACCCGCGTCGCCTCGCCGAGCGAGGGGATTTCGGCAGCAGCGGCCCTGCTTGCATCATCTGTCACCGTCGTCATGGCCTTGCCTCCGCCCCTGCCGGCACGGATGGCCAGTTATGGGTTTCCTCTGTGGCATCGCGGCACCAGCGATAAAAGGCGTCGTAGAGCAGCATGCCGGCCTCGAGCTGTGCCAGATCATCGCGAAACATCCGCGACAATCCGAGCGACGCGGCCAGAAACCCGGCCGCCTGCGGCACGTCCTCGAGCCGGGCGGTGTCAGCCGCCCGCGCGATCGCCGCGAGCCGGTCGAGCGCCGGAGTCGACAGGCCGAACTCCGCGATCATGGTGTCGAAGCTGCAGCGCTCGCCGCGATGGCTCCAGAATACGCCGTCTATGTCGAAGGGCGTCGCGCCGAAGCGCTCGGCCACCGCAGCGACTTCCGACGGCGTCACGAACAGGAAGATGGCTGCGGGGTCGACGAAGCGACGGATCAGCCAGGGACAGGCGATGCGGTCGACCTTGGGCCGCGCCCGCGTCACCCAGACGGTGCGCCCGGCACCGTCGCGGGCCGGCAGCCGGCCGACATCGACCAGCGGCAGGCCGGCCTCGCGCCAGGCCTCGAAGCCGCCGGTCAGCGTTTCGGCGGCGATCCCCTCATGCCGCAGCCAGGCCGCGACGCCTTCGCTGAGCTTTTGCCCGCGCTGGCAGCAGATCACGAGCTTGTGGCCGGCGAAGACATTGGCCCAGCCGGCGACGTCCTCATGGCTCCGGCGCTGCGCGGCCGGCAGCAGCCGTGGATCGGCGGCGAAATCCTCCGCGGTGCGGACATCGACGAGCACCGGCGCATCGGGCAGGCCGACGAGCCGTGACAATTGGGCAGCGCTGATCTGGATATTGGAAGACATGGCGTCCCTCCCGGAAGCTAGGAGACTGGACGCGATCCTTGGGCTGACGCCTCACGGGGTCGTCGCGAATGAACCCCTGCGGAATTTAGACCATGGCGTCGGGGGAGCGTCAACGGCGGTTTCATGAGACAACCCCGTCATGCTCGCCCTTGTGGCGAGGATCCATGCCTTGGAGACCAAGCTGTCTGAGGGAGGGCGTGGATGGTCGGGACAAGCCCGACCGCGACGGAGAATCGAGCTCTGGCAGACGCCGCTCAATCGATCCGGCTGACCAGGATCTTGTCGATGCGGCGGCCGTCGAGATCGACCACCTCGAAGCGCCAATGGCCCTTCTCGAAGCTCTCCCCGACATTGGGCAGCCGGTTCATCTCCGCCAGCACGAAACCGGCGACCGTCTGGTAATCGGCATCGCGCGGCACATGGATGCCGAGCTCGTGCGAGAACTCGTCGACCTGCATCCAGCCGGCGACGAGATAGGAGCCGTCGGCGCGCGTCACCAGGGCCGGCTCGCTGTCGTCCTCCTCCTGGAAGGCGCCGGTGATCGCCTCGAGCACGTCGCTGGAGGTGATGATCCCCTCGAAATGGCCGTACTCGTCGAAGACCAGCGCCATATGCACCGGCGAGGCGCGGATCGCCCGCAGCACGTCGAGCGCGCCGGTCGTGTCGAGCACCACCGGGATCTGCTGGACCATACTGCGCAATTCGCGCCCGTCGCCGTCGGAAAAGGCATCGAACATGTCCTTGACCGTGACGACGCCGATGATCGCATCGGCCTCGCCGTCCTGCACCGGCAGGCGCGAGCGCCGCGTGGCGCGCAACTGCGCCCTGATCTCCGCCGGGCTGTCGGCGAGGTCGAGATGCTCGACCTCGCGCCGCGGCGTCATCAGCGCCCGCGCCGAACGGTCGGCGAGGCGCATCACGCCGGAGATCATCTCGCGCTCGTCGCGCTCCAGCACGCCGGCCGTCTCGGCCTCGGCGATGATGGTACGGACCTCCTCCTCGGTGACCTTCTCCTCCGACTCGCCCTTCTGGCCGAGCAGAGCGAGGACGGTCTTGCCGGAGACGTCGAGCAGCCAGACCAGCGGCGAGCCGATCTTGGCGAGCAGCGCCATCACCGGCGCGACCCGCGCGGCGACCCGTTCCGGATCACGCAGCGCGATCTGCTTCGGCACGAGTTCGCCGATGATCAGCGAGAGATAGGTGATCGCGACGACGACCGTGCCGACGCCGACGCCGTCCGCGACGGCGCTGGAGAAGCCCTGCTCGTCGCGCAGCCAGTCGGCGAGACGTGTACCGAGCGTCGCGCCGGAGAAGGCGCCGGAGAGCACGCCGACAAGGGTGATGCCGATCTGGACGGTGGAGAGGAAGCGGCCGGGATTGTCGGCCAGGCGCTGCGCCGTCGCCGCGCCGCGGCTACCCTGATCGCTGAGGACTTTGAGCCTTGCTGGTCTGGATGAGACGACCGCGAGTTCCGACATGGCGAGCACACCGTTGATGACGGTGAGGACGACGACGATCAAAATCTCGGTTAACAACACCAGCTCGAAGGCTGCAGGGCCGCACTCGCTATCGTCCTGCTTCGCTGGCGCTTATAGAGCATCGCGCGAAGAAGTGGGTACCGGTTTTTCGTAGGGCCCTATGCCGAACTTTACGTATCGGTCGCGCATTTTATCCTTCGGGCAGCTCCGCCCGAAAGCGATGGGAGAACGCAAAATTGCCTGAAGCCGAGATCCGCCAGTTCGCGCCCTCCGCCCAGCGCAACCGCGACCCGATCCTCGCCGTGATGCGCGAGACCTTGCCGGCGAAGGGTCTGGTGCTCGAGATCGCCAGCGGCTCCGGCGAGCACGCCATGCATTTCGCGGCCGCCCTGCCCGGCCTGTCCTTCCAGCCCTCGGACCCCAATGCCGAGGCGCGCGCCAGCATCGACGCTTGGGCGAAGGAGGCCGCGCTGCCGAACCTGCTGCCCGCCCTGGCCCTGGACGCGTCGACGCCCGGCTGGCCGCTGGCGCGGGCCGATGGGGTGATCTGCATCAACATGATCCACATCTCGCCCTGGGCGGCGACGCAGGGACTGATCGCCGAAGCGGCGCGGCTGCTGCCGCCCGGCGGCCCACTCTATCTCTACGGCCCCTATCGGCAGAGCGGCGTGCCGCTGGCGCCGAGCAATGCCGCCTTCGACGAGAGCCTGCGCGGCCGCGATCCGCGCTGGGGCCTGCGCGAGCTCGACACGGTCGCAGCCCTCGCCGCCGCAGCCGGCTTCGGACCGCCCGAGGTCACGGCGATGCCGGCGAACAATCTCAGCGTGGTGTTTCGCAAGCGCTGAGCGACGAGTGCGGCGGGCTTCAGAGCCTGTCGGAGAACGCCCCAGCCCTCATCCTTCGAGACGCCACTGGCGCGGCTCCTCAGGATGAGAGCTCGAATATCCGGAGGCCGGCTCAGAGCACCATCGGCAGGACGAAGAAGCCCCCGACCACCACCACGACCAGCGCCAGCGCCGTCATCGGCAGATGCTTCTCGATGAAGATACGGATGTTGTCGCCGTAATAGCGCAGGGCGACCGCGATCATCGCGAAGAAGGTGACGCGGGAGATCACCATGCCGACGGTGAACTTCCAGAGATCGAAATGCAGGAAGCCCGACATGATCGTGACGATCTTGAACGGGATCGGCGTCAGCCCCTTGGTCAGCAGCACCCAGAACCAGTAGTCCTGAGAGGTGTGGATCAGATGGGCGGCCTTCTCCTGCAGGCCGTAGATGCCGATCAGCCAGGCGCCGACCGATTCATAGAGCAAGGCGCCGATCGCATAGCCAAGATAGCCGCCGGTGACGGCGCCGAGCGAGCAGACGCCGGCATAGAACCAGGCACGGTCCGGACGCGCGATGCACATCGGGATCAGCAGCGGGATCGGCGGCAGCGGGCTGATCGAGCTTTCAACGAAGGTAATGGCGAAGAGCAGCCAGGGCGCTGCGGGATGGGACGCGTAAGACACGCACCAGTCATATGCACGCTTGAGCATTTACTGTTCGACCGCTCCCCGGGCTCGCCTCTGACGCATGGTTGGCGTGCGCCGCATGCATCTACGCGATCCCGCGGCCGGACGCCAGAATTCTCTTAGACCAGCGTCAATAGCGCGACCGTTTCGTGACGGAAAAAGGTCGGGGCGGCCCCGAAAGCACCGCCCCGGCATTCGCCTCAGGCAAGGCGCTCGAGCGCCTCGGCGATCTTCAGCTTACGGGCCTGCGCGATCGCCTTGCGCTCGCGGTTCTCCTCGACGATCTCCTCGGGCGCGCGGGCCATGAAATCGGCATTCCCGAGCTTGCGCTCGACGGCGGCGATGTCCTGGTCGAGCTTGGCGAGTTCCTTGGTCAGGCGCCCGCGCTCGGCATCGAGGTCGATGATCCCGGCGAGCGGCAGGGCCGCGATCTCGCCGCGCACGATGATCTGGGCCGACTGGCCGGGCGCCGCATCGGCGAACTCGATCGCCGAAAGCCGCGCCAGACGCTCGATCATCGGCGCCCAGGCCTCGACGGCGGCGCGCGTCGCGGCACTCGGCTTGACCAGCACCAGCGGCACCTGCGCCCCACCCGGCACATTGGTCTCCGAGCGGACCGAGCGGATATCGGAGATCAGGTCGACGACGAAGCCGATCTCGGCCTCGGCCGCCTCGTTGACCAGCGCGCCGAGCTGCGGCCAGCGCGTCAGGCAGACCAGCGAAGCCTCGCCGGCCGGCACCGGCCGCGGCGCGCCCTCGCCCGCCTTCTGCGCCCAGAGCTCCTCGGTCAGGAACGGCATGAACGGATGCAGCAGCTGGCAGATCAGGTCGATGACATGCGCCACCGTCGCCTGCGTCTCGGCCTTCGCCGCAACGGCAGCCGCGTCGGTGCCCTCGCCCTGCAGCACCGGCTTGGAGAGCTCGAGATACCAGTCGCAGAACTGGCCCCAGACGAAGCGATAGGCCGCGTCGGCCGCCTCGTTGAACTTGAAGCTCTCGATGCCGGCGGCGATCGCATCGGCGGTGCGCGCCGCCTCGGAGAGGATCCAGCGGTTGAGCGGCAGCGCGACCTTGGCGGGGTCGAAGCCCTCGGCCCGCAGGCAGCCGTTCAGTTCGGCGAAGCGGGCCGCATTCCAGATCTTGGTCGCGAAGTTGCGGTAGCCTTCGACACGCGCGGTCGAAAGCTTGATGTCGCGGCCCTGCGCCGCCATCGCCGAGAGCGTGAAGCGCAGCGCATCCGCGCCGTATTTGTCGACGAGCACCAGCGGGTCGATGACGTTGCCCTTGGACTTCGACATCTTCGCGCCCTTCTCGTCGCGAACGATGGCGTGGATGTAGACGTCCTTGAACGGCACCTCGTCCATGAAGTTGAGGCCCATCATCATCATCCGGGCGACCCAGAAGAAGATGATGTCGAAGGCGGTGACCAGCGTCGCGGTCGGGTAGTAGCGCTTGAGCTCGGCGGTCTCCTCCGGCCACCCCAGCGTCGAGAACGGCCAGAGCGCCGAGGAGAACCAGGTGTCGAGCACGTCCGCGTCGCGCGTCAGCGCGACCGGGCCGCCATAATGGCCGAGCGCCAGCGCCTGCGCGCCGGCCTCGGACTCGGCGACGAAGCACTCGCCATCCGGCCCGTACCAGGCCGGAATCTGGTGGCCCCACCAGAGCTGGCGCGAGACGCACCAGGGCTCGATGTTCTCGAGCCAGTCGTTGTAGGTCTTGGTCCAGCTCTCGGGCGTGATCTTGGTGCGACCGTCCTTGACCGCCTTGAGCGCGCGGTTGGCCAGCGGCTTGACGTCGACATACCACTGGTCGGTCAGCCAGGGCTCGATCACCACGTCCGAACGGTCGCCATGCGGCACGGTGTGGGTGTTGGGCTCGACCTTGCGCAGCAGCCCGCGCGCCGCCATCAGGCCGACCACCGCCTTGCGAGCCGTGAACCGGTCCGTGCCGTGCAGCGCCAGCGTCTCCGCCTCGGGCGCCGCGCCCTCGAGGAAGTCGGCATTGTCCTGAAGCAGGATGCGAGCCTCGCCGTCCAGGATGTTGACGATCCTGAGTGAATTGCGCTTGCCGACATCGAAGTCGTTGAAGTCGTGCGCCGGGGTGATCTTGACCGCGCCGGTGCCCTTCTCGGGGTCGGCATAGTCGTCGCCGAAGACCGGGATGACGCGGCCGACCAGCGGCAGCACGGCATTCCTGCCGATCAGCCCCTTGAGCTTCTCGTTCTCCGGATGCACGGCGACGCCGGTATCGCCCAGCATCGTCTCAGGCCGGGTCGTCGCGACGGTGATGTAGGTCTCGGGATTCTCGGGGTCGTAGACCGCGCCCTCGATCGGATAGTCGAAATAGTAGAGATGGCCGTTCGGGTCCTTGGCCAGCGCCTTGTCGAGCTTGGCGGCGTCGAACGCCTCCTCGCCGTCGCGCTGCCATTTGAACGAGCCGGTCTTCTCGACCTGCAGCACCTCGAGATCGGAGATCGCGGTCTGGAACTTCGGGTCCCAGTTCACCAGCCTTTTGGCGCGATAGATCAGCCCCTGCTTGTGCAGGGCGACGAAGACCTTGAGGACGGCGGCCGAGAGACCCTCGTCCATGGTGAAGCGCTCGCGCGACCAGTCGCAGGAGGCGCCGAGGCGCTTCAGCTGGTTGACGATCGTGCCGCCCGATTCTTCCTTCCACTTCCAGACCTCGGCGACGAAGGCCTCGCGGCCCATGCTCCGCCGGTCCGAACGGTTCTCGGCCGCGAGCTTGCGCTCGACCACCATCTGGGTCGCGATGCCGGCATGGTCGGTGCCGGGCTGCCAGAGCACGTCCTTGCCGCGCAGGCGCTCGAAGCGGCAGAGCACATCTTGCAGCGTGTTGTTGAGCGCGTGGCCCATATGCAGCGAACCCGTCACGTTCGGCGGCGGGATCACGATGCAATAGGGCTCGGCGCCGGGCGCGGCGCCACGCCCTGCCCGGAAGGCATCCGCCTTCTCCCAGGCCTCGCTGATGCGTGCCTCGACGCTGGCCGGCTCGAATGTCTTGTCCATCATCGCTTTGCTCGAACGCCGAAAGGCCGGGGGAACCTGCCCCGGCCGTTGAATAACGAAAGCCAAAAGGTCTGACGCCTTAAGAGCGCATGCGGGGGCTGTGCGTCAACGTTTTCGACGCGATGCAGCCCTGCATCGGGCTCCGGGCGCTCAGGCGGCCTGCGATTGCAGGAACCAGAGCGCCTTGTCGAGCATGCGCGAATAGGCAGTCAGGAGATCGGCGGTGCCGGTGTCGCCGGCCTCGTCGCTCTTGTCGATCGCCTCGCGGACGCTGTTGGCCGCCGCGGCATAGCGCTCGATCAGCGCCGCGAGATGCTCGGCGACCGCGACGATCTCCGTCGGATAAGGCTTGAGGTCGCTGCCCGCGGCAACCGCCTGCGTCGTGCCGAGCGCGATGCCGCCGAGCTGAGCGACCCGCTCGGCCACCGTGTCGACATGGCCATCGAGTTCCTTGCGGAAGCCGTCGAGCATCAGATGCACGCCGATGAAGCCCGGCCCCTTCAGGTTCCAATGCGCCTGCTTGGTGGCGAGGGCGAGGTCGATCCCGTCCTGCAAGCGCTCGTTCAGCAGGCCGATCACCTCGTTCCTGGCATTGGACGGCAGGTCGATGCGCGTGGCGGGCTTCTTCATGGCGATTTCCTCGGCTGGAGAGAATGGCGGGCGCTCCAGCAACGCATGAACGCCCCTCCCCGTTCCCTGGCACCGAACCGCACCGCGCGAGGAACCGGCGCGCTTTCCAGCCGTTGGAAATGGCAGATCAAGGAGGATCTGAAATGCCCCGCCAAACCGACCAGGATCATGTCTGGGAGCTGATCGAGGAGATCGGCCTGTGCATGCTCGTCAGCCATGACGGCGCCAGCGACCAGCTGCGCGCCCGCCCGATGAGCGCTCATGCCAGGCGCGACGAGGACGCAATCTATTTCCTGACCGACAAGCGCTCCCACAAGGACGACGAAGTCGAGATCAACGAGAATATCTGCCTGACCTTCGCCGACAATGCCTCCTACAAATATGTCTCGGTCAGCGGCACCGCCAACGTGCTCGACGATCGGCCCCGCGTCGAAGAGCTCTGGTCCACCGCCGCCCGCGCCTTCTGGGAGAGCAAGGACGATCCCAATATCCGGATCCTGCGGATGCGCCCGACCATGGCGGAGTTCTGGGACAGCCCGGGCAAGATCGTCACCAGCGTCAAGATGATGGCCGCAGCGGTGACGGGTTCGCGGCCGGATCTCGGCGCGAACCGCAAGGTCGTTCTTTGAAGCAGGGGGGAGCAAACCCATGAGATTACTGGTTCATCTCGTCGGCGCCTGGGTCGCGGCAGAAGCCGCTTCAGGCCGCTATCCCCGCCCGGTCTCGCTGGCGCTCGGGGCGCTGGTCGCGCGCCTCGGCCCGCCGACCGCGCTGATGGCGCTCGCCGGCTGCACCATCCAGCGGCTCTATGAGGGCGGCGTCTTCGACAATTACCGGCCTCGCCCCGCATCGCGAGTACGGGCGCGAGCGGCGAAGCGGCGCTAGAGCATCGAACCGAAAAGTGGACTCCACTTTTCGGAAAGCTCCGATGCGATAACACTGCGATAGATCACCGTGACCGCGTCCGATGGCAGGCTCGACGATCTAGGCTCGCCAAGCCCGTCCGGCAGGCTGCCTCAGTGGCGCCCGCCGCGGGCGACGCGCTCGATCTCGGCGCGCACCAGTCGCTCGACCATGCCCGGCAGATTATCGTCGAGCCAGGTCTTCAGCATCGGCTTGAGCATGTCCTTGACCAGATCCTCGAGGGTCCGGGCATTGTTGCTCAGCACGGTGTTGGCGAGGGCGCCGAAGGCGTTGTGCACGGCGGCACCGGCCTGATCCGAAATCAAGGACGCCATGTCGAGAGACGGTGCGCTCGGCGCGACCTGCACTGGCGGCGCGATCGCGACCGGAGGTTCGGGTGGCAACGGCGCAGCCGTCGGCGCAGGCGCGGGTTCGACAGGCTCGGCGAACTCGATATCGTCGACCGCCACCGGCGCCTCGACCAGGCTCGCCTCGGCACCGAGGTCGAGCACATCGTCCTCCGGTTGCGGCTGCGGATCGGGCTCGGAAACCGCCTCGGGCTCAGAAACCGGGTCGGGCTCCGGCACCGGAGCGAGCGCGACAGGCTCGGGCTCGGGAGGAGTCGCCGGCTTCTCGTCATCCGCGATGATCCGCCGGATGGAGGCGAGGATTTCCTCCATCGAGGGTTCATTGGGCTTGGGCTGCGCGCTCATGCTGAATCCGGACCGCTCGACCGGGGAACGGCCATGGAATCAGCGCGCCCCCACATCATGAGTAGTTCACTGCTGAACCGGCAGGCAAGGCAGCGGCGTGCCCGCCCACAGGAGAAATCGCGACATGTGCGCCGAGGTTTCGCGTGATCCAAGCGCCAGAACCCGGCCTCGCGCCGGGTGCGGCGACGAGGCACTGGCGGGAACCGGCAGGCTGGCTCAGCGACCGTCCGGCGTCTGCGTGCCCCAGAGCAGGCCCTTGACCTGATCGTAGTGCTTGCGGGCGTCGTAGCGCTCGGCCTTCAGCTTCAGCGTATTGGCCGAGAGCTTGCCGGTAGCGGAAAGGACGGCATAGGAGGCGACGACGCGGTCGCGCTGCGCGGTCACCAGCGTCGAACGGGCGATCACCAGTTCCTGCTGGGCGTTCAGCACGTCGAGCGTGGTGCGCTGGCCGACCTTGGCCTCCTCGCGGACGCCGGCGAGCGCCGTTTCGGCGGCCTGGACCTGCGACTGCGCCGCGGTGATCTGCGCCTTGGCGGCATCGAGCGCGCCCCAGGCCGAGACGACCGCCGCGCGGACCGTGTCGCGCGAGGTATCGACGTCGATGCGCCGCTGGCCGGCCGTTTCCTTGGCTTGGCGGGTGCGGGAATAGACCTGCCCGCCTTCGTAGATCGGGATGGTCAGGGTCGCGACGGCGCTGGCCGAAGTGCGGTTGTCACCGAAGAACTGGTTGTCATAGCGCTGCGCCACGATGCCGCGCACGCCGAGCACCGGATAGAGATCGGCCTCGGTGACCTTGACCTGCAGCTCCGCGGCATCGACGCCATGCAGCGCGGCGATGATCGCCGGGTGTCCCGTCAGCGCGATGTTCAGCGCAGCCTGGAGATTCCGGGGCAGCAGGTTCTCGACCGGGCGACCGGGGGAAAGCTGCTTCGGCTCGACGCCGATGTTCTGCCGAAAGCGGGCGATCGAGGTCTTGAGATTCGACTCGGCCAGAATCGCCTGCGACTGCGCCTGCGAAAGACGGGCCTCGGCCTGTGCGACGTCGGTGCGGGTCACTTCGCCGACCTGAAACCTGTCGCGCGTCTGGCGCAGCTGCTCCTCGAGCACCTCGACGTTGTTGCGGTTGAGGTTCAAGATCGCCGTGTCGCGCAGCACGTTCATATAGGACGTGGCCGCGTCGAGCAGCACGTTCTGCTCGGTGTTGAGCAGCGTCGCGCGGGCGCCGAGCACCTGCGATTCGGCCTGGCTCACGGAGCTGCGCGTCTTGCCGCCGTCGAAGATGTTCTGGTCGATCTGGATCCCGGCACCGCGCGGCGTGAGTCGCGAGGTGTTGTTGTTGTGAAAGCTTCCGTTACGCGGAACCGCCGGAATGCTGCTTTCGGTGATGCTGGCGCCGATATCTGCGGAGGCGTTGATCCGCGGGCGGTAGCCCGAAAGCGCCTGCGGCACGTTCTCATTGGTGGCGCGGACCGCCGCGCGCTGCGAATTCAGGGTCGGATTGCCGGAGTAAGCGCGCGACAGCGCCGATTCCATCGTCTGCGCAAGAGCTGGTGCAGCCAAGCCCGTGCCGAGAACGCCGATCAGCGCCAGGCGGCTCGCGGACCTTTTCCAGAGTAGCTTCGTTTCAGTCACCGGACGCCTCTTGTGCGGACTCTTGTCTCGCCCAGGCATCGCCCCAGCCTCGGCACTCATTTGAAATTTATAGGCGCGTCGACCGATATCGCCAACGGCCGCAGGGAACCCATCGCCTTTTCAGTTCGCCAGTGCCGCAAAAATGAGACACCTTTATCCTGCTCGCCATACCGCCCCCGGGGCGGCATGGAATTCGCTTCTGCTCCCGAGCCAGATCGCGGACGCGTCCCGCGAACGGCACCGCTTCAGAAAACGAAGGCCTCGGCCTTGCGGAATTCCGTGAGAGCAGGCGCCGCGGCATCGAAGACTGGCCGGCCGGTCAATGTCTCGCCTGCATGCCGATAGAGGATCACCCGCGCCGCACGGCCGAGCCCTTCGATCGCGATCAGCCGGCCACCGGGGGCGACATGGCCGAAAAGGCTGCTCGGCTGCGTTTCGCAGGCCCCGCCGACGAGAACGACGTCGTACTGCGCCTTGGCGGGAATCGCCGCCAGCGCCTGGACCTCCGGCACGCCATCCTGCGCGAACGCGGCACGCGCCAGCGCCAGCGCCGCCTCGTCCGGCTCGCACAGGCTCGCCTGCGCGCCCATCGCCGCCATCAGCGCCGCGCCATAGCCCGAGCCACCGCCATATTCGAGCGCGCGCTCGCCGGCCTTCAGCTCCAGCGCCTGGATCATCCGGGCCACGACCATCGGCGCCGGCAGGGCGCGCGTCGTACCGGGCAGGGAGACCGACTGGTCGAGATAGGCCAGATGCGCAAGATCACCCGGCACGAAAGCCTCGCGCGGCACGCTGTCGGCGGCGGCAAGCACGGCCCGGTCGGTCACGTCATAGGTGCGCAGCTGGCAGTCCACCATCATGCGACGCAGATCCGCGAAGCTCGACATGCTCAAAATCTCCGTATGACGGCACAAGGCCGGCAGCGGGGTTTTGGGCGAGGCGGCCGCAAAAGGCAAGGCCGGCCGGCAGGGCGCATTGTGGGTACGCACCCCGTCGCAGAGCCGGGATCGCCACCGCCGCGAGCCACGCGGCCGGCTCATACGCAACCGCGACATCCCCGGAGGCCCGGGATCGCATCGCTGCCCCCTCGCCTGCCGGCGGAACTGGCAAACGCGCCAGGAGGAATCGGCGCCGAGCATACGGCAAGAGCATGCAGCAAGAGCACTCGCCCGAAACGGAGCGATTCGCCTGCCCTCGCCGGAACCCTATTCCCGACGGCACCTGCGCAGGCACGTGTCGAATCGTCGAGATCGTGCCGTCTATTGAAAAGGGCCGCCCCTCCCCCCGGGGGATGCGCGGCCCAGATTTCGATGTCGGGGCGCCGTGCCGAAAGGCCGCCGCTCTACGGCTACGGTACAGACGGCATCATCGACCGCACCGCTTTTCGACAGGCGCCCAGCCCTGCCTTGGCTCGGCTTACTGGGTGAAGGTGAAGGTCGAGATCTCGCAGACATTCACCTTCTTTTTGATCACGGTGTCACCATCCGCGAAGACCGCCTTGAAGTCGTAGATGCAGGCCTTGGTGCCGTCATCGATGTCGGCTTCGAGCGTCTCGCCATTTGCGAGCGTGTCGTTGTCGAGCATGTCTTCTTCCCAGCTGTCGGTGCCGGTCGACGACGCGAAGAAGCTGGTCATGACGCTCCCGGTCTTGTTGACGATGTCGACCTTCCGGTTCGCCGCAAAAGCCGGAGCGGCGAGGAGCGATGCAACTGTGACGGCGGCGATGATGAGACGAGTGGTCATAGGCATATTCCGTAGGCCAAGCGAAACAGATCGCTTGCAGCAACGGGCTGCTCTCACATCCTCTTGCGTAACGCAATCGGACCACCGGCCAGCCTGAGGTTCTCCCGCAGATTTTGCGCCGGGTCGGGACCCCGAAACAAGAACGGCTCGGCCGGCCGAAGCGAGCGCGACAGCGACACTTGAACCGAAGCCTCGCCAGCCGGTCAGGCCGGCACCGGGATCGCCCCCGGAAACAAGATCGCCCCGGGAAGGACGAGAACGGGAGGGAGTTTATCCCGCCAGCTGACGGGGTGGGCGCCGGGCGGAACAACCTGCCGAAACAGCCCAAGGAAATCTGTTCATGAAAAAGAGTTTGGAGGCCTCGCCCGGAATCGAACCGGGGTGCAAGGATTTGCAGTCCTCTGCGTAACCACTCCGCCACGAGGCCTTCCGGGAGATCACGCGGGCGTGATCTCCATGACGCCGCCTATAACCACATGGCGCGCGCCTCCGCAACCGAAACCAACGCGCTGACCACAGCGAAAATGCGACGCACCCCATCGATGACGATTTGCCGGCATGTTGCGTCGCAAAGGGCTTGCACCCGGCGAGCGTCGTCGCTATACGCCCCCCATCGGTCCCGGATAGCTCAGCGGTAGAGCAATCGACTGTTAATCGATTGGTCGCAGGTTCGAATCCTGCTCCGGGAGCCAGCAGTTTCAAGGGCTTAGTCGAGAGATCGGCTAAGCCCTTTCTGTTTTGCGCGCAGGCGCGCCTTCCAGCCCCTCAGGCCCGGTTTATTGCTGATTTTGACCCGCTGGGTGCTAGGCGGCAGGCGCTTCGGCGAAGCCTATCGGCAAGCGGCGTGACAAGCCGCCGCAGCCGCAAGGCAGCCGAATCCCGTTTCCAACCCGGCCCGGCATCGCCGATGCGAATCCCGATGCCAGCAGGCCTGGACGGGCGGGAATCGCGCCCATGGCTTGGGCCGGGCGAAACCATGCGCTATCAGCGCCCGGAAGCACCGCCGAGCGCGCGATCTGCGCCGCGTGCGGCAGTCCGCCGCCGGGCCGGCGAAGGAATCACCACGCGGCGCCGGGCGAGCCGGAATCAATGGGAGGGCCTGCGAGTGGCCTATACCGACGAACTCGAGCCGCTGATCGCGCTCGAACAGGATCTGCGCCGCAGAATCGCCCTGCAGCTCGCAGCGGAGAGCGGCGCACCGGCGCACCCCTCGCCCACCGAGGACGAGCTCGCCGCCGCGGACGAGGCCATCGCCGCCTGGGTCGAAGCAGGCGAGGACGAGCAGGACATGCGCGCCTTCCGGCCGATCGGCCCGCTTCAGGCCCTGCTCGCCGACCATCAGGCGATCTTCGAGCGAATCCTCGATATCCGCGACCGCCGGCTGTCCTGACGCGCAGGAGGCGGAAACGACGCTCGACCGGGCCAGCAGCCCGGCTTCAGGGCACGAGAAGAGGTCCGGCGTCATCCCGGACAAGCGGCGAAGCCGCGCCGCTCCGGGATCCATCATAGGGCTCCGGCGCTCCATAGCATCGGACCGAAAAGTGGAATCCGCTTTTCGGAAAATTCCGATGCGATAATAATGGGATAGATCACCGTGACCGCGTCCGAACGGACGCGCGGTGATCTAGGATGAATCCCGGCGCTCCGCTTCGCTCCAGCCGCGATGACGCGGTGCCCCACCCGAATCCGACGGCGCTACAGCGTACGCAGCGTCTTCAGCGCCGCCGCGACGCTGTTCTGGTAATGCGCGCCATCGACGCCCTGCGCGATCACCGAATAGCCGAGCTCGCGCACCCTTTTCGACCAGCCGAGATCGCCGGCCATCAGCCCGGCCGCCTTGCCATGCGCCCGGGCGCTGCGGCCGACATGGCTGAGCGCCGCCTCGAAATCGGGATGATCGAACTGGCCGGGGATGCCCATGAAGTTCGACAGGTCGAAATGACCGACCCAGAGCACGTCGATTCCCGGCACAGCCGCGATCGCCTCGGCATTCTCGACCCCCTGCGGGCTTTCGATCTGCGCGATGATCAGCGTGCGGGCGGCGGCCTGCGCGATCTTCTCGGCCGGCGAGCCGGGCAGATAGTCGTCATGGGCGATGCCGAAGGCGGCGCCGCGATGCCCGGCCGGCGGATAATGCGCGCAGGAGGCGATCAGCCGCGCCTGCTCTTCCGTGTTGACCATCGGCACCATGACGCCATGCGCGCCGATATCGAGCGCCCGGGCGATCAGGCTGTATTCGGTGGTCGGCACCCGGATGACCGGCGCGATCGAGAGCCCCCGGCAGGCGGCGCAGAGCATCCGCATCGTCTCGAAGCCCGTGCCGGTATGCTCCATGTCGAGCAGGATGAACTCCGCCCCGGCCGCTGCCGCGATCGCAGGCAGGCCCGGCACGAAGAATTCCAGGGCCATCGTTCCGGCGACCAGCTCCCCCGACTGGATCCGCGCCTTCAGCCCGCTTGCTCCGCTCATCCGATTCCTCCCCTTGCAATGCAACGCGCCCATCTGTGCGCATCCGCAGCCCGACATCGCATTGCTAACTCGGCAAGGCGCACCCGCCGCGAACGCAAGGCGGCGATGATCGCGCCGGCATGGCGGCGGCGCCGGCCGATTCGAATGGAAGAAGCGGAAAGGCGCTATCGAACTGGTGCGGACGGCGGGGATCGAACCCGCACACCATCTCTGGCGAGGCATTTTAAGTGCCTTGCGTCTACCAGTTTCGCCACGTCCGCGCCGGGACACGGTTAGCCTCCCGCGAAGGCGTCTACAAGGGCAAGCGCTGCATGCTTACCTTCGGAGCCACTCGTCATCCTTGACAAGCCGCGAAGCGGCGCAGCTCCGGGATCCATCGTAGGGCTGCTGCGCTCCAGGATGGATCCCGGGGCAAGCCCGGGATGACGGCACTTGTGGGAGTCGTTGGCGAGTACCGCCAGCGTCAGCGCCGGCGGCTCGGCTTGTACCATTCGACCCCGTCGGGATCGACATAGAGCCCGGGCGCCACATCGGAGCCGATCTTCTTCTGCTCCATCGGCACGGGCACCGTGTCGTCGCGGTCGCCGCGGCGGATATAGGGACCGCTCGCCTGCGCCTGGCCGCGCCCGCCGCCGCCGATCACGCTGCGGCGTCCCGCGACCTTGTCGTCGAGCGCCGCGACCTTCCGGGCCGTGAAGGCGATCCTGGCCGAGCCCTCGACGATCGGCAGCGCCCTGGCGGCCGTCCCCTCGCCGCTGACGCGGATGCCGACGAAGCGCGGCACATAGCTCGCAGCCCCGCCGCCGCGCGCCAGCGCGTCCCAGCCGCCGGTCGTCGTGACCTGGGCGCCGCAGCGCTTATGGGCGCGCTCGCACTGCGCCCGCGAGGCATAGCGCGGCGCCTTCTGCTCGAATTCGGCGCGGGCATTGCGATAGGCGAACTCGCATTGCTCGGCCGAGAGCTTGCCGGCCTCGATGCATTCGTCGCGGCGCACATAGGTCTGTCCGACCGCCTGCGCCGCGAGATCGGCCGGCGCGAGCGCCAGCCCGAAGGCGAACAGTGAGGCCATCCTGATCATGGCGACGGGAAGCAGCAGCAGCATGCCCCCTCTGAGATCATGCGAATGTGGCGTCACAGCAGCGGCCGCATCGTGATCGCCAGCTCGCGCGTCGCGCCATAGTCGATCTTGCCGTTGCCGAGCACCGGGATGGCGCGGGTTACGAGCAGCGCCTTCGGCATCCACAATTCCGGGAAGCCCTGAAGCTTCGCCTCGTCCTGCAGCGCCTTCTTGTCGGCATCCGGTTTTTCGGTGACGAGCACGAGCTGCTCGCCCTTGCGCAGATCCGGCAAGGCGACGACGACGTGATTGAAACCCGGCCACAGGCCGGAGATCATCGATTCGACCGCCGCCAGCGAGACCATCTCGCCGCCGAGCTTGGCGAAGCGGCGCGCCCTGCCCCTTATGCTGACGAAGCCGTCCTCGATCGCGACGATGTCGCCGGTATCGTGCCAGCCGCCCTCGGGCGGGGCGAGCGTGCCGGGGCTGTCGGCGTTGAGATAGCCCAGCATCACATTGGGGCCCTTCACCATCAATCGGCCGCCCTCATGGATGCCCTCGACCGGTTCGAGCCGCGCGGTGATGCCGGGCAGGAGCCGTCCGACGCTACCCTCGCGCATCGCGCTCGGCGTATTGCATGCCAGCACTGGCGAGCATTCGGTGCAGCCATAGCCTTCGAGGATGGTGGTGCCATAGGGCTCCCAGAGCCGGCGCGTCTCCGGCTTCACGCGCTCTGCCCCGGCGACGACATAGCGCACGCTGCTGAGGTCGCCCTCGCCGGCGGCGCGGGCATAGCCCTGCAGGAAGGTGTCGGTCGCGAGCAGGAAAGTCGCGCCGGTCTCGGCGATCAGCCGCGGCACCTGCTTGTAGTGCAGCGGGCTCGGATAGAGCACGACCTTCATCCCGTGCAGCAGCGGCACCAGCATCCCGGCGGTCAGCCCGAAGGAGTGGAAGGCCGGCAGCGGGTTCATGAAGATGTCGCGCTCGGAAATCGCGCCCTGCGCATGCTGGAACACTTGCCGCGCATTCGAGACCAGATTGGCATGGCTGAGCACCACGCCCTTGGGCTTGCCCTCGGTGCCGGAGGTGAACAGCACCACCGCCGGTTCGTCCGGGCCGGCCGCATGCCGGCGATGGACGAACCCCGGCGCCAGCGAGGCGAGCGCGCCGAGCAGCTTGTCGAGGCTGGTCAGCTGCTTGCGGACATCCTCGAGATAGATCACCCGTCTGCCCTGGCCGATCGCCTCGATCACCTCGTCGAGCTTGGCCTGATCGATGAAGCGCCGCGAGGTGACGATGGTCGAGAGCGGGGCGACCTCGCAGGCCGCCTTGAGGTTCTTGGTGCCGGCGGTGAAGTTCAGCAGCGCCGGCACCCGGCCATAGGCCGACAGGCCGAACAGGGTGACCGCCATGCCCTGCATGTTCGGCAGCAGCAGCCCGACCTTCTCGCCCTTCTGCGTCTGCGCCGCGAGCTTGCGGCCGAGCACGAAGGCGCCGAGCACCAGCCGGCCGAAGCTGATCGGCTGACGTTCGGGGTCTTCCAGCGCGATTCGCGCCTTGCCATGGCGGGAGACGGCGGCGAGCACGGCCAAGAATAGCGTGGTGCGCGCACCCTCCGCGTCGAAGGGCTCCGCCCCGAATTCCGTGGCCACCATGCTGCGCCCTGCTCCCGGCTGCGTTTCCTCTGGCCGCACCCTAAGGCGGGACGGCTTGCGAGGGAACGGCGCAGGCGCCGGTCAGCGCATCGGCGGCGCGTAGAGCACGCCGCCCATGTTCCAGAGCTGGTTCAGCCCGCGCGGAATGCCGAGAGGCGAGTTCACCCCGAGGTTGCGCTCATAGATCTCGGAATAATTGCCGGTCGCCTTCACCGCCCGGATCGCCCAGGCCTCGTCGAGGCCGAGCGATTTGCCGAAGCCGCCCTCGGCACCGGTCAGGCGGCGCACATCCGGCTTGGTCGAGGCGACGGCCTCGTCCGCATTGGCCGCGGAGACGCCGAGTTCCTCGGCGTTGACCAGCGCGAAATTCACCCATTTGACGATGTTGAACCACGGGAAATCGTCGGAGCGCGTCACCGGGCCGAGCGGCTCCTTCGAGATCACGTCGGGCAGGATCACGGCATCGCCCGGCTTCGGCAGCTTGAGCCGTTCGGCGTAGAGCGCCGACTGGTCGCGGGTCAGCACATTGCACTGGCCGGACTGGAAGGCGGCGAGCGCCTCGGCGGCGCTCGGAAACGCCTTCTCCTCGAAGCTCATCGAATTGGCGCGGAAGAAATCGCCGAGATTGAGCTGGGTCGTCGTGCCGGCCTCGACGCAGACCTTGGCCTTGTCGAGCGACAGCGCCCCGTCGACGCCGAGCGAGCGCGCCACCAGGAAGCCCTGCCCGTCATGATAGGTGATGCCGGCGAAGGCGAGGCCGAGCCCGGCCTCGCGGCCGAGGGTCCAGGTCGAATTGCGCGAGAGCAGGTCGACCTTGCCTTGTTTCAGCGCCTCGAAGCGCTCGCCGGCCGAGAGCGGCGTGAAATTGACCTTGCCGGCATCGCCGAGCACCGCCGCCGCCACGGCACGGCAGAAATCGACGTCGAACCCGGCCCAGCGCCCCTGCGCATCCTTCTCGGAAAAGCCGCGCAGCCCCTCGCTGACGCCGCATTCCAGCGTCCCGCGCTGCTTCACCTTGTCGAGCGTGCCGGCAGCGGCCGGCAGCGCGACGAGCCCCGCGGCGAGCACGGCGAGCGCCGATGGCTGGAGACGAATTCGGAACGCGCCTCGCATGGGGTCGGATCTCCTGATTGCTGAATGGCGTGCGGCCTTGAAAAGGCCGGTCAGATCGTCGCCTTGTGTCGCACCACGACCTTGGTCCCGAGCGGAACGCGCGAGTAGAGGTCGATGATGTCGCCATTGGCCAGGCGGAAGCAGCCCGACGAGATCGACTGGCCGATCGTCTCCGGCTGGTTGGTGCCGTGAACGCGGAACACGGTCGAGCCGAGATAGAGCGCGCGCGCCCCCATCGGATTACCCGGCCCACCGGCCATGAAGCGCGGCAGATAGGGTTGGCGCTGCAGCATCTCCGGCGGCGGACGCCAGTCCGGCCATTCCGCCTTGCGGCTGACCTGGACGAGGCCCGACCACTGGAAGCCCTCGCGGCCGACGCCGATGCCGTAGCGCAGCGCGCGGTTGTTGGGCTGCACGACATAGAGGAAGCGCTCGGCGCTGTGGATCACCACCGTGCCAGGCGCCTCGTTCGAGCGGAAGAACACCATCTGCCGGGCATAGGGCCCTTCGGTGATGGTGACCTCCTCGGTCGAGACCCGGCCCGGCTCGTCGCCGACATCCATCGTCTCGGCCGGCGGCACCATTCCCTTGCCCTGCGCCTGGACGGCGGCCGGCCAGGCCAGCGCCAGCGTTAGTGCCGCGGCGCCGAGGCCGCCGAGAATCCGTGTCATGTCGGGCTTTTTCATGCGCGATCTCGCCTCGCGGGTTTCAGGTGCCGCAGCGGGCGTAGATGAAGGTGCCGTAGCGGCGGTTCGCATCGGGATCGACGAAGCGCATGGTCAGCATCGAATCGCTCGCCGAAAGGATCTCGCGGTCCTGCGGATCCCCCGCCGGCGCCTCGAAGCCGACATAGTTCTTGCCGCCAGGCCCGCCTTTCAGGCGCAGCTCATAGGGTTTGGGATCGTCGGCGACATGCATCATCACGCCGTCGGTCGGGCCTTTGGAGATGGTATAGGGCTGGGAGCAGCCGGCCTTGGCCTGCGCCTCGGTGCGCTTGCGGTCCTTCTCGGTGTGGAAGGAGGCGATGCCCCAGCGCCCGATCAGGCGCTCGCGCGGAATGCTCGAAGGCCCCGAAGCGCCGCCGGCGGAAACCCCGCCGCCAGCCGGCCCCTGGCTGGTCGAGCCGCAGCCCGCCAGCAGCAGCGCAGCGCCGAACAGGCAGGCGCCCGCCGCGCCACGGCCCGCCATTGCGGAAATCCCCGCGCGCCCCCTGCCCCGGAGACGACCGATGATCGCCACCGGATACGCCAACGCCATGCGCATGCCTGCTCCCCCCCGCTTCGGCCCATCATGGTCTCGGCTTTCCGCCGCGGTCAACGGTCGGTTCGGCCCCGAAGCTGTCGCCGTGCCGAATGAGCACTTCGGCGCCAGGGTCGCAAGGTCACCGGCCCGTCCGCTCCTGGCAAACGGCGCACGGCGACGATGCGCCGCCCGCAACGCCTCGGAAATTAACCGAGAAAGCGTCAGAAACGCGAATGAAACCAAGACCTTCGGAAAGCGGAGCGCACGCCCTCGAAAGGATTGCCAACAAGCGATTCAGCACTTGCCGATTTGCACGTTGAGATCGCCCTGCCCGCTCGCTATCTCCTGATGCTCAGAGCTGGGAAACGCCGCCTTGTCCGCCGATCGCAACCGCCTCACCGCCGTCATCGCCCTCGCCGCGGCCTCCCTGACCAGCGCCGTTCCGGCGCAGGCGAACTTCCTCGAAACCCTGTTCGGCATCGCGCCGCGCCGGGTCGTGGCGCCGGTGCCCGAACGCGAGCCGCTGCACATGACCGTGCGCCCGCGGGCACCGCGGGACGGCCGGCCCGGTGTCGCGACCAAGGAAGCCCCGCCGACGCCGCGCGTCGCGCCGATGGAATATGCCAGCGATCCCTATTGGTATCTCAAGGACCCGACGCTGAAGAAGGGCGACGTCATCGTGCTCGACGGCCGCGTCGTCGTCTTCAGCGGCGGCGAACGCAGCTACAGCAGCTTCCAGTCGATCAAGGAGAGCCGGCTGCTCTCGGAGCGGGCCAAGAAGCAGCTCAGGCACATGGTCTCGACCCCCATCGACACGCATACGGTCTGGGAGCCGGCCGAGATCATGAAGAGCAACGGCGCCATGACCACCGTCGAGGTCTCCGAAAGCGCCCGCTGAGCGTCGCGGGTCGCGCTCAGACCGGGACGTAGCTCAGTCTGATCACGCCCTCGCCGACCGGCTCGCTGGCCATGAGGCGGAGCGGCGGCCGCGGGCCGGCGAAGAACGGCATGCCGCGCCCCAGCACGACCGAGTGGAAATAGAGCCGGTACTCGTCGATCAGGCCGAGCTCGGTCAGGCTTTGCGCCAGCTCCGGCCCGGAGACGGCGATCTCCCCGGCAAGCCTCGCCTTCAGGCCGCGGACCATCGCGGCCAGATCGCCCTCGACGAGCCTCGCATTCGGGCCGACGGATTTCAGCGAGCGCGAGACCACCCATTTCGGCTGCTTCCGCCACGCCGTGGCGAAATCGCGCCGCGCCGCATCCCAGGCAGGGTCGTCCCCATCCCAATACCGCATCGCCTCGTACATGCGGCGGCCGTAGAGGCTGGCGGCCAGGGCGCGCACATGCTCGGTCCAATGGCGAAACAGCACCGGCCCCACCTGCATCTCCGGGTGGAGATCGACATAGCCGTCCAGGGACTGGTTCATGCCGAAAACGAGCTTCGCCACGCTGCTGGCCTCCCTGTGGTTTGCGTTCAGTTTAGAGCGAGGCGTGGTCACGCAAAAGTGACGTTGGAACGCCTGCCGCGCCATCGTCCCGTGCCCGGCAGCAGCACGATCAGCCCGCCGACGCAGCGGTGTAGACCGCGAGCTGCGCCGCGAAGGCGCGCCGATAGGCGGGCCGAGCCTCGCCGCGCGCGACATAGGCGGCAAGGTTCGGATATGCCTCCAGCAGGCCCGAGCCGTGCAGCCGGCGCAGCACCGTCACCATCAGGAGGTCGCCGGCACTGAAGGCGCCATCGAGCCAGTCCGCCTCGCCGAGCCGCCGCGACAGGTCGCCGAGCCGCTTGCGGATGATGCTCTCCAGGGCCTGCAGCCGCTGCTCGTACCAGGGCTGATCACGCTCGAGGATCGCCGCGAGAGAGCGGTCGAAGATCTGCGGCTCCATCGTGTTGAGCGCCGCGAACATCCAGGCGATCGCGCGCGAGCGGGCGTTCGCCTCCTGCGGCAGCAGGCCGCCATGGCGCTCGGCGATATGCAGCACGATCGCCCCCGACTCGAACAGGCAGAGGTCGCCCTCCTCGAAGCTCGGAATCTGCCCGAAGGGCTGAAGCGACAGATGCTTCGGCTCACGCATCGCCCTGAACGACAGGAGCCGGACCTCATAGGGCTGGCCAACCTCCTCGAACGCCCAGCGCACGCGCATGTCGCGGGCCAGCCCCCTGCCCCGGTCGGGCGAGCGTTCGAAGGCGGTGATGATGGCGGTCATCCTCTGGCTCCCGACTATTGCCTCGTGCTTCCGGGGTAAAGCAGCCGACAGTCACAGGACGGCAGCACCCGACAACCCGCCTCGCCCATTTCGAGCGTGTGTCGCCGTCATCTCGCGCCGCACAACTTTGCCTCTTCCTTCCGAAATTAACCTTCTGGTAAGAGGAAGGGGATTCCTTGCCGGAGATGACGGACCGCCGCCCTGGGCAGCCCCGATCCCGTAATCAGGAGGTTGCCGCATGACGCGGATCGAGATCGCTGCGAACGCTACCCGTCTTTCCGGCACAAGCCGCCACGGTCGCAAGGCGATCCCGCTCCTGGTTTCACTGGCGGCTCCGGTCCTGGGCGCCTGCAGCATGACGCCGGTCGAGACCGCCTCGACCACGGCTCGGACGACCGCTGCGAGCACTGCGCCGAAGCAGAGCCACGAGATCCGCAAGCGCGCCATCGCCTTGGCCAAGGCCGACCCGCGCGAGAAGGAATGCCTCGTCCGCGCGATGTATTTCGAATCGAACCGCTCCAGCGAATCCGGCCTGCTCGGCGTCGGCACGGTGGTGATGAACCGGGTCGGCGCGCCACGCTATCACGACACGATCTGCGGCGTCGTCGGCGCCCCCAAGCAATTCGCCGCCGGCGTGCTCACCCGCCCGATGTCGGCGCGCGAGCTCCCCAAGGCCGAGGCCGCCGCCGAAGCCATCCTGGCCGGCAAGCGCAACGAAGCCGTCGGCAACGCCAAGCATTTCCACATGGCGGGGATGCGCTTCTCCTACCCCAACATGCACTATGTGACGGTGGCCGGCGGCAACGCCTTCTACGTCAAGGGCGAGCGCCCGGAACGCCGCCGCATCGAGGAGCCGAGCTCGCAGGTCGCCGCGCTTTCCGAGCCGGCGCCGCTCGCGACCAGCGCCTCCTCGGCCTCGACCGCCTTCGCCAGCGCGCCGCTCGCCTTCGCCCCGGCCGCGCCCGCTCCCGCGATCGCCCTGGCCACGAGTTCGGCCTCCTATGTCGTCGCCAATGCGACGCTGCCGCCGAGCCGCCCCTACGATCTCGGCATCGCCCGCAAGACCACGCAGGCCTTCATCGCGCCGCCGAAGAGCGAGGCCCGCCTCGCGGCGCTGATGCCGCCCTCCCGCCCGCTGCGCGGCTCCCTCGCGCTGGACTGACGGCTGCAGGGCCGCAAGCGCGGCCGGCTTCGTCATGGTCGGGCCTGTCCCGACCATTCACGTCTTCCTTGACGAAGCGCGGCGTTCAAGCCGTGGCTGCTCGCCACGCGGGCGAGCATGACGGGGCGGCGATCTCAGCCGAACGCCCCGATCTCATGCTGGATCGCGCCGGAGATCTCGCGCAGCAGCGCAAAGCACTGACGCATCGGCTCGACCACGTCGCGATGCAGCGCCGCATAGGCGCCGCCCTCGCGCGGCCCCGGCGGCTCGCCGAAATCGAGGCCGAGCGCCGGGTCCGGATTGAGCGGGAAGATTTCGCCGAGCAGGACGAGCGCCCCGGCCATGTCTAGCCGCAGGATACGCTCGAGCAGGAGTTCGCGCGTCACCCCGGCATGCGGCCGGAAATCCGGGATATGCGTCGCCGAGAGCCAGATCCGGTGCAGCAGCGCAAGCCGCAGCGTGTGCAGCGCGACCAGCCTGACCGGCATCGCCGGCGGCTCGCCCGCCGCCTCCTTCAGCTTCAGCCGATCGGAGGCGAAGCGCCAGAACAGCCGCCGCAGCGCCGGCGCAAGGTCGAGCCGCGCCAGCGCCTCGGCGACCGCGAGCAGTTCGTCACGCCGCCCCTCCTTCTCGGTGCGCCGCGCCCGGTCGAACCAAGAGCCGGCATCGAGCGTGTCGAGATAGGCGCGCAGCACGTCGAGATCGCTGTTCGCCATGGCATGGGCCGCGAGGCGATAGGCCCGGCCGAAGCGCTCTGAACTCTCGCGCATGCTCGCGAACAGCTCCGGCGCCCTTGCCGCCGCCTGGCCGATACCGTGCACGCTGTTCGCCAGCCAGCCGAGCTGCTGCAGGATGGCGTTGTTCGGGATGGCGCGCAGCTCCCGGGGATGGCGGATCACCGCCGGCCCACCGGCATCGCTCTGCCGCGCCGCCGGGCGCGAGCCGGTCTTGTCGAGCAGGGACGGGCCGAAGGTGCCGATCAGCGCGGCATAGCCGGGATCGTCGACGAGATGCGTCATCTCCTCGCGCACGGTCTGGAAGAACTCGGTGGCGAAGTCCGGCTCGGCATAAATCGGATCGTCCGCACCACCCGCCGGATCGGCGAACACCGCCTCGGCGATGCGTGCCACCGTCGCCCCGGCGAGCGTGCCCGTGCCGAACAGCAGATAGCCGTCGCTGCCCTGGAAGCTGGTCTCGCGCGTCACCTTGACGCCGGCCTTCGCAAACGCGCGCCGCGGCCATTCCGGATCGAGATAGGCGAGCCGGTCGGCGAGGCTGTCGGGATGGGCACCGCGCCCGGCCGACTCGCCATGGGTGTCGAAGATCACGAGCTCGATGTCGGTCAGCCCGTAGCGCTGCAGCAATTCGAGGATGCGGCTTCTCAGCCGCTCGACCCAGAAGGTCGCCGCGACCTGGCCGATATAGCGGCCGGAATCGGAGTAGCCGAACTGGACGCAGAGCCTGCCATGGCGCTTGAGATAATCGCGCCAATGCGGGCTGCGCAGCGCCTCGTCGATGATGCGCGGGCCCTGCTCCAGTGCGTCCGACGTCTCGAAGAGCGGCGAGATCTCGACGTGATCGGCGATGCCGAAGCGCTTCGCCAGATAAAGCGCCGAGAGCAGCGTATAGCCGGTCTCGGTCTCGGCGATCAGGAAGCGCACCGGCCGCGAGCCGTCGACATGCTTCACGATCTGCGCGACCATCATCATCATCCGCGCCGCCGAGGCGCGCTCGACCGCGAGCGCGCCGAAATCGACCGGCGTCGGCTGCGCCTTGGCGAGCGCCTGGTTCGCCGCCGCGAGGAAGGCGCGCCTTTGCGCCGGCTGGGCCGGGTCCTCGTCGAGCGGGATCACGCCGCGCATCGCATTGTGGAGCTGCGAGGCGTTGAGCCGGAAATGCGGCAGCGCGATCGAGACGCCATGGGCGATGACGCCGGCCCGCGCCAGCACCAGCGCGCTCGCCGCCTCATCGTCCTCGGCCAGCACGATCGCCTTGTCGAGCGCCGCCAGCAGCTTCGAGGCGTCAGGCAGGGCGGCCTCGCGCTCGCCGATCAGCGCCAGCGAGAAGGCCTGCAAGGCAGCGATCTCCGGCTTGCTGTTCAGGGGCGGGCAGAGCGCAAGCTGCCGCTCGACAGCAGCGAGCGCAGCCTCGAGCAGCGCCCTCACCTCGGCGGCCGCCGGCACCTCCGGCAGCTTCTCCAGCAGGCGGAAGAACTGGCCGCGCTTCGATTCCAGCCGGTAGCGCAAAGTGTCCCACCAGCCGATATCGGTGCGCCCATCGGTATCGCTGCCGACCCAGGAGGCGAGCTGCAAAGCGCGCGGCCTGAGCTCGCGCCAGCGCTGCGGCCAGCGCGCCCGCGCCTCGGCCAGGAAGGCCGCGGTCAGCCGGTCGATCGCGTCGCGGGCATGGCGCACCGCAAAGCGCGCCTGCTCGAACTCGTCCTGCAGGGTGATCGCCGCATCCGGCCGGAAGGAGAGATCGGCCGCCTTCAGCACCGCCGCCTCGCCCTCGTTCGAGGCGAGCTCGGCCAGCGCATGCGCCACCGCCCGGCTCATGCCGAAGGTCGGATGCGCGGTGAACACGGCCGCGAAGCGCACCCGCGCCAGCGCCGCGCCATAGGCTTCGAAGGGCTGGGCCGAAGCGCTCGCCTCCTCGCCGACGCGCCGCGCCAGCGCCGCATAGGCTTCGGCCTCGTCACGCTCCAGCCCGACATAGGATGCGACGCGCCCCGCCCGGTCGGCGAGCGCGGCGCGGCCGAGCTGGCGGATCAGCGCCGCGGCGTCGGCGAGCGTCACCTCGCCGCGATCCATCTTGCGGGTCAGCCAGAGCGTGGCGCGTAAGACCGGATTGCCGAACGGGTCCTCGCGCGCATCCCTGCGCGCCTGCACGATCGCCGCCGACAACTCGCTCGCCAGCACCGATGGCGACATTTCCTCCGCAGCCACGCCGCTCTCCGTCTTCTTTAAATCGTTTGATGAGGCGGCTCGCAGGGGAGCAGGATTCCAATTCTACCGCAACCGCGAAAAGCGTTGCGGCGCCGCAGCAGACGGATGCGACAGGCGCGGGAACCTCGACGCAGATCCCCTCTCGTGGAAGGAGAGGGGCAGGGGTGAGGTGTCCGGGAGGGATATCGTGAGCCTGCCCCCGACTGTGCGGTGGGCGCAGCGCGGGCTGGTCAAACCTCGCACACCTCACCCTGCCCTCTCCTTCCAGGAGAGGGGTCCCCGCGCCTCTCCCTCGCGCGCAGCCGCGTTCCGCCGGGGACAACCCGCCAACTTATCCCCGCCCCGAAAACCTCGCTTATGCTTCTGCCCGTCCCGCCCGAACCGAGGGGGCTTCGCGAGGCATCATGAGGCCGGGCGGGAGAGCGGTCTTCGCGGCGAAAGGGCCTTGCGAGCCCGAGCGAGCGCGCTCCGCAAAGGTGCGATCCACCTTTGCGGCCGGCCTGCCTGTTCCACCGCGGAGGGGTTTTCGTCGATGGGAGAGGCCCTCCCAGTCCTGCCGGACGTAACCAGACGACGAAGACACCATAGAGAACCGCGCGCGGGGCTCGGGAGGCGGCCAATGGCGCTGCTTCGACAGAAGACATCGACATTCGGCACGCAGCCGTCGACTGCGACGCCGCCCGGCCCCGCGCCCTCCCTCGGATGGCGTTCTCTTCAGACCTTCGCGGTGAAAGCCGGCGGGAGGCACGCCCATGCAACCCGCCTGCGCACGGCCTTGGCCATATCGCGGGTCGTCCCGGGCGACCGCAGGGAGACCCGGGACCCATGCCCGAACCTCCTGCGGGAAGGCTCAGGCATGGATCCCGGATCGGCGCCGCTTCGCGGCTTGTCCGGGATGACCCCGGGTTGCATCACGAAGGACAACCCACCGACTGCCCACGCCCGAGTCCCCATGAGACGAAGCAGCCCGCCCCGCCTGCCCGCGCCCTATCTCCGGCACATCTGGCTCGACCGCGCCGCGGTGCCGGAGCCGCAGGCCTATCCCTGGTGCCTGCCCTTCCTGCGCGAGGACTTCGCGCTGTCCTTCGACCGGGCGATCACCATCATCGTCGGCGAGAACGGCACCGGAAAATCGACGCTGCTCGAGGGCATCGCGGCGCTTGCCGGCTATGACGAGGCCGGCGGCGGCAAGGGCTACCGCCCGGTCGACCATGCCGAGGCCGTCGAGACGATGGGTGGCTGGCTCGCGAGCGCATTGAAGGCGAGCTGGCTTCCCAAGGTCACCGATGGCTGGTTCTTCCGGGCCGAGAGCTTCTTCTCGGTGGCGCGCCATCTCGACCATGCGGCCCGCAGCTCCGGCCATGCACCGCCCGATTTCCTCTCGCATTCGCATGGCGAGGGCTTTCTGCGCTTCTTCGAGGAGCGCTGCCAGCGCCGCGGCATCTTCATCTTCGACGAGCCGGAATCGGCGCTCTCCCCGGCCCGCCAGATCGAATTCCTGAAACTGCTGCGCCGGATGGACCGGCTCGGCCAGTGCCAGGTGATCATGGCGACCCACGCCCCGATCCTGATGGCCTATCCCGGCGCCCGCCTGCTCGGCCTGACCAAATACGGGCTCGATCCCGTGACGATCGAGCAGACCCAGCATTTCCGGATCATGCGCGAGTTCTGCGCCGACCCGGCGACGTTCGTGGAGACGATGATGGAGGAGTGAGGAAGCGGCGCGTCGACTGGCTCAGGGCCCCGCCTAGGCAGTTCTAATCCAGCCCTGCGGCAGGGATGCCACCGACATGAGGCTGTTTGCGATCAATTAGAAGCGCCTACTCCTCAGGCAAAGCTTGCTCCCTCGACCAGAATTTGAAACTCAAAAACAAGTTCATCATACTGATCCTGGCGAGAGTCATCCTTAATTTCTAATATTTTTGTTGCAGCATAAAGCCCGTTAATATTACGCCAAAGAACGATCTGATTAATTATAGGCGTTCTATGACTGGATGAATAATTGTAACCGGCCGCATCCTTGATCCCTTTAATCCAATCTGTATCTTTTACGAGAGCCAATCCTTCAATACTGGAATTTCTCCGATAGGCATGGATCGAAATATCGCTCGCCTTTGACCAATGGGTCTCAAACAGAAAGTGCCCCTCTCCTATCGCGAAGTTCCCGTTATTGTTCGAATAATCGAATTTAGCGACGCCCGATAAACTCTTGTTTTGATACTCTCCACTCGATGAGCTAGTAAGTGTCTTCGGCCTTACGCGTTCGTCAATACCTTGGATATAAGCGACACATTCCGCCGGCCGCATCACGACGGAACCCAGCTTCTTTAGTTCATCAGAGCGCCCAATCAGGTGACGATCGTCCGTGACGAAAATATCCCGGCCAGCCATCACGTGAGCAGCGAGATGGTCAACATCGCGAATCTTGTTACCAAACCGCTTATCTTCTTCAGCAAGCCCGGGGAATAGTACCTTCTGAATTTCGTCAGCCAGAACTTCTGTCTTCTTGTCAGCCCAGACGTCACCACCATCCCAGGACGACTCGTCCCAGCGAAGTACCGAGCTGATCACCTCAAACATCGCGAGATTGCCTTTGAGTCGCTTGCGCCGCTGCTCGTCCTTGTCCTGATCGAGGTCGGCCTCCGCGCGCGTCGTAATGACGACCTGAGCTCGACCATTCGTTGCATAGCGGATCAGCTGGGCGATCTCATCGCGAGAGGTCGCAGTCTCGCTTTCACTGTCGAAGTGATTGATCAAACAGTTGGTATCGAGGGTCAGTTTCATCGAAGCTCACGATACGAAAGTTGTATTGGCAACAACAACTCAGAGTACCTCGGCCGGCGCGCAGCGCATCGCCTTGACGATTTGTGCCGGGCGCAGATTCGGACGCAATACTTGCACAGCATATCCGACGCTGAAGGTTACAGATCGGCTTTCCGCCGTCATTACGCCAAGCCTTACGCGACCTGCATCGACAGCCGCAGACACCCCCACGCAGCAATGCTAAACCCGCCCCACTAGCAGCCACCTCCCACGAGTCCCCGCCTTGCCCAGCTCCCTCTCCTCCGCCCGCCTCCAGGACGCCGTCGCCTTTGCGCAGGCGCATGACTCGCCGTGGCCGCGCAGCATGTTCTATCCGGACGGCGCCTATGTCGGGAATCGCGAATGGGACGAGAAGGGTCCCTGGACCGAGATCGTCGGCCCGGTCGAGCCGCGCGGCGGGCCGGCCGGCATCGTCCTGAAGGGCGGCAAGCTCGCCGCCGAATGGGGCGATGTCGAGCGCGCCGACATGACCTTCTCGATCGCCAAGAGCTATCTTTCGGTGCTGGCGGGCCTTGCCGTCGCCGACGGGCTGATCGCCGATATCGACGAGCCCGTGGGCAAGAGCGTCGACGGGCCGCATTTCTCCAGCCCGCATAATGCGAAGATCACCTGGCGCCATCTGCTCAACATGAACAGCGAATGGCAGGGCGAAATCTTCGGCAAGTCCGACCAGGTCGACCATTTCCGCCAGATCGGCGTCGGCGCCGACAACAGCCGGAAAGGCCAGCGCCGCGAGCTCGGCGCGCCCGGCAGCCTCTACGAGTACAACGACGTCCGGGTGAACGCGCTCGGCTATGCGCTGCTGCGCCGCTTCGGCCGGCCGCTGCCGCAGGTCCTGCGCGAGCGCATCATGGACCCGATCGGCGCCTCGCAGGGCTGGCGCTGGGAGGGCTACGAGACCTCGTGGGTCGAGATCGACGGTGAGCGCATGCAGTCGGTCCCCGGCGGCGGCCATTGGGGCGGCGGCCTGTTCATCAGCGCCCGCGACCATGCCCGCTTCGGCCAGCTCGTCGCGCAGAAGGGCGTCTGGGACGGGCGCGAGCTGATCCCCTCCTCCTGGCTGGAGCAGTCGCTCAAGCCTTCGCCGACCCTGGCGAATTACGGCTTCCTCTGGTGGCTGAACGCCAACCCGAAGCTGCCGGCGAGCAGCTTCAGCGCCCAGGGCGCCGGCAACAACCTGATCTGGATCGACCCGGAGCATGACCTCGTCGCCGTGCTGCGCTGGATCGACAAGGCCGCAATCGACGGTTTTCTGGAGCGGCTGGTCGCAGCGGTGGAGTGAGGCCCCTTCTCCCCTCCGGGGGAGAAGGTCCCGGCAGGGGGATGAGGGCGGCGCGACCGGGTGCGCCGCCTCTACGGCAGCGCCATCCTTCCCTCATCCGTCAGCGCTTCGCGCTGCCACCTTCTCCCCCAAGGGGAGAAGGGTTGCCCGCGCCCTTGATCAGCCACTGGCGCATGACGTTGCGTCCATGCATTCAGCGAGCAGCACCCTCGCCTGCCCGCCCTTGCCGCGCCTCCCGCCCCCGCGCATAGAGCCGGCTCTCCTCGCCCGAAAGCCGCCGCGTGACCAAGACCATCCCCCTGACCTCGCGGCCCGCCTTCGGCGTCGCCTGCGGCCTGCTCTGCGCCGTGATCTGGGGCGTCCAGGCCGTGGTCTCGCGCCAATCCGTCGCCGACGGGCTCTCGGCCGGCGACGTTACCATGCTGCGCTTCCTCGCCGCATCGCTGGTGATGCTGCCCTTCGCGCTGAAGCGGCTGAAGCCCTTCCCGGTCGGGACGCTCGGCTGGAAGCGGGCGCTGGTGCTGACCGCGCTGGTCGGCCCGGCCTACAGCCTGATCCTGGTCGGCGGTGCCCATTTCGCGCCCGCTCTGCATTCCTCGGTGATCTCACCGGGGCTGATCCCGGTCTGCACCGCCGCGCTCGCCTGGTTCGTGCTCGGCGAGCGTGCCGGCAAGGCCCGCCTCATCGGCCTTGCCCTGCTCGTGCTCGGCATCGCCGTCTTCGCCCGGGAGGCGCTGGCCAACACGCCGACGCGCGCAGGCGCCTGGATCGGCGATCTGCTCTTCGTGCTGATCGCCCTGCTCTGGTCGATCTTCGGCGTGCTCTGCCGACGCTGGGGCGCCAATGCGGTCGAAGTCACCATGGCGACCTGCCTGCTGGCGCTGCCGTTCCTGCCGCTGCTCGCCCTCGTGCAGCCGGTCAATCTGCTGCAGGCGCCGCTCTCGGCCGTCGCCTTGCAGGCCGTCTACCAGGGCGTTCTGGTCGGAGCGCTGGCGCTGTTCCTCTACACCCAGTCGGTCGCGACGCTCGGCGCCGGCGGCGCGGCCTTGTTCCTGCCGCTGGTCCCGGTGGTCACCGCGATCGCCAGCGCCGCCCTGCTCGGCGAGAAGGCCTCGGCGCAGGAGATCGCCGGCATGGCTATCGCCATCACCGGCATGGTCGTGGCGCTCAGGGCGCCGAGCGCGCGCTGAGCGGCCCTTCCGCAGTCATTCCGGGACAAGCCGGAGGCCTGGACCCGGACCCCATGGACACCCTGCAATTCCAGCCCGTCATGCTCGCCCTTGTGGCGAGCATCCACGTCTTGAACACGACACTGGACCACTGAAGGCGTAGATGGTCGGGACAGGCCCGACCATGACGAAAAAAGGAGCGCTCATAGGTTCCGGGCTCGCCGCTACGCAGCGCCCCGGAACGACAGGGCATATCCTCAGCCCTTATGACCCTTGGCGATCGGCTCGACATAGGACAGGGCCATATCCCAGGGGAAATAGATCCAGGTGTCCTGGCTGACCTCGGTGACGAAGGTGTCGACCACCGGCACGCCGGCCGGCTTGGCGTAGACCGTGGCGAAATGCGCGTTCGGCAGCATCTCGCGCACGACGCGGGCGGTCTTGCCGGTGTCGGTGAGGTCGTCGACGACGAGGACGCCCTTGCCCTTGCCGTCGCCGATGGCGCGGATCGAGGGGGCGATCTCCTTCATCACCTTGAGCTCGGTCTGGTTCTTGTAGTCGTGATAGCTCGCGACGCAGACCGTCTCGATCATGCGCAGGCCGAGCTCGCGGCAGATGATCGCCGCCGGCACCAGCCCGCCGCGGGTGATGCAGACCATCGCCTCGAACGGCCCGGCATCGGCCAGGCGCCAGGCGAGCGCCCGGGCGTCGCGGTGGAACTGGTCCCAGGAAACGGGGAAAGCCTTGTTGGCGGTCGGTTCGGCCATGGCGGGCGGTCCTGCGGAAAGCGTGGCTGGCTTTTCCGCAAAGCGCATCCGGCCGGCGCGCGCAAGTGCCGAGCGGAAGCTTTTCCCCGCTGTGATCGCAACGGCATGGTCCGACCCGGCTCGCCGGGCCGGATCGTCCCACCGCTTCGGACCGTCAGAACTCGGCCCAGCCGTCGGCACCTCCGCTCCCGACCCGCACCGCCGTGCGGACCGGCGGCCTGCCCGCCGGGACGGGCGCGGGCTTCGCTGCCGGGAGCATGGCACGCAGGCCGGCGGCCAGCCTCTCGGGCGCATCCGAGGCGTCGCGCCCACCGAGCCGAAACGCCCCGACCAGCGCCGCCAGAGCCTGAGTCTCGCCCTGCAATTCGCGCGAGAGCCGGGAGCTGGCATCGGCCATCATCGCGTTCTGCTGGGTCATCTCGTCCATATGCGCGACGGTCCGCGCCATCTCGTCGACGCCATTGGCCTGTTCGACCGCGGCGCTGGAGATGTCGGCGATGGTGCCGGCGACCCGGGTCGCGGCGCTGACGATCTCCTCCAGCGTCTTGCCGGCCTGCTGGACCAGCTTCACCCCGGAGCGGACCTGCTCGCTCGAATTGCTGATCAGCTCCTTGATCCCGTGGGCAGATTCGCTGGAGCGCTTGGCCAGCGCCCTGACCTCGGAGGCAACCACGGCGAAGCCCCGGCCGGCATCGCCGGCGCGGGCCGCCTCCACCGCCGCATTCAGCGCCAGCAGATTGGTCTGGAACGAGATCTCGTCGATCATCGAGATGATGTCGGCGATCGCGGTCGAGGCCTGCTCGATTCGGCTCATCGCCGTCACCGCATCGGCGACGATCGCGCCGCCACGCGAGGCCACGGTCTTGGCCTCGTCGCCGAGCGCCGCGGCCTGGCGCGAATTGCCGGCGCTGGTCTTGATCGAGGCGGCGAGCTCCTCGGTGGTCGCCGCCGTCTGCTGCAGGCTGGAAGCCTGCGCCTCGGTGCGTTCGGCGAGATCGACGCTTTCCGAGGCGATCCGGTCGGCGGCAGCCGCGACCTTCCCGGAAACGCCGCCGACGGCACCGATCACCTGCGCCATATTGTCGAGAAGTTCGTTGATGCCGTTGCAGAGATCGGCGACCTCGCCCTCCTTGCCCGCCATCGGGATGCGCTGGGTCAGGTCGCGCTCCTTGGCCCGCCCGATCACGCCCTGCGCCTCCGCCACCGCCTGGGCGAGCTGGCGCGCCGCCTTCTGCTCGCTGATGTCGGTGGCGTACTTCACCACTTTCGTGGGCTGCCCCTTGGCATCGAAGATCGGATTGTAGCTCGCCTGGATCCACACCTCCCTGCCGCCCTTGCCGAGGCGCAGATACTGGCCGGCATCATATTCGCCGCGGCCGAGCTTCTGCCAGAAGGCGCGGTATTCCGGCGAATCGCGATAGACCGGCTCGCAGAACATGCCGTGATGCTGGCCCTTGATCTCGGCCAGCGAGTAGCCGGTGACGGCAAGGAAGTTTTCGTTGGCGTCGAGGATCGTGCCGTCGAGCGAGAACTCGATCACCGCCATCGCCTTGCGGATCGCCCCGAGCTGCCCGGCCATGTCGGCCTCGCGGTTCTTCTGCGCGGTGATCACCGTCGCGAACTTGATCACCTTCACCGGCCTGCCACCGGCATCGAGCACGGGGCTATAGCTCGCCTCGATCCAGAGCTCGCTGCCATCGGCCGCGACGCGCAGGAACTGGCGGGCCTGGTATTCGCCACCCGCCAGCTTCGCCCAGAACGCCTTGTAGTCGGCGCTGGCCGCTTCTTCCTTGCTGACGAACATGCTGTGGTGCCGCCCGCGCACCTGCTCCAACGTGTAGCCGACCGCTCCAAGGAAGTTCTCGTTGGCCTCGATAATGGTCCCGTCGAGCTTGAATGTGATCACCGCCATCGAGCGGCCGAGAGCCGCCATCTCACCTTCGAGTTCGCGGCGCGCAGCGCCGCCCGTGAATGGATTTAGCCGCATGCCCATCCCCCTGCATTCAGCACCGCGGAACTCGATCCGCGGAAATAAAGGATAGACGACGACAGTTTACGGGCAGCTAAGGAGCTTAAAAATTCACGGAATAACAAAATCGTGATCGGAAAAGTACTTAAAATTCTAAAGTAAATATAACGCCGAAAACCAACAAAAGCAAAACGGAATACAAAGTCCAGCAAGAATCAACCGCGCCATTGAAATAGCGACCCAGAAGACGTTTGCACATCAAGCGGGCGGATTGCAGATTTTAATGACTTTAAACAACACGCGAGAGCGCGGGGCGGCCGACGCGAGAGCTCCCTGTACCTTGACGGGAACCCCGGTCTCCGTGCGCAACCGGAAATTGTTCCGGACGGCTCAGCGAAGCTCAGCGCTTCAGCCGGGCGCGCTCCGTCTCGACCATCGCCTGAACCGCAGCGACCGCCTTCATCAGCTTCTCCGGATCGCGCGAGCGCACCACGAGATTGGTGTCCGGCCCGGTCTCCGACCAGAACGGATAGGAGCCGATCGTGCAGTCGGGATGGGCGGCGGCGATGGCCGCGAGCGGCGTGCCGATATCGCCCTCGCGCAGACCGGCGCGCACCGTTTCGGAGAGGATCTTGACCCCGGTCTTCAGGGTCGGCGCGACGACGTCGAGCATGGCCTGCATGATCGCCGGCACGCCGGCCATGACATGGACATTGCCGATGCGGAAGCCCGGCGCCTTCGACACGGAATTGGCGATCAGCTCGGCCCCGGCGGGAATGCGCGTCATGCGCATGCGGGCCTCGTTGAGCTGGTCCGGCGGGAAACGCTCGGCGAGCATGGCGATCGCCCGCGGATCGTAGTCGATCGAAACCCCGAAGGCACAGGCGACGGCATCCGCGGTGATGTCGTCATGGGTCGGGCCGATGCCGCCGGTGGTGAAGACATAGGTGTAGCGCGCGCGGATCGCGTTCAGCGCCGAGACGATTTCGTCCATCAGGTCGGGCACGACCCGGACCTCGCGCAGCTCGATGCCGATATTGGTCAGGAATTCGGCGATGTAGCCGATATTCTTGTCCTTGGTCCGCCCCGACAGGATCTCGTCGCCGATCACCAGTATCGCCGCGGTGACCGGCGGCTCGAAAGCCTTGTTCGATGACGCGCTCATGGGCAGGCTCCTGGAATGTCGAAGCGGAGAATGACGCCGCCTGCGCAGAACGGAGCTAAGCGCCTCGGGCCCGGCCGCTCAAGCACCGTCCGGGGCGGAGCCGTCATGCGCGGCAAGGTGGATCAGGACACCTTGCGCTCATAGACGAGGTTGAGCCGGGTCTGCGCCAGCAGGCGATAGCCCCGCGCCTCCAGCAGCGCCGGCAGATCCATCTGCCAGCGGGCGCGCGAATCCTCGATGACGATGAAGCCCGGCCAGAGCGCCTCGGGCGCATCCCGCAGGAAGGGTTCCAGGATCAGGTCCTCGGCCCCCTCGACATCGAGCTTGATCGCATCGAGCCGCTCATAGCCCTCGCTCTGCATCAGCGCGAGCAGCGTCGTCGCCGGCACGCGCACCGAGGTCGAGGTGCTGGAGCGGAGCAGGCGCACGCTCGATTCACCCTTGTTCGCGGGGTCGAGGAACAAGGTCAATTCGCCCGGCTTGTCGGCGAGCGCGCAGGCCACCGCCTTGACCGTGCCGAAGGGGTTGCGGGCGATGTTGTAGGTCAGCCGCGCGAAGATCTCCGGCTGCGGCTCGACGGCGAGGATGCGCGCCCGGCGCCCTGCTTTTGCGGCGACGAACAGCGAATAGGCACCGATATTGGCGCCGATATCGATGAAGCAGAAGCCCTCGCCGATCCGGGCCGCGAGCAATTCGCGCTCCCGCGCATCGAAATATTGCGGCGTGAACAGCACGCGCTTCTCGCAGACATTGCCGTCGGGGTAGAGCCGCATCCGGGCGCCCAGCGCCTCGATGTCGACCGGCCGCCCCTTCAGCGCCTTGAGCCCGAGCCGGCGCAGCGCGAAGGCGAATTTGCGACCGAGATAGGAGCCGGAGGCGCGCCGGGTGCGCGAGATGATCCGTGCAACCAGCCCCTGCGGCGCGAAGGTTCCGTAGGGCTGTTCCTCGCCCGACTGCATGTCATTAAGTGCCATTGGCGCGCTGTACACGGCAAATCCGCCCTGCGCCAGCACTACCGCGATGTCGCGGCCCGGCCCGTCCGGCTTGCACCAGCCGCCAAAGCCAATAAATAAAGGCATCAAGGAGCCACTTCTCGACATGACCCTCGACGAATCGATCGCGCGCGCACGGCGCGAGCCTGTCATCAAGCTGCACGGCGCCGAAGCTTTCCACGGCATGCGCAAGGCCGGGCGCTTGGTCGCCCAGGGGCTCGACATGCTCGCCGACGAGGTTCGGCCCGGCGTGACGACCCAGCGGCTCGACGATCTCGCCTTCCAGTTCGCCATGGACAACGGTGCCTATCCGGCGACGCTGTTCTACCGCGGCTACACCAAATCGATCTGCACCTCGATCAACCACGTCGTCTGTCACGGCATCCCAGACGACAAGCCGCTGCGCGAAGGCGACATCGTCAATATCGACTACACCCTGATCCTCGATGGCTGGCATGGCGATTCCAGCCGGATGTTCGGCGTCGGCGCGATACCCCGCAAGGCCGAGCGCCTGATCGAGATCACCTATGAGAGCCTGCTGCGAGGCATCGCCGCCGTGCGTCCGGGCGCGACCACCGGCGATATCGGCTTCGCCATCCAGCGCTATGCCGAAGGCGAGCGCTGCTCGGTGGTGCGGGATTTCTGCGGCCACGGCCTCGGCGAGGTCTTCCACGACGCGCCGAACATCCTGCACTATGGCAGCCCCGGCGAAGGCGCCGAACTCAAGCCCGGCATGCTCTTCACCATCGAGCCGATGATCAACCTCGGCAAGGCGAGCGTGAAGGTGCTCTCCGATGGCTGGACCGCTGTGACACGCGATCGCTCGCTCTCGGCCCAGTTCGAGCATACGGTCGGCGTCACGGAAGACGGCTGCGAGATCTTCACGCGCTCGCCCGCCGGCCGCGACAACCCGCTCGCACCCAGATGAGCGAGAGCGGCAAGGGAAGTCCCGCTCCCGTTGCCGCGCCCGCCAGCGCCGCCCCGCATCATCTCGGCCATCGCGAGCGGCTGCGCCAGCGCTTCCTCGAAGGCGGCGACGGCGCCCTGCCCGATTACGAGCTGCTCGAGCTGCTGCTCTTCCGCTCGATCCCCCAGCGCGACGTCAAGCCGCTCGCCAAGCAGCTGATCCAGCATTTCGGCTCCTTCGCCGAGGTGATCGGCGCACCGGTCTCGCGGCTGCGGGAGGTCAAGGGCATCGGCGAGAGCGTCGCGCTCGACCTCAAGATCGTCGAGGCCTCGCTGAAGCGGGCGATGAAGGGCCAGATCGCCAAGAAGCCCGTGCTCTCCTCCTGGTCCTCGGTCATCGACTATTGCCGCCTGGCGATGGCCTTCGCCGAGCGCGAGCAGTTCCGCATCCTCTTCCTCGACAAGAAGAACGCCCTGATCGCCGACGAGGTGCAGCAGACCGGCACCGTCGACCATACCCCGGTCTATCCGCGCGAGGTGATGCGACGCGCGTTGGAGCTCTCGGCTACAGCCTTGATTTTAATACATAATCATCCATCCGGAGACCCGACACCGTCCGGCGCCGACATGCGCATGACCCGCGAGCTCGTCGACATCGCCAAGCCGCTCGGCATCGCCATCCACGACCACATCATCGTCGGCCGCGACGGCCATGCCAGCTTCAAGGGGCTCGGCCTGATCTGAACGTCCCCGGATCAGCCCGACGCCGCGGCGCGCGCCGACTGCAGCGCCCGTGGACGGCGCTTGCGGAAGCGGCGCCTCGCCCAGATGACCAGCCCCGTACCCCAGAGCCCGATCAGCACCAGCGACAGCAGCGTGTTGAAAGTGGTCCCCAGCAAGGCGTGCCAGTTGCCCTCATGCAGCGCGCGCGACCAGTTCGTCGGTGCCGGCTGCAGCCCTTCCCGGGTCACGACATAGGTCGACAGCCGGTTGCCTTCGTAGATCCGGGCGACCAGCCGCCCGCCCCGCATCCGCAGCGAGGTCAGGCTGGCCAGATCATGGTCGCGCGCGACGGCCGAGACCGCGGCGCGGATCGGCACGCGCTCGCCGCGCGGCCCGGCAGGCGCCCCACCGGTTCCGACGCCCATCACGATGAACAGCCCGGTCAGCGGGCTCAGCACGACGAGCGGCAGGGTGAGCCAGGCCATTCCGGCGTGCCAGCCGCCCAGCGTGTTGCGCAAGCGCGGCCAGCCCATGGCGACGCCGAGCACGGCCAGGGCGATCATCGCGACGGTACTGGCCGTCACCAGCCAGCCGAGGTCCAGGAGCAGCCGCTCGTGCAGGCCGCGCGCCCAGCCGAACCATTCGGCGAGCCCCTCCGTCTCGACCTCCTCGCCGCTGGCGAGGCCGACATCCACTGTTCCGTCCTCTCCGACGCCGGACAGTCGGACCAGCTGGTCATAGGTGCGAACCGAGAAGCCGGTCGCCTTGCCGTCCGGATCGTAGCGGTCGAGGAAACCGAGCAGCCGCGCTTCGGTCAGAGGCGCCGCCGGTGCCTGGCGCTGCGCCAGCGGCTCGAGCGACAGCACCAGCCCCGAGACGATGATTCCGAGTAGAGGCAGCGCGAAAACGAGGGTGATCCAGCGGTGCAAGCGGAGCAAATAGGGCTTCAATCCCATATTGGAATCTTTCTAACCTGTCGCCGCTGCGGACCTTGCGCTCCTCCCGCCAGCCAGGCAAGCGACAGCAACGCCGCAGGCCCCTTTTGGCAGCCCCTGCGCTGTCCAAGGCATGATCGCTCCGCCTTCGGCGCCTTTGGTCGGCGCGCCCACCGCAGTCCGGCCGCCGCGCTTTGCCCAAGGAACGGGCAAGCTTCGCCGCAACCCTCGGCAGCAGACCTCTTTCCGAAGCCGCGCAATTGCGCATAGGCTACCCGAAACAGGGGAAGAAGCCTGCATGCCGGCGTTCGACGAGATGACGGGGGGAGAAGGCGGATTGCGCTCGGCCTATGTCGAGCTCGACCGCTGGCTGAAGGAAGCGCCGCCCGAGATGCTGGCCCTGCGCCGCTCCCAGGCCGAATTGTTCTTCCGGCGCATCGGCATCACCTTCGCCGTCTATGGCGACGAGGAATCGACCGAGCGGCTGATTCCCTTCGACATCATCCCGCGCGTGCTGACCAAGCCGGAATGGACCAAGCTCGAGAAAGGGCTGCGCCAGCGCGTCACCGCGCTGAACATGTTCCTCGCCGATGTCTACGGCAAGAAGGAGTGCCTGAAGGCCGGCATCATCCCGGCCGATCTGGTCTACCGCAATGCCTGCTACCAGCTGCAGATGGTCGATTTCCAGGTGCCGCACGGCATCTACTGCCACATCGCCGGCATCGACATCGTCCGCGTCGACGCCGACACCTTCTATGTGCTGGAGGATAATGCCCGCACCCCGTCCGGCGTCTCCTACATGATGGAGAACCGCGAGGTGATGCTGCGGCTCTTCCCGGAGCTGTTCGCCACCCACCGCGTCGCGCCGGTCGACAATTACCCCGACCAGCTGCTGGCGACGCTGCGCTCGGTCGCGCCGCGCAGCGCTTCCTCCGACCCGACGATCTGCCTTCTGACGCCGGGCCAGTACAATTCGGCCTTCTACGAGCACTCGTTCCTGGCCGACAAGCTCGGCGTCGAGCTGGTCGAGGGCTCGGACCTGCTGGTCAAGGACGATATCGTCTACATGCGCACGACCCAGGGGCCGAAGCGTGTCGACGTGATCTACCGGCGCATCGACGACGACTTCATCGACCCTCTGGTCTTCCGCGGCGATTCCGTGCTCGGCGTGCCCGGCATCATCGGTGCCTACAAGGCCGGCAACGTCACCCTCGCCAATGCGGTCGGCACCGGCGTCGCCGACGATAAGGCGGTCTACAGCTACATGCCTGAGATCGTGAAGTTCTTCACCGGCGAGGAGCCGATCCTGAAGAACGTCCCGACCCATCGCTGCCGCGAGCCCGAGGCCAACGCCTATGTGCTCGACAATCTCGAAAAGCTGGTGGTCAAGGAGGTCAACGGCTCCGGCGGCTACGGCATGCTGGTCGGCCCCCATGCCAGCAAGGCCCAGATCGAGACCTTCCGGCAGAAGCTCAAGCTCCAGCCCGAGGGCTTCATCGCCCAGCCGACGCTGGCGCTCTCGACCTGCCCGACCTTCGTCGCCTCCGGCGTCGCGCCGCGCCATGTCGACCTGCGGCCTTACGTGCTCTCGGGCGCCAACGGCATTTCCTGCGTGCCCGGCGGGCTGACCCGCGTCGCGCTGCAGGAGGGCTCTCTGGTGGTCAATTCGAGCCAGGGCGGCGGCACCAAGGACACCTGGGTGCTCGACGCATGAGGATGCCCGCTTTCACCTGCCTTCGAATCCTCCCGGAATCCCGGACCTGACCATGCTTTCGCGCACCGCCGACAGCCTCTACTGGGTCTCGCGCTATGTCGAACGGGCCGAGTATCTCGCCCGCATCCTCGACGCCACGACCCGCCTGACCAACCTGCCCTCCGCCTATGGCGGCGCCGGCACCGAATGGCAGAGCGCGGTCGCCACCGCCGGTTGCGAGGATGCCTTCGCCCTCGCCTATGACGAGGCAAACGAGCGCAATGTCTGCGAGTTCCTCACCTTCAACCCGGATAATCCGTCCTCGATCCGCAACTGCTTCGCCCTCGCCCGCTCGAACGCCCGTGCGGTGCGCACCGCGCTGACCTCGGAAATGTGGGACGCACTCAACGGCGCCTGGCTCGAACTCCAGCGCTTCGAACGCAAGCGCATGGACCGCGAGGAGTTCGCCCGCTTCCTCGACTGGGTGAAGAACGTCTCGCTGGTCTTCGACGGCTCAGCCTACCGCACCATGCTGCGCGATGACGGCTACTGGTTCTCGCGACTCGGCGTGCATCTCGAGCGGGCCGACAACACCGCCCGTATCCTCGACGTGAAGTATCATCTGCTTCTGCCGGAGACCGAGCAGGTCGGCGGCTCGCTCGACTATTTCCAGTGGACGACGATGCTGCGCGAGGTCTCGGCGCTGACCGCCTATCATTGGGTCTATCGCGAAGCGGTGAAGCCGGTGCTGATCGCCGATCTCCTGATCCTCAACAAGCGCATGCCGCGCTCGCTGGCGAGCTGCTATGAGAGCATCTCGCGCTTCCTCGACCAGATCGGCGATGCCTATGACCGGCACGGCCCGGCCCAGCGCCAGGCCCGCAAAACCCTGGCCAGCCTGTCGAACATGCCGATCGACGCGGTGATCCGGCGCGGGCTGCACGAGTTCATCGAGGACTTCATCACAGAGAACAACCGCCTTGGTGCGATCATCGTCGACCAATATCTGCAATAGGCCATTGGCCACCGACGGAACCGAGGACCTCAAGCAGCCGCCATGCGTATCCGGATCTCGCACAGCATCGCCTATGCCTATGCCGAGCCGGTGCGCCAGCTCCGGCAGGTGTTGCGGCTGACGCCCCGCGACCATGACGGCCAGCATGTCATGTCCTGGCGGATCACACCGAACATCGACGGCCGGCTGCGTTCCAGCCAGGATCCGTTCGGCAATCTCGTCCATGATTTCTCGGCCGACGGGCCGATCGAGAATTATGCGATCGAAGTCAACGGCATGGTCGAAACCGTCAATCTCGCTGGGGTCATCCGGGGCGTGGTCGAGAAGGTGCCGCCGGCCGTGTTCATGCGCGACACCAGGCTGACCGAGCCGAGCGCCGCTCTGCGCGACCTCGCGACCGAGGCGGCGGCCAGGGGCGGCAGCGAGCTCTCGCGCCTGCACGCATTGATGGAGACGCTACACGAAAGAATCGCCTGCGTGCCGACCGGCGAGCGCCTCGGCATCGGCGCCGGCGCCTGCCTCGAAGCGGGCGAAGGCATCCCGCAGGATGTCGCACATGTCTTCATGACCTGCGCCCGCTCGCTCGGTGCGCCCGCCCGCTATGTCTCCGGCTATGTCGCGGAATCGCAGACGCTGCCGCATGCCGGCGGGGCCCATGCCTGGGCCGAGGCGTATTTGCCGGATTATGGCTGGATCGGCTTCGACTGCGCCAACGGGCTCTGCCCGATCGACACCCATATCCGCGTCGCGACCGGTCTCGACTATGCCGACGCGGCGCCGGTCCGCGGCGCCCGCACCGGCGGCAATGGCGAGAGCCTGCTGGTCGAGGTCCGCGCCCAGGCCGCCCGGCCGCGCCAGCAGGGGCAGTAGCGGCGCGGGGCCCGGCGTCGTCGACCTCCCCCCTCATTCCCGGGCATTGCTGCGCTAGACCCGCGAATGACGGACAACTCATTGTCCTCGCCATGAGCGCCTGATACCAGCCATACGCGCCCCGCTCCGGAGACCCGTCACGTGACCTATTGCGCCGGCATCCTCGTCCAGGACGGTCTCGTGATGATCGCCGACACGCGCACCAATGCCGGGCTCGACGACATCTCGACCTTCCGCAAGCTCCACGTCTTCTCCTGGCCGGGCGAGCGCACGCTGACGCTCGCCACCGCCGGCAACCTCTCCCTCACCCAGTCGGTCGTCAGCCTGCTGCATGAGGGCGTGCCGAATCCGGAGACCGGCGAACCCGAAACGCTGCAGAATGCGCCCTCGATGTTCCGCGCCGCCCAGCTCGTCGGCCGGGCGGTCCGCCGCGTGCGCGAGACCGATGGCGATGCATTGCGCGATGCCGGCGTCAAATACGACATGTCGCTGCTGTTCGGCGGCCAGATCATCGGCCAGCCGATGCGGCTGTTCATGATCTACTCGGCCGGCAACTTCATCGAATGCGGCATGGATTCGCCCTTCCTGCAGATCGGCGAGCACAAATACGGCAAGCCCATCCTCGACCGCGCCGTGACCTTCAGGACCGATCTCTATGACGCATTGAAGGTCGGTCTGATCTCGATGGATTCGACCATGCGCTCGAATCTCGGCGTCGGCCTGCCGATCGACCTGATCATGCTCCGCCGCGACGCGGAAGCACCGGAACTCAACCGCCGGATCGAGGCCGGCGAGCCCTATTTCCACGATCTGCGCGAGCGTTGGTCGGCTGCGCTGCGCGCCGCGCATATGGCGATTCCGCGCCCACCCTACGAACCGACGGAGAGCTGAGCGCGAGCCGCCAGGCGGCTCCGGACGCTCATTCTCGGCAGCGCGACAACGATTTCGTGCACTTCGTCAGCATCGCTGGAAACCGGATGGCAAGATTCGCCTGTCAGGATGGATCATCTGCGCGCCCGGACAGGTGGAGCATTTTGCAGCTTTCTGCTCGTTTGCCCAACATGAATTCGTCGGCTCGGATGCTGACGAGCACGGTGGCAACCCTGGCCTGTGCCTTCGCATTCGTCAGCGCGGCCGCCGTGGGCGTCATCGTCGCGATCATGCTCAATGCGAACCGCGTCGAGGCGGAAAGACAATATGATCGCGTCGAAGCGGCGATCGAAAGCCAGGTTCGGCTGCGCCGCCATCGCCTCGAAAACCTGGCCGATGCCGGGCTGCTTCAGCCGATCTTCGATGCGAGCCTGCCGCGCCCGGCCCTGCAATGGGGTTTCGCGCGATTTGCCAGCCGCTTCCTCGATTTCGACGGCGCCTATCTCGTCACCGCCTCGGGCAAGGTTCTCGCCGGCGTCGAAGGCGGCCAGGCCGCCGGCCAGGCCGGCTATGAAGGCTTGCGCCATTTCGCCGCCGAACTGCCTGGCGCGATGGCCACGACCACGCATGCAGCCCCAACCACGACGAGCGGACCGCTGAACGCCTTTCTCAGGTCTGATGGCCAGGAGACCTTGGGCGTCGTGATCGCTGATCTGAGAGCGGCCAGCATGGCTGGCGCGAGGACCCCCTCCCCTGCCGGTCCCGCCTATCTCGTCGGCTATCGCCGCACCACCGCGTCACTCCTCGAAGATCTGGCCCAGCGCTACCGTGTCCCGAATGTGCGGATCGTCGGCGAGCGTCCTCCCGACCGCTTGACTCGCCGCGATATCGTTTCGGCGGACGGCGCCATCAGAGCATGGCTGACCTGGACGCCGGACCGGCCTGGCGACGCGATGATGCGGCAGTTCTTCTGGGCCCTTGCCGGGGTCGGGCTGCTCTTCATCGCGATCTTCGCCTATGTTTTCCATCGCCTGCGCCATGCGGGTACCCAGATCACCCTTCGAGAGCAGCAAATCCAGCGTCTGGCCGGCCAGGACGAGCTATCTCACCTCCCCAACCGCCGCACCTTCGATCTCAGACTCGACCAGGAACTCGCCCAGCTCGGCCGTACCAAGAGCGGGCTCGCAGTCCTGATGCTCGACCTCGACCGCTTCAAGGCCGTCAACGACACCTATGGCCACAATGCCGGCGACGAGCTGATCCGGCAGGTCGCGAAACGCCTGACCACCATCCTGCGCGTCGGCGACACGGTCGCCCGTCTCGGCGGCGACGAGTTCGGCATCATCCAGACCCATATGAACGAGCCCGGCGCCAGCGCTGCGCTCGGCCAGCGAATCCTCGATTCGCTCACGGAGCCTTTCGAGATCGCCGGCGTCGCCGTCACCATCGGCTGCTCCATCGGAATCGCCCACGGCCCGCAGGACGGCGCTGACCGTGGCACGCTGATGCGCCTCGCCGACACCGCCCTCTACCAGGCCAAGAACGAGGGACGGAACCGCTACTCCTTCTTCGAACCGCAGATGAACCGGGCGCTCCAGGTCAAGCGCATGGTCGAGGAGGACCTGCGCAACGCGATCAACCGCGACGAGCTTCTGCTGCACTACCAGCCTCAGGTCTCGATCGACGGCGCGACCATCATCGGCGTCGAGGCGCTGGTGCGCTGGCCGCACCCGGTGCACGGCATGATCCCGCCCTCGGAGTTCATCGGCATCGCCGAGGAGCGCGGCCTGATCATGCCGCTGAGCGAATGGGTGCTGCGCCGCGCCTGCGAGCAGGCGCTGAAATGGCCGGGGATCAAGCTCGCCGTCAACGTCTCGCCGATCCAGTTCCGCCACAAGGACTTCGTCGCCAGCGTCATCCGCATCCTCGACGAAACCGGTTTCGACCCTGGCCGGCTCGAACTCGAATTGACCGAGGGCGTCGTGGTCGAGGACGCCGACGCCGCCGAGAACGCGATGATGGACCTGCGGGCGCATGGCATCGGCCTGGCGCTCGACGATTTCGGCACCGGCTATTCCAGCCTGATCTATCTGCGCCGCTTCGCCTTCGACAAGATCAAGATCGACCGCTCCTTCCTCGAATACATGGAGACGACCGGGGAATCCGCCATTCTCGTGCATTCCGTCGTGCATCTCGGCCGCGCGCTCGGCCTGCGCGTCTGTGCCGAGGGCGTCGAGACCACCGAGCAGCACCGCTTCCTTCAGGCGGTCGGCTGCCACGAACTGCAGGGCTTCCTGTTCTCCAAGGGCGTCCCGCCCCGCGAGATCGACCGGCTGCTGGCGCTCGACCAGCCCTTCGAGAAGCAGCTTGCCGCCTGAGCGGCGCTCGAGGCTCTCAGAACAGGCTGGCGATCGAGCTCACCAGCGCATAGGCGAACCCTGCCGAGAGTGCGAGGCCGATTGCCCCGACCACGGCTCCGCCGACGATCAGCACGCCGTCACGCTCGACCAGCCCGAGCCCGACCAGGCAGACCGCGAGGCCGAGCGGAATCTGGCCGATGAAGGGCGCCGCGACCACCAGCCCGAGCGCCAGGACGAGCAGCAGCACGCCGAGCAGCGCCAGCGCGAACGGCCCCCTCAGCATCATCAGGCGCGGCTTCGAGAAGCGCTCGAGCCGGATCAGCGGCGGCAGCGCGCGTGAAACCGCCCGCGCCAGATCGGCCTGGGCGATGCTGCGCCGGAGCAGGCGCTGCGGCAGCCAGGGCGTGGTGCGACCCATCAGCATCTGCATCGCGATGAAGGCCAGGACCAGGCCGCAGACCAGCGGGATCGGCGGCGGCATCGGCAGGCAGTTCGGCAGGCCGAGCAGCACGATGAGCAAAGCATAGGCCCGGTCGCGCAGCGCCGCGACGATGTCGCCGACTGCGATGCGCGGGCCGGGAAGGCTCGCGAGCGCATGCAGCAGGCCGGAAGTGCGCAGGGGAGAGGACAAGCTGTATCGCCGGGCGAAGGGCTGGAGCTGCGCCCTAGCATGGCGGGCGCAGGACCAACAACCCCGCCGCGGCGCACGGCGTCAATGCAGGGTCAGCACGCCGTTGACGCTGACGATCTCGGCCGGACGGATCAGGCGCGAATGCGCCACCGTCACCGAATGCAGCGGTCCCTCGAGCTCGCGCCGCCAGAAATCCAGGAAGGCACGCAGCTCGGGGAAGCGTGGCGCCAGATCGTATTCCTGCCAGACGTAACTCTGCAGGAAAGTCGGATGATCCGGCAGGCGGTAGAGGATATTGGCCGTTGTCAGACCGTAGCCGGCGAGCTGGCGGATGAAATCTTTCGATGCCATGACACGATGCGCTCCTCTGCGAGAAGAAGGCTGGCCGATGCCATCAGGCTGCGCCGCCATGGTTAACAAAAACTTGCAAGAATTTCATCTGCTGCCAGACTTCCTCTCCGTAGCGTGATCGGCCGTTTTCAAGAGCCGAGGGGGCGTAGGCGTGGCGTGGGGCGTCGCCGAGCGGGCGAAAGGGCTTGCAGGGTCCGTCATCATTGCGACGGCAGCCCTCGCTTCCGCTCCGGCTTCGGCCGACAGCACCCTGCATGAGCGTACGCCGCTCTCGATGGTGATCTTCGCCTCACTCGACACCGACCGCAGCAAGACGCACGGCTCCGTCGGCTTCAAGCGCGCCTTCGGGCAAGGCGGGCTCGACGCCAGCGGCTTCCGGCTCGGGCTGAAATGGGGCGAGAGCATCGAGCCGGCCGAGCACAGCCCGGCGCGCGGACGCATGGTCAAGACCGAGCTCCACGCGCTGCTCGGCTATGAATGGCGCATCGGCGACCTTTTCCTGGCGCTATCGGCCGGACCGGAGCTGGAGGCAGTCTTCAGCGAGACGAGGGCCCGCACCAGCTTCAGCGACCGCATCGGCGGCCGGCTGCAATTCGATCTCTGGGCGACCCCGCTGGAGAACCTGCTGCTCCAGGCCAATGCCTATGCCGCGACGCTGGACCAGCGCTTCTGGCTCAGGCTCTCGCCGGGCTGGAAGCTCGCCCCCGGCCTCTATCTCGGCCCCGAGATCGAGTTCTACCGGCAGCAGGACTATCACAAGCTCAGACTGGGCCTGCACCTCACCGGTTTCAGGCTGTTCGGCCTGAACTGGCGCCTCGCCGCCGGGGCGCAGCAGACCAGCGACCAGCCGAATGCGGCCTATGCGACGCTCGGAGTCTATTGGAAGCGCTGAAGCGCCTGCAAAACCGCACGAAACGCCTCCGATAGCCTGGCCGGCTCGAGCCTCCCGCGCGTCGAACTAGGAGCGCAGAGGCGCACCGGTCAGGGCCTTCAGCGCCTCGGGCGTATCGACATCGATCGCGATGGCGGGGTCGTCGAGCGGGACCTCCTCGACGGCGTCTCCGGCCTCCTCCAGCAGGCGCCGGGCGCCCTCGTCGCCCGACAGCCGGGCAACCGCGGCGAAGAGCCCCCGCGACAGCAGCACCGGATTGCCGCGATGCCCGAGCAGCGTCGGCACCACCGCGACCGCGTCCGGCCTGTCGGCGAATGCCTGGGCCAGCCGGTCGATCACGCCGGGCGTGACGTTGGGCATGTCGCCGAGCGAGACCACGACGCCCTGCGCATCGGATGGCAGCGCCGCGAGCCCCGCCTTGAGCGAGCTGGAGAGGCCGTCGGCGAAGCCGGGATTGCGGACGAAGCGGACCTCGAGCCCTTCCAGTGCCGCCCGGATTTCAGCCTCCTGATGGCCGACCACGACGAAGACCGGCGCAGCCCGCGAGGCAATCTGTGCCTTGACGGCATGGCGCACCAACGCCTCGCCGCGCACCTGCTGGAGCAGCTTGTTGTCTGCCCCCATACGGGTCGAGCGACCGGCGGCGAGCACCAGCCCGGCGACGGGCGCGACCGCGGCATGGCCCGGCGCGCGCGGCTGCGGCCGCGAGATGATCTCCATCAGCAGCCCGCCGACCCCCATGCCCTGGATCTCGGCACGGCGCACCGGCAGGCCGGCGAGGCAGCGCTGCAGCACCCAGTCGAAGCCGTTCTCCTTCGGCGAGCGGGCGCAACCCGGCGCGCCGATCACCGGCTTGCCGTCGAGCGCGCCGATCAGCATGAGGTTGCCGGGATCGACCGGCATGCCGAGATGCTCGATACGCCCGCCGGCCAGGGCCAGCGCCTGCGGCACCACATCGCGCCGGTCGGTGATCGCCGAAGCGCCGAAGACCACGACGAGCTCGGCCGGCCCGTCGGCGGCCTCGCGGATCGCCGTAGCGAGCGCCGCGCCCTCATGCGGTACACGCCGCTCCAGCACGATCTCGCCGCCCGCCGGCGCCAGGCGTTCGGCCATCACCCGCAAGGTCTTGTCGACGACCGAGGGCTTGAGGCCGGGCAGCAGGGTCGAGACCACGGCCACGGATTTCAGCTTGTATTCGGTGATCGCGATCGGCCGGGCGCTGCCGAGCCGCGTGAGCGCCTCGGCGATCTGGCGTTCCTGCACGGCATAGGGGATGATCTTCACCGTGCCGACCATCTCGCCGGCGACCACCGCCTTCAGCGCCGGCAAGGTCGCGACCGTGATCGCCTCGTCGATGCCGTTCAGCATGTCGATCAGCGCGGTGTCGATGGTCAGCACGCCGGCCGCCGCCGCGAACAGGTTGACCCGCCCGGTGAACGGCGCCTCGGTCACCACCGCCTGCCCGGCCAGCGCCCGCGCCAGCTGTTCGGCTGCGGTGTTCTCGTCGATATCGCCGGGCTCGAGCTGGACGGCGACGATCTCGGTCAGCCCGCCCGCCGCCAGCCGCTCGGCATCCTGCGCGCTGATCGTCGCGCCCTTGCGGACGATGGCGTCGCCGGCACGCACGGTGTGGGCCGCGACGCTGCCCGCCGCTTCGGCGATCGGAATGGGACCGAACTTCATGGGCAGACACTCATACGGGCACTCATGCAGGCTCTGTTGCAGGCTTGCGGCGCGGGCCGCGCAGAGTGGAGACGATCTCGCCGAGGATCGCGAGCGCGATCTCGGCCGGCGAGACCGCGCCGATGTCGAGCCCGATCGGGGCGTGGATGCGCGCGGTCTGCGCCTCGTCGAAACCAGCCGCCGCCAGACGCTCCAGGCGCCGGCCATGCGTCTTCCGGCTGCCGAGCGCGCCGATATAGAAGCAGTCCGAGTTCAGCGCCGCGACGAGCCCGGGATCGTCGATCTTCGGGTCATGCGTCAGCGCGACGAACGCCGTGTAGGCGTCGAGCGGCTGGCGCTTCAGCACCTCGTCCGGCCACTCCGGCAGCAGCGTCACCTCGGGAAAGCGCTCCGGTGTCGCAAAAGCGGTACGCGGATCGATGACGGTGACGTCGAGATCGAGCAGCTTCGCCATCGGCGCCATGGCCTGCGAGATATGCACCGCGCCGGTGACGATCAGGCGCGGCGGCGGCGCCTGCACCGTCAGGAAATAGGCCTTGCCGTCGACCTCGACCGAACCGCTCTTGCCGGTGCGCAACTGCCTGTCGATCAGCTCGGCGAGCGGGTCCTGCTGCAGCTCCGCCGCCTTGACCACTCTTTGCGCAGCCGTACCGATATCGGTGACCAGCACCGCGGCGCGGCGCGCCGCACGCTCGGCATTGAGCGCCGAAAGCAGCGACAGTTCCATGGCCTAGCCCTTGTCCACCGCGAGCTTGACCCCGAGCCCGATCATCATGCCGCCGCCGAGCCAGCGCCCGATGCCGAAACCGGCGCGGCTCGCCTTCATCGTCTTCATCACCAGGGTAGCGCCGAACACGGTGACGAGATCGGCCGAGGAGAAGGAGAAGTTGACGATCGTGCCGAGGATCAGGAACTGCGCCCAGACCGGCAGCGAAGCCGAGGGATCGACGAACTGCGGCAGGAGCGCGATGAAGAACAGCGCGACCTTGGGGTTCAGTATCTCGACGATGAAGGAATCGACCAGCGCCCGCTTCACCGTCTTCGGCGGCGCGACCGGGCGCTCCTCGGACGAGCCGAGCTTGGAACGGATCATGCCGATGCCGAGCCAGACCAGATAGAGCGCGCCGGCGATCTTCACCGCGAAATAGAGCTCGGGCACATGCTTGAACACCGCCGACAGGCCGAAGGCCGCGGCGAAGACATGGACATAGCAGCCGAGATGGATGCCGAGCATCGCCATCAGCCCGGCCTTGCGGCCATGGGCGATGGTCTGCGCCGCCGTGTAGAGCAGCGCCGGACCGGGGAAGTAAGCCACCAGCAAGGTCAGCGTCGCGAAGGCGACGAGGGTTTCCCAGGAGGCCATCAGTTCGTTTCCTTGCCGCGGACCGGCTCTACATAGACTCTGATCCGACCGCCGCAGGAAAGCCCGACCTTCCAGGCGGCCTCGTCGGCGACACCGAATTCGAGCGTACGCGCCCTGCCCTGCGCGATCACCTCGCCGGCCTCCTCGACGACGGCGCCCTCGACGCAGCCGCCCGAGACCGAGCCGAGGAAGTTCCCTTCCCCGTCGATGACGAGATGCGAACCGACCGGACGCGGGGCCGAGCCCCAGGTCTCGATCACGGTGGCGAGCGCGACGCCGCGCCCGGCCTTTGCCCAGGCCTCGGCGGTGGCGAGGATGTCGGTGTCGGTGCTGATCATGACTGTCGCCTCCCTCTCAGCCGTCGCGCAGAGCAGCCGCGCAACGGCGTTGCAAAGGATGGCTCCAGTATACTCTGGAACATCCTTCGAGACGCGATCTGCGATCGCTCCTCAGGATGAGGGCTGGTCTGGAAGACATCATGCCTCAACCCGCCTTCTTCAACCACTGGCGCGGATCGCCTGCCTGCCGTGCATCGGGCGAAAGCGCGGCGCAAAGATCGGCCATCGCCGCGAGATTGTGGATCGGCCGGAACGAATCGACATGGGGCAGCATCGCCCTGATGCCGCTCGCCCGCGCCTCGAAGGCATCATAGCGCAGGAGCGGGTTGAGCCACACCAGCTGGCGGCAGGAGCGCTGCAGCCGGTCCATCTCGAAGCCGAGCTCGTCATCGAGATGACGCTCCAGCCCGTCGGTGAAGAGCAGGACGACGGCGCCGCCGGACAGCACCCGGCGGGACCAGGTCCGGTTGAAGGCATGCAAGGCCGAGGCGATGCGGGTGCCACCCTCCCAGTCCGGCGCTGCCCTGCCGGCCAGCGCCAGCGCCTCGTCGGGATCGCGGGCGCGCAGGCTGCGGGTGACATTGGTCAGGCGCGTGCCGAAGACAAAGGAATGCACGCGTCGGCGCTGCTCGGTGATGGCGTGCAGGAAATGCAGGAAGATCCGCGAGTATTCGGCCATCGAGCCGGAGATGTCGACCAGCGCCACCAAGGGCGGATGCACCTGCGCCCGTTCGCGAAAGGCGAGATCGATCGAAGCGCCGCCGCCCCTCAGCGAGCGGCGGAAAGTACGGCGCGGATCGATCCGCGCCCCGGCACGCGCCGCCTGGAAGCGCCGCGTCGGCACGGCATCATCGGGCAGGCGCAATTCCGCGATGAGCTGGCGCGCTTTTGCGATCTCGGCGGCGCTCATCTGGGCGAAGTCGCGCGATTTCAGGGTCTCGCGTTCCGAAACCGTCAGCCGCGCCGACAATTCCGTCAGCTCGACCGGCGGTGGCTCCTCCTCCGCCGGAGGCGGCGCGAAGGCCTCGGCGACGCGCAAGGCTCCAGCCTCGGGCTTCTGCGGCGGCGCATCGACCCGGGGCGTTACCGGCGACATCTGCGCCATCAATTTCTCGATCAGCCCGCGCCGGCGCCAGAACAGCCTGAAGGCCTGGTCATAGACCGCTGAATCCTCGTGCTTCTTCACGAAGATCGCATGCAGCGCCCAGTAGACGTCCTCGCGCCCACCGAGCGCGCCATCCGCCAGCGCCTCGACCGCCTCGACCACCGCGCCCGGCCCGACGCGCAGACCGGCGATCCGCAGGGCGCGGGCGAAATAGGCGATATTCTCGGGCAGCTTTCCGGTCATGGCACACCGATGCTGAAGCGCGCGACGCGACCTTCCTTCTCCCGGATGGGAGAGGGTGGTGCGGAGCGCCGGATGAGGGCCTGCCGTTTCCGCAGAAGGAGCTGCGGCAGCCGCCTCGCCCCAACACTCGGCGGCGGTCCCTCACCCCTGCCCCTCTCCCATCCGGGAGAGGGGTTCCCCGCGCTCTTTATGACAGGCGGACAGCTCAAGCGGCGGTCTCGGTCATGAACACCTTCTGCGCCACGACCCATTTGCCGTCGACCTTGAGGAAGGAGAGCAGGTCGGTGAAATAGCGCGGCGGCATCTGGCACTTGACCTTGACCAGCGCCATGGACGGCCCGACGAGGTCGATCGCCAGCACATGGTCGCCGCGCTCGAGCCCGGCCGCCTTCGGTGATTTGCGGCCCCGCACCGCCTCGAACCAGCTGTCGCGCGGCACGACCTTGAGTTCGCCGTCGAGCGACTGGGTCAGCGCGCTGGTCGGGTGGAAGACCGAAGCGAGCTTTTCGACATCGCCCTCATAGAGCCCGTCGAGATAGGCCTGCGTCGCCGCCTCGATCGCCTTGATGTCGTCGTTCATCGCTCACTCCGTCATGCTCGGGCTTGTCCCGAGCATCCACGCCTTGCGTCGTGAATGAAGGGAAAGACGTGGATGGTCGGCACGAGGCCGACCATGACGATGCACTACCCCCGTGCCGCCTGCTTGGCCTGGTCGAGCAATTCGCCGACCTTCGAGCCCTGCATCGCCTGGATGTCGTCCTGGTATTTCAGCAGCGCGCCGAGCGTGTCGGAGACGATCGCCGGATCGAGCGCCACCGCGTCGAGCTCGACGAGGGCGCTCGCCCAGTCCAGCGTCTCGGCGACACCCGGCGCCTTGAACAATTCCTCCTTGCGGATCGCCTGCACGAAGGAAACCACCTGCTTCGCCAGCTTGGCCGGCGCCGCCGGAGCCTTGGCCTTCAGGATGGCGAGTTCGCGGGCCGCGTCTGGATAGCCGACCCAATGGTAGAGGCAGCGCCGCTTCAGCGCGTCATGGATCTCGCGCGTGCGGTTCGAAGTCAGGATCACGATCGGCGGCTCGGCGGCCTTAACCGTACCGAGCTCGGGGATCGTCACCTGCGCATCGGCCAGCACTTCCAGAAGGAAGGCTTCGAAGGCCTCGTCGGTGCGATCGAGCTCGTCGATCAGCAGGATCGGCGCCCCGCCCTGCTGCGGCTCCAGCGCCTGGAGCAGCGGGCGCTTGACGAGATAACGCTCGGAGAACAGGTCGCTTTCCAGCCGCTCGCGATCGCCCGCGATACCACCGGCCTCGGCGAGGCGGATCGCCATCATCTGCCCGGCATAGTTCCACTCGTAGACGGCCGAGGCGAGATCGAGCCCCTCATAGCATTGCAGCCGGATCAGCCGGCGCCCGAGTCCGGCAGCCAGAACCTTGGCGATCTCGGTCTTGCCGGTGCCGGCCTCGCCTTCGAGCAGCAGCGGGCGCTTCATCCTGAGCGCCAGGAACAGCACCGTCGCGAGCGCGCGGTCGGCGACATAGCCCTGGGATTGCAGCAGCGCGAGGGTTTCGTCGATCGAGGTCGGCATGGCAGGCGTCATGAGGTCCCGGTCCTGGAAGATGTCGAAGCGTCGCCAGCCCCGCAAGACCGGTTTGACCTGTGGCTTTCCTTAGTCCCTAACAGGTCCGGTTGATAGCGAGCGGAGATTCCGGCGTGCTCGGCGCAATGTACATCGTCGCGATCATCGTCGAAGCCATGTCGGCTGCATTGGCGGCCGGCCGCCGCAGCATGGACTGGGTCGGCGTCTGCATGCTCGGCAGCATCACGGCGCTCGGCGGCGGCTCGGTCCGCGACATGCTGCTCGGGCATTACCCGCTGAGCTGGGTCAAGCATCCGCACTACCTGCTGATCACCGCGGCGGCGGCCCTGTTCACCATCTTCATCGCCCGCTTCATGTACCGGCTGCGCAAGATCTTCCTGCTGCTCGACGCGGTCGGGCTCGTGCTCTTCACCGTGATCGGCTGCAATGTCGCGCTGGAGATGCAACAGCCCTTCATCATCGTGATCACGGCCGGGCTGATCACAGGTTGCGTCGGCGGCGTGCTGCGCGACATGCTCTGCGCCGACATCCCCCTGCTCTTCCGCAGCGAACTCTATGCGACGGTCTCGGTCGTCACCGGGCTGATCTATCTCGGCGGCCTCAGGGTGGAGCTGCCGCACGACCTCGTCACCATCCTCGCCATGGCCGTCGGGCTGGTGCTGCGGATCATGGCGCTGCGCTTCAACTGGAGCATGCCGAAATTCGTCTACACGCGCGATCTGCATTAGCCCCTCACGCAAGGTCATCCTGCTGACAGCTTCTGACCCGAAGCTCGGCAGGATCGCGGGCGGAGGATAAGACCATGACCAGCACAGCCGAGCTCGCCACCGACTTCGTCGCCCTGCTCAAGGATGGCCGGCACGACGAGGCCGCGAGCGCCTACAATGCCGACGAGATCGTCAGCTACGAGAACATGCCCGGCCCGATGGAGGTCTGCCGCGGCAAGGAGGCGGTACGGCAGAAGGGCGAATGGTGGGTCGCCAATCACGAACTGCACGAGTTCACCACCGAAGGGCCCTATCTCAACGGCGAGCAGTTCGCCGTGACCTTCTATGTCGACGTCACCGTCAAGGAGAGCGGCGAGCGCCGCAAGATGCACGAGGTCGGGCTCTACACCGTCAAGGAAGGCAAGATCGTCGAGGAGCGGTTCTTTTATTGAAGGGAAGCTGCCCGAAAGGCGATCCACGACCTGCCCCCTCTCCCCCTGCGGGAGAGGGTTGGGGTGAGGGGTCGCGCGACGCTGGCCACAGGTGCCGCGCAGCATTCCCCAGAGCCTTCAAGACCTGATCGACCCCTCATCCGGCCCTTCGGGCCACCTTCTCCCGCAAGGGGAGAAGGGAGCGGCTGGCCGCTCACGCCTTCCCGGTCGCCTGCGCCACCGCCTGCTTCGCCATCACGCCGATCAGATGGGCACGGTACTCGGCATCGGCATGCATGTCGGCATTGATGCCCTTGGCGGAGTGCTTCAGCACGTCCAGCGACTTCGGCGCGAAACGCGCCTTCAGCGCGGCCTCCGCCTCCGGCCAGCGGAAGACGCCGCCCTCGCCCGCCCCGGTCACCGCGACCGCGATCTCGCTGCCGCGCTTGGCGACGAAGACGCCGACCAGCGCATAGCGCGAGGCCGGGTTGCGGAACTTGGCGTAGCCGGCCTTAGAGGCCAGCGGGAACGAGACCTTGGTGATGATCTCGCCCTCCTCCAGCGCCGTCTCGTAAAGCCCGGTGAAGAACTCGGCTGCCGTCAGCTTACGCTGATTGGTGACGATCGTGGCGCCGAGCGCCAGCAGCGCCGCCGGATAATCGGCGGCAGGGTCGTTATTGGCGACCGAGCCGCCGATCGTGCCGCGATGGCGCACATGCGGATCGCCGATATGGCTGGCGAGATAGGCCAGCGCCGGGATCGCCTCTTGGACGTCCGGCGAGGCCGCAACTTCGGCATGGGTGGTCATCGCGCCGATCACGAGATTGCGGCCCTTGCGGGCGATGCCCTTGAGATCGGCGCAGGAGGAGAGATCGACCAGCGCAGCCGGCGAGGCCAGACGCTGCTTCATCGTCGGCAGCAAAGTGTGCCCGCCGGCGAGCAGCTTGGCATCTTCCTTCTTGGCGAGCAGGCCGGCGGCCTGCCTTGCGCTGGTCGGGCGGTGATAGGTGAAAGCGTACATGGTCGTTCTCCGCTCGGGTTCCGTGAGCGTCATGCTCGGGCCTGTCCCGAGCATCTCTTCCAGGGAGCGCTCGCGGCGCCTCTCCCGGGAGAGATGGCCGGGTCAGGCCCGGCCATGACGCGCTTTGTCTATTCCGCAGCCATACGGCTGAGCGTCTTCTGCGCCGCGCGCCAGACCGCCTGCGGCGTCGCCGGCATGGCGATGTCCTCATGGCCGAGCGCGTCGGTGATGGCGTTGATCACGGCGGGCGGCGAGGCGATCGCGCCCGCTTCGCCGCAGCCCTTGATCCCGAGCGGGTTGGACGGGCATGGCGTCACCGTCATGCCGACCTGGAAGGACGGAAGATCGTCGGCCCGCGGCATGCAGTAGTCCATGAAGCTCGCGGTCACGAGCTGGCCGTCGGCATTGTAGCGGGCGCCTTCGAGCAGCGCCTGGCCGACGCCCTGGGCGATGCCGCCATGGACCTGGCCTTCGACGATCATCGGGTTGATGACATTGCCGAAATCGTCGACCGCGGCCCAGCGCTCGATCCGGGTGACACCGGTGTCGGGATCGATCTCGAGTTCGCAGATATGGACGCCGGCCGGGAAGGTGAAATTGGTCGGGTCGTAGAACGCCCCTTCCTTCAGCCCCGGCTCGAGATCCTGGCCGTTGAATTTGTGAGCGACATAGGCCTGCAGGGCGCAGGAGCCGAAATCGAGCTTCCGGTCTGTGCCCTTGACCAGGAAATTGCCGTCCTTGAAGTCGATATCGGCCTCGTCGGCCTCCAGCACATAGGCAGCGACCTTCTTGCCCTTGGCGATGACCTTGTCGAGCGCCTTGGCGATCGCCGACATGCCGACGGCGCCGGAACGCGAGCCATAGGTGCCCATCCCCATCTGCACCTTGTCGGTGTCGCCATGGACGATCGAGACGTTTTCGAGCGGCACGCCGAGCCGGTCGGAGACGAGCTGGGCGAAGGTCGTCTCGTGGCCCTGGCCATGGCTGTGCGAGCCGGTCAGCACCTCGACGGTGCCGATCGGGTTGACCCGGACCTCCGCCGATTCCCACAGGCCGACGCCGGCGCCGAGCGAGCCGACCGCCGCCGAAGGCGCGATGCCGCAGGCCTCGATATAGGAGGAGAAGCCGAGGCCGCGCAGCTTGCCGTTGCGGCCGGAATCGCGCTTGCGCTTGGCGAAGCCCTTATAGTCGATCAGCTCCAGCGCCTTCTTCATCGAGGCGCCGTAATTGCCGGTGTCGTACATCATGATCACCGGCGTCTGATGCGGGAACTTCTTGATGTAGTTCTGCATCCGGAACTTGGCCGGGTCCTTGCCGAGCTGGCGCGCCGTGACCTCGATCAGGCGCTCGACCACGAAGGTCGCCTCCGGCCGCCCGGCGCCACGATAGGCGTCGACCGGGGCGGTGTTGGTATAGACGGCGTCGACCTCGCAATAGATCGCCGGGATGTCGTACTGGCCCGAGAGCAGCGGCGCGTAGAGATAGGTCGGCACCGAGGAGGAGAAGGTCGAAAGATAGGCGCCGAGATTGGCGGTGGTGTGCACCCTCATCGCCAGGATCTTGCCCTCGGCGTCGGTGGCGAGCTCGGCATGGGTGACGTGATCGCGGCCATGCGCGTCGGAAAGGAAGGCCTCGGTGCGGTCCGAGGTCCATTTCACGGGGCGGCCGACCTTCTTCGCCGCCCAGACGCAAACCGTCTCCTCGGCATAGATGAAGATCTTCGAGCCGAAGCCGCCGCCGACATCCGGCGCGATCACCCTGAGCTTGTTCTCCGGCGCGATGCCGATGAAGGCCGAGAGCACGAGCCGCGCCACGTGCGGGTTCTGGCTCGTCGTATAGAGCGTGAACGCTCCCTCGCCCTGGTCGTAATCGCCGACCGCGGCGCGCGGCTCCATCGCGTTCGGCACCAGCCGGTTGTTGACGAGATCGAGCTTCGTCACATGCTTGGCGGCCTTGAAGGCCTTCTCGGTCTCATCCTTGTTGCCGAGATGCCAGTTGAACACCGTATTGCCCGGCGCCTCGGCATGAACTTGTGTTTTCGTCTGCGCGGCCGTCGCGGTGTCGACCACCGCCGGCAGCACGCCGTAATCGACGTCGATCGCCTCGGCCGCATCGCGCGCCTGCGCCAGTGTCTCGGCGACGACAACCGCGACATGGTCGCCGACATAGCGGACCTTGCCCTGCGCCAGGGCCGGATGCGGCCCGGCCTTCATCGGCGAGCCGTCCTTGTTGTGGATCATCCAGCCGCAGATCAGCCCGCCGATCTTGTCGGCGGCGAGGTCGTCGCCAGTGAAGATGCCGAGCACGCCCGGCATCGCCGCCGCGGCCTTGGTGTCGATCTTCTTCAGCGTCGCATGCGCGTGCGGCGAGCGCAGGAAATAGGCATGCGCCTGGCCCGGCCGGTTGATGTCGTCGGTATAGCGGCCCTGGCCGGTGATGAAGCGATGGTCTTCCTTGCGGCGGACGGGAGCGCCGATTCCGGTGGCGGACATGGATTCCTCCTGGCATGGCGCCTCTTGGCGGGCGCGCTCAGCATGTTTCGGGATCGCATCGGAAGAAGGCCGCGCCGGTCCTGCCGGAGGCGGCCTTCCGGAAAGCGCTATTCGGCGGCCTGGCGGGCCGGGGCCGCGCCCTTGCCCATCGCCTCGGCGCCGGCGGCGACCGCCTTGACGATGTTGTGATAGCCGGTGCAGCGGCAGATATTGCCGTCGAGATCCTCGCGGATCGTCTTCTCGTCGAGTGCGTGGCCACGGCGGTTCACCATGTCGACCGCCGACATGATCATGCCGGGCGTGCAGAAGCCGCATTGCAGGCCGTGATGCTCGCGGAAGGCCTCCTGCATCGGATGCAGCGCGCCGCCATTGGCCAGCCCTTCGATGGTCGTGACCGAGGCCCCCTCGCAGGCGAGCGCAAGCGTGGTGCAGGACTTCACGGCCTTGCCGTCGAGATGCACAACGCAGGCGCCGCACTGGCTGGTGTCGCAGCCGACATGCGTACCGGTGAGCCGGAGATTTTCGCGTAGGAACTGCACCAGGAGGGTGCGCGGATCGACATTCGCGGTGACGGTCTTGCCGTTCACCGTCATGGTCACATTGGCCATGGGGCACTCCCTCCGAAAGCCTGTTTTAGCAGCCCGGCGGAAGACAGCTCGACCGCCGGACCATGCACGTCCCCGGCGCGCTTGCCCCGGAAACGGATTTTTCTTGGAACAACTTCAAATTGAATGTGGACTCGGGATTTTCCGCGGTCAAGCGGGAGGCCACCGATCGAGAAAGCCGTTTTCGCGGCGTTTTGACGCCGTTTGCGAACAGGGGCAGCTTTCGCCGGGCCAATCCGGCACAAGCCGCGCCTTTTGCGCTTTCTTAACCTCCGCCGTGCAGTATCGCCCGTTGAACGACGACTTGAGATCGTCGCCATCATGGGTTGTGCGATTGGCCACGCTTCTCGACCATGTCCAGCGTCGGCTGGGCGCGATCGGCTATGACGAGGCGCAGCGGCAGCGGCTGCGCCGCTATCGCGCCATCGTCGAGCGGGTCATCGCCAAGGTCGTCGAGGACGACTTCGCGCGGGCCTTTGCGATCCATCCGCGCCTGCAAGACGGTGTCGCGCCCATGGCGGCGGAACTCTACGCCGCCGAAGCCGACCATTTCCGCCTGCTCTTCGACGCCGATTTCGATCAGCGCTATTGCGATTCGCTCGAGCAGCTCACCGTGCTCGAGCGCCGTGCCGGCGTCGGGGCCCGCGCCCGCACCTCGATCGCCTTCACCCTGTTCCGGATCTTCCTGGAGGAGAGCCGGACGCGGCTCGTCTTCTCGCGGCGCGACATTCCGCGCGATCTCTTCATCATCGAGCGGGTGCTGACCTATGACGTCAACACGGCCATGTCGCTGGACCGCGAATTCGAGGCCGCGGAGGCGCGGCGTCGCGGCGTGACGCTCGACGAGGTCGCCGCCACGCTGACCTCCCGCATCGGCCAGCTCGACACCAGGATCAGCGGCGCCGTCGAACAATTCATGGCGACCGCCAGCGAGACCGCCGAGGCGAGCAGCTTCATCAAGGACCAGGTCGGCTCGGTCGCCCGGACCTCGATGCTGGTCCGCGAGAAGGCGATGCAGACTGCCGCCGCTTCCGAGGAGATGGCGCTCAACATCGCCGAGATCGGCCAGCGCGCCCGCCAGAGCCTCGACATCGCCAATCGCGCCGTCGCCGATGCCGGCGCGATGAACGAGGCGATCGCCAGGCTGCGCGAGGTCACCGGCAATATCGGCACCGTCGTCGGCATGATCGCCGACATCGCCGCGCAGACCAATCTGCTAGCGCTCAACGCCACGATCGAGGCCGCGCGCGCCGGCGAATCCGGGCGCGGCTTCGCGGTGGTCGCCGCCGAGGTCAAGACCCTCGCGACCCAGACCGCGAGCGCGACGCAGGACATCTCCAGCCAGATCGCAGAGCTCACCGCCAGTGCCGCGGCCTGCAGCGAGCGGGCCGCCTCGATCGGCATGACGATCGGCGAGATCAAGGCCGATTCCGAGGCGATCTCGGAGGCGGTCGCCCAGCAGAGCTACGTCACCACCGGCATCTCGCGCGATGCCGCCGATGTCGCCAGCAGCTCCGACGAGGCGATCGGCAGCGCCAATCGCGTCAATGACAGCCTGGAGACCACCGAGAAGGCGCTCGGCCGGGCCAATGCCGCCGCCGCCGACATCGCCCAGCAGGTCGGCGCCGCCGAGGCCACGGTCAGCGAGGCGCTGGCGGCCCTGCGCAAGGCTTCCTGAGGCGTCCTCGCCATTCGACTCGAACCGCGTCCCGCGTCATTCCCGCTGGAGCGAAGCGGAATGACGGGGAATGTCGGGAGCACGTCCCCTCAGCCCTCGCTCACCGCCTTGGCGAAATTGGCGAAGAACTCGTCGGCCAGCTTCTTCGAGACCGAATCGATCAGGCGCGAGCCGAGCTGCATCAGCTTGCCGCCGACCTGCGCCTCGACCTCGTAGCGCAGCAGCGTCTGGCCGCCCTCGGCATCCTCGAGCGTGACCCTGGCGCCGCCCTTGGCGAAGCCGGCGATGCCGCCCTCGCCTTCGCCGGCGATGCGGTAGCCGTTCGGCGGGTCGAGATCCTGCAATTCGACCTTGCCCTTGAAGGTCGCCTTGACCGGGCCGAGCTTGACCTTGACCACCGCCGAGAAATGCGTGTCGTCGTCCTTGGTGAGCTGCTCGCAGCCGGGAATGGCGGCCTTCAGCACTTCCGGGTCGTTGAGCTTGGCCCAGACCACCGCCTTGGCGGCCGGCAGCAGCGCCTCTCCGTTCATGGTCATCGCCATGGCGTCACTCCCATCCCTCACGGCCCGACCGACGCCCGACAGGTTGCGGCCGCCCTCGCCTCGGGTCTATCCAAGTTCCCCTGTAGCATGCGGATTTCACGCGAAATCAGACTGTCGCCCCGGACAAGCGGCAAAGCCGCGCAGATCCGGAATCCATCATGAGGCACCGAACCCTATGATGGATCCCGGGACGCCCTTTGAGCGCCCAGGATGACGGTGATGGTTCCGTGTAAAATCGGCACGCTCTCATCCATGGCCGGAAAGCACCGGCGCGCACAAGAGGACGAAGCTGGGATGTGGGTTGCACCGACTGCTCCGCACGAAGGCCCATCCGGGCATGGCTGAGCTCGCCGGACTTCATGGCGAGCTTTTCGCAGATCACGAATTCGCGGCCCTGTTCGAAGACCAGGCGAGCCTGCAGGGCATGCTCGACTTCGAGGCGGCGCTCGCCAAGGCGCAGGCCGAGACCGGCGTCATTCCCGCCGCCGCGGCCGAGGCGATAGCGAGAGTCTGCGAGGCCGGGCTCTACGACATCCCCGCCATCGGCAGGGCCGCGACGCTCGCCGGCAATCCTGCGATCCCGCTGGTCAAGGCACTGACCGCCCGCGTCGCCGCGACCGATCCGGAAGCGGCGAAATGGGTGCATTTCGGCGCCACCAGCCAGGACGTGATCGATTCCGGCCAGGCCCAGCAATATCGCGCGGCCTGGGAACTGCTGCTGGAGCGCTCGGCCCGTCTCGCCCACGCGCTCGCCGGGCTCGTCCGCGAGCATCGCCGCACGCCGATGATCGGCCGCACCTTCCTGCAGCATGCAGTGCCGATCGCCTTCGGGCTCAAGGCCGCCAACTGGCTGGGTCCGGTCGTCGCCTTCCACGACGACTTCATGATCTGGGGCCAGTCGGCGCATCAGCTCGGCGGCGCCGCCGGCAGCCTCGCCGCGCTCGGCGACAAGGCCGACGCGGTCTCGGAAGCCTTCGCCCGCATCATGCCCTCGATCGGCGCCGTCCGCGTGCCCTGGCACAGCGAGCGCCGGCGTCCCGCCCGGATCGCGACCGAACTCGGCCTGCTTCTCGGCCATCTCGGCAAGATGGCCGGGGATATCGCCCTGATGGCGCAGACCGAGATCGGCGAGCTCGCCGAGCCGGAAGCGCCCGGCAAGGGCGGCTCCTCGGCGATGCCGCACAAGCGCAACCCGGTGCTGTGCACGCTGATCCTCGCCGCCGCCAAGCGCGCGCCCGGCCTGGTCTCGACCATGCTCGCCGCGATGCCGCAGGAGCATGAGCGCGCCATGGGCGGCTGGCATGCGGAATGGCTGACATTGCGCGAGCTCTTCCTGATCGCCGGCGCGGCCCTGAACCAGGCCGTCACGCTGATCGAGGGGCTCCAGGTCTTCCCCGAGCAGATGCAGTACAATCTCGATCTCACCAACGGGCTCGTCATGGCCGAACGCGTCTCGCTCGCGCTCGCGCAGAGCATCGGCCGCGGCGAAGCCCATCATCTTCTCGAGGAGGCCAGCCGCGACTGCATCGCCAGCGGCCGCCATCTCAAGGACGTCCTCGCCGATCACCCGGCGCTCGCCGGCAGGCTCTCGCCCGAAGCGCTGGACGACCTATTCGATCCCACGACCTATCGCGGCGCCACCGACGCCATCATCGACCGTGTCCTGGTGCTCTATGAGGAGGAGCGGGAATATATGAGCGGCAATGGCTGAGCTCTCGCCGCAGGAGCGCGAAATCGCCGCCAGCGCCAAAGGCGACGGCGCTGCGATGGCGATGCGCATCGTCGCCGAGGCGGCCCGGCTGATGGGCGCGCCCAGGCTGATCCCGGTCGCCTCGGCCCATATCGATGGCGCGCTCTACCACGGCGATTCCGGCACGCTCTTCGCCGAAAAGCTGGTCGCGGGCGGGGCCCGCGTCGCGGTGCGCGCCACCCTCAATGTCGGCGCGCTGACCCCGCATGGCTGCGTCGCGACCCGCCTGCCGGCGGACCAGCACGCCATGGCGGCGCGGATGATGCGCGCCTATGAGGCGATGGGCTGCGAGCCGAGCTGGACCTGCGCGCCCTATCAGGCCGGTCACCGGCCGAGACAGGGCACGGATGTCGCCTGGGGCGAATCCAATGCCGTCGTCTTTTGCAATTCGGTGCTCGGTGCCCGCACCAACCGCTATGGCGATTTCCTCGACATCGCCTGCGCCATTGCCGGACGCGCGCCCGATTACGGCCTGCACCGAGAGGAAAACCGGCGCGCGACGCTGGTCATCGATGTCGCCGGCCTGTCGCAGGCGCTGCGCGGCGCGGAGGTGTTCTATCCCGTGCTCGGCGCCCTGCTCGGCCGCGAGGCCGGCAGCGAGATCGCGGTGATCGATGGGCTGCAGGGACTTCCCGACGAGGACAGGCTGAAGGCCCTCGGCGCGGCGGCGGCCTCGGCCGGGGGCGTCGGCCTCTTCCATGTCGCCGGCATGACGCCGGAAGCGCCTGACCTTGCGACCGCGCTCGGGAAGCTCGCCCCGGCCCGTACGCTGCGCGTCACCCCGGAGCGCATCGCGGCCGAGCTGGCGCGGCTTTCGACATCCGGCACGAGCGACCAGGTCGACGCCGTCGCGATCGGTTCGCCGCATCTCTCGCTCGCCGAGATCGACGCGCTCGAACGGCGCCTCGCCGGGCGCAAGCTGGCACGGCCGCTCTATGCCAATACCGGCCGCCATGTCCTGAAGCCGCTGGAGGAACAGGGCCGGCGCAGCGCCCTCGAACAGGCGGGGGTCGTCTTCGTCGTCGACACCTGCGTGGTGGTGACGCCGATCCTGCCGGAGCTGAAGGGCGGGGTGCTGATGACCAATTCCGGCAAGTTCGCTCATTATGCGCCCGGCAATACCGGCTATGCCGTGACCTATGGCTCGCTCGCCGAATGCGTCGAGAGCGCCGTCGCCGGCCGGCTGGTCAGGGAGCCGAGAACATGGGCCTGACGAACATGGGCGTGAGCGCAGAGATCCTCCTGCCCGGCGAGGCGGTCACCGCCCCCTGCCTCGCCCTGACTGCCCCGATAAGCTTCTGGGGCGGCGTCGATCCGCGCAGCGGCGAGATCATCGACGCCCGCCATCCTCAGCGCGGCCAGAGCGTCGCCGGCATGGTGCTGGCCCTGCCCGGTACGATCGGCTCCTCCTCCGCCTCGGCCGTGCTGCTCGAGCTCGTCCATGCCGGCAAGGCGCCGGCCGCGATCCTGATCGCCGAGCCGGATGCGATCCTGCTGCTCGGCCTCGTCGTCGCCCGCGAGATGGGCTGGCCAACGCCCCTTGCCCTGAAGCTTCCCGCCGCGATCCAGGCCGGTCTCGCCGGCAAGCGGCTTTCGATTGCCAAAGATGGTGCGATCAGCACCGCAACTCCCTAGGAGAGGAACGCCGATGCCGATGCTGAAGGTCAGGGGCGAGGACTTCCATATCAGGATCGATGGCGACGAGCGCGCGCCCGTACTGCTGCTCTCCAATTCGCTCGGCACCAATCTTTCGATGTGGGATCCGCAAATCCCGGAATGGAGCAAGCATTTCCGCGTCGTGCGCTATGACAGCCGCGGGCACGGCCTCTCTACGGCGCCGGACAAGCCCTATTCCATCGCCATGCTCGCCGATGACGCGCTCGCCATCCTCGATACGCTCGGCATCGACAAGGCGCATTGGTGCGGCCTCTCCAAGGGCGGCATGGTCGGCCAGTGGCTGGCGACGCATCATGGCGACCGGCTCGGGCGCGTCGTGCTCGCCAACACCGCCGCCCATATGGGCCCGCCCGAACTCTGGGACGGCCGCATCCGCACCGTCCGCACGCAGGGCATGAGCGTGCTGGTGCAGCCGACGCTGGAGCGCTGGTTCACGCCGGAGTTCCGCGAAACCGCCAAGGAGACCGTCGCCAAGGTCAGCGAAATGCTCGCGACCACCCCGCCGCTCGGCTACGCCAATTGCTGCGGCGCGATCCGCGACATGGACCAGCGCGAGACGATCCGCGCCGTCCGCAATCCCGTCCTGGTGGTCATCGGTCAGCGCGACCCGGCGACGCCGCCCGCGGCCGGCCACAAAATCGCCGATGCTATCCCCGGTGCGCAGCGCATCGAGCTCGCCGCCGCCCATCTCTCCAATCTCGAGCAGCCCGAAGCCTTCGGCCGGGCGGTGACCGACTTCCTGAAAGGCTGAACCATGGACGACAAGACCCGCTACGAGAACGGCCTGAAGACCCGCCGCGCCGTGCTCGGCGACGCCCATGTCGACCGCGCCACCGCCGGAATCACCGATTTCAACCGGGATTTCCAGGAGTTCATCACCCGCACCGCCTGGAACGACATCTGGAACCGCCCCGGCCTCTCCCGCCGCGAGCGCTCGCTGATCGTGCTCTCGATCACGGTCGCACTCGGCGCCTGGGGCGAGTTCCGCCTGCATGTCCGCGCCGCCTTCAACAACGGGCTGAGCCAGGAGGACATCAAGGAGCTGCTGATCCAGGCCGCCGTCTATGCCGGCGTCCCCGCCGCCAACCACGCATTCAAGGAGGCGGCGAGCGTCATCGCCGAGATCGAGGCGGAGAAGGCGAAGGGCTGAAACCGAGGACGCCCGACACCAAAACCGGGTCCTCACCCCGAGGAGGTCCGTAGGGCCGTCTCGAAGGATGTTCCAGATGTCTCCGGCGCCTCCTGAAGCATCCTTCGAGACGCCATTCCCTTCGGAATGGCTCCTCGGGATGAGGGCTCAGGGAATCAGCGGCAGACCTTCAGAAGCCGCCGAAGCGGCGCCTGCGATAGACCAGCCCCTCACCGGCACCGCCGCCGCCGAGCGCCACGACCTCGCCGATCAGGATCTTGTGCGTCGCGACCGGGTGGGCCGCGACCAGCCGGCAGTCGAAGGAAACGAGCGCGCTCTTCAGCACCGGGGCACCGGTCGCCAGCGTCGTCCATTCGCCCCGGTCAAAACGGGCCTCGCCCGAAATGCCGGCGCGGCCGGAGAAGACCCCCGCAAGCTCGTAATCCAGCGCCGACAGCGTGTTGACGCAGAAGAAGCCGCTCGCCTCGATCGCGGCGAGCGTGCGGCTGCCGGCCTCGATGCAGGCGAGCAGGGTCGGCGGCGCATCGGATACCGAGGCAATGGCGGTCGCCGTCATCCCGGCCCGTCCGGACGGGCCGGTGGTGGTGACGAGATGGGCAGCGCTCGCGACCTCGGCCATCGCATCGCGAAAGGCCGCCGCTTCGGGCACGGCGGCAGAAAGCGCCGCCTCAAGAGTTTTGATCATCGGCCCGTATCTGGCGAAGAAGCGTTCATGCCGCTCATTTACGGACTTTGCCGCGCCATGGCCAGATCGCTCCCGGCAAAGTGCGAGGCAGCGGAGGCAAGGTCAGATATATCAACCCGGCTTCGCTCGCCTGTGCGGCGTAACTCACTCGCGCCCGAGCGTCGCCAGTAGGCCGGCACGCAGATGGCGCATCAGCGCGTCACAGGCCTCCAGCGCCGCCTCGGGCCGGCCGGATGCCAGCACCTGCGCCAGAGCGACATGGTGACCCGCCGCCGGCACGAGATCGTCCTGCCTCTCGAAGAAATACCAGGCCCGGCGGAGCAGCGCCTGCAGCGGCTCGGCCGCCCGCACCGCATAGGGGCTGCGCGCCGCCGCGGCGATCAGCGCATCGAACTCCTTGTCGAGCCGCATATAGGCGTTGACGTCGCCGCCTTCCGCCGCCCGCCGCATCGCCTTGGCCTTGCTCAGGATCGCGATGCGCTCGCCCGGCCCGGCGCGCCGCGCCGCCTCTGCGGCGATCAGGCGCTCGAGCACCTCGCGCGCATCGAGAGCAGCCATCACGTCGATCGCGTCGATATCGGTGATCGCGATGCCCTTGCGCGGCAGGATCTCGACCAGCCCCTGCTGCGCCAGCCGGATCAGCGCCTCGCGCACCGGCGTGCGCCCGAGATCGACGAGAGCGATCATCTGCGCCTCGTTCAGGATCGCGCCGGGGCGCAGCGACAGCGTCACGATCGCCTCTTCGAGACGGCGATAGGCGAGATCGGCGAGGCTCTCCGGAGCCGAGCGCTCCGCCGCCTCCCCGCCATCCGCCGCAACGACGCCGGACCGGTTCACATCGACGCTCCAGCCCGCCGGAAACCGAGGTTTGACGCTGCTCGCCTCATTGATATATCAAACCTCGAAATCCTGTCGAAAGGGTGATCGGCGGCTATCTGCCGCCGAAAGCCGCCCGCGCGCAAGGAAGATCGCCGAGCAAGACCGACGGCGCCCGGCGCATTGCCGGCCCCCGCCCCGCGATCTCGACGCCTTCGTGCCGCTGGGCCAACTTCTGGCGGTCGAACCGCATGCGCCGGCCGGCGCGCGAGGACGACAAGGCCTGCCAGTCGAATTGGAGGAGACATGGCTTTCACCTGCACCATCCCTGCCGTCGCCACGGTGCAGCAGGATGACGAAGCGATCCGGATCACGCGCTGGGACTTCGAGCCCGGCGCCGTCACCGGCTGGCACAGCCATGGCTGGCCCTATTTCGTGATCATGCTGGTCGACGGCACGCTGCGCATCCATGACGGGCAGCACGCGACCGACGTGCCGCTCGTCCAGGGCCAGTCCTATATGCGCCAGGCCGGCATCCAGCACGACGTCATGAACGGCTCGCCCCACCCGATCGCCTTCATCGAGATCGAGGTCAAACAGCCGTCAGCCCTCAAGCAGCTCGCTGCCGCATGAAGGTCGCGATCGTCGGAGCGGGCATTGTCGGCGTGGCCACCGCCCATGCCTTGCTGGACGAAGGCCACGAGGTCCTGATCCTCGACAGGGAGGGGCCGGCCTTCGGCCCCTCGCGCGGCAATGCCGGCATCATCGCCCATACCGACATCCTGCCGATCGCCAGCCCGGGCATGCTGCGCAAGGTGCCGGGCTTCCTGCTCGATCCGCTCGGGCCACTGGCGATCCGCCTCGGCTATCTCCCGCAATTGCTGCCCTGGCTGGCGCGCTTCCTGCTCGCGGCGCGCCCGGCCGCCTATGAGCGCTCGATCACCGGCCTCGTCGCCCTGCAGCAGCTCGCGCTGCCGGCCTGGCTGGCGCGCGCCGAGAAGGCCGGGCTCGGCGGGCACATCCACCGCCGCGGCGCGCTCTACGCCTATCGCGATGCGCGCGACACCGCCGATCTCGAAGCCCTCGCCCGGCGCCAGCGCGCCGCCTGCATCGCGGTCGACATGCTGGCGCCGCAGGAGCTGCGCCAGATGGAGCCGGCCCTGAAGGACCGCTTCGCCGGCGCCTCCTTCCACCCCGACGCCGCCCATATCAGCGACCCGCTTAGCCTGACCCTGGCGCTCTACGAGGCCGCGCTCGCCCGCGGCTCAACCTTCGAGAAGGCCGAGATCAGCAACATCTCCCAGGGCGAGCGCCCTGCTTTGATCGGACCCGAAGGCTGGCAGCGCGTGGTCGATCGCGTCGTCATCGCCGCCGGTGCCTGGTCGAAGCCGCTGGCCGCCGCGATGGGCGACAGCATCCCGCTCGAGACCGAGCGCGGCTATAATGTCAGCTTTCCCGGCGTCACCGGGCTGACCAGCCGGCCGATCGGCTTCAAGGATGACGGCTTCGTCATGACCCCACTCGAAAGCGGCCTGCGCATCGGTGGCGCCGTCGAGTTCGGCGGCCTGCAAGCCGCCCCGAACCATGCCCGCACCAGGGCGCTCTACGACAAGGCCGCAACGCTGGTCGACGGGCTGCCCGCCTTCGACAGCGGCCAGCTCTGGATGGGCTTTCGGCCCTCGCTGCCGGATTCGCTGCCGGTCATCGGAAGGGCGAGCCGCAACCGAAACGTGCTCTACGCCTTCGGTCACGGCCATTACGGCATGACCCAGTCGACCGCGACCGCAGGCCTGATCGCCGATCTCATCGCCGACCGGGAGCCGGCGATCGATCTTGACCATTTCAGCCCGCAGCGCTTCTGAACGACAATGGCGAGCGGCGGCCCGATCATCCTCATCAATGGCTGGCCGGGCCGCGGCAAGCTCTGCATGGCGCGCAAGCCGGCCGGGTTTCGGTTCCGGCGCGCACCGGTTGAATCAACGGATCAAGCGACTGAATCGATACGCGAACCGCAGGTCGCAAGACCATGAGCCGACTCGCCTTTCCCAGCCTCGCCGCGATCATTCTGGCCGCGATCATCCTGGCCGGCTGCGCCAGCCTGCCTCCCCAGACCTGCCGCCCCGGCCAGGAGGCGATGCTCACCGCCGAGCTGCTCTTCGGCCGCAAGGTCGGCGACCGTCTCGGCGTCAGCAAAACCGCCTTCAGCCGCTTCGTCGATGAGGAGGTGACGCCGCGCTTTCCGGACGGGCTGACCGTCCTCGACGCCAGCGGACAGTACCGCGACACCGCCAGCGGCGCCCTGATCCGCGAGCCGAGCAAGCTCCTGCTCATCGCGCTGAAGGACGAACCGGAAGGCCGCGCCCGGCTCGCCGCCGTCGCCCAGGCCTACAAGACCCGCTTCCACCAGCAATCGGTCGGCACCATCCTGCGCCCGGCCTGTATTTCGTTCTGAGGATCAGCCATGGCGACCCACACCTTCTTCTGCGTCGACGGCCATACCTGCGGCAATCCGGTGCGGCTCGTCGCCGGCGGCGGCCCGCGGCTCGAAGGTGCCAACATGGTCGAGAAGCGGGCGCATTTCCTGGCCGAGTTCGACTGGATCCGCACCGGGCTGATGTTCGAGCCCCGCGGCCATGACATGATGTCCGGCGCGATCCTCTACCCGCCGACGCGCCCCGACGCCGACATCGCCTTCCTGTTCATCGAGACCTCCGGCTGCCTGCCGATGTGCGGCCATGGCACGATCGGCACCGTCACCATGGCGCTCGAGCGCGGGCTGGTGACGCCGAAGACACCGGGCGTCCTGAAGATCGACACGCCCGCCGGGCTGGTCACCGCGACCTATGTCCAGAACGGCCCCTATGTCGACAGCGTCCGCATCACCAATATCGCCTCCTATCTGCACGCGACCGGGCTGAGCGCCGAGGTCGACGGCCTCGGCGAGGTCACGGTCGACGTCGCCTATGGCGGCAATTTCTACGCGATCGTCGACCCGCAGGCGGCGATCCGCGACATCGCCGAGGTCAATCCGTCCGACCTCTTGCGCTGGAGCCCGAAGCTGCGCGCCGCGCTCAACGCAAAATACCAGTTCGTCCATCCGGAGAACCCGGCGATCAACGGCCTCAGCCACATCCTCTGGACGGGTGCGCCGACCAAGCCGGATGCCCATGCCCGCAATGCCGTGTTCTACGGCGACAAGGCGCTCGACCGCTCGCCCTGCGGCACCGGGACCTCCTCGCGCATGGCGCAATGGGCGGCGAAGGGACGGCTCAAGGTCGGCGACGACTTCGTGCATGAGAGCATCATCGGCACGCTGTTCCGCGGCCGGGTCGAGGCGGCCGCCAAGGTCGGCCCGCATGATGCGATCATTCCCTCGATCGAAGGCTGGGCGAGGATGACCGGCTACAACACCATCTTCATCGACGATCGCGACCCGCTCGCCCATGGTTTCCAGCTCGCGGACAAGAATTAAGGATTTCGTAACGCTTCGGATCTCCGCCTGGCGCCACCTTGCCGTGTAGTTTGAGCGAAACGGAACAATTGATCTGTGGCGTAATTTCGATTTTACATTGTAGCGTGACCTCAAGGCGCCAAACGCCGAAAGGGGGGAACGTATTATGCAGGCTTCGATCCTGACGGATCTGCTTTTGCCGCTTTCTATCGGCATCATCATGTTCGGCCTTGGACTGAGCCTGACCCTCGACGATTTCCGTCGTGTCGCGCGCTATCCGCTGGCCGTCGGCTCGGGCCTGGCGCTGCAGGTGGTCCTGCTTCCGCTCGGCGCGCTCGCGATCGCCATTGCGCTCAGGCTCTCGCCCGATCATGCGGTCGGGCTGATGCTGCTCGCTGCCGCACCGGGCGGCGCCACCGCCAACATCTACAGCCATCTCGCGCGCGGCGATGTCGCCCTCAACATCACCCTGACCGCGGTCAACAGCCTGCTTTGTCTGGTGACGCTGCCGATCGTGCTCGACCTCTCGCTCGGCTTTTTCCTGGGAACGGAACAATATGTCCCGCCGCCGCATCGCAAGGTCATCGAGGTCGGCGCCATCATCCTGATCCCGGTGGCGCTCGGCATGCTGGTGCGCGCCCGGGCCGAGCGTTTCGCCCTGCGGGCCGAGAAGCCGATCAAGCTGTTCGCGATCCTGGTGCTGGCGGCACTGATCGCCATCGCGATCTACATGGAGCGCAAGGCTCTGCTGCCGAGCCTCGTCGCGGTCGGCAGCGCCTGCCTCGCCTTCAACCTGCTCAGCATGTTCTCGGGCTATCTTGCGCCGCTCGCCTTGCGCCTGCCGCGCAGCCAGGCCGTGGCGATCTCGATGGAGATCGGCATCCACAATGCGGCCCTGGCGATCTATATCGCGCTCAACGTGCTGAAGAACCCCGCCGCCGCCGTCGTGCCGGGCATCTACAGCCTGGTCATGTATGTCACCGCGACGCTCTTCGTGCTGTTCCTGCTGCGCAGGCAGCGCGCGGTAGCGGTCGGCTGAGGCTGAACGGCGAACACGGAGCCCTCATCCTTCGAGACGCGGACCTGCGGCCCGCTCCTCAAGATGAGATCTCCGGAGAATCCGGGAGAACTACCCGAACCGTGCCGGCGCGAAGGGCGTCGGGTCGACGAAGACCTTCTGGCCCGTCACCATCTCGGCGATCATCCGGCCGGTGACGGCGGCGAGCGTCAACCCGTGATGGGCGTGGCCGAAGGAGAACCAGAGATTCCGGTGCTTCGGCGCCGGCCCGATGATCGGCATCATGTCCGGCGTGCAGGGTCGGCAGCCCATCCAGGGCTCGGGATCGAGCCGCTCGCCGAGCGGGAACAGCGTCTTGGCGATCGGTTCGGCCCGGGCGAGCTGCACCGGCGTCTTCGGCGCATCGCGGTTGGCGAATTCGGCGCCGGTGGTCAGCCGGACCCCCTGGCGCATCGGCGCCAGGAAATAGCCGCGCTCGGTATCGAGCACCGGATGGTTGAGCACTGCGTTACCGAGCGGCTTGTAATGCATGTGATAGCCGCGCTTCACCGCGAGCGGCAGGCGATAGCCCAGCCGGTTGGTCAGCACGTCGGCCCAGGGCCCGAGCGCCACCACCGCGTCGCGCGCCTCGGCCTTGCCGCCATCGGCCAGCGTCACGCTCCAGAGCTCGCCATTCTGGCTTAGCGTGCCGGCATCGCCCTGCGCGACCCGGCCACCGAGCGTCTCGAACAGCGCGACATAGGCCTTGGAGAGACCGAGCGGATCGATCACCGTCACCGGGTCGGTCCATTGCAGGCCGCCGATCAGGCTCTGGTCGAGATGCGGCTCCTCGGCGCGCAGCGCGGCCGCATCGAGAGCGCGATGGTTCAGACCGTAATCGCGCTTCCAGCGCGCCGCCTCGGCCAGCCGCGTCTCCTGCTCGCGCACCGTGCGGAAGACCTTCATCCAGCCCTTGCGGCGTAGGAGATCGGTCGCGCCGGCTTCCTGCGCCAGCGCATCGTGCTCGCTGACGCAATGCTCGATCAGGGTCGCGTATTTGTGGGCGATGGCCTCGTGCTGCGACGCCCGCGAATGCATCCAGTAGGACCACAGGAAGGGCGCGAGCTTGGGCATCGCGTTCCAGTGGTAATGCGCGTCGATGGTGTTGTTCATCGCATAGCGGATCAGCGCCCCGAAATCATGCGGGAAGCCATAAGGGTAGACGCCCTCGCGCTGGATCAGGCCGGCATTGCCGTAGCTGGTCTCGCCGCCGGGCTGGCCGCGATCGACCAGCAGCACCGAACGGCCTGCCTTCTGCAGATGCAGCGCGACCGCAATCCCGACGATTCCTGCCCCGAGAACGATAGTATCCGTGCGCATCGCGCCAACTCCGCCAGCCCTTCCCAGCCGCCCACAATAGCGCCCGAACCGGCGCTGTCAGCCGGCGTGCGCAATTTTGCGCAGATTGCCACGAACTTTCGCAAATTTTGCGCCATCCTGGAGAAAGAGCTTATTTTTTCCGAGAACTACCGACAAAGCCTGCAATTTTCTGCCTCGCGCAAGGCAGCGATGCGCGCCCACGAGATGACGCAGGCGCGCGGATCGGCCAGTGTGCCCCACCTTCCTGCTGTCCCGGCTATCGATGCTCTCCGTTTTTGCTTCCGCCCTCGCCCTTCTCGGCCGCTACGGCACACAGGGCTTTGCCCTCTCGATCCTGCTCGGCCTGGCCCTGCCGCAATTTTCCGCCGCGGCGCGTCCGCTGCTGCCGATCACGATCTTCTGCTTCACCACGGTCGTCTTCATGCGGGCCGATTTCGCCGTGATCGCCGGGCTGGTGCGCCGGCCGGCGAAGCTTGTCGCAACCTGTCTCTGGCTGATGGCAGCGCCCGCCTTGCTGATCGGCGCCGCCCTGCTTCTGATCGGGCGTGAGGCGCTCGACCCCGGCCTGCTGCTCGGCATCGCCCTGCTCGGCTCCGCGCCGCCGATCATGTCCTCGCCCGCGGTCGCCATCCTCTATGGCTTCGAGCCCTCGCTGATCATCGCCGGCGTCATCGTCACGACCATCGTCAGCCCGCTGGTCGCGCCGTTCCTGGTCGACTGGCTGGCCGGTGCCGCCGTGCCGCTCGACCGACTGGCATTGACCTTCCGGCTCGTCCTGTTCATCGGCGGCGGCATCGTGGTCGCCGCAGCGATCAGGCGCTGGCTCGGCGCCGCGCGCATCCGCGAGCTGAAGCCCAATCTCGATGGCTTCGGCGTGCTGATGTATTTCATCTTCGCCATCGCCGCGATGGATGGCGTGACCGACGCCGCCCTTGCCCGGCCGGGTCAGGTCGCTCTCTTCGCCGCAGTCGCCTTCCTGGTTTCGGCGGTCGGCCTCGCCAGTGCCTGTCTGCTGCTCTGGCGCTTCCCCGTCTCGGAACGCTTCATGATCGGCTACGGTACCGGACAGCGCAATATGGGGCTGCTGGTCGCTGCGCTCGGCGCCGGCGTGCCGCCGACGACCTATCTCTTCTTCGCCGTCGCCCAGTTTCCGATCTATCTGCTGCCCTGGCTCCTGCGCGGTATCGCGGCTCGGATCAGGCGGCGGGAGGCGCCTGCTGACTCGCCCTGACTGGAAGTAATGGGACGCTCGCTCCAAGAAAACCTGGAGCGACGACCATGATCACCCTCTATTCAGGGCCGCTGAGTCTGTTTTCGCGCAAGGTCGAGATCGCATTGCGCGAGAAGGCCTTGCCGTTCGAGCGGATCATGGTGCCGTTCAACCAGACCACCGGCTACGACCCCAAGCATCCCGAAGTCGTCGCCATCAACCCCAAGCAGCAGGTCCCGGTGCTGAACGACGACGGGATCGTGCTCTACGATTCGACGGTGATCCTCGAATACCTCGAAGACGCTTACCCCGAGCCGCCACTCTTTCCGCTTTGTCCCGGCGCCCGGGCCCGCTGCCGGCTCGACGAGCTCTATGCCGACGAGATCATGCTGCAGGCGTTGAAGCCGCTGATGCACCGCACCAGCCCACCGAACACAGACCAGATCCGGCGACTTGCGCAGGAGGCCGACGCGCTGATCGCCGAACAGGCGCTGGAAAAGCACTATGCCGGACTCGAGGACCGGCTCGCCGGCCGTGAATTCTTCGGCGACGCCGTTTCTGTCGCCGACATCGCCCTGTTCATGGGCGTGCTGTTCTCGCTTCGCCTGGGCGGCCCCTCGCTCGCCCCTTTCGACGGCCTGTCGCGCTGGTTCGAGCGGCTGAAGCTGCGGCCGGCTTTCGCGCAGGCCACGGTCGAGATCGCCGAAGCCGACCGGCGCCTGTCGTTTCCGCTGAAGCGGGCGTGAATTCAGTCGGTATTGGGCGCTCTCTATTTCCGTGCATGGCCGCGATCATCCCAGGCGGAGCGAAGCGCAGACCCGGGACTCATGCCTGGACCTCTTTCGGAAAAGCTCCGAAATGGATCCCGGATCGGCGCCGCTGACGCAACTTGTCCGGGATGACACCGGAATGGTTTCGCGATCGAACGAAACAGGCTAAACGCCGCGCATGAAAAACACGATCCGCATCGCACCCTCCATCCTTTCCGCCGACTTCGCCAAGCTCGGCGAGGAAGTCCGCGCCATCGATGAAGCCGGCGCCGACTGGATCCATTGTGACGTGATGGACGGGCATTTCGTGCCCAACATCACCTTCGGGCCCGATGTGCTGAAGGCGATCCGACCGCATACGAAGAAGTTCTTCGACGTCCATTTGATGATCGCCCCGGTCGATCCTTACGTCGAGGCCTTCGCCAAGGCCGGCGCCGACCTGATCTCCTTCCATGTCGAGGCCGGGCCGCATCCGCACCGCACGATCCAGGCGATCAAGGCGCAGGGCAAGCAGGCCGGCCTCGTGCTCAATCCCGGTACGCCCGCAAGCGCCGTCGAGCCCCTGCTCGACGACCTCGATCTCATCCTCTTGATGACGGTGAATCCCGGCTTCGGCGGCCAGAGCTTCATCCATTCGGTGGTCGACAAGATCGCGCGGGTCCGCGCCCTGATCGGCGAACGGCCGATCGCGCTCGAGATCGACGGCGGCGCGACACCCGAGACGGCACCGCTCGCGGCGAAGGCCGGCGCCAATGTGCTGGTCGCCGGCTCGGCCGTGTTCAAGGGCGGCCCCTCGGCCTATGCCGGCAACATCGCCGCGATCCGCAAGGCGGCCGAAGCGGCGCGCGGCGACTGGGTCTGAGGCGCAACCGAAGGCCATTAGACCCTCATTCCGGGGCGCAGCGTCAGCGGCGAGCCCGGAATCCATAATCGCGACCGGGCTCGGTAGTCCGCGGCACCGACACAGTCAGTTTCAGCCCGTGTTCATGGGTTCCGGGACCGGGCCTGCGGCCCGCCCCGGAATGACGGCACAGCGATCGATCGAACCTCGAACGTTCAAAGTTCGATCTGCGCGAAGCCGCCATAGATCAGGCGCTTGCCGTCGAAAGGCATCGGATTGGCGCCGGGCTGCATGCGCGGATCGGCCATGATCTTCTCCCAGCCGGCATCGCGCGCCGCCTTGCTCGGCCATTCCACCCAGGAGAAGACGACGACCTCGTCCTCCTTCGCCTCGACGGCCCGGAAGAAATCGGTCTGCTTGCCGCGCGGGACATCGTCGCCCCAGTACTCGGCGACCTTCGTCGCGCCATATTCCCTGAACAGCGGCGCAGCCTTGCGGGCATGTTCGGCATAGGCCTCGCGATTGGCGGCCGGCACGGCCGCGACGAAACCATCGACATAGGACATCGCGTTTTCCTCCTTTGGGTCTGCCGGCACTCTCGGGAGAAAGAGCACCGCCCCCAGCCGGCGCGGACGCTAGGCAAGGCGATGGTCCGAAGCTGTCAGCAGCGGCCCCGGCATTTCCGTCCACGGCCCGCACGTGCTAGCGAGCGCGCAAGGAAACCTCTGTCCAGTTGCGAGCCCGCCGATGATCCCCCGCTATTCCCGCCCCGAAATGGTCGCGATCTGGGAGCCGCAGGCGCGCTTCCGCATCTGGTTCGAGATCGAGGCCCACGCCACCGATAAACTCGCCGAGCTCGGCGTCGTTCCCAGGGAGGCCGCGGCGACGATCTGGGCCAAGGCCAGGGACGCGGTCTTCGATGTCGCCCGCATCGACGAGATCGAGCGCGTCACCAAGCATGACGTCATCGCCTTCCTGACCCATCTCGCCGAGATCGTCGGCCCCGAGGCGCGCTTCGTCCACCAGGGCATGACCTCCTCGGACGTGCTCGACACCACGCTCGCCGTGCAGCTCGCCCGCGCCGCCGACATCCTGATCGCCGATGTCGACGCGCTGCTCGCCGCCATCAAGCGCCGCGCCTTCGAGCACAAGCTGACCCCGACCATCGGCCGCTCGCACGGCATCCACGCCGAGCCGGTGACCTTCGGCCTGAAGCTCGCCCAGGCCTATGCCGAGTTCGACCGCTGCCGCGCCCGCCTCGTCGCCGCGAAGGCCGAGATCGCGACCTGCGCCATCTCCGGCGCCGTCGGCACCTTCGCCAATATCGACCCGCGGGTCGAGGAGCATGTCGCGGCCAAGATGGGGCTGACCGTCGAGCCGGTCTCGACCCAGGTGATTCCGCGCGACCGCCACGCCATGTTCTTCGCCACGCTCGGCGTCGTCGCCTCCTGCGTCGAGCGCCTCGCAACCGAGATCCGCCATCTCCAGCGCACCGAGGTCTACGAGGCCGAGGAGTATTTCTCGCCGGGCCAGAAGGGCTCCTCGGCGATGCCGCACAAGCGCAACCCGGTGCTGACCGAGAACCTGACCGGCCTCGCCCGGCTGGTGCGCGGCATGGTCACCCCGGCGCTGGAGAACGTCGCTCTCTGGCATGAGCGCGACATCTCGCACTCCTCGGTCGAGCGCATGATCGGCCCCGACGCCACGGTGACGCTCGATTTCGCGCTCGCCCGCCTGACCGGCGTCGTCGACAAGCTGCTGATCTATCCGCAGAACATGAGGAAGAACCTCGACCAGCTCGGCGGCCTGCACAATTCGCAGCGCGTCCTGCTCGCTCTGACCCAGGCCGGCGCCAGCCGCGAGGAGAGCTACAGCCTGGTCCAGCGCAATGCGATGCGCACCTGGGAGCATGGCGAGGACTTCCTCACCAATCTCAAGGCCGACAAGGACGTCACCGCGCGGCTCTCAGCAGCTGATCTCGAGGCGATGTTCGACGAGGGCTATCACTTCAAGCACGTCGACACGATCTTCCGGCGCGTGTTCGGCAAGGCTTGATGGCTGCGTCTATGGACATCGGCGTCTTCATGGCTATCTAGCGGCCATGAAGACCTCCGACGCCGACATCCTCATCATCCCCGGCTGGTCCGGCTCCGGGCCGGACCATTGGCAGAGCCGCTGGGTCGCCAAGCTCTCCAGCGCCCGCCTCGTCGAGCAGGAGGACTGGTACAAGCCGGCCCGCGACGCCTGGGCGAACCGCATCGTCGCGGCGGTGCGCGCCGCGACCAAGCCCGTCGTCCTCGTCGCCCATTCCTGCGGGGTCAGCACCGTCGCGCATGCGGCCGAGCACCTGAAGCCGGGAGAGGTCGCCGGCGCTTTCCTGGTCGCTCCGGCCGCCGAGCGGGCCAAGCGCTCCATCCCGGGCATGGGCGCCGACTTCATCGAGCACCGGCGCGAGCCCCTGCCCTTCCGCTCGGTGCTGATCGCCAGCACCAATGACAGCTACTGCACGCCCGAGGAAGCGAAGGCGCTGGCCGAAGCCTGGGGCTCCGAATTCGTCGATGCCGGCGAGAGCGGGCATCTCAACGCGGAATCCGGCCACGGCCCCTGGCCGGACGGGCTGCTGCGCTTCGCCGGCTTCATGCGCAGCCTCAGCGTCCTGCGGCACTGACGGACGCCAGCACGATCCCGCCCCGAGCCATTCCGGGTCGGGCTCGTGCCCTGCACACGGCCCCTCGCATCGCGCTTCGGCCGCGTGCCGCGGATCACGTCAGTTCGCAGCGAAGCAGTAGAGCAGTCCGGCTCCACCAGTGCTCCTCAGAGCATCCTGGCTGCAGCCGCGCGACAGATGCGACATGTTCCAGGATTTCGCGGCCGCCGAATCGTCCAGTCCCGAGCGGTCATGGTGGCCGAGCATCACGACGCCCTCGGTTCCGCTCCTGGTGTAGTTGCCGCAGGTCCGGTCCTCGCCCGGGCCGAAGGCCGTGCCGTCGGCTTGCGAGCCCGTCAGGATGTCGTGCTGATTGGGCGTGTCGCCGCGGCCATTGACGATCTCGCCCTTCTCAGTGAGCGCGGTCTGCTTGGTGAGGTTCGCCGCGGCGCCATGCAGCTCGGCGAGGCTGCTCGCGATCACCGCCCCCTTGGCGTTGCGCCAGGGTCCGGCGCCGATCCGGTCGCGCGCATTCACCGCCGCCGCCCCGTCCGCCGCCTGCGTCGAGAGATAGGCCCGCCAGGCCTTGCCGCCGGCGCCGACCACCTGGGCGAGACGCTGGCAGATCGCATCGGCGCCGGCGAGCCCACCGAGATCGGCTCCCTTGCCGGAGCCGGCGCTCGTCACGAAGAAGCTCATCTCGGCAGTCTGGGCCTGGCCGGCGCTCGCCGTCAGCACCAGCAGACCAGCGGCGGCGGCAAGTTCAGTCCATCCGACACGCATCGCTCGACCCTCCCGTCCTGTTCCGCGTTCCGGGACGCGTCGCACCGGTTGGCCTGTCCAAATTCGGAGACGGGCAAGGCGACCGACCCGCTGCCAGTTTAGCATGGCCTTGGCCTCGGTGCGGAATCGCCCCCGGCTCGGCAAGCTCGCACCGTTTCCCGACGGGCGGCACGAAGCCGGCGCGATAGGTCACCTGTTGCGAAGAGGTCCGATACCCGTCAACGAAAACCCGCCCCGGATCGCTCCGGAGCGGGCTCGTTTCAGGCCTGAGAAAGTTCAGCCGCCGAGATCAGTTCTCGACATAGGTGATCTTGCCGTCGGCGCCCTTCTTCCAGGTGTAGATCGTGTAGTCCGGGCGGGTGATGTCGCCCTTCTTGTCGAAGCCGAGCTTGCCGATCACCGTGTCGACCGGCGCGCCGCCCTGCAGGGCCGCAGCGATCTTCTTCGGATCGGTCGAGTTCGCGCGCTTGGCGCCTTCGGCCATGATCTGCACCGCCGCATAGCTGTACAGGGTGTAGGCTTCCGGCTTGAACTTGCGGGCCTCGAACTTCTTCAGGACGGCGGCCGCCTCCGGACGCTTCTGCGGATCCGGCGGGAAGGTCATCAGCGTGCCCTCGACGCCCGGCCCGCCGATCGTGGCGAACTCGTCGGTGGTGATGCCGTCGCCCGAGATCAGCACGGTCTTGAGGCCCTGGTCGCGCATCTGGCGCACGATCAGGCCGCCTTCGGTGTGCAGGCCGCCCCAGTAGAGATAGTCCGCGCCCGTCGACTTCAGCTTCGAGATCAGCGCCGAGAAGTCCTTCTCGCCGGCGTTGACGCCTTCATAGAGCACGTCCTTGACGCCCGCCTTGGTCAGGCCCTTGCGGGTCTCGTCGGCGAGGCCCTGGCCATAGGTCGTCTTGTCGTGGACGATCGCGATCTTCTTGCCCTTCAGGGTCTTGGCGATGTACTCGGCCGCGACGCCGCCCTGCTGGTCGTCACGTCCGCAGGTGCGGAAGACGTTCCACAGACCGCGCTCGGTGATCTTCGGGTTGGTCGCCGACGGGCTGATCATCAGGATGCCGTTCTCGGCATAGACTTCCGATGCCGGCATGGTGACGCCGGAATTGAAGTGGCCGAGCACCCATTTCACGCCGTCGCCGACGAACTTGTTGGCGACCGAGACGCCCTGCTTCGGATCCGAGACGTCGTCGCCGAGCGAGATCGTGATCTTCTGGCCGAGCACGCCGCCGGCCGCGTTGATGTCCTCCACCGCCTGCTCGGCGCCGTTCTTGAGCTGCGCCCCGAAGGCCGCGTTCGGGCCGGTCAGCGGGCCGCCGACGCCGAGCTTGATCTGTGCATTGGCCACGCCGGAAAAGGCGAGGACCGCGCCAAGGGCGATTCCGCCCAAGAGCAGCTTCTTCATGTCTCGTGACTCCCCTGTCTTTCATTGAACGGGTCGGCCAGGAGCCGGCCCGTCTCGGCGCGTGGTGCCACCGTGGAGCGCAGTCTTGCGCTTTTTCAGGATGCTGTCACGCGGCAAGGACGTGAACTTTCGTGGTGTTTTTCGCCCCTTTCAGGCGCTTTCCCGAGCCTTCCAGGTGAAGGGGCCGGTGCGCTCGTAGAGCCAGCGATACTGGGTCGTCATCTGCCGCGTACGGTTGTACCGCCAGCCCGCCAGGCCGAAGGCGAACAGCACCAGCGTGTCGACCAGGTAGTAGTGGAGGGTCAGCAAGGTCGCCTCGAACAGGGCGAAATGGATGAAGCGGATGACCAGGCCGAGCACCAGCGTATAGGCGACGAGCTGCAGGAAGGGCCGCCAGGTGATCGCCACCGCCCGGCCCGTCATCCAGGCGGCCCAGCCGCCGATCACCACCGTGACGAGAAGGAACAGCCAGATCGTCGGCTCTTCGTAGAGGATGCCCTGCATCACCGTGCTCCCATCCGGCCTGCGCCGCTCCGAACCGACGCCTTCAATGCCGCCCGCCTTCGAGATAGGCGGCACGCACCTGCGGATTGGCGAGGAGTTCCTTGCCCGAACCGCTCATGGTGATGAGGCCGTTGACCATGACATAGCCGCGATGGGCGAGCTTCAGCGCATGGAAGGCGTTCTGCTCGACCAGGAAGACGGTCAGCCCCTGGCTGCGGTTGAGCTCGGCGATCGCCTCGAAGATCTGCTTGACGATCAGCGGCGCGAGGCCGAGCGAAGGCTCGTCGAGCAGGAGCAGCTTCGGCCGCGCCATCAGCGCGCGCGCGATCGCCACCATCTGCTGCTCGCCGCCGGACAGGGTGCCCCCGCGCTGCTGCAGCCGCTCCTTCACCCGCGGAAAGAGCGTGCACATCTTCTCGAGGTCTTCGTCGAAATACTGCAGCCCCGCGACGGCCGCGCCCATCTGCAGGTTCTCCAGCACGGTCATGCGCGGGAAGATCCGGCGCCCTTCCGGTGACTGGGCGATGCCGATGCGGGCGATCTCGTGGCTCGGCATCCGCGTGATGTCGCGTCCGTCATAGGTGACGGTGCCTTCACGGGCCTGCGGATTGCCGAAGATCGTCATCATCAGCGTCGACTTGCCGGCACCGTTGGCACCGATCATCGTGACGATCTCGCCCTGGTTGACGTCGATATCGACCCCTTTCAGCGCGATGATCTTGCCGTAGAAGGTCTTGACGCCGCGAACGCGCAGCAGCGGCTGTGCCTCGCTCATAGGCCGACCTCCGCTTCCACGGCCGCGACCTCTTCGTCGTCGACGCCGAGATAGGCGGCGATGACCTTCGGGTCCGCCTGAATCTCCTTCGGCGTCCCGTCGGCGATCTTGGTGCCGTAGTCGAGCACCACGACATGGTCCGAAATTTCCATCACCACCGACATGTCGTGTTCGATCAGCAGCAGCGCCGTGCCGAGATCCTTGCGGATCGACAGGAGCAGGGTGTTGAGTTCGAGGCTCTCGCGCGGGTTGAGGCCGGCGGCCGGCTCGTCGAGGCAAAGCAGCACCGGGTCGGTGCACATCGCGCGGGCGATCTCGAGCCGGCGCTGATCGCCATAGGGCAGATCACCGGCCGGGTCGTCGGCCCGGTGGATCAGGTTGATCTTCTCGAGCCAGAACTTGGCCTTCTCGATCGCCTGCTTTTCCCGCACCTTGTAGCTGCGGGCGCCGAGCACCCCGAGAAAGGTGAACCCCGAGGCGATCATCAGCGGGTTGTGCTGCGCGACCAGGAGGTTCTCCAGCACCGTCATGCCGCTGAACAGGCGGATGTTCTGGAAGGTGCGGCCGATCTTCGCTTCCCAGGCGATGCGGAAATCCGGCATCCGCTCGAGCAGATGGACGGAGGCCCGGTTGATCGAGGAGACGCCGCGCTGGGTCGTGTCGGCGATCAGCTGGTCGGTGTCCGGCAGCGGATGGATCAGCGCCATCCGCCCCTCGGTCGGCTTGTAGAAGCCGGTGATGCAGTTGAACACCGTGGTCTTGCCCGCGCCATTGGGCCCGATCAGCGCGGTGATCTCGCCGGTGCGTGCCTCGAAGGAGAGATCGTTCACGGCGGTGAGGCCGCCGAAGCGCATCGTCAGATGCTCGACCTTGAGCAGGGTGATCGCATCGCTCATCAGCCGTGCCCTTCCTGGACCATGTCGGCCGAGATCGCCTTCTTCTCCTTGAGGAAGGCCGAAGGCTCGCGGGTCGAGATCAGCCCGCGCGGCTTCCAGATCATGATCACCACCATGGCGAAGCCGAAGATCAGCATCCGGTACTTGGTCGGGTCGAAATCATTGCCGAAGACCTGCTTCAGGAAGTCGAGTTCGCGCAAAAGCTCGGTGCCGCCGATCATCGCGATCGCCGCGATGGCGCAGCCCCAGAGCGAGCCCATGCCGCCGAGCACGACGATGGCGAGGATGATCGCCGATTCCATGAAGACGAAGGATTCGGGTGAGATGAAGCCCTGCCGCGCCGCGAAGAACGAGCCGGCGAAGCCGCCGAACATCGCTCCGAGCGAGAACGCCGTCAGCTTGGTGTTGGTGGTGTTGATGCCGAGCGAGCGGCAGGCGATCTCGTCCTCGCGCAGCGCCTCCCAGGCGCGCCCGACCGGCAGGCGCCGGAGCCTCAGGCTGACGAAGGCGGTGAGCAGCGCCAGGGAGAGAATGACGTAATAGAGGAAGATCGTCCGGTAGAGCGGTGTGAACTCCAGCCCGAACACAGCGGCGAAGCCGTTATCCGCGGCGGTGAACGGGATGCCGAAGAAGGTCGGCCGCGGAATGCCGGAGATGCCGGCATAGCCGTTCGAGAAATCCGTCCAGTTGACCAGCACGAGGCGAATGATCTCGCCAAAGGCGAGCGTCACGATGGCGAGATAGTCGCCGCGCAGGCGCAGGACGGGGAAGCCGAGCAGCATGCCCCAGAAGGCGGCAAGGATCCCCGAGAGCGGCAGCAGGATCCAGAAGGACAGGCCGAAATTCTTGGCCAGCAGCGCGTAGGAATAGGCGCCGACCGCGTAGAAGGCGACATAGCCGAGATCGAGCAGGCCGGCGAGACCGACGACGATGTTCAGCCCCCAGCCGAGCATCACATAGATCAGGATCTGGACGCCGAAATTGTCGATCCATTTCAGCGCTCCGCCCCAGCCGGCGAGCGTGATCGCGATGATCGGGAAGACGATCAGGAAGCCGAGGCCGAACAGCGAGAACAGGCCGGAATGGCGCTGGAAGAAGCCGATCGTGCCATGCGGCAGGAGCCGGACCGCCGGCTTGTTCGGATCGCGCGTCTGCTTGCGCAGCGCCATCAGGAAGCGCCCGACGAAGACGATCGCCACCGCCCAGGCGACCGTGTCCCAGCGCGGATCGAGGACGAGCTGGTTCTCGATGTTCTGGCGCGTGCCCCAGGAGATGATCGGGATGCACAGGCCGAGGGTGATCAGGCCGGCGAAGGCTGCTTCCTTCAGGGCCGCCATCATGTCGGCCTGGCGCTTAGCCGGCGTCGTTGCGTCGATGGCCATCGCGTCAGACCTTCTCGACTTCGGGCCGGCCAAGGATGCCGGAAGGCATGAACACGAGCACCACCGCCAGGATGCAGAAGGCCGCGACATCCTTGTAGTCGATGGTGAAATAGGCCGACCACATCACCTCGATCAGGCCGATCAGCAGCCCGCCGAGCACGGCACCGGGCAGCGAGCCGATGCCGCCGAGCACCGCCGCGGTGAAGGCCTTCACGCCGGGCACGAAGCCGTCATGGAAGGAGACCACGCCGTAGAGCACGAGGTACATCACGCCAGCGACGGCTGCGAGCGCGGCGCCCATCACGAAGGTGATCGAGATCGTGCGGTCGACGTCGATGCCGAGCAGGGACGCCATCTTGCGGTCCTGCTCGCAGGCCCGCTGGGCCCGGCCGAGCGAGGTCTTCTGCACGATGAACCAGAAGGCGGCCAGCAGCACGACCGTCGAGACGATGATGATGATCTGCTTGTAGGAGATCGAGACCGGGTAGGTCGCGCTGTCGATCAGCAGGATCGACTTGTTCAGCATCGGCGGCGTCGGCTTGTTGCGCGGCCCCTGCACGACCTGGACGAAGTTCATCAGGAAGATCGACATGCCGATCGCCGAGATCAGCGGCGCGAGGCGGAACGAACCGCGCAGCGGCCGGTAGGCGACCCGCTCGATCGTCCAGTTCCACAGCGAGGTGAAGAACATCGCCAGGATCAGCACGAAGAACAGCGACAGCACGATCAGCCCGGCTCCGAGCCAGGCCGAGATCAGCATGAAGAAGATCAGCGCAATGAAGGCCGAGAGCATGAAGACGTCGCCATGGGCGAAATTCACCATGCCGATGATGCCGAAGACCATCGTGTAGCCGATGGCGATGAGGCCGTAGATCGACCCCAGGGTCAGCCCATTGATGAGCTGCTGGACGAAGACTTCCATTGACGACGCCTGTCCCCTCGAATCAGCCCGTTCTTGTGAGTCGACATGACGTCGACGCATGCGGGATGCGATTGCGACGCAGAGCTAGCAACGGTCTGCGCCGCCGACAATCCACCCGCGCCACATTTCTGTCAAAAGCAATCTGCGCCTCTTTGCATATGCAATTGACGGACAAAATTGCCGCCCTGCAAGCTTCTTTCGCAAGATAATTGCGCACCCTTCACGGAAAAATACGACCATGGTTGGGGCATACGAAACGCTCGAAACCGCATAGCGCGCGAAAACCTCGCGAAACCGATGGCGGCCAGACGGTTTTCGCACTCGCGCAGCAGGTCGGCTCCTGCCACCATCGGGCCTCGCGATTCCTGCCTTCGAAGGTAAGCCATGGCCCTCGCCTCGCCCCCCATCACCGACGCCGCGCAGGCGCGGGCGCTCACGCTCCTGGAGCATGTCGCCCTGATCGACGGGCATAACGACATGCCCTATGTCCTGCGGCTTGACGCCGCGGCCAAGGGCGATGTCGCCGCCTATGATCTCGGTCGGGTCCACCCCGAAACAGATACCGACATTCCCCGGATGCGCGCCGGCCGGCTCGCCGGCCAGTTCTTCGCGGCCTATGTCCCGCCGAACCAGAAGAACCCGGCCGGCTTCGCCCTGGCGCAGATCGCGCTGATGCGCGCGGTCACCGCCCGCCATGCCGACGTCTTCCGCGCCGGCCTGGCGGCCGATGACGTCGCTGCCGCCAAGGCCGAGGGCAAGATCGCCCTGTTCATGACGATCGAGAACGGCTCGGCGCTCGACGGCGAGCTCGACGCGCTCGACGCCTATTACGGGCTCGGCGTCCGCCTGATGACGCTCTGCCACAACGGCACGCATGACTGGTGCGATTCGGCGACCGACGCGCCGCGCCATAACGGGCTTTCGGCCTTCGGCAAGGCGGTGATCGGCCGGATGAACCGGCTCGGCATGGTCGTCGACCTCGCCCATGTCGCGCCGAAGGCGATGCATGACGTGCTCGACGTCACCAGCGCGCCGGTGGTCTGGTCGCACTCCAACGCCTTCTCGCTCTGCGACCACCCGCGCAACGTGCCCGACGACGTGCTCGACCGCGTCGCCGGCAATGGCGGCGTGGTGATGGCGACCTTCGTGCCGGACTTCATCAGCCAGGCCTCGCGCGACTGGCACCGGCCGGCCAAGGACCAGTACGGCAAGACGCCGGACGGGCTCGACTACAAGGCGGCGGAGGCCGAGATCGTCAGGAAGTCCGGTCCGCGCCCCAAGGCGACGCTCGCCGAATATTGCGACCATCTCGACTATCTCGCGCAGCGCATCGGCCATGACCATGTCGGCATCGGCTCGGACTTCTTCGGCGGCGCCGTGCCCGAAGGGCTCGAGGATGTCTCGACCTTCCCGAACGTGATCGCCGAACTGCTGCGTCGCGGCTGGTCGGAAGCGAACCTCGCCAAGCTCGCCTCCGACAACACGCTGCGGGTGATGCGGGCGGTGGAGCAGGCTGCCGGCTGAGTCGCCGGACAGCGACGGGCGCGCAGAAAACAGGGGAAACGCCGGTGATTTCCGGCTCCCCGATGCCCTCTGACCGGTTGACGGCGCGCGGGCGGCAGGCGCAAAGCTGCGCCCGCTTCAGGAAACTCCGCGCATGACCGGCTCCGGTACCGACCGCACCCGCCCTCCCGTCACGGGGCAGGCTCCCATCGTCATCCTGGTCGAGCCCCAGCTCGCCGAGAACATCGGCATGTGCGCCCGCGCCATGGCCAATTTCGGCCTCTCCGAGATGCGGCTCGTCGCGCCGCGCGACGGCTGGCCGACCGGCGGCGGGCTGAAAAAGGGCGCGACCTCGGCCGCCTCGGGCGCGACCCATATCCTCGACAATGCCAGGCTCTATCCGGACACCGCCTCGGCCATCGCCGACCTCAACCATGTGCTGGCGACGACGGCGCGCGAGCGCGGCCAGATGAAGCGGGTCTTCACCCCGGCCGAGGCGATGCCCGGCCTCGGCGAGCGGATCGGCGGCGGCGAGCGGGTCGGCATCCTGTTCGGGCGCGAGCGCATCGGCCTGACCAATGAGGAGATCAGCTTCGCCGACGCGATCCTGACCTTCCCGGTCAACCCCGCCTTCGCCTCGCTCAACCTCGCCCAGGCGGTGCTGCTCTGTGGCTATGAATGGCTCAAGACATCGGGCGGCGAGCCGAGCTTCCGCGAGAACACCCCCTCCCCGCCGGCGACGCGGGCGACGGTGCTCTCGATGTTCGACTATGTCGAGGCCGAGCTCGACCAGTGCGGCTTCTTCCCGCCGGGCAAGAAGGCGATCATGAGCGCCAATCTGCGCGACATTCTGCACCGCCTCGCAATGACCGAGCAGGAAGCCCGCACGCTGCGCGGCGTCTTCAAGTCCCTGACGGAAGGCCCGCGCCGGCGACGCCCTGAGGAGCCTGCGGCGTAGATCGCCGCGCGCTACGACGGATCCTGGGGCAAACCCGGGCTGGTGCCCGGTTCCGAGAGCATGCCGCACAGGCTAAGCTCGCTCCCGGCATGGCGGCTTTTGCTGCCCCAGCTCCAGGAGAACCGCATGACGCTTCGGCTGCACACCATCATCGCCAGCACCCGCCCCGGCCGCGTCGGCCCGGCGGTCGCCAACTGGTTTCACGGGGTCGCGCAGGCCCACCCCGGCTTCGATGCCCATCTCGTCGACCTCGCCGACTTCGCGCTGCCGGTCTATGACGAGCCGAAGCACCCCGTCATGCGCGACTACATCCACGAGCACACCAGGCGCTGGAGCGCTAGCGTCGAGGCCGCGGACGCCTATGTCTTCGTCACGCCGGAATATAATTTCGGCCCAACGCCAGCCCTCGTGAATGCGCTGAACTATGTCTATGGCGAGTGGACCTACAAGCCCTGCGCCTTCGTCAGCTATGGCGGCGTTTCCGGCGGGCTGCGCGCCGTCCAGCTGACCAAGCAGATCGTCACCACCCTGAAGATGATGCCGATCATGGAAGCCGTCACGGTTCCGATGGTCGGCCAGTCGATCAAGGACGGGGTCTTCGCCGCCAACGACCTGCACCGCAAGAGCGCCGCCGACCTGCTCACAGAGCTCGGCAAATGGGCTGGCGCGCTGAAGCCGCTGCGCGGCTAGATCACCGCGCGTCCGTTCGGACGCGATCACGGTGATCTATCTCAGTGTTATCGCATCGGAGTTTTCCGAAAAGCGGAGTCCACTTTTCGGTCCGATGGATAGGACAGGTTCGCAAACGCCGAGAGGCCGGCGTCAAGGACGCCGGCCTCTTTCTGTTCAAGGCGCGCCGGCGCTCAGAACTGGTATTTCAGCGTCGCCTTCACGGTACGGCCGGGCTCGCTGTAATAGTCGCGCGCCTGGGCGAGCACGCCGGTCGGCACATTGACCGCGTCCCAGTACTTGCGGTCGAAGATGTTGTAGACGCCGACCTGCAATTCGAGATCGGCGATCTGCGGCATCGGCCGCCACCAGGCCGAGGCGTTGAAGATCGCGTAGCCCGGCGCCTGGAAGCCCTGCGAGGTACCGGTCGTAGCCGCGACATCCTTGCGCGCCCCGGCCAATTTGGCCGACACCTCCGCCCCCCAGTTATCCGTGCCATAGGCGACCGCGACGATGCCCTGCACCGGCGGGATCGAGTTGAGATGCGTATTGTTGTCCTTGTTCTTGCCCTGGACATAGGAGAACGAGCCGCGCACCAGCCAGTTCGGCGCGAAGGCATATTGCATATTGGCCTCGAAGCCGGAGATCTGGGCCCGCGCGACGTTCTGATAGGCGGTGATGCCGCCCTGCGGGTAGAGCCCGCCGGGTGCGGCGATCTGCGTCTGCTCGATGAAATTGCGATAATCGGTGTGGAAATAGGTCAGCGTGCCGCCGAGGGCCTTGTCGCCGAAGCGGACGCCGACATCGATGCCGTTGCTGGTCTCCGGCCGCAGGTCGGGATTGCCGGTGCGAAGATAGGTACCGACGGCGCCGAAGGTCGCGTAGAGCTCGCTGGCGGTCGGAGCGCGGAAGCCCTTCGACCACTGCGCGAACAGCGTCACATCCTTCACATAGGGCGCATTCTTGAGGATGTCGTATTCGAGGCGGATGCGCGGCGACCAGGCGTCGTCGCTCGAACTGGCCGGCATTCTGCCGCTATAGGCTGCGCTGCCGATATAGCTCGCCGTCGCCTTCGGAGCCTCCTCATACCAGTCGAAGCGGACGCCGGGCGTCAGGCGCAGCGTGTCGTTGAGGAAACCGAACTGGTGATGCGCATAGAAGGCAACCAGCTTGCCCTCGACGCGAGGCGTGTCGGACTGGTTGCTGTGCAGGTTGTTGCAGGCGGCGAAGGCGCCCGTATAGGGCCTGCGGCAGCTGTCCAGGCCGGCCGAATACTGATCGAGCGTCGATGACCTCAGCTCCGTACCGAGCAGGAGCCGATGCGACACCGGGCCGGTGATGAAGCTCTTGATCAGGTGCCCGTTGAAGCCGAAGGCCTTTTCCTCGACCTCGTTGTTGCGGGCATAGGGCCCGATCACGCTGGTGAAGCGGTAGGCATTGAGGATCGAGTTCCGCGTCACGCCCTGCCAGTAGAGATTGGCATGGGCCTCGTCGATGAGGCCGCCCGGCAGCTTGTAGTCATAGGTCAGCGAGACGCGCTTGCGCTCGACATCCTCCTGGGTCGCGTGTCGACCCGGGCGATAATTGCCGGTGAGCGAGACGGCACTGGTGCGCGTCTGGATCTCGTCGGAGCGCTTGAAGATCTCGCCGGTCAGCCCGAAACGGTGCACCTCGTTCACATACTGATGCAGCTTGGCGAGGAAGCTGTACTGGTTGAAGTCGACCGGGTTCGGCTCGGTGCGGGTCGCGCCGATGCTCGGATTGTTCCCGCGGTTTTCCGTTTCGTGCCCGCGGCGCAGCCCGCCCTGGATCATCAGCCAGGTATCCTTGAACCGGCCAGCGACGGCGCCGCTGCCGAACCAGGCCTTGTCGGTCGTGTCAAAGCCCGTCTTGGCGAGCCCCCCGAAGGTCTTGCCGGGCCGGATGAGGTCCTCGGGATCGAGCGTTCGCACCGCGAGCGCGCCGCCGAGCGCGCCCGAGCCGAGCGTGCTGGCACCGCTTCCGCCGCGCAGCAGATCAAGCGTCGACAGCGAATCGAAGTCGAAGGCCGTACCGATGCTGCGGTCGATGCGGTTGTCCTGGATGAAGGGCTGACGGATGCCATCGACCGTCGTCAGCACGCGGGCGCCGTCGAGGCCGCGAATGTTCACCGAACCATTGTTGCGGTTGAAGGTGATGCCGGCCTCCAGCCGCTGCGACAACTCCTGGATGCTCTGGACCTGCGCCCGGTCGAGCTCCGCACGTGTCGTCGTCGTCGTCGTCGGGCCAGCGACCAACGGGGCCGCCGTCGCCGCCTCGCCCTGCACGACGATCGCGTCGAGCGTCACGGCCGGCTCGCCGACGCTGCGTTCCGCCTGCCGCTGTTGCTGCGCTGCCGCCGGCGCCGCCATCGCCAGCACCAAAGCCCCAAGCGCCACGCCATGTCGCAGCCCACCGGAGTAATCGCCCATAGCCCCAATCCCGTCCTAGCCGAAGACTTCCGAAGTGAAGTCACTTGATAGTTTGCAATCGTTTTAAACTAAGGACCCTGCCTTAATTTCAGCATCAGCGAATAGGAAAATCAATTTTGACTGTCAAATGATTCTCTTTACTGGGAAGAACTACGTATTTATTATAATTCTAATCTGCAGCCAGATCGATATCCCTGTTTCCGGAAGGCAGGTGGAGACGCCCACCGCGGAGCCAGTGCCCGGACAGCCCCCCGGGGAGGGTCGCCTTGCGCGCATCTCGCACCGGCGCCGGACCTGGTTCGGGCCCGCGCCTTGAGCTCGGCGCACCGCCTCCCCATCTCGTGAACGCACCGGCACCGGGCATCGCGCTTTGCGCCTTGCAGCCTCGGCTTCGGGTGGCATGATGCAGTGCAAGATGCGGAGGGAAGCTCACGCCATGCTCGACCGCCGGAAACTGCTGCTGGGCTCTGCGGCCATGGCCGCGGCCTCGGCCGGTTCCGGTCGAGCACAGGCCCGTGACCATGACGTCGTGGTCATCGGCGCCGGCGCGGCCGGCATCGCCGCCGCCCGGCAATTGCAGGCGGCGGGACGCGCCGTGATCGTGCTCGAGGGCCGCGATCGCCTGGGCGGGCGCACCTTCACCGATTCCTCGCTCGGACCTTCCTATGACGCCGGCGCGATGTTCATCCACTGGGCCGAGCGCAACCCCTGGACCACCATCGCCCAGGAACTCGGCATCGCCACGCCGAATGAAAGCTGGGGCGGCGGCTTCCAGCTCTTCCAGAACGGCCAGCCGATGTCGCAGGGCGATCGCCAGCGCCGCCGCGGCGCCTTCGGACAGATCGACCGCCGGCTCGAAACCGCAGACCTCAAGACGCGCGACCTGTCGATCGCCGAACTGCTGGGCGATCTCGGTCCCGAGCTCGCGCCGATCGCCTCCTCCGGCCTGCTGCTCTCGATCGGCGAGGAAGCATCCCGGATCTCGGCCCGCGACTATCAGCGCCTCTGGGCCGGCGAGGACTATGTCGTGCCGAGCGGCTACGGCAATCTGGTGGCGCGCTATGGCGCCGGGCTCGACATCCGCCTGAACCAGACCGTCACCGCGATCCGCTGGGACGGCCCCGGCGTCGCGATCACCACGGCTTCAGGCACGCTCAACGCCCGCGCCTGCATCGTCACCGTGCCGGTCGGCGTGCTCAAGGCCGGCGCGATCCGCTTCACCCCGGCACTGCCAGCCCGCACACAGGGCGCGCTTTCCGGCATCGGCATGGGCGCTCTGACCAAGATCGCGCTCAAGGTCGACGGCAACCGCTTCGGCATCGCGCCCGGCACCAGCTATTTCGAGGCCGGTGCCAATGGCCGGCTGATGAACTTCGACCTGTTCCCCGGCGATCAGGACCTGGTTGTCGGCTTCTGCGGCGGCGACTATGCCCGCGAGCTCTCGCATTCCGGGCCCGAAGCCGCCCGCGCACATGTCGTCGACCTGCTCGCCAACATGATCGGGCCGGAGTTCCGCAAGGCTGCCGGGCCGGTCTCCTTCCCGGCCTGGTGGACCGATCCTTTCGCGCGCGGCTCCTATTCGGTCTGCCTGCCCGGCCATGCCGGCGCCCGCGACATCCTGGCGGAGCCGATCGCCGGGCGCCTCTGGCTCGCCGGCGAGGCAACTGCGGGGGGCGGCGCCATGACGGCCGGCGGCGCGACGCTGGCCGGGCGCATGGCGGCGGCCGCGGTGGCGCGGCTCAAGGCCTGAGCGCGGCCGGCGGCAGATATGCTAGAGGTCGAGCTCCCAGTTCTGCCCAACCAGATCCTGGCCGAAGGAATGATGCTTCTCCTCGGCCACCAACCGAAACCCCTCGGCGAGATAGATCGCCCGCGCCGCATGCAGGATGTCGTTGGTCCACAGCACCATCCGGCGATAGCCGGCGGCACGGGCGAAACCGACCGCCTCGCGCACCAGCTTCTTGCCGAGGCCGAGGCCCTGCGCGCGCTTCTCGACCAGCACCAGCCGCAGCTTCGCGGCCTCCTCGCTTTCGCGCACCACGAAGGCCGAGCCGACCGGCGCGCCGTCCAGCTCGGCGATGAAGCAGCGCTCCCGTCCAGGCTGGAATTCGCGCAGGAATTTCGCGGCGATCTCGGCGACCAGCGCCTCGAAGCTGATGTCCCAGCCATAATCCTGCGCATAGAGCCGGCCATGGGCCGAGATCACCCAGCCGATATCGCCGGGCCGGTGCTCGCGGATCGTCACCGCACGCCGCGCCGCGCTGTCCCCGGAGAGCAGCCCCTGCGCCAGCTCGAGTGCACCCACAAGCGCCGCCTGCCCGGCCGGATCGAGCCGAGACAGGATCGCACGCGCCTGCTCGCATGAAGCCTTGTCCAGCGGCCGGAATGCGGCCTGCCCGGCCTCCGTCAGCTGCAATTTCAGCGCCCGCGCGTCGCCTTCCGCCTTTTCACGCGCGAGCCAGCCCAGCGTCACGAAACGCTTCAGCAGCCGCGAGAGATAGGCGGGATCGAGGCCGAGCTCGCGGGCCAGCTCGCCGGCGCGCCAGCCGTCGCGCTGCGCCAGCTCGTAGAGCACCCGCGCCTCCGTCAGGCCGAAGCCGGAGCCATGGAGATCACCGCCCAATGCCCCGACCCAGCGGGTGTGAAAACGATTGAAGCGGCGGATCGCATCGATGGCATGAGGAGCGATGGCTGGCATGATGGCCTCCTGCTTCCGAGAAATGAGTTTTAATGGACAAAGTCAACTAAATTATCCCCAGCGCGCTCTCGCCACATTCATCCTCCCTTAACGGACCAGGGCCCCAATCGGGCTTTGCGGACCCCGGTCGGTACCAACCCCATGCAAGTCGATCTCCTCGCCGGAAACTGCCATCGCAGCGCGGTGATGCCGCAACGCCGCCCGACCATCCTCCTGTTCGATTCCGGTCTCGGCGGCCTGACCGTGCTGAGCGAAGTCGTCGCCAGCCGCCCCGATGCCGACATCGTCTACGCCGCCGACGACGCCGCCTTTCCCTATGGAAGGCTGAGCGAGGCGGCGCTGGTCGCCCGCGTGCTCACGGTGATGGAGCGGCTGGTCGCGCGCTTCCATCCCGACCTCGTCGTCATCGCCTGCAACACGGCCTCTACGCTGGTGCTGCCGGCGCTGCGGGCCCGTTTCTCCATCCCCTTCGTCGGCACCGTTCCGGCGGTGAAGCCGGCCGCCGCGCGCAGCCGCAGCGGCCTCGTCTCGGTTCTGGCGACGCCGGGAACCGTGGCGCGCGACTACACACGCGGGCTGATCGAGCATTATGCCGGCGGCTGCGAGGTGACGCTGGTCGGCGCGACCCGGCTTGCCGGCCTCGCCGAGGCGGCCCTGAAGGGCGAGACGATCGCCGACAGCGACGTGCTGGCCGAGATCGCCCCCTGCTTCGTCGCGCGCGACGGCAGGCGCACCGATGTGGTGGCGCTCGCCTGCACGCATTACCCGCTGCTGCTGGCACGCTATCGCCGCCTCGCACCCTGGCCGGTGGAGTGGATCGATCCCGCCCCCGCCGTCGCGCGGCGCGTCACGCAACTGCTCGGCCCGGCCGGCGACTGGCGCGACGCCGGCGAAGCCTGCGCCGTCTTCACCGCCGGCACTCGGCTGAGCGGGCCGGCCCGGATCGCGCTGGCCGGCTTCGGCCTGGCGCGGATCGAGATCGAGGCGATGCCGGCCTGAGCTGGAGCGCGCAGGCGCCCATGCCTGGCCACGGCCATGCCGATATCGCGCCGGCGCATTGACTTCCGCCGGCAATTCCCGCATAGGCACCGGCGTCGCGCGGCTCCTCACGGGGCCGCGTGGCTTTTTCCGCACCCGTGATCCGCTCCCTTCGGAAGCCGGATCTGTCGCCCCGGAAACGGGGAGAAGGAGGGCGCGGTCCTCAAAATCGCGAACCAAGAGGACACGCGACATGTCGAAGCGCCATGAGGCGAAGTACAAGATTGACCGCCGCCTCGGTCAGAACATCTGGGGCCGCCCGAAGTCCCCGGTCAACCGCCGCGAATACGGCCCCGGCCAGCACGGCCAGCGCCGCAAGGGCAAGCCTTCCGACTTCGGCACGCAGCTGCGCGCCAAGCAGAAGCTGAAGGGCTATTACGGCTCGATCTCCGAGAAGCAGTTCCGCCGCTACTACGCCGAGGCGACCCGCCTGAAGGGCGATTCGGGCGAGAACCTGATCGGCCTGCTCGAGCGCCGTCTCGACGCGGTGATCTACCGCGCCAAGTTCGTCCCGACCGTCTTCGCCGCCCGCCAGTTCATCAATCACGGCCACATCACCGTGAACGGCAAGCGCGTCAACATCGCGTCCTACCAGGTCAAGCCGGGTGACGTGATCGCGGTCAAGGAGAGCTCGCGCCAGCTCGCCATCGTCATCGAGTCGGCCGCCCTCGCCGAGCGCGACGTGCCTGACTACATCGACGCCGACCACAACAAGTTCTCCGCCTCCTTCACCCGCACCCCGACCCTGTCGGACGTGCCCTATGCGGTGCAGATGGAGCCGAACCTGGTCATCGAGTTCTACTCGCGCTGATCCGATCTCTCAGCCGGAAACCTTAAGTCTCTGGCGAGAATCGAAAACCGGAATCGGGAAAGGGCGGCTCTTCGGAGCCGCCCTTTTCGTTTGCGGGCACGGCCGCGACCCGGGCGGCATGGGCGCGATGACCTTGCGGGCACTCTCGCGCGCGCTTTTCGAAGCTTTCTTGGCCCGGCTGTTGAGCCTTTGCTCCGGCCCGCCTAGGCTCGCTGCGTGACTGCTATTCCTCCCGCCTGGGCTCATCTCGAGCCAGCCTCCCTCAAGGCGCTCCTGGAGCCGCCCGGCAGGGTCCCGCGAGCGCTCCGCCTCACGCCCGTCGACGTCCCCGCCGAGGCAGCTCTTCTTGCCCCCATGGTCCAGGCCGCACGCCTTTTGCTGGGACTTGCCGTGGAGAAGGGCGGCCTCGTCCTGACGCCCGCCGGAGCCCTGAAGCGCGTCGATGTCCGGCATGTCTTCGACCAGACGGAATGGCCGGGATACGACAAGGCCGACATCCTCGCGACGAGCAAGGTCATCAACGAGCACGACGCCTACGGGGTCCTCTTCACCCGGATCGCCTTGCAGGCTGCGGGCCTGCTGCGGAAGCGTTCGGGGATCCTGAGGGCGAGCAGGGCGGGCAAGGCCATGCTCGCCCCTGAAGAGGCTCCTGCCTTGCTCGCAGCGCTGTTCGAGGCGGTGTTCTGGAAGATGAACCTTCAGGACTTCGACCGGAACCCGATCGAGTTCTGGCCGCAGCACCATATGGGCGTGATTCTCTGGAGCCTGTCGGTGACCGCGCATGAATGGTCGAGCGCCGGGACACTGACGGAGTCCTGCACGGTGATGGAGACCTTGCTCGAGGTTCCGGCGCAGGACCTGCCGGAGTTCGCCATGGTGTCGCGGGTCCTGCGCCCTCTGACATGGCTGGGGCTTCTGGAAAGCCGGAAGCAGGCGCCACGGACCGGCTGGGGTTTCGACGAGGATTTCAGGATCGTGCCGCTGTTCCGGCAGCTGGTGGGGTTCAGGGTGGAGATGCAGGGCGCGCAAGCCGCGCGGCATTGATCGCCCCGGCTGCCGCTCCCGCCACCTCTCAGCCGCAGATCGCAAGCTTCTGGATAGACTCAAGAAGGGCGACGTCTTGAGGCTGCGCCTGCGCCAGACCGGGAGAAAGCGCCCCGACGAGCACCAGCGCAGCCGCTCGCAAACGCATGATATCCTCGACGCCACCGACCGGCGGCAAGGTAGGGCCGGCCTCCAGCAAGTCAATCGCCGCAGGTGCAAGGCCTCAGCCCGTTCATGCAAGGGAGCTGGGCAATCTTCAGATCGCCGCGTCCGTTTGGACGCGGTCACGGTGATCTATCTCAGTGTTATCGCATCGGATCTTTCCGAGAAGTGGAGGTCACTTTTGGGTCCGATGCGATAGCCGTCCGGCGCCTCGCAAAGCCTGCTCAGCGCGGGCACCAATCCCAGAAGCCGTGCGTGCGGGCCCGGTTGGTATAGTACCAGCAATAGCCGGCGCGCGGCGGCGGACCCGCCCAGGAGGTGGCCGCCGCGCCGGCGATGAAGCCGATCGCCGCACCGGCCGCGATCGCGCCGCCACGGTTCCAGCGCCGGTGCGGATGCACCACGACGACATTGTGCCGCGGATGATGCCGGACACCATGGCGCGGCCGATGATGGGGATGCGGACGAGCGACCGGCCGGTGATGCGGGCGCGTATGAGGGCGGTGATGTGGACGGTTCACATGCCCACGATTGGCGCTCTGGCGCGAGGTGCCGGATACCTGGGCCTGCGCGGTCGCGACCAGCGGCAGCGGCGCGACGAAACCGGCCAACAGCGCCCCCAGAAGCACGAGGGACTTCAATCTCAGATAGCGATGCACCGCGCTCTCCTCTTCTTCCGGGTCCCGGCCGACGGGAGCCTGCGGGATGGCTTCCCGTGATTCGCGAGCAGCCGGGCCAGCCTTGCAGGTTGTATCCGATGCGAGCCCCGACGCCAGCCGGACGCGGCCGGGCGCGGCCGGTCAGTCGGCGGTGCTGCTTTCCCAGGTCGCGTGCTTGACGCCGGGAATGCGCCCGAGCCGGTCGACGACCTGGTCCAGCTCCCGCCGGTCGACGGCGGTGCTGATCAGGACGGCGGTGATCTCGACCATATCGTCGCCCCGTTCGACCGTCCGGACATCGCTCGCCGGATATTTCGCGTTGTCGAGATGTTCGACCAGGGCATCGCGCACCGTCGGCAGTGCCGCACCGCTCGAGGTCAACACCACCTCATAGGTCGCCTCGAGGGCCTTTTCGTCCAGCGGAATCCGGTTGATCGCATTGACGAGCGGGCGCAGCAGCGTGTTGCCGGCGAGCACCAGGACTGTGACCAGGACCGCCTCGGCGACCATGTCGGCGCCCGCGCAGGCGCCGACGGCCGAGGCGCACCAGAGCGTCGCGGCGGTGTTGAGGCCGCGGACGTTCAGGCCCTCCTTCATGATCACGCCGGCACCGAGAAAACCGATGCCGGTGATCACGTTGGCGATGACCCGGATCGCGTCCGAGGTGCCGCCCATCGCCATGGCGAGATCGACGAAGGCGGCCGAGCCGACCGCGACCAGCACAGTCGTGCGCAGGCCCGCCGTGCGCTGGCGATATTGCCGCTCGGCGCCGATCAGAACCCCGAGCACGAAGGCGACGCCGAGACTGACGACCGAATCGAGGAAGGAATAGAGTTCGAAAGTCTGGATGAAGCGCACCGGCCTGCCCCCGCCAAGCCCGCCGGCTATAGCCTCTCGCATGATACGCAACAATGACAACGGCCGGGCTCGCGCCCGGCCGCCTTGTCATTCATCCCCGGCACTTGCCGGAGCCGGATTCTCAGAACCGGTCGCTGTCGTAGTCGCGATCACGGGACCAGCCGCGATCGTGATCATGGTCGCGATCACGCCAGCGCCGCGACCTGCGATCATCGTCACGTCGATCGTCGTCATTGTCACGCATGCGCCGGTGCATCTCCATCATCCGGTCGCGGCCCTCGGCCCTCATTTCGCGCATGGCGCGGCGGGCCACGGTCTTCTGCTCGTCCGACAGCGTCGTCCAGAGCGGACGCACCGCATCCGCCATCTCCTTCGAGCGGGTGGCGCGCTCTGCCTGCCGCGTCGCCATCATGTCGAGCCGCTCCATGATGTCGGCATGACGAAGGTTCTCGTGCTGGTCACGCATCTGTGACATGCGTTCGCGGCGCTGCTCGGCATTGCGCTTGATCAGCGCCTCGATCTTCTCGAAGGCGGCGACCTGCTCGGGCTTCAGCTTCAGATCGGTGCGAAGCTTGGCGAGACGCTCGTTCAGCTGCGCCGTCATCCGTTCGGCGCGCCGCTCGCGCATCTCCTCGCGGCGGTCGCTGCGATCGGCCTTCTCGCCGCCGCTGCCGCCATGCTGCGCGCTCTGCCCTGCTTGCGCCAGGGGGATCGGCTGCGGCTGCGCGACCGCCAGGCCGGTCGCCAGAATAGCTGCGCCGGATGCGGCGATGAGGGCTAGGCGTTTCATGAAAAGCTCTCCGTTTTCGTTGACTGACGACGGTTCGCTGTCTCGGGTCTCGAAGCCGGCAGACGATGGCCGCAGCCTGGCCGAGCGCCCCTCACGCCACGATGGCGCGATCATGAAGAGATTGTAATGTCCCAAGGACGCACCGGCGAGCCCGAAGTTCCCGCCTCCCCCGCCCGGCAGCGAAAATTCTTGCCGGCGGCCCAGGCCTGCCGCTGGCCTATGCCTGCCGGTAGCCGCTCGCGGCCCGGGCGATGCGCGAGGGGCCGGCGTGGTGGCAAGGATTACTCAACCATTACAGTCTAGAGTCCGGCATAGCCTTGCGGCGACGAAACGCGCTTCTCGGCCAGCGGCGTCTGCCGACGCCGGCTCACCGGTCTGGGGGAGCACGATGCGCGAGTTGCTCTTCGGCCTCACTGTCGGTCCGCTGATGGCGCTGGCGCTCCTGCTCCTGGCCGGCCAGCCGGTCGAAGGACGGCCGGTGGTGGCCCTGTTCCCGCCCGGCTCCGGCGAATCCCGGATGATCGCCGCCATCGCCGCTTCCGGCGGCGCGATCCTGGCGCTCAGTTCCAGCCGGCCGGTCGCCGTCAGCATAGCCGAGACCGCGGATTATGCCGGCAAGCTCTACGCCGCCGGCGCCTGGCTCGTGCTCGACGCCAGCCTGGCGAAACTCTGCATGGATGTCGGCGCGGTCTCATGGAGCAGGCCATGAATCTGGTTGAACAGTTTCGCCGGCGCTTCGGCCTTCTGCTCACCACCCTGCTCTGGCTCCAATTCGTTCTGGTGGCGGCCTGCGTCCAGGGCTTCGAACTGCCGGGCGCGAGTCTCACGCTCGCCGCCCTCGCCCTCGCAGCGGTTCCGACCATTCTCTGGCAGCTGCGCGGGCCGGATTGGCTGACCCGCCAGGTCAGCTCCCTCGCACTGGTCGGCCAGGTCATGCTGCTGGTCTACGTCACGGCGGGGCATCCCTATCAGCCCGACATCCATATGAGCTTCTTCGCCGCGCTCGCCATCACCGCGGGCTGGCTTGACTGGCGCATCTTCGTCACCACCGCGGTCGCGATCGCGGCGCATCATGCCGGCCTGAACCTGGTCTATCCGGAAGGTGTCTTTCCCGGCGGCAGCGACGGCCGCCGCGTGCTGCTCCATGCCGTCATCGTGGTCGTGCAGAACAGCGCTCTGAGCTGGGTCGTGATCACCCTGCGGGCCGCCTTCATCAACGCCGAAGCGCAAAGCGAGCGTGCAAATGCCGCGCGCCTCGTCGCCGAGCAGGCCGAGCGTGATCTCGCCAGGACCACGCTGCAGGCGGCGCTGGAACGGCAGGCGCTGGTGCTGGAAATCGCCGACGATCTCGAAGTGGAGGTGGCCGGCATAGCAGGCGAGGTCTTCGCCTCGGTCGCGCCGCTGCGCAAGGCCGCCTCGCAGATGTCCGAAGGCGCGCGCCGGGTCCAGGAAGGCGCGCTGGCCGCAGCCACCTCCTCCGACCAGGCCGCCACGGCCGTCACCGCCGCCACCATCGCCACGAACGGGCTCGCCAGCGCGATCGGCGAGCTGCGCGAGCAGGTCGGCGCCACGAGCCGGGTCGTCGAATTCACCACCAGCAGCGCCCACAACGTGCTGAGCACGGTCCAGCATCTCTCGCGGAAGGCGGAGGATATCGGCCAGATCGTCCAGCTGATCTCGACCATTGCCGAGCGCACCAACCTCCTGGCCCTCAACGCCTCGATCGAGGCGGCCCGCTTCGGCGTCCAGGGGCAGGGCTTCGCCGTCGTGGCGCAGGAGGTCAAGGCGCTTGCCAGCCAGACCTCGCAGGCGACGGCCGACATCCAGAAGCGGATCGCCGCCATCCACGAATCCGGCTCCGAAGCCGTGCAGGCGATCGAGGTGATGGGCGGCTCGATCAATTCGCTGAACGACGTCTCGGCCTCGGTCGCCGCCGCCATCGCCCAGCAGGACCAGGCCACCGCCGGCATCGCCGAGAACATCGGCAGCACGGCGCAGGATGCCGAGATGGCCTCGGACACCATCCACCGCGTCATCGGCGTCGCCAATGAAGCCGGGTCGGCGGCCGGTTGCGTCTCCGACGCCGCCGAGAAGCTCGCAGAGCAGGCGGCGCAGCTCGACAGCCAGGTCCGCACCTTCCTCCAGCGCATCCGCCAGGCCGCCTGAAACGCTGACGAGCGCGGCCGGCATGGCGGGAGGGCCTGCGCCCTCCCGCCTGTCGTCACCTGTTGTCGGCCTGGCTGCGGACGGCGAGCCGTCCGAGCCGGGAGATGCGGTAGGGCGCGCCCTGCCGCGACTCGATCAGCCGCTTGCGCTTGAGGCCAGCGAAGATGGCGAGCGTGCAATCACTCAGAAGATGACCTTCATGGGTGAAGCATTCGACATGATGGATACGGCGGTTCTCGCCGCGAAAATGGCGGATCTGCCCGCCACGGGCCAGCACGTGCAGCACGCGCTGCTCGTCCCGCGAAACGTTCATGATGGAAAAGCCTGTGCATGGAACCATGACAAGCGCCGCGGCGAAAGCCGACCCTGTGGTCTGGATCTCTCACCCGGCGCTGGATCAGGTCTCGCCTCAGCGAAACCTCACCGGGTTCCCGCACTCTCCAACATGATGCCCTCTCGCGCGCCTCGCGGACGCGAATGGCGTCCGGGGAGAAGGCGTTTAGCCCCCTGCCCGGCAAGGGTCAACGCTCGGAGACAGCGCGCACCGGCACGAAGCCGTTTCGCGCGGGGTCCCGGATGCGCTATGGACGCAGCCATGTCGACCGATGATTTCCTCGCGCGCTTCGGCTCCCCCGGCCAGCGCCAACCAGACCCCGTCGCCGCCGCCCAGCAGGCGATGCGCAACCCACTGCCCAAGCGCTTCTACGAGAAGGCCGAGGCGCTGGAGCGCGACGGCCTCTTCCAAGTCGCGCTCGACGGCCGCACCGCCCGCACCCCGGCCCGCAAGCCGCTGGCGGTCGCCTCGCACGCCGTCGCGCAGGCGCTGGCCGCCGAATGGCAGGCGCAGGAGGGGGAGATCGACCCCGCCCGGATGCCGATGACCCGGCTGGTCAACTCGGCGCTCGACGGCGTCGCCGACCAGCACGAGGCGGTCCGCGCCGAGATCGTCCGCTATGCCGGCAGCGACGCGCTCTGCTATCGCGCCGGCGAGCCGCGCGAACTGGTGGAGCGCCAGGACCAGATCTGGAACCCGCTGATCGCCGCATTGGAGGCCCGGATCGGCGGCCGCTTCGTCATGGCGCAGGGCGTGGTCTTCGCCGAGCAGCCGCAGACCGTGCTCGACGCGGTGGAAAAACGCGTCGCGGCGATCCCCGCCCCGATCGCCCTCGCCGGCGCCCACAACGTCATGACCCTGACGGGGTCGACGATCCTGACGCTCGCCCTTGCCGAGGGGCTGATCGACGCCGAAGCGGCCTGGGCCGCCGCCCATCTCGACGAGGACTATCAGATCGGGATCTGGGGCCAGGACGAGGAAGCGGCCGAACGCCGGGTACTACGGCGCAAGGAGTACGACGCGGCCGTGCTGCTGCTGATGCAGGGCTAGCGCATTTCCGCGTTTCCCTGAAACGCCGGAATGCGCCATCTCTTTGATTTATCGTGCCTTCTTCACGCGAACCGCGGCCGATTCGCTCGAAAACGCTCCGGAGGCGATGCAGCCGGCCGCGTGACGCGTAGCCTTTTCGACCAATCTGCAGGTCAGCCGGCTCCGGCGAAATGGAGCGCCGGAATGACGTTTCGACGTGATCGGAGAACGTCTGCCCCGCCGGCATCCGATGGACAGCCCGTCCCGCGCCGCTTAAGCCGGTGAGAGATCGTCAGTCGGCTGCGGGGCTTCGCCATGAAGGACATTCTCGAACAGCTCGAATCGCGTCGCGCGGGAGCCCGGCTCGGTGGCGGGGAACGTCGGATTGCGGCGCAGCATGGGCGCGGCAAGCTGACGGCGCGCGAGCGGATCGAGCTCCTGCTCGACAAGGACTCCTTCGAGGAGTTCGACATGTTCGTGCAGCACCGGGCGGTCGATTTCGGCATGGACAAGGCCGAGAAGATCCCCGGCGACGGCGTCGTCACCGGCTGGGGCACGGTCAATGGCCGCACCGTCTTCGTCTTCTCCAAGGATTTCACCGTCTTCGGCGGCTCGCTCTCCGAGACCCATGCCCAGAAGAT
>NZ_JAFKFX010000034.1 GCF_017308075.1 Allobosea sp.
TGCCTGCGCCACGCTCACTCCGCGGTCCTTGATCAGGCGGACCGCCTCGATCTTGAACTCACGCCCAAACTGTCTTCGCTGCATATGCCACCTCCCGCTTCATGAAACACCCAATCTCGGTGTCCACGAAACCGGCAGCAGGCCAAGCTCGCGGGCGAGCCACAACCTGCGGCCAGCCCCTCCGAGCCCTACCTGTCGCCCGGGGCCAATTCGCGATGCCTTTCCTTGGCGGCCCGCACCAGCGCGAGGAAGCGGTAGATGCCGTGCACGAATTTGCCATAGGGCATGGTGACGAAGAGCGCGAAGACGACGCCGAGATGCAGGGCGAGCAGCAGCCCCATGACAGGCGTGGCGCGCAGCACGAGCAGCGCGAGCCCGGTCAGGCTGGTCAGCAGCAGCATCAGCAGGAAGGCGACGTCCATGCCGACCGGCGTGCCCTGGCGCAGACCAGGATCGCGGCGCCATTTCTCGCGCAGCAGCCCGATCGGGCCGATCACCATCCCGATGCCGCCGGCCGTGCCGAGCAGCACCGGCAGGTCGTACCAGGGATAGGGCGCCTGCATGCCCAAAAGATAGTGATAGAGCGTCGCCGTCGAGGTCGCGGCGAAGCAGAGCATGAAGCCATAGAAGGTCAGATGGTGATGGAGCCGGCGCCGGTCGCTCGGCCGCTCGTTTTCGTTCATGCAGCCGGCGCCCCCGCCATCGAGATGGCGCAGGCTGCCGGCGTCCTTCAACGCCTGCCAGAGCGAACCGGGATCGCGCAGCGTCGCCTCGGGCTCGCCGATATCGCGCCAGAAGGCGCGCACCCCCATGCCGATCGCGAAGACCGCGTAGAGCATGGCGAGGCCGAAGATCGCGACCATGGTGTTGTGCGGCATCAGCCGGTAGAAGGCGCCCGGCCCGACATGCACGCCGAAAAGCACGAAAGGATCGGTCCAGGCGACGAAGCCGGCGATGAAGATCGTGACAGCCAGCGCCAGCGCGACCGCGATGACGAGGCCGTTGCGCGCGAACAGGCCGGCGAACGCCCTCGGCCAAGCATATTGAGCGTAAGACTCGGTGCGGACCTGCGCCAGGGTCGCCGGGACATGCACCGCATATTCATGCGGCGGCGAGAACTGGCAGTCGTGATAGCAGGCGCCGCAATTATGGCAGAGATTGGCAAGGTAGTTCAGGTCGCCATCCGAGAAGGAGCGCCGCATCTCCATCGCCGGGAAGACCGCGCACAGCCCTTCGCAATAGCGGCAGGAATTGCAGACGGTCATCAGCCGGTCGGCCTCGGCCAGCGCCGCGGTGGCATGGTGCGGGGTGGAGCCGGCGGTGCCGGCCGGGCCCGCGCCGACCATGTCGCGCAGGAAGGCGAAATCCGTCATGACAATACGCTCCTGGCTGCTTCGCGGCCGGCAATGCGCCCGAAGACGGCGCCGATGGTCATGCCGATGCCAGCGGCATAGCCTTCGCCGAGGACATTTCCGGCCATGATCTCGCCGGCGGCGAACATGTTGGGCGCGCCGCGGCCATCGGCCATCGTCATGCGCGCCTCCTGGTTCACCCGCACGCCGAGATAGGTGAAGGTGATGCCCGGCCGGACCGGATAGGCGTAGAACGGCGCCTTCTCGATCCGCCTCGCCCAATGCGTCTTCGGCGGCGCCAGTCCCTCGGTCCGGCAGTCGTCGAGGATGCGGTCGTCGAAGGTTCCGGGCTGCACTGCCGCATTGAAGCTCGTCACGGTGTGCACGAGCGCATCCGGATCGAGTTCGAGCCTTTCGGCGAGCTCGCGAATGCTCGGCGCGCTGATCGGCGGATAGAGGGAGGGCATGAAGAGCTCGAGCGAGGAAGCGTCGAAAATGATGTAGGCGATCTGGTCGGGCTGGGCCGCGACGAGCCTGCCCCAGATCGCGTAGCGCTTCGGCCAGATATCCTCGCCCTCGTCATAGAAGCGCTCGGCCCGCCGGTTCACGACGATACCGAAGACGACGCAATCGAGCCGGGTGATGATGCCGCCGTCATATTTCGGCGCGCGCGCGTCGATGGCGACGGCATGGCACTGGGTGGGATCGCCGACCTCCTGCACGCCCTTGTCGAGCAGCAGGCGCAGGATCGTGCCCTTGTTGTTGCGGGTGCCGCGGATCAGAAAATTCTCGGCCGCCTCGCCCCAATAGCGCTTCAGCCAGTCGATATTGGATTCGAAGCCGCCGGCCGCCGCGACCAGCGCCCGCGCCGGCAATCGCTCGCCCGCGACCGTGACCGAGCGGAACCGGCCATCGTCGATCTCGATATCGGTGACCTCGGCCTCGTAGCGGATCTCGACGCCGAGATCCTCGGCGGTCTGATACAGCGCATTCAGCATGGCCCGGCCGCCGCCCAGGAAGAAGGAATTGGTGCGCCCGAGCGAGAGCGTACCGCCAAGCGAGGGCTGCCAGCGCACCCCCTGCTCCTCGATCCAGCCCAGCATCGATTTCGATTCGCGGATCATGAAACGGGCGAGCGGCTCGTCGGTCTTGCCCTTGGTCACCCGCAGGAGATCGTCGAAGAACTCCTCCTCGCCATAGGGGCCGGAAAGGCTGGCAGTGGCCGCGTCATGGGCGCAGCGCATATTCCTGGTATGGCGCGTATTGCCGCCGCGCCAGAAGGCGTCCGCCGCTTCGAGCACCAGGACGCGCGCTCCCTCGCGCCGCGCCGAAATGGCCGCGCACAGCGCCGCATTGCCGCCGCCGACGACGATCACGTCATATTCTTCGTGCTGGCTCGCTGCTGTCATTGCCTTTGTCACGGCTGGAGAGAACGCGATTGACGGCCGTCTCAAGCGGGCCGCGCCCATTTGCATATCTATGTATACATTGGAATGCAATTGTGATCTGCGCTATCAGTGGCGGGCGCCTTGGCGCCAGCCGCCAGGCGTGGAGGTGCGCGCACCGTAATGGCGGCGACGGAAGGAAAGCGGATGCCGATCAGGAAGGATGACACCGGGTCGGAAAACCTGTCCCGGTCCGAATTCGCCTATACGCGGCTCATGGCGATGATCCGCTCCGGCGAGCTGCGGGGCGGCCAGCGGCTGCGCGAGGTCGAACTTGCCGAGCAGCTCGGCGTCAGCCGCACCCCGGTGCGCGAGGCACTGCGCCGGATCGGCTCGGAGGGGCTCGCCCAGAATTCTCCCGGCCGCGGTCTCGTGGTCACCGAATACGACAAGCAGCAGGTGCGCGAGCTCTATGCCCTGCGCGCCGCGCTGGAAGGCGCCGCCGCGGGGCTCGCCACCCGTCATGCCTCCCCGGCCGAGATCGCGCTGATGCACGAGATCCTGGAACGCAGCGTCGCAGCGCTGGAGGCGCCCGCGGAGATGATGCGCATGAATGCGCGCTTCCACAGCGCTATCCACGAAGCCGCGCATAACCGCTATCTCGCCCAGGCGCTCGCCCAGATGTCCGACGCGCTGGCGCTGCTGCCCGGGACCACCTTCGCCGCACCGAACCGGGCTCGCGAAGCGCATGACGAGCACCTCGCCATTTTGCGGGCCCTGGAGCGGCGCGCCCCGGACGAAGCCGAGGCGCTGGCGCGGCGCCACATCGAACTGGCCGGCGCCACGCGCCTGCGCATGATGTTCGGCATCGAGAGCTGATGACCCGGGCCTTACTCCGCGGCCAGTTGCACGAAGGCGGTTGCCGCCGAACGCTCGCGCCAGCGCGCGATATCGGCAGCCACCTTCGCCAGCTTGGTCTCGACCTGGGCCATGGCGACCTCGCCGAGCACGAGCCGCAGCGGCGGCTCCGGGGCGGTGACGGCATCGACGATCAGTTCCGCCGCACGCTCCGGATCGCCCGGCTGTTTGCCGTCGGAGGCCAGGAGATTGCGCCTGAACTCCGCCAGGCTTTGATCATAGGGCGGCTGCGGCGCCGCCATCTGCAACCCCTTGCTGCGGAAGGCGGTAAGAAACGGACCGGGCGCGACCAGCGTCACCCCGATGCCGAACGGCGCGAGCTCCGGAGCCAGCGATTCCGAAAATCCCTCCACGGCGAACTTGACCGCGGCATAGAAGCTGAAGCCGGCCGCGCCGACATGGCCGAGCATCGACGAGACATTGACGATATGCCCGCGCCCGCGCTCGCGCATTGCGGGCAGGAAGGCGCGCACCATGCGATGCACGCCGAAGACATTGGTCTCGAACGCCGCCAGTGCCTGCTCGTCCGAGATCTCCTCGGCAGCCCCGACCAGCCCGTAACCGGCATTGTTGACGAGGACATCGACCCCGCCGCGCCAGCCAAGCGCCGCGTCTCGCGCCCGCTCGATCGTCTCCGGCCGCGTGACATCGAGGTCGAGCGCGAGCAGACGCCCACTGTTGGCCGGATCAAGGTCGGCCAGGGTCGCCCGGTCACGCGCCGTCGCGACAACCGCTTCACCCCGCGCCAGCAGGGCACGCGCCAATGCGCGCCCGATTCCGGTCGAGCACCCCGTGATCAACCAGACATTCCCACTGCTCGCGACCGGCATCGCCGCCTCCTTGTTTCTATGTCGGATATCATCCGATAATATAAAAACACGACACCATCAATGTGGCGACAACGCGCCGCGCGACCACATAAGAACCTCTAAAGATAATCGGCATTCTTATATATATCAATATATTACACGCATTCTCCGGCGACAGGCCCCACGCCCGGCGCCGCAGAAAACAGAACAAACCAATTTTCACGATGAGGTTGACAATCCCAACTTGAGAAAATTACGGTCGCCACGTTGCCTGCCGAGATGAAAAAACGGCTGCGGCCGCGAGAGACCTCTCGCAACGCAATGCGGCCATTTCGGATGGGCGAATGAAGGCGGCCCGGCGGCAGATGCATGCCGGTTTACAAAAAGGGGCGCTCAGTCCCGACAAACCGCGAAGCGCATGGGAGGATATGATGAAGGCGTGGCATTTTCTGCGTGGTTCGGTAGCGGCGCTCGGCCTGTTGGCGGTGTCGAATGCCGCCAGCGCCCAGAACTACCCGACGAAGCCGATCGATCTGTCGGTATGGGCTGCGGCCGGCGGCGGCACCGACGCCACCAACCGCTTCCTTGCCCAGGCGATGGAGAAGGCGCTTGGCGGCAAGATCAACGTTTCCAACCGGACCGGCGGCGGCGGCGGCGTCGCGATGACCCATGTCTGGAACCAGCCCCGTGACGGCTACACCTGGCTCGGAGCCTCCGAAGCCATGCAGATCACCAAGGTGATGGAATTCCACAAGACCGGAACCGCCGACTGGCGCTGGTACATGGTCGCGGGCGCGCCGGGCGTGATCTCCGTGCGGGCGGAATCCCCCTACAAGACCCTCGACGATCTGATTGCCGCCGCGCAAAAATCGCCGAAATCCGTCAAGGTCGGTCACTGCCCCATCGGCTGCGTCTGGCACATGCGGGCCCTCGCGCTCGGCCAGGCCTCGAAAACCGAGTTCAACTACATTCCCTATGACGGCTCCAGCCCGGCCCATGTCGCCGCCCTGACCGGCGAGGCCGACGCCGTCGTCTCGGGCGTCGCCGAGCAGACCGAATTCATCCGCGCCGGCAAGCTGCGCCCGCTGGCGATGATCGAGATGAAGCCGTTCGAGTTCCCGAAGGTCGGGACGATCCCGGCCGCCGGCGTCAAATATCCCGACATCCAGAAGATTCCGGCCCGCCAGTGGCTCGGCATGGCCATCCCCAAGGACACGCCCAAGCCGATCATCGCCAAGATCGACGCGGCCTTCGTCAAGGCGATGGAAGACCCGAAGGTCAAGTCCCTCGCTTCGGAGCGCATGTTCGTCCTTTCCGGCGAGTATGGAGACGAGGCTGAGAAGAGCCTCCAGGCCATGGAAAACGCGATGAGCTGGAAGCTGTTCGAGCTGGGTGTGGCGAAGACCTCGCCGGACAGGCTCGGCATCGCCAAGCCCTAAGCCGTCGAGGCGGGGCGCTCCGGCGTCCCGCCGCTAGGTCAGGAATCTGCCATGCTCCCTCGCAAATCCCTCCGCCGCGCCGATGTCGCCATGTCGACAGGCATGATCCTTCTCGGCATGAGCGTCATCTATGCCGCGTCCGGCATGCCCTGGCAGAGCACGCTGACCGGCGGCTCGGCTCAATGGTATCTCTCGCCGGGTCTGTTCCCCACCGTGGTCGGCGCCCTGCTGATCGCCTTCAGCCTGCGCGTGCTCATTATCGCGATCAAGGAGGGCGGCACCGAAGAGCTTGTCCCCGCGACAATCGCCTGGCTGCGCGGCATCGGCGGCAATCACCGGCTGCACCGAGCCGCGCTCGCCGTGGGATTGATGGCGGCCTACATCTTCCTCGGCATTGGCCGGGTGCCGTTCCTGGCGGCAAGCGGCATCTTCCTGTTCGTCGCGATCGCGCTGTTCTGGTGGCGCGATGCCGAGGGCGGGCTGCTGCGTACGGCGCTGATCACGGCCGCGATCGCAATCGGCGTTCCCCTGCTCCTGTCGACGCTTTTCACCACATTCCTCTACGTCCCGATGCCTCAACCGGCCGGCTGAGGAGGCGAAAATGCTCGGTTCCTTTCTCTACGAGATCTACGCCCTCGTCACCCCGCTGAACATGGTCGTGATGGCCGGCTCGGTGACGCTCGGCATCGTCTTCGGCGCACTTCCCGGGCTCACTGCGACGCTGGCGGTCGCGCTCTTGAGCACCGTCACCTTCACCCTGCCGGTCGAGCTCGCCATGGTCGCGTTGATCGGCGCCTATGTCGGCGCGATCTACGGCCCGAGCCATGCCTCGATCCTGCTCGGCATCCCCGGAAGTGCCGCCGGCGCCGCGACAGCGCTCGATGGTCACAAGCTTGCCCTCCAGGGCCGGGCCGGCGAAGCGATCTCTCTGGCAACCACGGCATCGGTCATCGGCACTGTGATCGGCCTGTTCGCACTGATCGCGCTCTCGCCGATCCTGGTCAAACTCGCCTTGCAGTTCACCTCGGCCGAGTTCTTCCTGCTCGCGCTGTTCGGCGTGCTGATCTGCGGCTCGCTGACCTCCGAAGACATGCCGGCCAAGGGCTGGGTCGCCGGCCTGCTGGGACTGCTGATCGCCTCGGTCGGTATGGAGACGATCCAGGGCTATGCCCGCTTCACCTTCGGCATTCCCGAACTGGCGGGCGGGATCGATCTGGTTCCGGTGATCCTAGGCGGCTTCGCCATTCCGCAGATCATCCGTGTCCTGCGCGATCTCGACAGCCACCGCGGCAGCGTCAGCGGCGTCAACAAGCTCTGGCCACGCTGGGGCACGCTCTGGCGCGCCAAGTTCGGCATCGCCCGCTCGGCCTCGCTTGGCGTCGGCATCGGCGTGATCCCGGGCGTCGGCGAGGACATCGCCGCCTGGGCCGCCTATGACGCAGCCAAGAAGGCGGACAAGGAGCCCGAGACCTTCGGCCATGGCAATGTCAATGGCGTGATCGCACCGGAAGTGGCGAACAATGCCTGCATCGGCGGCGCGATCATCCCCGTGCTCACCCTTGGCGTGCCCGGCTCGCCGCCCGCGGCCATGCTGCTCGGCGCGCTCAACCTGCATGGCATCCGGCCGGGGCCGATGCTGACCTTCGAGTTCCCGAACTTCATCGCGCAGATGGGCGCAATGCTGTTCTGGGCCGCGATCGGCATCTTCGTCATCGGCCTGTCGATGGCGAAGATCTCGCTGCAGGTGCTGCGCCTGCCGGTTGCCATTCTGATGCCCTGCGTCGCCTTCCTGGCCGTGCTCGGCTCCTGGGCGCTCGGGCTCAACATGTTCAACATCTACCTGATGCTGGGCTTCGGCGTGATCGTCTATTTCCTCGAGGAGATGGGCTATCCTGTCGCCCCGCTGGTGATCGGCGTGCTGCTCGGCCAGATGGCGGATGTCAGCCTGCGCCGCGCGCTGCTCGGCTCCAATGGCAGCTTCGAGCCATTCCTGATGCGGCCCGTCGCGCTGATCCTGCTCGCGCTGATCGTCATCTCGCTCTGCCTGCAGAGCGAGGCATTCAAGCGCGGCTTCGCCAGGCTTTGGACGAAGATCTTCGGCCGCCGCGAGCGCCAGGCAGCCTGACCACCACGATCCACTGCACCGCCTCTCCCGAGGGCGGTGCAGTGCGCTCTGAAAAGAAATTTCGCAATGTGAGATACATTGCTATAATATCGGAAATTAATCCCGCCATCGGGCGGACAAGCATAAGGATCGAGACCATGGCCAAGGGCGCCGAGCTGATCACCGAGTTCCTCGTCAAGGAGAAGGTCCCCTACATCTTCGGCATCTGCGGACACGGCAATGTCGGCATGCTCGACGCGCTCTACTCGGCGCGCGACGACATCAAGCTGATCTCGCCGCGACATGAGCAGGTCGCGGCGCACATGGCGGACGGCTATTTCCGCATCAAGCATGAGGCGGTCGCGACCCTGACCTCCTGCGGACCGGGCTCGGCCAACATGGTCATGGGCACGGCGCTGGCGATGACCGATTCCTCGGCCTTCCTGGCGATCACCGCCAATGTGCCGACCTCGCAGTTCAACCGCGGGCCGTTCCAGGAGATCAACCGCCACAACCAGGCGGACTTCGCCAATGTCATGCGGCCGATCGTGAAGCGCAGCTTCCAGCCGACGCGGGTCGACATGCTGCCGCTGGCCCTGCGCCAGTCGATGTCGACCATGCTCTCCGGGCGTCCCGGCCCGGTCAATCTCGACGTTCCCTTCAACCTCTTCCAGGAAGAGGACGATGTCCGGCTCGAAAGCGGTGCGCGCGCCATCGTCAACGAGCGCCGCAGCGCGGCTTCGCCCGAACAGGTTTCCGAGGCGGTCGACATGCTCCTGGCCTCGGCCCGGCCGGCGCTCTTCATCGGCCATGGCGTGACCATTTCCGAAGCCTCGGAAGAGCTGACCGCGCTCGCCCATCTCCTCTCGATCCCGGTCATCAGCTCGCCCAACGGCATGGGCTGCTTCGACATGGAGGATCCGCTTTCGCTGGGCTTCATCGGCCGCAACGGCGCCTACCCGGCCAATCAGGCCGGCCGGCTCGCCGATCTCGTCCTGGCGATCGGCGCCCGCTTCGACGATCGCTCCTCCTCCTCCTGGATGCCGGGCTATTCCTGGAATTTCCCGGCGACCAAGCTGATCCATGTCGATGTCGACCATGCCGAGCTCGGCCGCAACTACGCACCCGACCTGCCGATCCTGGCCGATGCGCGCAGCTTCCTGCGTCAGATCCTGGCGGAGCTGGAACGGCGCCGGCCCGACATCACCGCCCACCGCGCCGAATGGCTCGCCATGATCGCGGAATGGCAGAAGGAATGGCAGACTTTCATCTCGCCGAACTTCTCGATCCATGCCAAGCCGATCCGCCCGGAACGGATCGTCGCCGATTGCCGCGCCGTCCTGGACGACGACGCGATCCTGACCTTCGACGCCGGCATCCACCACAATTGGTTCATGCAGTTCTGGAAGGCACGCAAGCCGCAGACCATGCTCAACAGCTGGGGCTTTTCGGGGATGGGCTTCGGCCCGTCGAGCGCGCTCGGCGCCAAGCTCGCCGCACCGGATCGGCCGGTGATCTCGATTGCCGGCGATGGCGGTTTCGCCATGGTCCCGCATGTGCTCTGCACCGCGGTCGAGTACAACATCCCGGTGGTCTGGGTGGTCTGGAACAACTTCGCCTGGGGCGCGATCCGCGACATCCAGTACGGGCTGTTCGACGGACGCGAGATCGGCACCGCCTTCTATGCCGGTCCCAATGGCGAGCCCTACAATCCCGACTTCGCGGCCTGGGCGCGCGCCGCCGGCGTCGAGGCCGTCACGGTCACCCGTTCGGAGGATTTCGCAGCCGCTCTCGAGCATGCGGTGAAGGCCAATAAGCCCTATCTGCTCGACGTGCATGTCGATGCCGATATCCGCCCGCCGGCCACCGGCGCGTGGGAGCTGCCGCCCATCCCCTACAAGGAGCCGGTGTTCGGCAAGCGTATCCTGCAGGGCATCGACGCCTGAGCGAACGGGACTGGACATGGCGCGTATTTTTCTGACCGGCGGCGGCGGTTTCATCGGATGTGCCGTCGCCTCCGCCCTCGCGGCGCGAGGGGATGAGGTGACGGCCTTCGACATCGGCGAGAGCCCGGCCTTGAAGGCGCTGCGGGCCCGCGCCGCCAATGTCTCCTTCGTGCCGGGCGAACTGACCGAATGGCCGCAGCTCGCCGAGGCGATGAAGCAGGCCCGCCCCGATGCGGTGATTCACTGCGCCGCGGTCGTCGGCATCGTGAACTCGCTGGCAAGCCCGCTCTATACCATGCGCGTCAATGTCGAGGGCTCGCTCAACGTGCTCTCGGCAATGCGGCTTCTCGAGGTGAAGCGGCTGATCAATCTGTCTTCCGAGGAGGTTTACGGCCCCTTCACACGGGAGGTCATCGACGAAACCCATGCCTGCTTCCCGACCCAGCCCTACGGCATATCGAAATTCGCCGTCGAGCAGCTCGCGCGCGACTTTGCCCGGGCCAACGGGCTGGAGGCGATCCATATCCGCACCTGCTGGGTCTATGGCCCCGGCCTGCCGCGGCCTCGCGTCCCCAAAACGCCGATCGAGGCGGGACTGGCCGGCCGCGCCTTCCATATTCCCAACGGAGCCGGCTACCGGGTCGATCAGGTCTATATCGACGACCTCGTCGCCGGGCTTCTCGGGGCGCTCGACCATCCCGGCCACCAGCATGACGTCTACCACATCACCAGCGGCGAAGCGCACAGCCTCGCCGAGATGGTCGAGATCATCCGCGAGCTCATTCCGGGCGCGCAGCTGTCGATCGGCGACGGCGCCTACGAGGTCGCCGGCGAGACGGCCGTCCGCAAGGGGGCGCTCGATTGCAGCCGTGCGGCGGACGCCTTCGGCTATCGGCCACGCTATCCCCTGCGGGAAGGACTTGCTGCCTATGTCGATGCGCTGAGGCGCGGCTGAAATGGCACCTGCGGCGGAGCGTTCAGCGCAAGGCTATGACGTCATCGTCATCGGCTCCGGCGCCGCCGGGCTGACCGCGGCCTGCGCCGCCGCCGATGGCGGCGCGCGCGTCCTGCTGCTGGAGGGGTCCGACCTCATCGGCGGCACCACGGCCGTCTCCGGCGGCATGGCCTGGCTGCCGGGCGCCGCCGAACATGGCGACGACCGCGCAGCGGCAAGCCGCTACCTCGACGCCGCCGCCCCCTGCCCGCCGAGCCCGGCCCGCGACGCCTTCCTTGATCATGCCGATGTAGCGCGGCGCTGGCTCGATGCCCGCACCAGCACCAAGCTCGCCGCCGTTCCGAGCTATCCCGACTATGATCCGGACCTGCCCGGCGGCACATTGCGCGGGCGCTGCTTCGCCGCCCTGCCCTTCGACGGGGCCGAGCTCGGAGCCTGGTTCCCCCGGCTGCGGCCGCCGCTGCCGGAATTCATGCTGATGGGCGGCATGATGGTTGGGCGTGCCGACCTGCCGCATTTCCAGAACGTCCTGCGCAGCCCGCGCTCGGCCGCCCGCGTCGCGAGCCTGGTCGCGCGCTACGCGTTCCAGCGCCTGAGGCATCGCCGCGGCACCACGCTCTTTCTCGGCAATGCACTGGCCGGGCGCCTGCTCAAATCGGCGCTGGACCTCGGCGTCACGATCGAGACCGGCGCGATCGTCTCCGCCCTGCTGCCCGGCAATGGCGGCGTCGCCGGCGTCGAGATCGCCGGAGGCAGCGCCAAGACAAGGACCGTCGCGGGCAAGGCGGTCATCCTGGCGAGCGGCGGCTTCTCGCACGATGCCGAATTGCGGCGCCTTCATTTGCCCGGCGCGGCCCAGAAGGTGACGGCGAACGTCGCATCGCCTGGCCCGACGGGCGCGCGCCTCGCCGAACCATTCGGCGCGCGCATCGAGGCGGGGCACGAGAACCGGGCCTTCTGGGTGCCGGGCTCGACCTTCTCCCGCGCAGACGGCACGCCGGGGGTCTTCCCCCATACCGTAACCGACCGCGGCAAGCCGGGGCTGATCGCCGTCGACGCGAACGGACGGCGCTTCGTCAACGAAGCCCGCTCCTATCATCACTTCGTCATGGCAATGCTGGAGGACGCGCCGACGAGGACGCCGGCCTATCTGATCTGCGATGCCGATTTCCTCTGGAAGTACGGGCTCGGGCGCCTGCGCCCCTTCCGCCTGTCGACGCGCAGCGAGCGCCGCAGCGGCTATCTCATCCAGGCCGGCACGATCGGCGAACTGGCGCAGCGCCTCGGCCTCGATATCGGCGCCCTGGAAGCGACCGTTGCGGACTATAACGCCGGCGCCGAGCAAGGGGCCGACCCGGCCTTCGGGCGCGGCGGCGACGCCTATCAGCGCCATCTCGGCGACGGCGCGCACCGCCCCAATCCATGCATCGCCCCGATCCGACGCGCGCCCTTCTACGCGATCGCGGTCCAGCCGGCCGATCTCGGCACCGCAGCCGGCCTGCGTACCGATGCGCGGGGCCGCGTGCTGGATGGCCCGGGCACGCCCGTGCCCGGCCTCTATGCCTGCGGCAACGACATGAACTCGGTCATGGCCGGCTTCTATCCCGGCCCCGGCATCACGCTGGGACCGGCCCTGACCTTCGGCTATCTGGCAGGTCGCGATGCCGCGGCCCTTTGAGCTTCTAGGCGACGCGAGCCCGCCGGTTGAGCAGGCGCAGCAGCCCGTCGAATCCGAGATAGTAGGAATCGATCCCGAAGCCGAGCACGAAGCCCTGGCAATGCTCGGCGGTCAGGGAATGGAAGCCGCCCGCGATCGTCTTATGGGTGATGTGGACCTCGATATAGGGCAGCGTCGGCTTCACCGCAGCGAGGCAGTCACGCAATGCGAAGCCGGCATATTGCAGCCCGGCCGGGTTCATCAGCAGACCGTCGAAGCCCTCGTCAGCGGCGGCATAAATACGGTTGAGCGCCTCGCCCTCGATATTCGTATAGAAAATCTCGAGATCGACGCCGCGCTCCTCGGCGTAATCCAGCATCATGCGGTCGAGATCGGCAGCGGTGGTCGTGCCGTAGAGCGCGGGCTCCCGCTTGCCGAGATAATTCATGTTCGCGCCCTGCAGCAGCAGGATCTTCCAGCGACGTGGTGCCAATTCTCTTCCTCCATCCGCGGCTCCTGTCTCGGGCCGCCTCACGGAGAGAGCATGGCATATTCCGCATTGACAAAAAATATCTCACATTGAGAAATATACACAACAACCCAAGGAGGATGAGTTGAGCAGCCGTAAAGCCGTGATCCGGAACATCGCGGAAGTGCCGTGGAAGCAATTCCCCAATCACTTCGGCGGCGCGCTGTCGAAGCCGCTCGTCGATGAGGAAGGGCTGGGCGCCAGGCAGATCGACCACCGCATCTCGTCCTATGAGCCGATGGCCTATGTCGCCCGTCACAAGCATGCGGTGCAGGAGCAGATCTATCACGTCCTCTCCGGTGAGGGCCTGTTCGAGTACGGCGACGAGAAGCGCGTCGTACGCAGCCACGACGTCGTCTTCATTCCTCCGGGGATCGAGCACGCCTTCTACAATACCGGTCTCGAGAACCTCGTCTTCCTGGTCATCACCTCGCCGATCCGGGACGAATAGATCATGGCGCTGTTGATCACCGGCGCGACGGGGCATGTCGGGCTGACGCTGGCGACGCTCGCTGGCCATGCCGGGTTCGACGTCGTCGCGCAGCACCGCTCGCCGGTATCGCAGGCGCAGAAGGACCGCGCCGGCCCCCGGGTGCGCTGGGTGCGTGCAGCGCTCGACGATCATTTCTCGTTGGCGGCGCTCGCGGCCGAATACGGGATCGACGGCGCGATCCATACCGCCGCCGTGCCGAACGACCGCGTCGCCGCCGCGATTCCGTGGGAAACGGTGCAGACCAACGCCACCGCGACCGCCGCCCTGCTCGAACTGGCGCGCATCCAGAACTGGCGCCGCTTCATCTATGTCAGCTCCGGCTCCGTCTTCCAGAAGGAGATGGACCTGGCACAGCCCCTGACCGAAGACACCCCGCTTTCACCGGCGACGCTCTATGGCTCGACCAAGGCGGCGGGCGAGCTCTTCGTCGGGATGTATCGCAAGCAATACGGGCTCTCCGCCGCCACGGTCCGCATCTCCTTCGTCTACGGGCCGCCGCTGGTGCCCGCCGAGCGCGACCTGCCGCGCGGCCCCGTCGTCGCCTTTCTGAGCGAGGCTCTGCGCGGCATCGCGATCCGCGAACCGGCAGGAGGGGATTTCCGGGCGAGCTTCACCCATGTCGACGACGTCGCCGAGGGCTTGCTGGCCGCCTACCGCACCGAGCGCCTGAACCACGACGTCTACCATCTCGGCCATGGCCGGAACTGGGACACTTTCGAGGTCGCCGAGGCCGTCAGGGCCGCCGTTCCCGGCGCCGTGATCGAGATCGGCCCGGGCACTGCGCCCTGGACCACCTTCAATCGCATGCGCGGGCCACTGGCCGGCCGTCGCCTCGCCGACGATACCGGCTTTGTACCGCGCCTGCCGCTCGAGGACGGCGTTGCCGCCTTCGCGCAATGGATCAAGCAGAACGACCGGGCGCGAGCGCCGACAGGGAGGACAAGATGAACTACGAACGAGTGCTTGTGACCGGCGCCGCCGGCAAGCTCGGCCAGGCAATCCTGCGCGACATGGCCGGCAAGGCTCGGCTCACCGGCTTCGACCTGCATGCCGGCGCCGGCGACATCGACTGGCGCACCGGCACGCTGACCGATGCCGCCGCCGTCGCCGATGCGGTCAAGGGCCAGGACGCGATTCTCCAGGTCGGCGCGATCCCGAACATCTGGTCCGGCAGCGGCGAAGCCCTGATGCAGGTCAATCTGGTCGGCCTGTACAATCTGCTTTCCGCGGCGGAGGAAGCCGGCGTGAAGCGGGTGATCTTCTGCTCCAGCGATTCCGTCGTCGGCTTCACCGTGCATGAGGGCGCGTTGCGGCCACCGGAGCAGCTGCCGATCGACCTCACGCACCCGCTGAACCCGACCGACCCCTACGCCCTCAGCAAGCTGCTCGGCGAGGAGATGTGCCGCAGCTTCACGCTGCGCGGCAAGCTCGAGATCATCGCGATGCGCCCGGTCTTCGTCGCCTATCCGGAAATGTACGGCGAGATCCGCGCCCGCTCCCGTTCGCCGCAGAGCTACAAGGGTACACCGGCCGGCGGCCCCTCTTCCGCCGGTGGCGGCCCCTGCTGGCACCATGTCGATCCGCGCGATGCCGCGCGCGCCTTCAGGCTGGCGCTGGAGATGCGCTATCAGGGCTTCGATCGCTTCTTCGTCTGCGGCAACGTCACCTTGCATCCCCAGCCGACGCTCCAGCGCCTGGAAAGCGTCCTCGGCTATCTGCCGCGCCTCGCGAAGCCCGAGATCTACGCGCAAAACCCCTTCGCACCGCTCTATGATCTCAGCCGCAGCCGCGAGATCCTGGGCTTCGACGCCGAGTTCGACGCCCGCGCCGTCTCGCTGCTCCAGGACGGAGAGGCGGCGTGACCAAAGCCGCAGACGGGTTTTGCAGGCGGAGGCCCTGTCCTGCGAAATCAGCTTCAGCGATATGGGATTTCCACCATGAGGATAGTAGATAGACTGCCCGCTACCGATACTTGCTAGCGCGCAACGACGCCGCGCCCGCTCAGGGCGCGGCAAGGCTAAATGCGGAGTCTCAATATGGCCCAGCTCGCCCAGGCTGAGGATACGGACAAGAACGGCACGGATCAGACACGCGAACGCAGCGGCGTCCAGTCGATCGAGCGTGCATTCTCCATCCTCACCCAGATCGCCCAGAATCCGGACGGGATCAGCCTCGCCGATCTCTCGAAAAGCGTAGGCCTCCACACCAGCACGACCTTTCATATCGTCAGGACGATGACCGATCTCGGCGCCGTCAGACAGGATCGCGCGACCAAGCGCTACCATCTCGGAAGGATGATCTTCGGTCTCGCCGCGAGCTCCTCCCGCGAAGTCGATCTCGTCGCGACGGCGACACCGTTCATCGAGAGACTGGCGCAGGAAACCGGAGAAAGCTCGCATTTCGGGCTGCGCTCCGGCGACAAGGTCGTGCTCGCGGCGCGCGTCGCCGGCTCCGGCGCGTTCCAGCTCGTCGAGCGCGTCGGCGCCTTCCGGCCGCCGCATTGCACGGCTCTCGGAAAAATCCTGTTCGCCGCGCTGCCGGACGCCCAGTTCGAGGCCTTCCTCGGCCGCGTCGAGCTCACACCCTCGACCTCGAAATCGATCACCGACAAGGCCATGCTGCGCACCGAGATCGAACGAGTCCGCTCGGCCAAGGTCGCCTTCGACGACGCCGAGTTCGACGAGGAGGTCCGTTGCGTCGCCGCGCCCGTCTATGATCACACCGGCCAGGTCGCCGGCGCGATCGGCTTGTCCGGCCCGATCTGGCGGATGAACCTGCAGCGCATGGAGCAGGTCACACAGCGGGTCCGCGAGATCGCGGCCGAACTCTCGCAGGAACTCGGCTACAGCCCGGCCTGACGATTAGGCCTATCACGTCGTTGTTTTTCTCAATGTAAGATGATATTCTGCATTGAGAAAAACATGGGTGAGACGCGATGGGTTGCGGCATATTGGCGATCTGGCACGACATCGTGCCGGAGCATCAGACAGACGTGCTGTCCTGGTACGACAGGGAGCACCATTTCGAGCGGCTCGCCGTTCCCGGCTTTCGCAGCGTCCGCCGCTATCAGGCCGAGCCGGGAACCTCGCCCCAGCTCTTCATCCGCTATGAAACGGAGAGTACCGCCACGCTCTCTGCGCCAGCCTATCTCGAGCGCCTGAACCAGCCGACCCCCTGGACCCTGCGCTGCCAGCCGCAGTTTCGCGGCAATTCCCGCACGGTCTGCGAGCGAATAGAGAGCCATGGCGGCGCCGAGGGCGGCTGCGCCGTTACGATCAGACTGGCCGGGCCGATGTCCGCCGAATTGCGGCAGGCCATCGGCCGCGCCTGCGAATTGCCGGGCGCACTCGGCTGGGAACGCTGGGCCGCAGACCTGCAGCGCTCGACCATCCCGACACGCGAAAAGCAATTGCGCGGAGGCGAGGACCGCTATGCCGCGACGATACTGGTCCTGCACACACGCGGTACCGAAGAAGCCGCGGCCTGCCTCGCGATCATGAGCCCGGCCCTGGCCATGGAGCCACAGGGCACCACCCTGACCGGCACCTATCGGCTGGCATTTTCGGCGAGCAATTTTGCTATTGTAAAATAGCATTTCATATAATAGAAAATCTGAGCACTGACGGAGACGACCATGCGCGTCGCAGCCTTTGGCACGGGCTTTTTCAGCACCTATCATTACGACAGCTGGTCCCGGATTCCGGGGATCGAACTGGCCGGCATCTGCGTGAATTCCAATGTCGCGCGCGGCGAGGAGTTCGCAGCGCGCTACGGCGCCAGCCGCGTCTACACCGATCCGGCGCGGATGCTGGATGAGGCGAAGCCCGATCTCGTCGACGTCATCACCACGCCGGAAAGCCATTCCGACCTCGTCGGCCTCGCCGTGGCCCGCGGCATCCCGGTGATCTGCCAGAAGCCGCTGGCGCCCAGCTTCACCGAGGCGCAGGCCATCGCCGATCTCGGCACGCGCTCCGGCACGCTGATCGTCGCACATGAGAACTGGCGCTTCCGCCCGTGGAACCGCGAGATCGGACGCCTGCTGCGCGACGGGGCCATCGGCGAGCCCTACAACGTCACCTTCCGCATGCGGCCAGGCGACGGCCAGGGGCCGGGCGCCTATCTCGATCGCCAGCCCTATTTCCAGCAGATGCCGCGCTTCCTCATCCATGAGACCGGCATTCACACCATCGACGTGCTGCGCTTCCTGATGGGCCGGATCACCGGGGTGTTCGCCCATCTGCGCCGGATCAACCCGGTCATCGCCGGAGAGGATGCCGGATACGTCACCTTCGCCTTTGCATCCGGTGCCGCCGGCATCTACGACGGCAACCGCCTCGCAGATTTCCAGGCCGAGAACACCCGCCTGACCATGGGCGAACTCCTGGTGGAAGGCTCGGAAGGCGCGCTGCGCGTCGACGGCTATGGCCGAATCTGGCGCCGCGCCCGCGGAACCACGGAAGCCGAGCACGCCTATCACTGGGAAAAGCGGGGCTATGCCGGCGATTCCGTGCACGCCCTGCAGAGCCATGTCGTCGACCATCTGCGCGATGGCATGCCGATCGAGAATACCGCCAGCGAGTATCTCGAGGCGCTGCGTGTCGAGGAGGCGATCTACCGGTCGCATGAGACGCGGCGCTGGATCGACCTGAATCAATAAGAGATCGTCCGGGAGGAAAATAATGGCTTACAACAAGATCGTGGTGACCGGTGGCGCCGGTCGCCTGGGACGGTTCGTGGTCGAGCGCCTGAAACAGCGTTACGACGTCTCCGTCATCGACATCCATCCGTCCGACGTGCCGGGCGTGCAGAGCGCGGATGTCGACGTCACCGATCTCGAAGCGCTGACCGCGGCCTTCAAGGGTGCCGACGCGGTCGTCCATCTGGCGGCAGTGCCCAATCCTCGCACCAGCTCGCCGGAGAAGTGCTTCCGCGTCAACACGCAGGGCACCTGGGTGGCGCTCCAGGCCGCAGAGGATGCCGGGGTGAAGCGCGTCATCGTCATTTCGAGCGATTCAGCCACCGGCCTGCACTACAATCCCAAGGACTGGGCGCCGCAATACCTGCCCGTCGACGAGAAGCACCCGATCCGGCCGAGCGAAGTCTATTCGCTCTCCAAGGAAGTCACCGAGTCGATCGCGCGCTGCTATTCGGTGCGCGGCAAGGTCGAGGTTCTCGTCATCCGCCCCGGCCACATCGTCTTCGCCCCGGAATATCCGGAGCTCGGCACGCGTGGCTCCGACGTCAACAATTATCATCTCTGGGGCTATGTCGCCCCCCAGGACGTGGCGCAGGGCATCCAGCTCGCCCTCGAGCACCCGGACGGTCGCTATGACTGCTTCTTCCTCGGTGCCGCCGACGGGCTCAATGAGCGTCCGACCCTCGAAATCATGAAGGAGCGTCTGGGCTACCTTCCGGAGGTCCGCGGCGATGTCTTCGAGAGCAACCCGAATGCCGGTGTCTTCGGCATCGGCCATGCGCGCGAGGTGCTGGGCTACGAGCCGCAATTCACCTGGCGCGATTTCGGCGCCCGCTGATCTTCCTCAAGCACATTTCAGGAACCCGGCTCGATGACCGATCCCAAGAGCATTTTCGCCATCAATACCTATTCCTACACCCTCGACTACAGCGCCGCCGAAACCATCCGCCATCTCGGCGGCCAGGGTTATCCCGGCTTCGAGCTGATGATGTATACCGGCCACTTCTGGCCGGGCGAGGTCGACGAAGCCGCGAAGCGCGATATCCGCAGCGCCGTTTCGAGCACCGGCACGCGGCTCGTTTCCTTCAACATGCCGAATATCGACCTCAACATCGCCGGCGCCTCGCCAGAGGTGCGCGCCTATTCGCTCGGCCTGCTCTCCAACTTCATCCGGCTCGCCGGTGAGCTCGAAGTGCCGGCGATCGTGATCGGCCCCGGCAAGGCCAATCCGCTGTTCTCGCCGGGGCACGCGCTGCTGCTCGGCCATTTCCACAAGGCGCTCGACACGCTCGCCCCGATCGCCAAGCAGGCCGGCGTGCGCCTGCTGGTCGAGAACATGCCCTTCGCCTTCCTGCCGGACGCGGACTCGCTGATGAAGGCGCTGGACGACTACGGCAATCCCGATGTCGGCATCATCTACGACGTCGCGAATGGCCATTTCATCGGCGAGGACCCGTGCGAGGGCCTGCGCAAGGTGTCGAAGCGCCTCGGCCTCGTCCATTTCTCCGATACCGGTCGCAAGGTCTACCGCCACGACACGATCGGCCTTGGCGACGTGCCCTTCGCCGCCTTCCCGCCGGTGCTGAAGGAAATCGGCTATGCCGAGCTGCCGGTGCTCGAAGTGATCTCGCGCAATGCCGATACCGACACGCTCGACAGCGCGACGCGTCTCGCCGCGGTCGGATACGGCCAGGCATGAGCAACGCGGTCCGCCGTGCTCTGGTCGTCGGCCCGACGGGCGCCATCGGCAAGGCGCTCGTCGCAGCGATGCGGCGGGCCGGCGGCTGGACCGTCTATGGCCTGTCCCGGGGGGCCCCGCCTTCCGGGACGCAGTTCGATCATCTCGCCGCGGATCTGATGGACCGCGACAGCGTCGCGGCGGCGCTCGCAGGCGCCGAACCGGTCACGCATCTCTTCTACGCCGCCCGCGCCGCCCATGGCGAGGGCGGCATCGAGGATGTGGCGAGCAATGTCGCGATGCTCGCCAATGTCGTCGAGGCGGCTGCGGCGCGCTCCTCGGAGCTGCGACATGTCCATCTCGTCGAAGGCACGAAATGGTATGGTGTCCATCTCGGCCCGCATCGCACGCCATCGAGCGAGGACGACCCGCGCCATCTGCCGCCGAATTTCTACTACGACCAGGAAGACGCGCTGATCGCGCTCGCCCGCGGCCAGCGCTGGAGCTGGTCGGCCTGCCGGCCTACCGTGGTCTGTGAATTCGATCCCTCCCGCGCGCGCAATCTGACCGCCATTCTCGCCGCCTATGCTGCGATCTGCCGCGAATTCGGCGCGCCACTCGACTTTCCCGGCACCCGGGCCGGCTATGAAAGCCTGAACGAGGTGACCGATGCCGGCCATCTCGCCGACGCGATCCTCTGGCTTTCGACCCGCGAGAGCGGCACCAATCAGGCCTTCAACATCACCAATGGCGATGCCTTTCGCTGGCGGCACATGTGGCCGCGCCTGGCGACGATGCTAGGTCTCGCCTGCGGCGAGCCGCGCGACATCCGGCTGGCCGACTGGATGAAGGACAAGGGCCCGGTCTGGGAGCGGATCGTCAGCCGCGAAGGGCTGGTGCCCCAGCCGCTCGAAGCCACCGCGCTCTGGGCCTTCGGCGACTTCGTCTTCCGGCAGGACTGGGACGTGCTTTCCAACCTGACGCGGCTGCGCCGCACCGGCTTCGCCGGATCGATCGATTCCGCCGAGATGTTCGCGCGGCAATTCACCCAGTACCGAGCCGCACGGCTGATGCCGACGGCGCGAGACGCTTGAAAGGGAACAGGCAGATGGACAGCTCCAACCAGGCCATCAAGCGGATTCCGATGCTGATCGGCGGCGAATGGCGCGAGGGCGCCACCATGGATCCCGTCAACGATCCCTATCGCAACGAGATCGTCTCCTATCAGCCGCGCTCGACCCGGGCCGATCTCGACGCGGCGCTGAACGCTGCCGTCGCCGCCAAATCCGTGATCGCGGCGATGCCGGGCTTCGAGCGCGCCGCGCTGCTGCGCCGCGTCAGCGCGCTGCTTCTCGAGCGCGCCGACATGATCGCAGAGGTGATGTCACGCGAGACCGGCAAGGCGATCAAGGATGCACGCGGCGAGGTCGTCCGCTCGCAGGACACGATCAACCTCTCGGCCGAGGAGGCGATCCGCATCGAGGGCGAGCATATCCCGCTCGACGGCAGTGCGATGGGCGCCGGCAAGATCGCGCTCATGCTGCGCTTCCCCGTCGGCGTCATCGCCGGAATCACGCCGTTCAACGCGCCCTTCAACCTCGCTGCCCACAAGGTCGCCCCGGCGATCGCCTCGGGCAATGCGGTCATTCTCAAAGGGCCACCGCAGGCGCCGGGCGTCGTGCACGAGCTGACCAGGCTCTTCGTCGATGCCGGCACGCCGCCCGGCGTGCTCAACACGCTCTACGGCCCCGATGTCGGCCCGGAGCTGGTGCGCGACCCCAGGGTCGACTTCGTCACCTTCACCGGCTCGACCCGCGTCGGCGCCGAGATCAAGGCGGCGACCGGCCTGCGCCGCGTCGCGCTCGAACTCGGCGGCGCCGGCCAGACCATCGTCCATGACGACGCCGATATCGGCGAGGCGGCCACGACCTGCGCCCGCAATTCGATGCGGCTCGCCGGCCAGAGCTGCATCTCGGTACAGACCGTCTATGTCCACCGCGCGGTCTACGACGCCTTCGTCGAGAAGCTCGTCGCCGAAGTCCGCACGCTCAAGCTCGGCGACCCCGCCGATCCCCAGACCGATGTCGGCACGCTGATCGACGAGCGCACGGCACAGCGCATCGAAAGCTGGGTCCGGGAGGCGGAAGCCGGCGGCGCACGCATCCTGACGGGTGGCAAGCGCAAGGGTGCACAGCTCGAGCCGACCGTACTGGTCGACGTCACGCCCTCGATGAAGGTCGTCTGCGACGAGGTCTTCGGCCCGGTCGTCAGCGTGCTGCCCTATGATGATTTCGACGCGGCCTGCGCAACCGTCAGCGACAGCCGCTTCGGCCTGCAATGCGGCGTCTTCACCAAATCGATCCATCTTGCGATCCAGGCGGTGCGCAGCATCCGCACCGGCGGCGTGATCATCAATGGCAGCTCGACCTGGCGCACCGACCAGCTCGCCTATGGCGGCGTCAAGGATAGCGGCATCGGCCGCGAGGGCCCGCGCTACGCCATTCGCGACATGACCGAAGAGCGGCTCATGCTGCTCAATCTGTGAAGCCGGCGATGGCCCTGCTCCACACCGCCCATCTGCGAGTCCGGGAGGAGGCGATCGAGCCCTTCCGGGCCCGCCTGCTCCGGCATGCCGCCACGAGCCTCGAGCGCGAGGAAGGCTGCCACCGCTTCGAAATCCGGCAGGAGCGCCGCGATCCGGCGCTGTTCCTGCTCATCGAGATCTATGAGGACGGCGAGGCTCTGCAGATCCACCGGGAGAGTGAGCATTATCTCGCCTTCCGCGCCGATGTGCAGGACTGGGTGGTCGATCGGCAGTGGTGGTTCTGGGAGGAGCCGGCGGAGGCTGGTTGAGCCGGCCCGGCGCGTATCGCCCGCATTGCAATCACGACGAGGAGCGAAGACATGGCTGTCTGCGACTACGTCATCACGACCTACTCACACAGCATCGACCATTCGGCGGAAGATGCCATGAGTCTGCTGGCCGAGCAGGGATTTCGCCTGTTCGAACTGCTGATGTATCCCGGCCATGCCTGGGCGGCGGAGATGGACGCCGGCGCCCGCGCCAGGTTCAAACGCTTCCTCAACGAGCGCTCGCTCGAGGTCCGCACGGTCAACCAGCCGAATCTCGACCTGAACATCGCGGCCGCGACCAGCGAAATGCGCGAATACTCGCTCGCCTCGCTAACACGCACGATCGAGTTCGCCGGCGAGCTCGAGGCGCCTTTCGTGCTGATCGGGCCGGGCAAGCTCAATGGCCTCGTGCCAATGCCCAAAGAGCAGGCGACCAGCCATTTCCACCGCGCGCTCGACAGGCTCCTGCCCATAGCCAGCCGCGCCGGAACGCGGCTGGTCGTCGAGAACATGCCCTTCGGCCTGTTTTGCGATGCGAACGGCCTGTTGCAGGCGGTCGAGAGCCATGGCAGTCCCGATATCGGCATCGTCTACGATGTCGCCAACGGCTTCTTCATCGGAGAGGAGCTCAAGGGCGCCCTGCTGCGCTGCGGCGAGCGGCTTGCTCTGGTGCATCTGTCCGACACAGGCCGGCTCTCCTATCGCCATGCCCCTGTCGGCCTCGGCGAGATCGACTTCGCCGCGGTGCTGTCCGAGCTCGCCGCGATCGGCTGGAGTGATCCGCTCGTTCTGGAAATCGTCGGTTCGGGCGAAGGGCTCGCGGCCCGCTTCGCCGAGAGCGCCTGCCGGCTCGACGCCCTACGCCCCATCCGCACTGACATGAACGAACTGAGGCCATCATGACACTTGCCTGTGGCTATATCGGTGCTGGACTGATGGGGGCACCGATGGTGCGCCGTCTCCTGGCGGCGGGAACGGATGTGCGGCTGTGGGCCCGCACACCCGAAAAGATCCGTGATCTCGTCGAGGCAGGTGCCAAACTGGCTGCCAGCCCGGCCGAACTGTGCCGACAGGCCGATGTCGTCATCACCTGCGTTTCCGATACGCAGGCCATGCGCTCGGTCGTCTTCGATCGGGACGGCCTGGCCGAGGGCGCCGCTTCGCCGAAGATACTGGTCGACATGTCGACCATCTCGCCCCAGCGGACCATCGAGATGGCCAGCAGGCTCCATGCGGAGACCGGCATGATCTGGATCGACGCGCCAGTCTCCGGCGGCCAGGTCGGAGCCGTCAACGGGACCCTGGCGGTGATGGCAGGCGGTCCGGCCGAGGCGATCGACAAGGTCCGGCCGATGCTGGCGCACCTTGCGCGCGCGGTGACGCGGGTCGGAGACAGCGGAGCCGGTCAGTATGTGAAGATGCTCAATCAAACGCTGGTGTCGACCACCTATCTGATGGTCGCGGAAGTCCTGAATTTCGCCGAGCGCATGGGTGTCGATGCCGCCGCAGTTCCGGAAGCACTCCGCGGCGGCCATGGCGATTCCAACCTGCTCCAGCAGATCTGGCCGAAGATGCTGGCCCGCGACTTCACCGTCACGGGAACGCTCGACACGCTGATGAAGGATCTCGGCATGGTCCGGGGGATCGCGCAGGAGCGGGCGGCACCGATGCCGCTCAACGCACTCGTCGCGGAGATGATCCGCAAACGCATTCAGGACGGCCATGGACAGGACGACGTTTCGAGCCTGTTCAAGCTCTACGCATCGTAGTGCCGCTCCTAAGCAGCTTTCTATCCAGAACATCCCGCATCCGCGGGGAATAGCCGATTGGCGCGGGAGGCCCGAATGGCAGATCAAATCCTTCCCATGGACCTCAGCGGCTATCGGGTCCTGATCACGGCGGCCGGCAGTGGAATCGGCAAGGTTTCCGCCGAGGCTTTTCTCGCCTGCGGTGCCCGCGTCTATGTCAGCGACATCCAGCCCGAGCCATTGCTGTCGACCATCGCCAGCACCGCGGGCCTCGACGGCAGCGTCGCCGACGTAGCCGAGCCCGAGCCGGTGCGCCGGATGTTCGCAGAAGCGCTCGACAGGCTCGGCGGACTAGACGTCCTCATCAACAATGCCGGCGTCGGCGGCCCGACATCGGGCATCGAACAGATCACGCCCGAGCAGGTCGAGCAGACGCTCGCCGTCAACGTCAAGTCGCAGTTCCATTGCAGCGCCGAGGCCGTCAAGGCGATGCGCGCCAATGGCGGCGGCGCGATCATCAATATGAGTTCTGTCGCCGGCCGCCTCGCCTTCCCCAACCGCACGCCCTATGCCGCGGCCAAATGGGGCGTGATCGGCTTCACCAAGAGCCTCGCCATGGAGGTAGGACGCGACAATATCCGCGTCAACGCCGTACTTCCGGGCCATGTCGAGGGCGACCGCTTCCGCAACATCTGGACCCAGCGCGCGCGGGAGGCCGGGCTCGAACCCGAAGTGGTGTTCAAGGAACTGTTCGACCGGACCGCACTGGGTCGAACGGTCAGTGCCGAGGACATCGCCAATACGCAGATCTTCCTGGCCTCGCCCTATGCCGCCTCGATCACCGGTCAGGCGATCAGCGTCTGCGGCGGCGTCGAAATGATGCGCTGAAGCAGCTTTCTGGCAGCACCGGACGACATGGCTGGGACGGTGCGAAGCCAGCATCCAGAGACGCCCGCGCTGCGCGAGGGCGCGGGAAAGCTCGAGAGACGCCGGAGGACACGATGCGTGAAGTCGCGATCAACTGCTATTCCTACATCTGGAAGATGGCCGCGGACGAGGCCATCGACCATCTGGCCGGGCTCGGCTATCGCGAGCTCGAATTCATGGTCAACTGGCCGCATCTGTGGCCCTCCGCGCTGGGGCCGCAGGCCCGGCGCCGGACCCGGCAGGCTCTCGAACGAAACGGCGCACGGATCATCTCCCTGGCCCCGCCGATGCTGGACCTCAACCTGGTCAGTCCGGCGCCGGAAATGCGCCGATACACGATCGACCACTATATCGACGTCATTCGTCTCGCCGGGGAGTGGGACGTGCCCTGGGTCGTGGTCGTTCCCGGCAAGACCCATCCGCTGCTGCCGCTGCCGGACCATTATCGGGACCGCTGGTTCGACGACGCCCTGGTCGAGCTCGAACGCTGCGCCGCCGCCGAAGGCGTCGAGATCACGCTCGAGAACGTCCCGAACTCATTTCTGCCGCGCGCGGAGGACCTGATGTCCCGGCTCGCCCGGATCGGCAGCGACCGGATCGGCATCACCTATGACGTCGCGAACGCCGTCTTCTTCGGGGAGGATCCTTCGCAGGGACTCGAAGAGGTCGCCTCCCGACTGCGCTTCGTCCACCTCTCCGACACGGGCACCAAGACCTGGGCGCATGCGACGATCGGCACCGGCGTCGTGCCGGTTCAGGACATCGGCGCAGCGCTCGACCGGATCGGGTTCACCGGGCCGACCTCGCTCGAGATCATCTCCCCGGAGCCCGACGCCGATATCCGCAAGAGCCATGACATGCTCGCAGGCTGGGGCTGGCGGCCAAGAGACCGGCACTGACGGAGCAGAAGGCGCGCCCCCGTCGAAGCCCCGCAATCACACGGCGATGCGACGCCGCCGAATATAGGGGCCGGATCGAGGCGCGGCCTGCGAACGCAGCAGTCACGGCGACGAGCGTGAACAAGGGCGCGCCGTATCAAAGTCAGCGTTGCTGATTCCGTTCTTCCGGCGTTCGATCACGGCAAGGGGTTGCAGGCGCTTTCGGACGGGCTCGCGAGCCCGACCGGGCGCCGCGCTTGCCTCGATCCACTCCTGCTTCGAACGAGCGCCCTGATGCGCGCACTCGGCGTTGGCCTGATCGGCACCGGCTATATGGGCAAATGTCATGCATTGGCCTGGAACGCGGTCGCGCCGGTATTCGGCGACGTGCCGCGCCCGCGGCTCGCCATGCTCTGTGAGGTCGATCTTGCGCTGGCGACGCGACGCGCCGGCGAGTTCGGCTTCGCGCGGGCGACCGCTGACTGGCGGGCTCTCGTCGCCGATCCCGAAATCGATGTCGTCTCGATCACGACGCCCAACGCCTTCCATGCCGAGATGGCCCTGGCGGCCCTGGAGGCCGGCAAGCATGTCTGGTGCGAAAAGCCGATGGCCACCTCGCTCGCCGACGCGCAGGCAATGGCCAAGGCTGCCGCAACGACGCGATCGGTCGCAGCGCTTGGCTACAACTACATCCAGAACCCGGCGATCAGGCTCGCTGCGAAGCTCATTGCCGAAGGGGCGATAGGCCGGGTCAGCCATGCCCGCATCGAGATGGACGAGGATTTCATGGCCGACCCGGCCGCTCCATTCTCCTGGAAGAGCCAAGCGGCCTCAGGCCATGGTGCGCTGGACGATTTCGGCGTTCACGCCTTTTCTCTGCTGACGCTGCTGCTCGGCGAGACCCGGGCCGTCATGGCCGATATGGCGAAGCCTTACCATGAGAGACCGCTGGCCGAGGGAGGCACGCGTGCCGTCGAAACACATGACGTGGCGAGCCTGCTGCTGCGTTTCGCCTCGGGGGCTTCCGGTCTGGTCGCGCTCAACCGCTCGGCCTGGGTCGCAAGGGCCGCATCGCGCTGCAGGTCTTCGGAGCGCGCGGCACGATCAGCTTCGATCAGGAGCGCCTGAACGAGATCGAGCTCTATCTCGCCGAAGGGCCAACGGATCGTCAGGGGTTTCGGCGCATCTTGAGCGGCCCGACGCACCCGCCTTACGACCGCTTCATCCCGGCACCTGGGCACGGACTCGGCTTCAACGAGCTCAAGATCATCGAATGCCGAGAACTCCTGCGCGCCATCGCTGGCGAGCCGGCTCATCTGGTCGATTTCGCAGCCGGGCTGCGCATCGAGCGCATCGTCGAAGCGGCCGCGCGCAGCTTCGACGAAGTACGCTGGATCACACTCTGACGTCTCGGCACCGCTTGTTCGGCTGCATCGGTCGTGATGACAGCCGACGTGCCGGCCCCGCCATGCGGTCGGCGCCTGCAAAGCGCGCTCTTGAGGCGCCGGCTCTCGGTGCCGGTGAAGGCGGGCGGCCCTTCGACGAAGTCGGGTGCCCGATCAGCGCGCCAGTTTCAGCGGGAATTTCATCAGATAATCGGTCTGCGCCGCGGTTTCGACCGCTGCGGCGGCGTGCTGCCGGCGAATCGTCGCGATCGCGTCGGCGGGGGACTGACCCGCTTCGACCAATAGCTGCGCCGCGATCGTGCCGGTGCGTCCCAGGCCGGCGCGGCAATGGATGGCCCAGATCTCTCCGGCCCGGAGGCGGGCGAGCAGGTCCAGCTGTTGCCAGGAGAGCGCGAAGCCGTCATCGGGAACGCCGAAATCGCGAATGGGAAGATGAGCCCAGCGCAGCCCTGCCCGGTCGACGGCGGCCGCGAAGTGCGCAGGCCCGCCGGGCAGTTCCTGCGCTTCGACGAGAGTGAGCACGCCGTCGGCGCCGAGCAGCGCGATATGTGCGAGATCGTCGATGACGGCCGCGCTCGCCTCCCGGTCCGAAGCCGCGGACGCCGCCCAGCGGCCGGGGCACGGGGAGAGCAGAAGCCGGCCGGCGATACCGGGCAGCGCGATGGTCGAGACAGGGGGGGCGGTCAAGCTGCGCAAGATGCGAGGCCCAAAATGCTGTGCGCAGGATACTGCGGCTCGGGACGATGTCGCGCCGGACACCGATGATCGGTCGCGTTCGGCAATTGACACTATGACATAGCTGTGTACAGCTATCCAATCATGATGTCCAGCTCTCCGCGCCCCGCAGAGACGAGTTCGTCGTCGCCACCGACACCGGACTGGCGGGATCGTCTTTCCGCCTGCGTCTGGCCGGCCGTGATGCTGCTGGGCCTTGGGCTGCTCGTCGCTCTGGCCGCGCGCAATGTCTCCGCCAATCTCGCGGCCTCGGGAATGGAGATCGACTTCTCTTTCCTCTGGCTGGAGGCAGGCTTCGACGTCAGCGAGAGCCTGATCGCCTATTCGCCGCGCGACACCTATGCGCGCGTGCTGCTCGTCGGCATTCTGAACACGCTCCTGGCCGCAGCCGTCGTGCTCGTCCTGGCGAGCAGCCTCGGGCTGGTCGTCGGGGTCGCGATGACGAGCTCGAACTGGCTCGTCCGAACCTTGGCCCATGGCTATGTCGAGCTGCTGCGCAACCTGCCGAAGCTGCTGATCCTGATCGCGCTCTATGTGATGATGGTGCGCTATCTGCCCCATGTCCGCCTGGCCTGGACCGGACCGTTCGGCGCCATGCTCAGCAATCGCGGGCTGTTCCTGCCCTGGCCAGTCATCGAGCATGGCGGCAGGCTGCTGGCCCTGGCGAGCGGGCTCTGGCTGGCGGGCTGGGTTCTGTGGGCGCGGCTTGCCCGGCGCAGACAGGATCGCACCGGCCAGCGCTACCCCGTCGCCCTGCCGGCCATCGCGGCCGGTGGGCTGCTCCTGGCCACGCTCGCCCTGCTCGACGCGATCAGGATCGGCTGGTCCGTGCCGGAGCTGAAGGGCTTCAACGTCGCCGGCGGCATGAGCCTTTCGCTGCAGTTCACCGCGCTCGTCGTGGCGCTGGGCGTCTATCACGGCGGCCAGATCGGCGCGATCGTCCGCGGCGGCATCATCGCGACCTCGTCCGGGCAGCGCGAGGCGGCGCAGGCGCTCGGGCTCGACTGGTTCAAGACCATGCGACTGATCGTGCTGCCGCAGGCGCTGCGCGTGATCACGCCGCCGCTCGGCAACCAGTACTCGAACCTGCTCAAGAACACCTCGATCGCCCTGGCCGTCGGCTATTCCGACCTGCTCAGCGTGGTCAGCACCTCGGTGAACCAGACCTTCCGGCCGATCGAGCTGATGCTGCTCGTGGCGGGCTTCTTCCTGGTGGTCAACATGCTGATCTCGGCGCTGGTGAACTGGTTCAGCCACACCTACCGCCTGAAGGGACGCTGATCATGGCCATGGTCTCCGTTCCACTGCCGCTCTCGGGCGCCCCGCGTACGCACCGGCCCAAGGCGCTGTTGGCCTGGCTGCACGCAAACCTGTTTTCGGGCTGGTGGAACTCGCTGCTGACCATCGTGACGCTGATACTGCTCTATCGCTTCGCGACGGCGGTGCTGAACTGGGCGGTGCTCGATGCGGTGCCATTATCGGGCAGCCGGACCGATTGCCTGAAGGCGGCGGGCGCGTGCTGGGCATTCCTCAGCGAAAAGGCCGATCTCATGCTGACCGGCACCTATCCGGCGGCCGAGCGCTGGCGCGCCTATCTCGCGAGCGCACTGATCATCGCGACGATCCTCGTCTTCGCGCTGGTCCCGATCGGGCTCTATATGCGCGTCGGCATGACCAGTCTGGCGGCGGCCGCCTCCTATCTGCTGCTGCGCGGCGGGATCGCTGGCCTGCCGCTGGTCGAATCCCACCGCTGGAACGGCCTGCCTCTGGTCCTGTTCCTCTCCACCTTCACCATGGCGGTGGCCTTTCCCCTGGGCGTCGTGCTCGCGCTGGCACGCTGGTCGCGGCATCGGGCCCTCAATCTCGCGGCCGTCGGGTATATCGAGACGGTGCGCGCCATCCCGATGGTCGCGGTGCTGTTCGCCGGCATCTTCGTGCTGCCGCTGCTGCTGACGCGCGGCGCCACGATCGAGCCCGTGATCGCCATCCTGATCGTGCTGACGCTGTTCTACGCCGCCTATTTTGCCGAGGACGTCCGCGGCGGCCTGCAGGCGCTACCCAAGGGCCAGGTCGAGGCCGGCGCCAGCCTGGGATTGTCGGGCTTTCAGCGCATCCATCTGATCGTCCTGCCGCAAGCCCTGCGGACGGCGGTGCCCGGCCTGACGAACTCGATCATCGGCAGCTTCAAGGATACGTCGCTCGTCGCCATCGTCGGCATGCATGATTTGCTCTCGACCTCGCGCATGGCATATGCCGATCCGCTTTGGCAGGCCTATGCACTTGAGGCCAATGTAGCGATCGGGCTGTTCTATTTCCTCTGTTGCTGGATGATCTCCGAGCGCGGCCGGCGACTCGGGCACGGCACCGGAAAGGCCGGCTCGTGACGGCCTTGGAAGACCGGAGAGGGCAAGGATGACCGAGACCACGATGCCGGAGGCGCAGCAGCTGCGCCAGTTGGTCCGATCGCGCAATGATGTGATCTTCGAGATCGTGCGCGACCGCATCTGCCTGCGCGAATATGACGAAGGCCACGTCATCCACGAGGCCGCGCTGGCGACCGAGTTCCGGGTCAGCCGGACGCCGATCAGGCAGGTCTTGCAGCGCCTCGTCTACGAGCAGCTCGCGGAAACGCGCAACGGCGTCGGTACCATCGTCTCCTATGTCGACCACCATGCCGTCGACATGCTGCGCTTCCGCATTGGCCTGACCGGTCTGATCGCCGATCTCGTACCGCTGCAAATGCCGGCCGGCCTCAGATCGGATTATGCGCGCCTGCTCTCGCTGGCCGAGCAACTGCGCGACAATTCCGCGATCAAGGAGGTCTGGACCGTCTGGCGCTCCCATCACGAGGTGCGCAACGCCTTGATCGGCGACGAGGCGCTGCGCCAGATGGATGACATGATCTTCTTCCGCATCGCGCGCAGCTGGGTCGCTTGGCTGAAGCGCGATCCGCGCCTGATGCGTGAATTGCTGACCGCGGAGATCGTCGCGACGGCAGAGAAGGCCGGCAGCCTATCGGCTCCGGAGCTGTTTCGCCTGCATGCGGCGCATCTGGAGCTCCTGCTGGCGCGCTATGGCGCGGACGCCAGCAGATAGGCGACCTGGTCGTTGCTTTCGATCGCATCCGGACGGGCCGCGCGCACTGCATCGATCGCCGCTTGAGGCTGGCTTCCCGCCGCGATCAGAACGCGGGCGGCCATCATGCCGCTGCGGCCGGCGCCGGCGAGGCAGCAGAACCCGACGCTGGCACCGAGATCGAGCTCCGGCAGCACCCTGCCGGCCAGCTCCGGCCAGTAGGAGCTCCTATCGGGGGCACAGAAATCGGCGATCGGTGCAAGCGTGACCTCGATGCCGCGCCTGCCCGCCGCACCCTGCAGGTGCTCGATATCTCCAGGCTCGCATTCGCCGGTGTCGAGCAGGCTGACCAGCAGCGTCACGCCATTTTCGGCCAGCCTGTCGAGGACGCGCTCCTGGCGATCATCGTCGATGCTTCGTTCGCCGCGACGCAGGATGACCAGCCCTGGAAAGGGCAGCATGCCGACGGCGCCGCTGAACCCGCGCGGGGAGACCCACGCGATATCGTCGTCCATGCCTTACTCTCTATGGCGCGGCGCACGCGGCCTTCCGGTCGCGTGCGCCTTTGCATCCATTAGAGCGGAGCAGCCCCCCGGCTGTCGAGCGTCCAATCGGCCCTAGCGGATCGGGAAGCTGAACATCAGGCCGCCATCCCTGGTCAGCCGATTGAGCGAGGCGGCGCGATCCATGGCGAGCGGCGAGCCCTTGCCGATGTGCTTCTCGAAGACCTCACCGTAATTGCCGACCTGCTTGATCAGGCGCGAGCTCCACTCCGGATGCAGCCCGAGCTTCTTGGCCATGTCGGCGGTCGGGCCGGTTGGCGAGATCAGGCGCTGCTCATCGATGGGCAGGTCCTTGAGCGTCGCCATCTTGGCGTCGATATTGGCCGAAGTGACGCCGAATTCCTCGGCGGCGATCATCACCTGGACGCCCCAGAACAGGGTCTTCTCGAGCTCCGTATCGGGCCGCGAGACGAGGGCGAGCGGCTCGGTGGCGGAGCGCTGCGGGACGATCACATAATCGTCCGGCTTCGGCGCAAGCAGCCGGTCGGCAGCCAATGCCGAGATCGAGCTCGCGACCGCATCGCATTTGCCGGAGAAGAAGGCCTGCAGGCGCGCCGTCTTGTCGGCGATGTTCTCGACCTTGTAGGGCAGCTTGGCGGCGCCGAACCAGTCGGCGAGGTAGAGCAGCGTGGTCGAGCCTTCCTCGGCACAGACGGTTGCCCCCGAAAGGTCCGCGAGCTTGGTCATGCCCAGGCTCTTGGGCACCATGAAGCCCTGGCCGTCGAAGAAGGTGGTCGTGACGAATGACACGCCGGGATCGGCATCGCGGGTGCCGGTCGCGGTGATGCCGCGCGAGGCGATATGGGCGCTGCCGCTGATGATCGCCTTCAGGCTGTCGGAAAAGCCGATGCCGCGCAGCTCGGCCTTGGCGGCGTCGCCGAAGATCGCGGCGGAGGCCATGCGGCAGAACTCGACATTGAAGCCGCGGAACGTGCCCTGGCTGTCGGGGACGGAGAAGCCCGGCGAGTTCGGGTTCACCAGGCAGATGATCTTGCCGTCCTGCTTGATCTTGTCGAGCACCGGCCCGGCCTGGGCTGCCGGCGCGAGAACGAACAGCGTTGCAGCGGCCAGAGTCGCGCGGAGCACCGGAAAAGCCATCTAGATCCCCTCGAGCTTATGATTGGCTTATAGCTGTGAAGCTGTATACAGCCATGCTTTGTACACGTCAAACATCCTGAGCCGACCTTGCGGAGCGCGGCATCGATCAGGGCCGCGTCGTCGAGCCCCGTGACGATTTGCGATCGCCGCCACTTCATCCGTTGCGCAGAGATCTCTGCGGCGACACGGCGCCTGCTGTCGCCCGGCACCGTCCCGCCCGATGGTGCAAATCAGCCCTCGGCCACCGCATGCGCAAGGTCCTTCGCCAGACAAGGCCTGCTGCCCGGCGGCCGGAGGCCTCGCGCCCTGATCGCGACGTCGATTGCCGAGAACACAGCGTCACGGCAATCGATCTCCTCCGCGAAGCTCGGGACCCAGAAGCGAACGGCATAGCGGATGCCGTCGCGCTCATAGGATATGACCCTTACGTCCGGAGCAGGCTTCGCCAGGATGATCGTCGGCTCGGCAGAGGCTTGCGCCAGCAGACCCTTGGCCATCGCGACCGGCACATCGTGACCGAGCAGAATCTGGACCTTGGTCCGGTAGCGCCGCCGCGGCGCGCTGTAGTTCGTGAGCCGCTGGCGTGCGATCTGGCTGTTGGGCAGGATCGTGTAAGTGTCGTCGCGCGTCAGAAGCCGGGTCGTGCGCCATCCAATCTCGACGATCCGGCCACGGACCGTGCTGTCGATCTCGACCCAGTCGCCGATGCGGTAGGGAGCCTCCAATCCCAGCGCGATTCCGGAGAGCACATCGGCGAGTGCGTTGCGAACGGCGAAGCCGAGGATCGCCAGAACGAGCCCCGAGCCGGCAAGGGCGCCGCTGACCGACTGCCCGAAGACCAGGATGATGGTTGCGATGGCCGCAGCGATGAACAGCGCGACCGAGACGAGTTCCTGAAGCAGCCTGGGCACACGCCGACGGTTCGGGCCGACGCGCTCCAGCGCGATGCCGATAAGGCGGCCACCGAGCCAGGCCGCCGTGAAATAGCTCAACGCACCCGAGAGCATCCGAATGGCATCAGCTTCGATATCGGGCCTGGTCGCGTCCAGGATCGACTGATGCGCGAGGTAGATGCCGATGCTCGTCAACATGGCCGCAGCAGGCCAGAACAAGCGGTGGCGAACGATCTCGTGCCGACTCATGAGCGCTCTGGCCGCCCTCTGCCCGGCGCCGCGGCGGACGGCCGCAAGCCACCGGTTTCGCCGGAGGGGCGCGCCTCGGCAAAGCCGCCCTGCTCGAGGCGACTTGAACACCACGGGCAACGCATCGCGGTCCGCGGGACACTGCGAGTGCAGCGTGCGCAGACCAGCCTGAAACGAATAGTCATCGATCCAACTCCCCTGCGCGCCGGCAAGGCGGCGCGAAAACCCTCGATCTGCTCTCGGTCGGGGGCCCGGAGGGCGATGGCGGCAGCGTCAGGTCGCCGCGAAGCCGCTCCGGGTAACGACATGCGTCTCCGGGATCGAATCCACTTTGAATTTCTGAATCATTTTGAGCATATAAGATATATATACTATTATTATACTATTTCAACCGCTCGTCAGCCGAATATATTTTTGCCAACTTAGCTATAGATGAATTTATTCTTCAGAAATACGGATATCACGAAAGCGCAAATCGCCCTCGCTCATCTGCCGCGCAGCCATCACCACGCCGAAGGCTGCGCCTTGCGGCTGGTTGAAGCTGGCCAAACTCGGTGCGGATTTCGAGCTGCTCCCGTCTTGGTTTCTCTGCCCCGTCGTTCGCCCGGAATATGGCCGATCGCCCCCCCCCCCCCCCGGAAACCTGTCCGTCTTCCAAGAATTCCCGAACCGGCTGCCGGTGACGTGCTAAACCGCGACAGCGCGCCTCTCGGCATCTTGCTCTTGCAGCCTTCATAACGGGGATAGGTGGCGCGCCTATTGGGAGACGCAGAGTGTCGCGCGATCATCGGGTGAGTCTCAAGGATGTCGCCAAGCTGGCAGGCGTCGACGTCTCGACGGCATCGCGCATCCTCGGCGGCAAGCCCGGACAGCGCATCTCCGAAGAAGCGCGCGCCAGAATCCTGGAAGCGGCCAAGAGCTTGCAATATCAGCCGAATGCGCTGGCGAGGGCTCTGCGGACCGCACGGACATTCACGCTCGGCCTGGTCGTGCCGCAGTTCGACAACCCGGTGTTCTCGCTTGCGATCCGGGGAGCCGAGGCCGCTGCCGCGCGGCGGGGATATTCGATCCTGATCGCCCATCGCGACCCCGACCACATCGATGCCGGCACCTATGAACGTCTTGCCGGAACCCATCGCGTCGATGGCCTGCTTGCGGCCAGCCTCGACGACGACCGCAACCTGATCGAGGATCTCAAAGCCGCACAAATTCCGTTCGTGCTGATGAACCGCAGCGTCGGCACCTCACCATCGGTCGCGCTCGATACCGAGAGCGCAGCACGCATCGGCGTCGAGCACCTGCTCGCCCTCGGGCATCGGCGCGTCGCGCATATCGCCGGACGCCTCGAGGGCTTCAACGGCCAGGCCAGGTTGGCGGGCTATTACGGGGCTCTACAGGCGGCAGGCTTGCCGGCCGATCCCTCGCTCGTCGAGCCGGCCGGCTACAGCGTCGAAGGCGGCGCCGAGGCCATGCGTCGCCTTCTCACCCGATGCGCGCCCCTGCCAACCGCGGTGCTGGCGGCCACCCTCGTTTCGGCGACGGGAGCGATCGCGGCATTGCATGAAGCGGGGATCAGCGTACCGCGGCAAATCTCGGTGATCGCAATCCACGACGCCCCGATCGCGGCCATGGTCTACCCCGCGCTCACGACCGTCCGGACCCCATTGGAAGCGATGGGCGCATCGGCCGCCGAACTCCTGATCGACCTCATCGAGGGCGGGACGCCCGAGGCCGTACGCCTTCTGCCGCCCAGCGGTCTCTCCATCCGCAAATCCACCGCCCCTCCCCCACTTGACAGCGCGTAAATTCGACATTCTACTTGCGCAAACGATTGTTCAGATCGCTTGGGAGGGTTTTTCGATGCTGTGTGCCGCTCTCACCCCGCGGAGCCCGCCCGCATGAGTTCCGTGCCAGCATCGCAGGGGGCCGCGAAGCCGCTGTCCCGTATCGCCGACATCGTCGGCGCGCAGAATCTCCTGATCGACGAAGCAACCCTGCGCCAGTATGCGCGTGATCGGCTTCCTTTCGGCATCTTCAAGCACCGGTCCGGCGGCCTGCCGGGAACCACGCCGGTCGCCGTCGCGCGCCCCGCCAGCGAAGATGAAGTCGCCGCATTGCTCGAAGCCTCCGCGGCCGAAGGCTTCCGGGTCATTCCCTTCGGCCTGGGCTCGGGCGTGCTCGGCGGCACGATCCCGCTCGGCGGCGAGGTGATGCTCGACCTGACGCGCCTCGACAAGCTCGTCTCGATCGACGAGGTCAACGGCCTCGCCACCGTCCAGGCCGGCATGAACGGCTGGGACTTCGAAACCGCGCTCAATGCAGCGGGATGGACCAGCGGGCACCTGCCCCAGTCGATCAAGATCTCGACCGTCGGCGGCTGGGCCGCCTGCCGCGGCGGCGGCCAGGCCAGCTCCCGCTATGGCAAGATCGAGGACATCGTCGTCGGCCTCAAGGCCGTGCTGCCCGACGGGCGCAAGCTCGAAGTGCGCCCGGTCGCCCGCCGCTCGGTCGGCCCGTCCCTCATCGACCTCTTCGTCGGCTCGGAAGGCACGCTCGGCGTGATCACCGAGCTGACGCTGCGGATTTTCCGCAAGCCCGAGGTCGAGCAGGGTGTCGTGCTCGCCTTCCCGACGGTCGAGGCAGCCCTGAGCATGGCGCGAAGGGTCATGCAGGCGGAACTGCGCCCACAGGTCGTGCGCATCTATGACGAAATCGAAAGCCGCGATCGCACCAAGGGCATCGCCCTGTTCAGCGAGAAGCCGATCCTCGCGATCCTGGTCTTCAGCGGCAGCAGGAACACCGCTGAGGCCGAGGAACGCGATGCGCTCGCCATCGCCGAGCAGGAAGGCGGCACGATCGCCGATGACGCCCCGCTGCGGCATTGGCGCGAGGTCCGCTACGAATCCTACTCGGCCAAATGGCAGGCGGCCGGCTATTTCATGGACACGATCGAGGTGTGCTGTCCGTGGAGCACCCTGCCCGATCTCTACGAGAAGGCGCGCGCTGCCGCGCTCGCCATCCGGGCCGACATGCATTTCGGCGCGCACTGGTCCCATGTCTATGCCGAGGGTGCCTGCCAGTACATGACCATCCGCCTGCCGCCGATGCCCGATGCCGAAGGTCTCGTCCTGCATGGCAAGCTCTGGGACGCGATCCAGTCGGTCACGCTCGCCTGCGGCGGCAGCATCGCGCACCATCACGGCGCCGGCGTCTTCCGCAATCCCTGGATGCGTGATGAACTGGGCACGGGCCTCGACGTGCTCCAGGCGATCAAGGACGCGCTCGACCCGGACAACCGCCTCAACCCCGGCAAGCTCGGCCTGCGCCCGGCGCCCGGCACCGTTGCCGTCGGTCATCGCTGAGGGATGCCCCTGATGTGGTGGAGCCTGACATGAGCGCGGCCGATACGCTGTTGCTCGGCATCGACCTCGGCGCCGGCTCGCTGAAGGCGAGCCTCATCCGCCTGGACGGGTCGCTCGAAGGAGAGGCCAGCCACCCGGTCTCGACGCTTGCCCCGCAACCGGGCTGGAGCGAGCAGGACCCGGCCGAGTGGTGGCGCGCAGTCTGTGCGGCGGTGCCGGCTGCGCTGGCGAAGACCGGCCGCAGCCCGGCCAGCATCGCTGCGCTCTCCTTCTCGGCCGGAGCCCATACGCAGGTGCTCGAAGATCGCGCTGGGCGCATCATCCGCCCAGCGATCCTCTGGAACGACCAGCGCTCGGGCCCGCAGACCCGGGCCCTGCGCGAGCGCGCCGACGACCGCATCCTGGAGCTCGGCTTCAACCGGGCGAACCCGACCTGGACGCTGCCGCAGATGCTCTGGCTGAAGGAGCATGAGCCGGAAGCCTTCCAGCGCGTGCACCGGCTCTATCTCGCCAAGGACTGGCTGCGCAGCCGCTTCACCGGCGGCTTCGAGACCGACACGATCGACGCCGTCGGCGCCTTGATGGCCGATGCGCGCACGCTGCAATGGTCGCAGGAGCTCTGCGGCCTGATCGGCTGGAACATGGCAACCCTGCCGCCGATCGTCGCGGCGACCAGCCGCTGCGGCAGCGTGACCGCGGACGCCGCGCGCCAGACGGGGCTCCTCGCCGGCACGCCCGTGATCTGCGGCACCTCCGATACGGCGGTCGAGACTTACGGCGCCGGGATGATGCGCCCGGGCCTCGGCGTCGCCAAGCTCGCCACGGCCGCGACGGTCAGCGTGCTCTCCCCGCACGCCGTGCCGCACAAGGAGCTGATCAACTATCCGCACGTTATACCCGACCACTGGTATGTCATCACCGCGACGAACTCCTGCGCCTCCGCGCACAAATGGCTGCGCGACACCTTCTTCCGTCGCGAAGGCGAAGACGGACAGGCAGCGTTCGACGCGATGGAGCACGCCGCGAACACCGTCCGGGCCGGCAGCGAAGGGCTGTTCTTCCATCCCTATCTGAACGGCGAACGCAGCCCCTATTGGGACCCGATGCTGCGCGCCGATTTCGTCGGCATCGGCTTCAACCATGGGCCGGGGCATTTCGTGCGCGCGCTCTACGAAGGCATTTCCTACTCGCTGCGCGACTGCCTCGAAGTGCTGCGCGCGAACGGGCTCGGCTTCGAGACCGCGCGCCTGACCGGCGGCGGGGCACGCAGCCCGCTCTGGCGCCAGATCCTCGCCGATGTGCTGGCCGTCAAAGTGGAATTGCCGGCCGTCGCCGATGCCAGCTTCGGCGCGGCGCTGCTGGCAGGCGTCGGGATCGGGGCCTATTCCAGTGCGACAGCCGCCGAACAGGCGATCCGCGTCGTCGCCACCCACGAGCCCGATCCGAGCCGGGTCGAGCTCTACGAGCGCGGATTTGCGCTCTACCGAGACATCCAGGCGGCGCTCGCCCCGCTCAATCACCGCATCCGCGCCCAGTACGGAGCGAGCTGATCATGGCCTCCGTCACGCTCCAAGGCGTCAGCAAGTCGTTCGGCAGCATGGCGGTCGTCGATGCGGTCGACCTGTCGATCGACGAGGGCGAGTTCATGGTGCTCGTCGGCCCCTCGGGCTGCGGCAAGTCGACGACGCTGCGCATGATTGCGGGGCTCGAAGAGAGCACTGGCGGCACGATCCGCATCGGGGGGCGCGACGTGACGCGGCTGGAGCCGCGCGAACGGAACATCGCCATGGTCTTCCAGAACTATGCGCTCTACCCGCACAAGAGCGTACGCGAGAACCTCGCCTTCGGCCTGAAGATGCGCGGTACCGGCAAGGCCGAGATCGAACAGCGCGTCACCCGCGCGGCGCAGATGCTGAAGATCGAGAACCTGCTGGCGCGCAAGCCCCGCCAGCTCTCCGGCGGCCAGATGCAGCGCGTCGCCCTCGGCCGGGCGCTGGTGCGCGAGCCCGACGTCTTCCTGTTCGACGAGCCACTCTCCAACCTCGACGCCAAGATGCGGGTCCATATGCGCGACGAGATCGCCCGTCTGCATCGGGCCGTCGGCACCGCGATGATCTACGTCACCCACGACCAGGTCGAGGCGATGACGCTCGGCGACCGGATCTGCGTGATGCGCGACGGCGTCGTGCAGCAGGTCGGCCGCCCGCTGGAGGTCTACGACCGGCCCGCCAACCGCTTTGTCGCCGGCTTCATCGGCTCGCCCGAGATGAACTTCGTCGAAGGCGCGATCGAGCAGCGCGACGGGCGTCTCGTCTTCGCTGCCGGCGAGTTCACGATACCGCTCGCCCCGGCGATGGCAGGCACCGGCAAGGTCACGCTCGGCATCAGGCCGGAGCATCTCGAACGCGATCCATCCGGCTTCGCCGCACGTGTCGTCCATATCGAGCGCATGGGCGATGAGAGCGTGCTCACGCTCGATGCCGGCGTAGCCCTGCGCGTCCTGATCGATCGCGACGACGACGTCGCCGAGGGCGACACGCTGCGCTTTGCGGCCCCGCCGCACCGGCTGCACCTGTTCGACAAGGAAGGAAAGACCCTGCGGATCTGAAACCGGCGCAAGACCGGTTCAACCGACAATGAAACGAGGAGGAGACGCGATGACGACCAGGAAGACCGGCGGGCTCTCCCGCCGCTCGCTGCTGACAGCGGGCGCCGGGGCTGCAGCAGCCACGATCTACATGCCGGCCGTGCACTCGCAAGTGCATGAGCTGCGCTTTCTCAACGGCGAACCCGCCGTCGACTCGGTGCGAGCCCTGCGTGTCGCAGCCGCGCAGTATGAGAAGGAACGCCGGATCAAGGTCACGATCGACACCGTGCCCTCCGGCGACGCCTATACGCGCACCGTCTCAGCCATCAAGGGCGGGCGGCCCTACGACATCTCGACGCTGATCTTTGTCGCCCATGTGCTGACCCTCGCCAATGAAGGCCAGCTCACGCCGATCACCGAGCTCGTGAACCGGCACAAATGGGGCAAGCGGATCCTGTTCCCGGTGAACGGGCAGCACTACTGGTACATGTACGACTACAATCTGTGCTGGCTGTTCTACCGCAAGGACCTCTACGATTCCGCCAAGCTCGAGCCGCCCAAGACCTGGGCGCAATTGCTCGAAAACTGCCGTAAGACCTCAGGAACCGAGGGCGGCAGCCAGCGCTTCGGCATGGCGACGCCGATCGGCAACAACGACGCGACCAATTGGATGAGCCTGGCCTATATGTGGGCCGACGGCATCTCGCTGTTCGACGACAAATGGACGAACACCTTCGCCAGCGAGGAGAACCGCAAGCGCGCTGCGGCCTATCTCGATTTCTTCGGCGAAATGTACAAGACGATGCCGCCCGGCATGACGCAGGCGGGGTTCGGCACCATCACCGCCGCCTACTCCTCCGGGCAGGCAGCGCACGCGCCTTACGCCGGGCGCCTGATCGAGATTCTCGAACAGCGCGCGCCCCAGCTCGCGGACAAGTACGGCATGATGCCGTACCCCGACAGCGCCGGCAAACAGGCCGCGGTCAACCACGGTTATGACGGCTGGGTCGTCGGCAAGACGCCGATGGCCGAGGAGGCGGTGCGCTTCCTCGAATGGTTCTCGGACGCGCACTACATCAACTTCCTGCACTCGGCGCCGCTGCATTTCCAGCCGCCACGCCTCGACATCTACGAGGATGCACGCTGGCGGGCGCATCCGTTGATCGAAAAGCATGCCGGTGCGGTGAAGACGATGCAGGGCTTCCTCGATGACCCCAACATCGTCATCCGCTCGGTCGACACCGAGGGACCGGCACCGGATCTGCGCCCTGCGAAGATCTTCGAATCCTGGGTGTTCCCGGAGATGCTCCAGAACAAGGTGCTGAAGAACCTGTCGTCGCAGGACTGCGTCTCGCAGGCCGTCGAGAAGATGAACCGCGCCATTGCCGGCTGAGCCGCGCACCACAACGCAAAGGAGGGCGGGCCCTTCGGGGCCTGCCACCGCCCATGCCTTCACGCTATGACTGGGTGATCTGGACCGTCTTCTGGAGCGGGCTCGCGCTGACGGCGCTGTTCGTCGGCGGCCCCGTGCTCGACGCGCTCTGGCTGTCCCTGCACCAGGCTTCATCCTTCATCGCCGAGCCCCGCTTCGTCGGCCTCGCCAATTACGGGCGCGTCGTCGTCGACCCGGAGTTCTGGCGGGCTATGGGCAACGGGCTGTTCTATGCGCTGACCTCGATCGGGCTGCAGGTCGTGCTCGGAATCGCCTTCGCGCTCGTGCTGAACCAGACCTTCCCGGCGCAGCGGCTCGTGCGCGGACTGGCGACATTGCCCTATCTCCTGCCGACCGTCGTCGTGGCGCTGACCTTCCAGTGGCTGTCGGATGGCTCGGTCGGGCTCGTCACGGTGTTGATGCGCGATCTCGGCTTCGGCACCATTCCCTGGTTCGAGCAGCCCTGGACCGCCCGCATGTCGGTGGTCCTCGCCTCCGTCTGGCTCTGGACGCCCTTCGTCACGATCTGCGTGCTCGCCGGGCTGCAGACGATCCCGCCGGCATTGTACGAAGCGGCGCGTGTCGACGGAGCCGGGCCGGTCGCGCTGTTCTGGCATGTCACGCTGCCGCAGCTCAAACCGGTCCTGACCGTCGTGGTCCTGCTGCGCGGGATCTGGATGTTCAACAAGTTCGACATCATCTGGCTGCTCACCAAGGGCGGTCCCCTGGGCGCCACCGAGCATCTGCCGATCATGGCCTATAAGCGTGCCTTCTCGCTGTTCGACGTCGGCGGCGGCGCCGCCGTGGCGACGCTCTCCTTCCTGATGCTGTCGATCGTCGTCACGATCTATCTCAGGCTCTTCCCGCTCGAGGAGAAGCGCTGATGCGTCGCTCCGCCTCTGCCCGGATCGGTATCGGCTTCGCAGCCTTCGCCATCTCCGCCTGGTCGTTCTTCCCGATCTACTGGATGATCGTCTCCAGCCTGCGCTCGCAGCAGGAGCTGTTCACCCGGCCGACCCTGCTGCCGAGTTCGTTCTCCCTTGAGAGCTACCAGCAGCTGCTGGAGGTCACGGACTATCCGCAGCAATTCCGCAATTCGATCGTCGTCGCACTCGCCGTGGTGGCGATCACGCTCGTCGCCTCGATCATCATCGCCTATGCGGTGACGCGCTTCCGCGTGCCCTTCAAGCTGATGATCGTCGGCTCGATGCTCTACGCCTACATGTTTCCGCCGATGCTGCTCGCGATCCCGCTCTACGGCATCTTCGTCTCGCTCGGCATCGCCGACAGCCTGCTCGCCCTCGTGATCGCCCACTGCACGCTGACATTGCCGCTCGGCGTCTGGCTGCTCTGGGGCTTCTTCAAATCCATGCCCTTCGAGCTCGAGGAGGCGGCCATGGTCGACGGCTGCACGAGGCTCGGCAGCTTCGTGCGGGTCGTGCTGCCGCTCTCGCTACCGGGCATCGTGACCGTCGCGATCTTCGCCTTCCTGCTCTCCTGGACCGACTACACCTATGCGCTGGTAATGATCTCGTCGGATACGCAGAAGACGCTGCCTGTCGGTCTGGCTTCGATGGTCGGCTCGTTCGAGTTGCGCTGGGGCGAGGTCATGGCCGGCGCGACCTTGATCGCCCTCCCCCTGTTCCTGATATTCACCCTGCTCTCGCGCTATTTCATCCAGGGCCTGGCGGCCGGCGCGACCAAGGGCTAACCCGAACCGAGGCGAAGATGAGCTTACGCATCCTCGGCGCGCCGCGCCGCTATATCCAGGGCCCCGGCGTGGCCGCCTCCCTCGGCGAGCATGTCGCCCCGCTCGGGCAACGGCCAGTTCTCCTCGCGGACCCGATCGCGCTCGAACGCGAAGGTTCCCCCCTGCCGGGCGCCCCGGCGCTCGTCTTCGGCGGCGAGATCACCCATGCCGAAATCGAGCGGCAGGCGGATGCGGCGCGGCGCGCGGGTGCCGACGTGGTCGTCGCAATGGGGGGCGGCAAGGCGATCGACACCGGCAAAGGCGTGGCGCGGCGCCTTGGCGTACCCCTCGCCGTCGTGCCGACCGTGGCCTCGAACGACGCCCCGACGAGCCGGTTGATCGTCATCTATGACGAGCAGCACGCCATCGCCGAAGTCGAGTTCCTGCCGTCCAATCCCGACATAGTCGTCGTCGACACCGCGATCGTGGCGCGCGCCCCGCGCCGCCTGCTGGCGGCCGGGATCGGCGATGCCCTCTCGAAGACCTTCGAGGCCAATGCCTGTTTCGCGGCGCAGGGTCGCAACTTCTACGGAGCCACCCCACCGCGCGCGGCGCTCGCGCTCGCCGATGCCTGCTACGCGACGATCAGACGCCATGGCGAAGCGGCCCTTGCGGCCGTCGATCGCCGGACACCCGATGCGGCCCTCGAGGACGTGGTCGAGGCCTGCGTCCTGATGTCCGGCCTGGGCTTTGAATCCGGTGGGCTGTCGCTCGCCCATTCGCTCACAAGAGGACTGACGGCCCATCCGACGCTCGCCGGCGCCTTGCATGGCGAACTCGTCGCCTACGGCACGATGGTGCAGATCGTCTATGAGGGCCGTGGCGCGGAGTTCTGCGAAGACGTCGCCGGTTTCACCCGGGAATGCGGCCTGCCCGTCAGTCTCAAGGATCTCGGCATCGAGAACCCCGGGGACGACGACTACCGCACCATTGCCGGCCCGACCTTGGCAGCTCCGCACATGAAACATCTGGCCCGTCCCGCGACAGTTCAGTCCCTGGTCGAGGCCATGCGCCAGGTCGAGGCGGGTCGAAGCTAGGCGTAGCATCACCTCCGCAGAAGAAGGGCGCTCGATCAAGCCGCGAACTGAATCGAGCTAGCGATGCGCCCGGCTCATGCGCCGGGGTCGGAAGCTGCAGGCCCGCTTGCCGATCGAGCTGATAGTCTGGGGAACGAGAACGATCGAACTCCCGGAGGAACGGCATGCTCGAGAAGAAGCGCTTCTACATCGATGGTGAATGGGTCACGCCATCCGGCGGGCAAGAGCTTGCGGTGATCGACCCCTCGACCGAGGAGGCTTGCGCCGTGATCCTGCTCGGCGACGAGGCGGATGCGAATGCCGCGGTGGCCGCAGCGAAACGGGCCTTCCCGACCTGGTCGAGGACCGAGCCGGCTTCGCGGCTGGCATATGTCGAGCGCCTGCTGGAGATCTACAAGCGCCGGGCTCCGGAGATGGCCCAGGCGATCAGCCAGGAGATGGGGGCTCCGATCGACATGGCCCTCGCCAGCCAGGTCGGCGCCGGCGCCTACCACATCGCCAATTTCATCACGGCCTTCAAGGATTTCCAGTTCTTGCGGCCGCTCGGCCCGCACGCGCCGAATGATCGGATCCAGATGGACGCGATCGGCGTCGTCGGCCTGATCACGCCGTGGAACTGGCCGATGAATCAGGTGACGCTGAAGGTCGTGCCCGCTTTGCTGGCCGGCTGCACCATGGTGCTCAAGCCCTCCGAGGTCGCCCCGCTCTCCTCGATGCTGTTCGCCGAGTACATCGACGAGGCCGGCTTCCCCAAGGGCGTGTTCAACTTGGTCAATGGCGATGGCGCCGGCGTCGGCACGCATCTGTCCTCGCATCCCGATATCGAGATGATCAGCTTCACCGGCTCGACCCGGGCCGGCATCGCGATCTCCAAGGTCGCGGCCGAAAGCCTCAAGCGTGTGGTGCTCGAGCTCGGCGGCAAGGGCGCCAACATCGTCTTCGCCGATGCCGATCCGAGCGCGGTCAAGCGCGGCGTGCTGCACTGCTTCAACAATACCGGGCAGAGCTGCAATGCGCCCACCCGCATGCTGGTCGAGCGTTCGATCTATGATCGCGTCGTCGAGGAGGCCAAGACGGTTGCCGAAGGCGTTGCGGTCGATTCCTCGCACAAGCCGGGCAAGCATATCGGCCCGCTCTCCTCGGAGGCCCAGTTCCGCAAGGTCCAGGACCTGATCCAGAAGGGCATCGACGAGGGCGCTCGGCTGGTCACGGGAGGAGTCGGCCGACCGGATGGGCAGAACAGGGGCTATTTCGTCCGCCCGACCGTGTTCGCCGACGTCAACAACCAGATGACCATCGCCCGCGAGGAAATCTTCGGCCCCGTATTGTCGATCATCCCCTTCGACGGCGAAGAGCAGGCGATCGAGATCGCCAACGACACGCCCTATGGGCTGACGAACTATGTCCAGTCCAGCGATGGCGAGAAGCGCAACCGTGTCGCTTCGCGCCTGAAGTCCGGCATGGTCGAGATGAATGGCAATCCGCGCGCGCCCGGCGCCCCTTTCGGCGGGGTCAAGGCGTCGGGGCGGGCGCGGGAGGGCGGCGTCTGGGGAATCGAGGAATTCCTCGAGCCCAAGGCGATCTCCGGCTGGACTGCGCAGGGCTAGAGCGCCGAGCGCCCTGCCCGAGGTGGGTTGCCGATCTGTCTCTTTGTGAAAGCATCGGCCCGGAAGGTGGATTCCACTTTTCGGGCGATGCTCCAGCTGTGAGCTTTCGATAGGCTGCCCATCCGGTCCCGCCCGCGGAAGCTGAGGTTGCGAAGCTTCAGAGCCTCAAAGGAGCCGGATGAAAATGCAGGAGAATGCCGGTTGACGCGCCCGGTCGAGAACGGATTGCGCGGCAACCGGCGCGCCCGCGGCCACTCCTTGCGATAGATTCTCGTTGATTTCCTCAGGCTCGTCGCGACGCCCTGCGGTCCAGCATGATGTGGATACTGCGACGACCTCTACTCAAATCTTGAGGAGAAGCAGGGCCTCAGATCATTGCCCGTCCGATCGACGTCACAGGTTTGACTGGGGTGGGCAAAGCCTTATTATGCCGCGCCGTGACACAATGGTGACCGGCAACAGGGGCAAGCGAGACATCTATCGAGGCTTTACCCGTGTAACTGCGGGTCGTCCGAGAACGGGTAGTCAATCTGTGCTGTCGCGATTAACATGGTGACGAGTATAAAATTGCATTGGCCGAGTTTGACGCGGCCAAACCTGCAGCATGATTGAGATATGCGTTTCTGAGGGTTTCGATGACAGCCACTGAATTTGCGTCAGCACCGACTAAAGTCCCGGAAATGCGGACCGTCACTCTCGCCGCAGGCTCCTATCCGCCGATCAGCCTCACTGCGCCAGCGCATTGCCACGTCCCGCGCGTCATCGAGAAGCACGGGCTGGGAGCGCATGAGCCGCATGCGATCGCGACTTGCCTCGCAGCAATGCAGGTGACCAAGGGGCCGTTCTACGATGTCGGAGCGAACGTCGGCGTCTTCTCGCTCCTTGTTGCCGCAACTTTGCGCCGCCCTTGCGTATCTTTCGAGCCCACGCCCGAACTGGCTGATGCTCTGGAGGATGCCGCGCGGCGGCATTACCTGCCGATCGATTTGAGGCGCGTGGCCCTTTCCTCCAAGTCGGGGGCCGTAAAATTCTATCTGTCTGCCCGCTCCGATGCGTCCAACAGCCTGAACCCCGAATTTCGAGCCCATTCGGGCGAGATCAATGTCGAGTGCGACACACTCGATAATCTGGCGCCGGCTGAAATCGGCGTGCTCAAAATCGATACCGAGACGACAGAGCCCGACGTCATCCGCGGAGCGGCCAAGACGATCGCGAGGCTGCGGCCGATGATCGTCGTCGAAGTGCTGCCGTCTGGCGAATCGGCCGCGTTCATGAACGATTTTCTGCGCGATAGCGGCTATGTCGCCTATCACATTACCTCAAAGGCGACCTGGCGGCTCCGGCGGGCGGTCGACGTTGCCGAAGCTGGGGAAGACCGCAATTGGCTTTTTGCGCCTCAACCGATCGCGGATGACTTCTGGACGCATCTGGACGCCTGGCGCTGGCGGCTGATCGCAAGATAGGCGAGCAGCGCCTGGGCGACCGGCTCATGGCATCGCAACCCGTCGCGGATCGAAGCGAGCACGCTGTCGTCTCGCCAAGGCGCGCTGTCACAAGCCGGGCCAGCGAAAAGTAGCTTGTGCGGCGCGGTCGAGCCAGCATTTCTCAGCCCGCGCCTTATCCTGTGCGTCGGCATCGAACTTGTCACATCAGGCGCTGTCGACCCTGATCGGCGGCGACCACCATGCATGCCGGAGCCGGCGCCGATAGCGCCGGCTCCGGCCAGAACCGCATCCTGCACTGCAGACATGTCCAAGATCGTCGCTGGAGTAGCCAGGCTCGATCCTGGCGTCCCAACCTCGAGCTTCGGGGCGAAGACATCGACAAATCCGGGAGCGCTTCGGACCCGCACTTGGTAGGATTTGCGACGTCAGAATGCTGTGGGGGGGTGCAGCCTCACCTCCTGCGTCACCCAGGGCATCAACTCGCGGAACATGGGCAGATAGACATCGCGGAAGATCGCCCGCGCGACATCGGCGACCTTGGCGGGCAATGGGCCGAGCTCGCCAGCCCGGGCCACGATCGAAACCGGCCGGCTGAAGGCCGGGCCGGGAAAGCGGCGCAGCTCGATCGCCGAGAGATGGCTTATGCTGCGCGCGATCGAGGTCGCCGGCAGCAGGGCCCAGCCGAAGCCGCCCGCGACCATCGCTGCGACCGAGTCGACGCTGTCGAAGGCGAAGGCGAACTCCGGCTCCAGCTTCATCCGCCTCAGATGGCGGTCGATCAGCCGGCCGAGCGCACTGCTCAGGCTGTTGCGCACGAAGGTGTTCTGCATCGCATAGGTCTTGAAGGCGGCAAGATCGGACAGATCGGGCGCGCCCTTCGGCACGAGCAGCACGATCGGCTCATCCATCACGTCATGGCGTTCGAGCCCAGCCGCATCGTCGAAGCGGCCGGCTGCGACCAGCAGGTCGAGGCTGCGGTCCAGCAGGCGCGCGCGCAGCCCGTTATTGAAGTCGGTCGAGATCGAGAACGCCCGGATCTGCTGCTTCGCGCCCCGGATGAAGTGGGGAAGGAAATGGATCGCCAGCGAGTCGATCAGGCCGATCCGGATGCTCGGCAGCAGTGCGCCGAAGCCGAGGCGGACGTCGGCATCGAGCACCTTGGCCTGCGTGATCATCAGCTCCGCATGACGCCTGACGATGCTGCCGAGCATGGTCGGCATCGTCGGCCGGCGGGAGCGATCAAGCAGCGGCGCGCCGAAATGGCGCTCGAGCTGGGTCAGCGCGTGCGACACGCCGGACGGCGTGATCCCGACATCGCGGGCCGCGAGAGACAGGCTGCCGCGCTCGCAGATTGCGGCGAAGATCGCGAGCTCGCGCAGGTGAAGGTTGAGAAAAGCCCGTTCCATCAGCTCAGCATAGCTCTTTTCATTGCGATCTGGTCACTTTAATTATGAGCTTCTCGCACAATAACTGCCGTTGCCTCACGGAGGGCAACTTATAAGCCATTGTAATATGACAGTTTAATCAGCTCTGCTTCAGCGCCGGGTTTGCCGCTGTCCATTTCTTGGGCATGGCTTCGATTGCCCGGTTCCGGGCGAGCGCCTAAGCCTTCTTCCGCTCTACGAAGACGCCCGCATGACAATGATCGGGCGGGCACTTGGCGGTAAGGGGAACTGTCCATGCTTTTGACACGTCGTGCATTGAACCGCGGCATCCTGGGGGCCGGCCTGCTCGGAGTTTCCGGCCGTAGCGCCAGCGCCGAGACCACCCTTGAACGCATCAAGAAGGCCGGGGAGCTGGTTGTCGCCACCGAAGGGCAGTACCCGCCCTTCGAATTCGTACGCGACGGCAAGCTGGTAGGCCTCGGCCGTGACCTGCTCGAGGAGGTTACCGGCAAGCTCGGCGTCAAGCTGAAGCAGCTCGACCTGCCATTCCAGGGTATCCTGCCCGGCCTGATCGCCAAGAAATTCGATCTGGTCGCAACCTCGCTGGGGCTGACCGAGGAGCGCGCCAGACGCTACGCCTTTACCATGCCGACCGGCATCAGCCAGGCGCATGTGCTCAAGCGCAAGGGCAATGCGGCGATCTCCTCGTTGGCCGATCTCAACGGCAAGGTGGTCGCGACGCAGCTCGCCTCCTCGGTCGAGCCGACGGCCAAGGCTCTGGACGAGAAGCTGAAGGCCGAGGGCGGCAAGGGTTTTGCCGAGCTCAAGCTGTTCCCCGCCTTCTCCGACACCTTCCTGGCCGTGGGCAGCGGCGTCGTCGATGCCGCGATCGCCAATCTTCCGCTCATGTTGCTGCTGATGCGCGACCGGCCGGGGGTCTTCGAGATCGTCGGACCGGCGACCGAGCGCAAGACCTACCTCGCCTGGGCGACCCGTCCGGAGGATGCCGAGCTCCGCGACTTCGTCAACGGCGTCTTCAGGGAGCTGCGCGCCAGCGGAAAGATGGGCGAGCTGCAGGAGAAATGGCTCGGCATCAAGCTCGACCTGCCCGACACCGGCTACCTGCCGGCCGGCGCGCTCTAGGCGCGAACGGGCAGGCGCTCCCGCAATGGACTTCAGTGTCGAGGCCGCGCTCGCCGCCTTGCCCGCGCTGTTGCGGGCAACGGGGACGAACATCGCCATCGCGGCCGCCGCAATGGCTCTCGCCCTCGCCGGTGGCATACTGCTGACCATCCTGCGTTCGCTGAAGATAGCGCCGCTCAACCTGGTGATCGGCGTCGTGATCAGCTTCATTCGCGGCACGCCGGTTCTGATCCAGATCTTCCTGTTCTATTACGGGCTGCCGGCCCTCGGCCTGCAGCTCGATCCGCTGACGGCGGGCATCTGCGCCATCGCCTTCAACAGCACGATCTTCATCAGCGAGATCATGCGCGGCGGCCTCGCCGACATGGACCCCGGCCCCGTGGAGGCGGCGATCGCGCTCGGCCTCAAGGCCCGTGCCATCTGGGGCAAGGTGGTGATCCCACAGCTGCTGCTGCGCATCCTGCCGCCGCTGGTCAACGAGGCGACCATCATCCTCAAGGGCACGGCCTTGCTCTCTGTCATCACCGTGGTCGAGCTGTTCCGTGCCGCCCAGCAGATCTCGGCGACGACGTTCCGGCCGTTCGAGACCATGCTCGCCGCGGCGGCGATCATCCTCGTGCTCAATGTCCTGGTCAGCCAGTTCGGCGGCATGCTCGAGCGCCGGCTGGCGGTAAGGAGGGGTTAGGATGACGCTCGACCTCTCGATCATCACCGACAATGCCGGGCTGTTCGCCCAGGGCGCGGTCGCGACCGTCTATATCTCGGTTGCCGCCATCATCTCGGGATTGCTCATCGCCTTCCCGGTCGCGCTGCTGAGGCTTTCGCCGCGCCGCGTGATGAGCTGGCCGGCGGTTGCCTATGTCGAGCTCTTCCGCAACATCCCGTTCATCGTGATGCTGTCGCTGTTCTTCTACGGGCTGCCCTTCTTCGGCCTCAGGTTGCAGCCGATGACGACCGGTATCGTCGCGCTCGCCTTGTTCGGCAGTGCCTATTTCGCCGAGATCGTCCGCGGCGCCATCCTCTCCGTGCCGCGCGGCCAGATGGAATCGGCCCGTGCCATCGGCATGTCCTATCTCAGGGCACTGCGCGAGATCATCTTCCCGCAGATGCTGCGCTTCTTCATTCCGGCGGCGACCAACACCTCGATCTCGCTCGTCAAGGAAAGCGCGGTGCTGGCGACGCTCTCCGTCGCCGAACTGACCTATCAGGGACTGATCGTGCAGGGCCAGACCTTCGCGCCCTTCGAGGTCTTCCTGGCGACGGCCACGATCTACTGGGGCCTGACCGCGCTGCTGGCGGCGGGTTTCCGGACTTCGGAACGGCGCCTGGGCGGCCAGGCGCAGCGCGGCTTCTCCTCGCGCCATCGCCTCGCGGCACGCTATCTCTCGCTCGAGCCGGAGCCCCGCTCATGACAGCGCCTCCCGTGCTCAGCGTGCGCGGCCTGCGCAAGAGCTTCGGTGCCATGACGGCGGTCGCCGGCGTCGATCTCGATGTCGAAGCCGGCGAGATCGTCTGCATCATCGGCCCAAGCGGCTGCGGGAAGAGCACCTTCCTGCGCTGCATCAACTATCTGGAGCGGCCGGACGAAGGCACGGTGCGGATCGCCGGGGACTATATCGGCCGCGAGCCCGCCGCAGCCGGCGGGACGCGCCTGCAGTCCGCCCGCCAGCTCGACCGGATGCGCCCGCGCGTCGGCCTCGTCTTCCAGCAATTCCATCTCTGGCCGCATCTTTCCGCGCTCGAGAACGTCGCGCGCGCACCGATCAGGCTGCGCGGCGTCGATCGCAGCGAGGCTGAGGCGCAGGCGCGGGCGCTGCTGGCCCGCTTCGGCCTCGCGGCCAAGGCCGGGCGCATGCCCGCCGACCTGTCGGGCGGCGAGAAGCAGCGCGTCGCGATCGCCCGCGCGCTCGCCATGAAGCCGGAACTCATGCTGTTCGACGAGCCGACCTCGGCGCTCGATCCGGAGGTCGTCGGCGACGTGCTGCGCCTGATGAAGGAGCTCGCGGAGGAGGGCATGACCATGGTCGTCGTGACCCACGAACTCGGCTTTGCGCGCAAGGTCGCCGACCGCATCGTCTTCTTCGACGCCGGCCGCATCGCCGAGATGGGACCGCCGGACGAACTCATCGACAGACCGCGTTCGGAACGCCTGCGCCTGTTCCTCTCGCACTTCCAGTAGGTCGCCGCGGCGACCCTCTTCCAAGACACCATCGAGGGCAAGATGACCGAAACCCTGACCAGCGCGCCGGAGCATGGCCACGCCACCTTCCTGTTCTCCGAGCTCGCGCTCGATCTCGACAATCTGAAGGCAGACATCGCCTTCCTCGGCATTCCCTACGGCTATCCCTACACGATCAGGAATGTCAGCAACGACCAGTCGAACGGGCCGACGGCGGTACGCCAGGCCTCGGACCGGGTTTCGCGCTCGCTCGAGCGCTATGATTTCGACATTGGCGGACCGCTCTTCGACGACAGGCCGATACGGATGGTCGATTGTGGCGACGTAGTCGGCGAGATGCACAATCCGGCCTCGCATGCGCGGCGGGCCGAAGAGGCGATGCGCAAGATCGTCGCCTCGGGCGCGATGCCGCTGGTGATCGGCGGCGACCATGCGATCCCGATCCCGGTGCTCAAGGCCCTCGACGGCGAAGGCCCGCTCGTCCTCGTCCAGATCGACGCGCATATCGACTGGCGTGACGATGTCGGGGGCGTGCGAGAAGGATTGTCCAGCCCGATCCGGCGCGCCTCGGAAATGGCGCATGTCACGGACATCTTCCAGATCGGCATCCGTTCGCAGGGCAGTGCAAGGCGCGCCGATGTCGAGGCGGCACAGGCCTATGGCGCCAACATCGTCACTGCCTACGAGTTGCACGATGTCGGCATGGACGCGATCCTCGCGCGCATTCCCGACAATGCCCGCTACTACATCACGATCGACGCCGATGGGCTCGATCCTTCGATCATGCCCGCCGTCGAGGGGCCCGCGCCCGGCGGCGTCACCTTCCATCAGGCCCGCAAGCTGATCCACGGACTGGTCGGCAAGGGCCGGGTGGTCGGCATGGACATCGTCGAGATCACCCCGTCGCGCGACGTCAACCGGATCTCGGCGATCACGGCCGGCAGGCTGTTCCTCAACCTGATCGGCGCGGCCGTGCGCGCCGGCTATTTCGACAAATGAGTTCCTGCGGCCAGCGCCTGACGCTGGCCGCGACCCGCTCGCCATTTCCATGGAGCAAGACGTGACCGAGATGCGTGGTGCCGCAGACCGCCTGAACCGCGGCTTCGTCGGCGTGCCGACTTTCCTGCGCGCAAACTACTGCGCGGACATGGCGGCCCTCGCGGCCGAGTTCGCCGTGATCGGAGTCCCCTTCGACGAGGGCTCGCCTTTCGCGCCGGGCGCGCGCTTCGCGCCACGCGTCATCCGCGAGCATTCGCTCCGCTTCGGCACCGGCGGGCTCTATGATATCGACAGCGACAGCGTCCTGGCGCCCGACCTTGTCACCTCGGGCCGCCTCGTCGATTGCGGCGACGTCGACATCTGGCCGACCAACCCGGCGCGCACCTTTCAGAATCTGACGCAGGCGGTGCGTGCGGTGCTGGCGCGCGGCGGCAAGCCCGTGATCATCGGCGGCGACCATTCGATCACCTTCCCGATCCTGCAGGGCTATGACCGGCCGGTCCATGTCGTGCAACTCGATGCCCATATGGATTACGGGGCGGTCACCGAGGATCTCCGGCACACCAACGGGCAGGCCTTCCGGCAACTGCACGCTCTGCCGCATGTCGAGAGCCTGACCCAGATCGGCATTCGCAGCTTCAGGACGCGCGCCAGCGATGTGCGCGACGCCCGCGCAAATGGCAGCACCATCGTCACCATGCCGAAGCTACGGGAGGTCGGCGCTACCGGAGCCCTCGCCCATATCCCGGACGGCGCCAGCGTCTATGTCAGCATCGATGTCGACGCCTACGACATGGCACTGGTCCCGGGCTGCGTCTCGGCCGAGCCGGATGGCATGCGCTTCGACGAGCTTACCGGCATTCTCGACATGGTCGCCCGCCGCTTCGCCGTCGTCGGCTTCGATTTCGTCGAGGTCAATCCGCCTCTCGACGTCGGGACCGGCGTCACCTCCTATCTCGGGGCGCTGACGATCGCGAAATTCCTGAGCGCGATCGCAACCGGAGAGCGGCCTTAGGCTCGGCTGCCGGTGCGCCTTGTACTGCCCTGCCGCATGGCGAGCAGCGTTAGGTAGAACGCAACGGCATCGATCACGCGGTGGCGCCGGCATCTGATCGCCCCCCCCCGAGATGGGGGCTACCACAACGGATTGATCCGCACGCAACTGCGGGGATGACGACGCGCTTCGACATCCCCTGCGGCATCTCATGATTCATGCCCTGCTTCTGGCGGAAGCGCTGATCGCATCCTGCGCACTCGCTTTCGAAACTGCGGCGGCGCGGCTGGTCGCGCCTTATGCGGGGATGTCGACCGACAGCTGGACCGCGATCATCGCTGGTTTCCTGCTGTCCTGGGCGCTTGGGAACCAGGTCGGTGGCCGCTGCTCCGCCGGCGGAGCCCAGCGCTCGCTATGCCGGGCGGCAGCCGCCGTCGCGGGGGCTGCGGCAATGGTCGCGGCCACACCGCTGCTGCTGCCGGTGCTCGATAGCTGGCTCGTCGCGTCCGATCCGGTCGCGCGCTGGCGGCTTGCGCTCTTCGCCGCCCTGCCGACGCTCGGCCCCGGCTTCCTGTTCGGAATCGCACCGCCGCTGGTGATGTTGGCGATCATCCGCCACAGCGGCGGGCACGGGGCGTTCGTCGGCATCGCCAATGCGGCCGGTGCCGTCGGCAGCGCAGCCGGCGCCGTGGCGGTGCTGTGGCTCGGGCTCGACTGGCTCGGCACGCGCGGCACCTGCCTCGCCATCGCCGCGCTCGGCCTCGTGACAGCCGCCCTCCTGATGGCCACGGCGTTTCGGGCCGACACGCGGCACCCCGCATGATCGTTGCGCTGCTGCCGCTGGCCGTCTTCCTCTCCGCGGCGGCCTGCCTGTCCGTCGAGCTCGCGATCGTGCGGCTGGGCGCGCCGCATGTCGGCCAATCGCTGCTGCCCTGGACCGCTGCGATCATCGCCGTGCTGCTCGGCCTCACCCTGGGCCATGTGCTCGGCGGCAGGGCCGGAGGGCCGCAGCCGCCCCCCGCACGCCTGCTCTGGCTGATGGCGACGGCCTGCCTCAGCGCGAGCGGCGCCGCGATCGCGATGCCGGCCCTGGCTGCACCAGTCGCGAATGCCCTGGCGACGGAAGACGGCGCCGGCATCGCCTCGACCATCGGACTCGCAGCCCTGTGCCTGCCGCCCAGCATCGCCGCCGGCTTCGTGACGCCTCTGGCGCTGCGCCTGCAATTGGCGCTGCGCCTCCCCGGACAGGCCAGGCAGGTGGCGGCGATCTATGCCGCATCGGCCGCCGGCAGCGTTGCCGGGACGGTCGCAGCCGGCTTCTGGCTGCTCGAGCAGGTCGGCGCGGCCGGGCTAACCTTCGCCGCAGCCGCGACCTGGGCGACGGTCGGTCTGGCGCTGCTGCCCTGGCGGGGACGCCCGGCCGCCGCCATGCTGCGCGCGATCGGCCTGCTCGCGCCCGGGCTCAGCATCGCATTCCTCGGCTGGAGCAGCGCCTGCGCGATCGAGTCGCGCTATACCTGCGTGCGCTATCTCGACACGACCTCGCCGCAGGATACGCGGCTGCGCTTCATGATCCTCGACGAGGGCGTGCACAGCGCTTCCGATCTCGACGACCCGCGCGCCCTCCATCTCGGCTATGCCGCGCTGGCGGACCGCCTCGCGGCCATGGCCTTCGCCCGTTCCGCCGACCGGCAGGCGATGGTCATCGGCGGCGGCGGCGCGACCCTGCCGCGGGCCTGGGCTAACCGAAGCCCGCCGGTTTCGGTGCTCGTCGCGGAGCTCGATCCTGTCGTCGCAGCCGAGGCCGCGACGGCGATGGCCGCGACCGGCCCGGCCCTGCATACGGTGACCGGCGATGGCCGCGCCGTCCTGCGGAGCCAGCCTGCCCGGCCGAGCTACGACGTCGTGCTGATGGACGCCTATCGCACGCGCACGGCGCCGCCGCATCTCGTGACGCGGGAATTCGGCGCGCTGGTCCATGCCCGGCTGCGCGAGACCGGCGTCTTCCTGTCGAACGTGATCGATCGCGCCGACACGCTGCTGCTGGCGCGCAGCCTCGCGAAGACGCTCGCTCTCGACTATGCGGCGGTCGAGATCTGGCGGGCGGAGGAAGCCGGGACGCCGGGCTCGACCAATGTCGTCGTGGCCGCCTGGAAAAGTGTGGCTTCCGTTCCGGACGCCGGGCGGATCACGGTGCCAGTGAGCATCATGGCTGCCGGCGAGCCGCCCGCGTCGCGCGATGTGAGCTGGCGTCGCCTCGACGGCGAAACGGGACTGCGCGCGACCATGGGGCAATGCGCGATGCTCCTGACCGATGACCGTGCGCCGGTCGAGCGGCTTCTGGCCGGCCGCGCCGCCTGCCCTTCGCGGCCGGGGCCGTGAAGGAGCATCTGCTCCAGATCGCGAGGACAGCGTTGCTCTGCGGCGCCCTCGGCCTGCTGCTCTATCTCGGCCTGACCGAGCTGGCACAGTTTCCCACGTTCACCGTCCCCATGCTCGGCATCTTCGGCTCGACCTGCGTCGCAATTCTGCTGGCGCAGGAGATCGCGGGCGCGCTCCGGACCGGAATCCTGCCGCGGCTGCCCGGCGCCATCCGGCGACGGGAGGAACCGATCTGGTTCTGGGGATCGCTCGCGTTGAGCCTGCTGTGCCTGCTTCTCCTGCTCTGGCTGCTCGTCGCGAGCCTTGTCCGCCTCGTCCTCCACTCGGCGGCCTGAGCAGGGACGGCGCGGCGCGAAGAAACCGGCTCGCCAGCCCGAAGCCAGTCGCTTTTCCGTCGCAGGCCCCATGAACGGGGGGATGGCCGCCGAGAAAAGCAGCGACATAGTCTGTGGGCGTTCGATCTCGATCGCGCCTGCCGCAAAGGAGCGCTCATGCAAATCCAAGCTCATCCGACGAAGACGCCGCTTCCCTTCGTTCTCGCCAACTCCAAACCCTATGCCCTCGAGCAGTACGAGGACGGCGAGCTCGGCTATTACGATTCGGAGACGCAGACCTGGCGCGGCACCGTGCTCTTCCACAAGTCGTCGACTTCGCGGAACGTCAGCTCGACCTCCGGCCGCACCTCGGATTCCGACCTGGCTTCGGACGTGCTCGGCAACTGACCGGCTCCGGCTTTCGGCCGTTGCCCCGACAAGCAGACAGATCGCCTCTCCGCGCCCGGCAGGGTGCATGGCGATCTGGCGAACCGGCTCGCTCGCCACCGCTTCCTGTCCTCCCACAATGCTGAATCTCGCCGATGCCTGCCACGAATGCCCGCCCGGCCGTCCTGATGATCTCCACGAAGCTGGACCCGCATGTCGATGCGGTGCTCGCCATCCTGGAGCAACGCGGCGTGCCCTGTTTCCGGCTCAACACCGATCATTTTCACGAGGAGTACCGCGTGACGATGAGCGATGGCATCGAAGGCGCGATCCGCATCTCCGACATCTGGGGCCGGAACTGCCTGTTCCCGCACGGCCTGCGCTCGGTCTGGATGCGCAAGCCGGAACCTTCGCTGCCGCCGCCCGGAATCGAGGATGAGGGCGTCATCGGCTACATCAAGGACGAGATGCGCGAGTTCATGGGCTTCCTGCCGATGGACGGGCGCGTTCCCTGGATCAACAATCCCGACGAGAACCGCCGCCACCAGCGCAAATTCCCGCAGCTTCGGCTGGCGCAGAGCCTCGGCCTGCGCGTCCCGCGCTCGATCATCACCAATGATCCGGAGGAGGCGGAAGCGTTCTTTGCCGGCTGCCCGCACGGCGTCATCTGCAAGCCTATGCTGATGGGCAGCCATTATATCGAGGGTGCCCATCACGTCGCCTATACGCGCCGCGTCGCGCCCGACGAATTCGCCAGCCTGAAGGCCTCGATCGCGCTCTGCCCGACCTATCTGCAGGAAGCGATCGAAAAGGATCACGAGCTACGCGTCACCATCATCGGCGACCGCCTGTTCAATTGCCGGATCGACAGCCAGGGCGTCGAGGGGGCCGAGCAGGACTGGCGCGCGGTCGACACGATCAAGCTGCCGCATCGCATCGAGCCGCTCGAGCCCAAGGTCGACGCCGCACTGCGCGCCTATCTCGGGCATTGCGGCCTGCGCTTCGGCGCCTTCGACCTGATCGTGACGCCGGAAGGCGAGCACGTCTTCCTCGAACTCAACCCCAACGGCCAATGGTACTGGGTCGAGCTCGCCACGAAGGCCCCGATGGCCGAGGCGATGGCGGACCTGCTCGAGGCGCCATGACGCCGCCGCCCGCCCCGGCCCGGCTCGCAGCCCTCCTCGGAGGCTTGCCGGCGTCCGGCGAGCCCCGCCTGGGACGCCTCCTCGGCGGCATGCTCTGGCGGCAGCGGCGGCGGACGCTCCCGGCACTGGCAGCGGCCGCGGCACTCAGCATCCTCGCCTTCCTGCCGCCCTGGCTGGTCGCCGGCCTGATCGACGAGGGCTTCATCGGCCGCGAGGCCGGGCTGGTAGCGGGGATCGCGAGCCTGATTTTCGTTCTCGGCGCCGTCGATGGCGGTCTGGCCTATATCCGTCGCCTGCTTGCCGCGCAGGCGACGCTCGCGCTTCGCCGGGAATTACTGCTGCCGGCCTTCGGGACGATGCTGCGCCTGCCTGCCGATAGTGGGCTTGCACGCGACCAGGGCGTGCTCGGGCGAGCTTTCGAGGAGGTCGATCGCCTCGCCCAGGGGGCAGGCGATCGGCTGACCGAGTTCGCGCTGGGGGGCGGTACCGTCATCATTCTGCTCGGCGCCATGCTGGCGGTCGACTGGCGGATCGGCCTTGCCGCCGGCGCTCTTGTTGCGGCTCTGGCCGGACTTCATCTGGCCGCCGCTGCGAGCCTGCGCCAGCGAGAGGCAAGCTGGTTCGAGGCCCGCAGCCGATATTGGGGACATCTGATCGAGGCGGTCGCCTATATCGAGACCTTGCGCCGCAACAGCGCTCACGCCTTCGCCGAGCGGCGTTTCCGCGAGCGGCTCGACCAGGACAGCACGTCCCATCTTTCCGTTGTCAGGCTGTCGGCGGGGCTCGACGCCGCCGGCCGTTTTGCAGGCGGTGCGATCATCGCCGCGGTAATCTTGCTGGCCGGCTGGAGCGTGATGTCGGGGCAGGCGAGCGTCGGCGGCTTCGTCCTGCTGCTCTCGCTCGGCGGCGCCCTGACCGCCCCGGCACTGTCGGCGCTGAAGGTCGTCGACGATCTTCAGGCGATGATCGTGGCGACCGCCTGTCTGCGCCGGCTCGCGACGCCGCCGCATGAGGCTGTGGATTGGACGTCGACATCCCGAGAGGCAGCAGCCGAGGCTCTCGCCATCTGCGACCTCACCTTCTCCTATGGTCCGCAGGAACAGCCGGTGATCGACCGCCTGTCGTTCACGCTGGCGCCGGGCGAGACGCTGGCGCTGCTGGGCCGCAGCGGCGTCGGCAAGAGCACGCTGGCCAACCTGTTGATCCGCGCCCGGCAGGGCGAGGGCGAGATCCGGCTCGGTGACAGGCGTTCGGCCAAAGTGCCCTTGGGGGCATGGCGGCGCCGGATCGTCGTGGTCCCGCACGAGATCGACATCTTCACCGGCAGCGTTGCGGAGAACATCGCCCTGCCGAAACCCGATGCCGGGCGCGAGGAGATCGCGATGGCGGCGACGCTCGCCGGCCTCGCCGACGACATCGCCGGCCTGCCTGATGGCTACGACACCAGGCTGGGACAGGACGGGGTGGAACTTTCCGCCGGGCAGAAGCAGCGGCTCGGCCTGGCCCGGGCGATGTTCTTCACGCCCGATGTGTTGATCCTCGACGAGAGCACGTCCGCGCTCGACCCGGCGACGGAAAGGCGCGTGCTCGACACGCTCCTGCAACGCCATGCCGGCGCGGCGGTGCTCGCCATCACCCACCGCGACAGCGTCGCGGCAAGGATGGACCGTATCCTGCGGCTGGACGATGAACCGGTCGTCGAAGGGCAAGCGGCGTGAGGACGGCCGGTGTCCAGCGCCGACTGCTGCCGGCCGTCATCGCGTCGGGGCTTCTGTTCTTCGGCCTGCCCGATGGGCCTCGGGCAGAACCGGCCGCAGCCGACGAGGCCGAGCTGACCTATTTTCTTGGCCGCTGGGCTACCGAACCTGCCGAACGCCCCGGCTTCGAGACGATCATCGCCCGAGGAGCCGATTGCGAACGCCCCGTCGAGATCGTCTCGCCGAGCCCAGGCAGCATCGTGCGCTCCGTTCCGCGCCGTGACGGCAGCCGGCCCATGGCCCGCTTCTCCGTGAAGCGCTTCGGCCGCGATTTCCCCTGGTGGCCGGAGCCTACGGGGCCGGGTCTCGTCGCCCGCAAGCTCGATGATGGCGGCTTCCTGCTTGCCGGTCTCGTCGCCGGACGGGCGGATTGGAACAATGCGATCCGCCATCGCCGTTGCCGTTGACCCAGCGGTTCGCAGCAGGACAGTCGAAACGAGATCGACCGGCGAGGCTAACGAGGATACGCGCCGGATGACGCAGAAGTCATAAGGGTTAGGTTCCACAGGAACTCGCCGAATACGCGGTCGACAAGGTCAGGGATCGCTGCGATGCTGTCCTGCGGCTTGCAGTGGGGACCGTCACGGGAGCGATGCCCAGCTCCGGAATGTGGCGGCTGGCGTTGGACGATGGTGTTCTGGCTTCCGAGCCGCATATTGCAGATTGCCGTCGTCATTTGCCTTGCAGCAACGCTCGGGGTGCTCGTGACCGTTCTGCGCCAGCCTTGGCTCGGCCTGACGCTTGTCGGCGAGCCATCCGGCGACAAGATTCTGATCACCGCTGTCCATGCCGGTGGCCCGGCGCAAGGCAAGGTCGAACCGGGACAATTCATGGCGATAGCCCGCGCCGCTACTCCTGAGACCGCCATCAGCCTGATCGCGACCGACGTCATTGAAGAACCCGATGTCATCGACAGCTACGAGCTGATCAGGGCCTTCTTCGCCAGGCAGTCGCTCCTGGCCTCGGTCCTCGCTTCAGGCGAGGTCGCGCTGCATGTCGCGACGCCGGACGGCGCGCCGTCGATCCTGACGATAGCCCCATCACAACGGCCGCTGACGACGCTGCCTTCGGCGTTCTGGGTGCAGATCGTCACCGGCCTGGGCTCACTGCTCATCGGCGCCTGGGTACTAGCCTTGCGCCCCCGGGACCTGTCGACCCGGCTCTTCGCCCTGTCGGGCGCGATGATCATGCTCTCGGCCTTCGCGGCGGCGATCTACTCCTCGCGCGAGCTCGCCATCGACGGCAGCCTGTTCCGCTTCCTCGCCGCGCTCAACAATATCGGCGCGGTCGGCTTCGGCATCGTGGTCATCTGCCTGTTCCTGGTCTATCCGCGCCGGCTCGTCCCCAATTGGGTGCTGGGCCTTCTCAGCGGCACGGTGGCGCTCTGGATCCTGCTCAACCTCGCCCATGCCCTGCCGAGCCCGCAAATGGGCGCGCAATTGCCGACCCTTCTCGAGATGCTCGCCATTATCGGCCTGATCATCGTCCAGCGCTTCGCCGTGCGCCGCGATGCGCGCGGCCGCGCAATGCTGCGCTGGATCGGGCTTTCGGTGATCATCGGCGCCCTGCCCTTCATAATGCTGATCAGCAGCCCCGTGCTGTTCGACACCGCCCCCGCCGTCCAGCAGGGGCACGCCTTCGGCTTCTTCCTGCTGATCTATGCCGGCCTCGCGCTCGGGGTTTCGCGATACCGGCTGTTCGACCTCGACGAATGGGCGTTCCGGATTCTCTTCTATGCCGGCGGCCTGCTGCTGCTTCTGGCGGCCGACGGCCTGCTGATCATGCTGCTCCATCTGCAGCCGACCGCCTCGTTCGGCCTGTCGCTGCTGCTGGTCGGCTTCGCCTATCTGCCGCTGCGAAGCCTGCTCTGGGAACGGCTGGTCGAGCGGCGCAGCGTCGAGCGGCACGAACTGTTCCAGGCGGTCATCGACATCTCCTTCACGGGTTCAGCCACGGAACGCTCGCGGCTCTGGCGCTCGCTGCTCGGCCGCCTGTTCGAGCCGGTCGATCAGGTCGTGACGAGCGAGGCCGTCACCCAGGCCGCAATCCTGCGGGACGGGCTCGACCTCGCGGTTCCCGCAGTCGCCGATACGCCGGCGCTCACCCTGCGCTATGGCTGGGCCGGACGGCGCCTGTTCGGCTCGCGGGACGCAAAGCTCGCCGAGCAGCTCGTCAGGATGATGCGCTATTCCGAAGCGAGCCGCAGCGAGTACGAGCGTGGCCGGACGGAAGAGCGCCACCGCATCGCCCGCGACCTGCATGACGATGTCGGAGCACGCCTGCTCTCGGGCCTGCACAAGAGCGGGGTCGACGACGTGCAGCGGGTCCTGCGCGACGCGCTCGCCGACATCCGCTCGATCGTCGGCGGACTGTCCGCCGACTGCCTGCCGCTCTCGCAGGTTCTCGCCGCCTTGCGGCACGAGACCGGAGACAGGCTCGACATGGCCGGCATCGAGCTGAGCTGGCTGCTCGAAGGCGAGGAGGAGAGCGACTGCCTGCTCGACTACCCCGTCTATCGCGGACTGATCTCGCTTCACCGCGAGATCATCACCAACGTCATTCGCCATGCCCATGCCAGTGCGGTCGAGGTCAGGCTGCGCCTGTCGGAGGGCATGCTGTCGATGCGCATCCGCGACGACGGCGACGGCATACCGCCGTCGACGGAGGAGGCACGGACCGGCCACGGGCTTCTCGGCATCCGGCGACGCATCGCCGAACTCGGCGGGGAGATCGCCTTCGAGCCTGTCGAGCGCGGCACCAGCATCGCGATCTCGCTGCCGCTGCGCCGCATCGCGCATGGCGGTGAGCCGGCCAGGACGGCGCAGCCATGATCCCCGCGATCACGGGGTCGCGAGCGGATCAGGCAGAGCCTATCGTCACGATCCGTGCCCCTTCCCGGTAATGACGCAACCTGCATGACGGACAGAACAGAGCCGCAGCACCGCGCCGACCGCACCGGCCTCGTCATCGAGGACAGGCCCGACACCAGGCGCTGGCTCGTGGCGATGCTGAAGGCCGCCTTTCCCGGCATCACCGTACGCGAGGCGACATCCATGGCGAGCGCGCGGGCACGGCTGCGCGACGAGCGGGGGCGCGACCGCGCCGAGGGCCCGCAGGACATCGCGCTCGTCGATATCGGCCTGCCGGACGGTTCCGGCATTGACCTCATCCGCGAGATCGCGGCGCAGCATGCGCGCTTCAGCCCGATCGTGACCACGATCTATGACGATGACCAGCATCTGTTCGAGGCCATCGCGGCCGGGGCCCAGGGCTATCTGCTGAAGGACCAGCACGAGGATACGATGGTGCGCTACCTGCACCGGATCGACGCCGGCGAGCCGCCCCTGTCCCCCTCCGTCGCCCGGCGGATTATGACGCATTTCGCGCGCCGGCAGCCCGAGCCCGCCGCCGAGCCGGTGATGCTGACGCCGCGCGAACAGGAGGTGCTCGCCCTGATCGGAAAAGGGCTGCGTATCCCCGAGGCCGCCCAGGTCCTGGGCCTCACCTCTCATACCGTCGCCGGCTATGTGAAGAGCGTCTATCGCAAGCTCAACGTCTCGTCGCGGGCGGAGGCGGCGATAGAGGCGGTCCGGCGCGGAATCGTCTGAGGAACGATCAGCCGGGCGCGGCCGGGCGATCCAGCCGATAGGCGAGTGCCGAAAGGAAGCCGCCGATCCCCGCCACGAACACGGCCAGACCGATGGCGCCTTCGTCCTCGAACAGATAGCCGGCGTAAGCGGCCCCCCACCAATTGCCGGCGAGCGTCCCGACGACGACCAGCAGGAGGCGACGGCCGCGCCGCCAGCGCAGGACAAGACGGTCCGAGACCGGCAGGGCGATCAGGGCGGCCGGCGCGACAATGGCCAGAAGATGGAGCAGCGCGGCGGCGAGGGGAGCAAAGCCATGGCTGGCGATGCTGAGGAAAAGCAGCATGGGGAAGAACAGGCCGCCGGTCGAGACCGAGAGCACGATCGCGGCGGCCAGCAGACCGCCGACCAGCCCGACCAGCAGGGCCCACAGGGATCGCCCGGGCCAGATGCCGGGCAAGGCTGTTAACGTCGCCCGCATGAGGCCAGCACGAAGGCCGAACGACTGACGATCTCACGCTCGCCGCTGCCGCCGAGCTCAGCGGAATCGTACCAGAGCGTCGGGCCGAAATCGGGCAGGAAAAGGATGGCCGGCGCGGCTGATCCGGCCCGGGGAGCGTCCGCGATCTCGGACAGGTCGCGACGCAGGGGAATGAGGCGCAATGGCGTGGCCGGCTCGGCTGTGTCCGACGCGGCCGCGATGGGCTGGCCGCGCTCGGCGGGAGCGACGCTCGACGGGTCGCGGATCGCTTCAAGCGTCAGGCCACCATAGCCATTGGCGGCCTGAATGCGGAACCAGTAGCTCTGCCGGGCCGTGCGAACGCGCAGAAACAGATTGGAGGCGGCAGTGCCGAACGATCCTGCCGCCAGCAAGGCCAGCTCTGTCCCCTTGTCGCCCCGCTGGACGTAGCGCGCGGATTCCGCCGGACAGGGCCCGGCGGCAAGGGCACCGGGTATCATGGCAGGCGTCAGGACGGCCAGACAGGCAAGGCGGGCGCGCATCGAAACCTCGCGGATCTTCGCGGACAGCCTAGGGAGCCAGCAGTCACCGCTCCATCCCCGGAACAGGGGGCTCTGTATCGCGAGGATTCCCGACATCCGGACCGGGGGATGCGCAGCTCGAAAGCACGGCAGCGTCCGCTCCAGGAAATGACCTCGAGGCCGTCCACGAAGTCGGGTCAACTCCATCCGCCCCGAACCCCCAGCTCAGTCAAAGCAATGCTATGATCCGCGCATGCGCTCGATGAGCTGGAGCAGCTCGCTCTGACGACGGGTGTGTGTTTTCGAGAAGATCATCTTCAAATGGTCGCGCACCGTTCCTGAGGTGATCCCGAGCGTCTGCGCGGCGGAAACGGGGTCCTCCCCGGCAGCGAGGAGGAGCGCCGTGCGCGCCTCGGCTGGCGTCAGGCCGAATGCTTCGCGCAGTTTCTCCGGCGTCGGAAGCTTGCTGCTCTCGAGGTCATTGACGGTCAGCAGGGCCCTGGCGCCGGTGAGGATATCCGAAAGGCCGGCGATGATCGGCATGGCCTTGACGATGAGCGGCCGGCGTCCCAGTCGACGAAGCACCATCCAATGCGGCTCCGTCCGGGTAACGGAGATGCCCGGTGCCAGGACCGTGGCGATGAGTGCCTGCAGGCGTTCGCTGTTTTCCGCATGCGTCGTGCGCAGCACCCCGTGCGACAGGGTGAAGTCCGACCCGAGCAAAGCTTTCGCATCGGTATTGAGGCGGATGACCCGCCCGGCCGCATTGAGGAGGAACGCAGGCCTTTCAATCAGCTCCATCGTATCGAGCACAGCTTCGGCGCGCTGGGTCGACAGCGTTTCGATCAAGGTCAGCACGCGAGCCAGATGGTGCCGAAGACCCGACAGAGGTCGCAACTCCTCATATGTGAAAGCGTCTTGCCTGGAGTTCCTGAGCATGACTAGGCCGTAATGCTGGCCATCTCGCGAGAACCCCAGCGTACCCCACCACGGCAGGTCCCAAGGACGGAGCCATTCGTTATGGTAGGCGCTGTTGCGCCGCTCCTGCTCGGTGGAGACGTCGTGCTCGATCAGCACTTTCCGCCCTTGGCGGAGAAGCGGCCAGGCGCGGTAACCCCGCAAGTCGCGCTTGTACCAACCGCTGTCGAGAAAGTCGTCGATTGGAGCGACCAGTTCGGGCGAAACCGGCCTCGCGATCAACGTCTTGCTGCCGACATCGGTCGCCAGGCACGCCCCGACAGCATTGGCCGAGCGAGCAATGTCGTTCAGGACATCCGGCCAGGTCTCCGGGGCGACCACGACATTGTAGAGCTTCTCGAGATCGAGGCCGTTGTCCTTCTCGCCCATGGCTTGTCCTCGATACCCGCACACGACATGCGAAGCAGCCCTCATCAACTGGCGACGCGGGCACCCCACCCCAATCGGGATATGTCGAACCTAGGGGAATTTGTAGCTTAGAGAGGCGTTTTCGACGCGATCAAAATTTCATAACCTAGAATTTATTCTTATCCATCTCCGAGAATTCGGCTTCAACGCACAATTTTTCGTTCCATAGGATCAGTGTGCTGAACGCCGGTCTTCGCTTCTTTCGCCGTCCACTTCCAAACCTCCCAGCTTTTCTCGATGCAACGGCCCCTGGGGATCCGACGGCCCGGCTTTAGGCTGTTCAGTTGCAGGCGCTGCTGCGGATCGGACGACGGAAGCACTCCGTCGCCTGCCGGGCCGCGACCAATGCGAAGCGCTGACCGCACCCCCGACATTTCCGCGGCAGTCGGCACGGCGTGCGGTGTTGCCGCCTGGATCGATCCACGGCGCGCGCTCCGGTCGGAGTACCGCGTCAAAATGGGGTTAACCCGTTTGCCAGAAGCGCCCTCGGAGGGCGGAACCGTATAATGGCGCCAACCCTCGGGGAGAGCGCTGGTGCAACAGGGTCCCGTCGATCTTGTGGACGAGTCACGCCGTCACGTTGCGCGGCAGGTGATGGATGACCTCGGCGAGGCCACCATCTCGGTCGAAATCACCACGCCGGAGCGTCTGGCAACGATCGAGCGGGAATGGCGCGACCTTTCAGGCCGCGCTCTGGCCGACAACGCCTTTCTGGAGCCGTCGCTCATCGTAGCGGCAGCCGATGCGCGCGCGGCCGAGATCGCGGTACTGCTGGCCTGGAGCGCGCCGCAGCCCGATACACCCAGTCGACTGGTCGGTCTCTGGGCGCTGGCGCGCCAGCACGCATTTCCGTTTCTGCCGGTGCCGATGCTCAAGACGCCGGTGCTCGACCACGCCTTTCTCGGCACCCCCGTGCTCGACCGCGACAACGCCGCCGCGGCTTTTTCGGGCATGCTGGACGCGATCGCCACAGAGCGCTCGCTGCCGGATACTCTGAGCATCGGAAGCCTCGATGCGAGCGGGCCCGTCGCCGCTGTCGTCGCTGACGTCCTGGCGCGGCGCGGCTCATCCAGCACCCGGCTCGAAACCCGGCTTCGTCCCGCGCTGCTTAAATCGGTCGCAGGCAGCGGGGCCAGCCCGGTCGCGCCCAGCCGCGCCAAGGCGCTGCGCAAGAAACAGCAGCGACTCGGGCGCCAAGGCCTCGTCAGCTGCACGCGGCATGCGGGCGACAGCGAGATCGCGCCGGCCATCGAAGAATTCCTCACGCTCGAGGCTTCGGGCTGGAAGGGGCGCAAGAGCAGCCGTGGGCAGGCGATCCTGCGCACGCCGGCGCTGGCGAGCTTCTTCAAACGGACGATCGTCGCGCTGGCGAACCGCCATCAGGCCCAGATCATCGCCCTGCGCCTCGACGGGCGGGCCATCGCCATGCAGGTCACCGTCCAATCCGGCGAAACGGCCTTCACCTGGAAGTCCGCCTATGACGAAGCCCATCGCGCCTGCGCCCCCGGGCTGCTGCTGCACCAGGAGGTCACCAACCGCTTTCTCGCCGACCCCGCCTTGCATGCGATCGATTCCTGCAATCATCACGATACCGGTCACATGGCCGAATTCTGGGCCGGCCGGCGTGAGGTCTCGGATCTGATCATCACGGTGCGGCCGCAGCGAAGCCTGGCCTTCGGACTGGTCAGCACGGTGGAGATCGCCCATCGCCGCCTGCGCGCTATGGCTCGGCGCATGCGTGCGCTGCTGCAGGCGGCAAGGCAGCACCACGCCGCTCCGGCTGTACCGGCGGGCAAGGCCGGCAAGGTGCAGCCGTGAGCGAAAGCGCTGCCCTGCCGCGCTTCAGCCGGGTCTCGCCAGCGGGTGAACCGCTCCGTTTCGCAGATGATCAAGCAGCAAGCCCGTCGCGGCCGGCGCAGACGCCACGGATACAGCTGGCGAGCGCCCACGACTTTGCCGACCTGCGGGACGATTGGGCCGATCTGGTCAGCCGCGCAGCAATCCCGAACGTCTTCATGGATCCAGCCGTAGCGACGGCATTCGCCTGCGCCTGGCCGGATCGGGTGCGGGTCCTGTTGGCCTGGACCGACGATCAAGAGGCGGAAGTCCCGCCGCGGCTTCTCGGCGCCTGGCTGCTGGTGGAGCGTCACACCCGGCTGAGCTGGCCCTGGAAGGCCCTGGTCTGCCCGCCGGGGCCGGTCGCCTATCTCGGAACGCCGGTCATCGACGGCAGACAGGTCACGACAGTCCTTGCGGCGATGCTGGCGGCGGTCCGCCGGATGCCGGAGCTGCCCAAGCTGATCCAGGCCGGCGACATGTCGGGGGGCTCCGCGGTGACGGACGCTCTGGAGACCTTGCTGGACAGCGGAGCCGGCAGCTCGCGGCTGCTGGAGACGCGGATTCGGGCTGGCCTGACCTCTTCCGACGACCCGAAGGCCTTTTGGGCCGCCTCGATGTCGCCGCGTCGGCTGCAGGGCTTCGCCCGCAAGCGACGCCAGCTGAGCAAGGAGGGCGAGCTGACGCTGAGCTTCGTCGACGAGCCGGCCGCGGTCACCACCGCGCTGGAGGAATTTCTCCGGCTCGAGGCCTCGGGCTGGAAAGCCGCGCGCCACAGCGCGCTCGCATCCAATCCGGACACCCGGCGTTTTGCCTGCGAGCTGGTTCTCGGCTTGGCTGAGCGTCGGCTGGTCAGGATCGAGGCGCTGCGGCTGGACGGGAAGCCGATCGCGATGTGGGTGGTGCTGCTGTGCGGAAACGCAGCCTTCACCTGGCGCACCGCCTATGACGAAACCTATAGCCGCTTCTCGCCCGGCGTTCTGCTGCTCGAGCATACGACGATGCGCTTGCTGGCCGATCCGACGATCAGCTTCACTGATTCCTGCAATCACCGCGACACCGGCCAGCAGGCCGAACGCTGGCCCGAGCGCCACGAAGTGCGCGATCTGCTGATCGATGTCGCGCCCGGCCGAAAGCTGCGCCTGCTCTTCCTGGCGAGCCGCGAGAAGGCCTATCGACGTGGCCGCGAGGCGGCGCGACAGCTCTACCACCGTCTGCGCCCCATCCTCGCCCAGTTCCGGCGCCGGCTGCGTGGCGAGGCTGCCAAAGACCCGCAAGAGTGAGGACGCCATGGCGCGCTCGGCAGACATCGTCATCGTCGGAGGCGGGCTTGCCGGAGCAAGCGCCGCCGTGATGCTCGGCCGCACGGACCATGAGGTCCTCCTGATCGACCCCCATGACCCGCCGCGGCCGGATTTCCGCTGTGAGAAATTCGACCCCTCGCAGATCCGCCTGCTGCGGCGCATGGGCCTGGACGGGCTGGTCCTGCCGGCGGCGACGCAGAATCGCGAGCTCTGGGTCGCACGGCTCGGGCGCCTCGCCGACAAGCTCGCCGTCGAACAATACGGCATCCTCTACCAGCCACTGGTGCGGGCAGTTAGACGGGGCATCCCGCCGCAGGTGCGCTTCCTGAACGGGACCGTGGCGGCGATCAGCCTGAGCGACGATGAGCAAACAGTCACGCTCACGGATGGCGAGGTCGTGACGGCCCGGCTTGTCGTGCTCGCCAACGGACTGAATCGCGCCCTGCGGGGCTCGCTGGGAATAGGCTGCCAGACGCTCAGCCAGACTCATTCGGTCACGGTCGGCTTCGATGTCGTGCCGACCGCGAGCGCGCGCTTGCCCTTCGACTCCCTGACCTATTACGGCGAGCGGCCACAGGATCGGATCGCCTATCTCACCCTGTTCCGTCTCGGCACGGTGATGCGCGCCAACCTGATGACCTATCGCGGCCTCGACGATCCCTGGCTCAAAGCGATCCGCGAAACGCCGGAAGCCGCGCTGACGAGCGTGATGCCGCGGCTGGCCGCGCTGATCGGCCCCTTCGCGATCCAGGGCACGGTACGCGTGCGACCGGCCGATCTTTATGTCTCGACCAATATCGAACAGCCGGGCGTGGTGCTGGTGGGCGATGCCTTCGGCACCTCCTGTCCGGCGGCTGGAACCGGCACGAACAAGGTGCTGTGCGATGTCGAGCGGCTCTGCTCGGTGCATGTGCCACGCTGGCTGGCGACGCCCGGCATGGAAGCGAGCAAGATCGCCTCCTTCTACGCCGACCCCGAAAAGCGTGCGACCGACCTGTCCTCGCGCCGCGCGGCCTATGCGCTGAAGGCCCGTTCCCTCGCCGATGGCCTCCTCGGACACGCAGCCGGCTACGCACGCTATGTCGGCCGCCTGGCCAAGGGATTCGCGCGCCGCGGGCTCGCGCGCCTGCGCAGCCTGTCGCAGCAGGCGGGTAGACTCTCCTGGAGGCGCGGCCCGGCACAGGCTGGCCGATGAAATCTCTTGATCTGCGGGAGGCGGCAGCATGAACGAGTCCGTGCCTTCGATTCATTTCCTGTCCGCGGTCGACTGGCCGGAGACGACGCTGCGCTGCGAGGAGGCCGCCTGGGACGCGGAACTGCTCGGCCCCTGGCGCGACCTCGAAAGACGCAGCTCCAGCACCAGCTTCTTCCAGAGCGCCGACTGGTGCGAGGCATGGGTCGAGGCGGCACAGGCCTGCGGTCAGCCGGAAACGCCCCGGATCGCGACCATCTGGCGCGGCCGAACGCTGGTATTGCTCTGGCCTCTCTCCGTCCGGCAGCTCTCTTTCTGCCGGATCCTGCATCATCTCGGCGAGCCCGCGACCCAATATGGCGACGTGCTGATCGACAAGCGGGAAGATCGCGACCTGCTGTTCGGCATCGCCTGGGACATGGTCCGCAACTGGCATGATGTCGACACCATCGAGCTGCGCCGCGTCCGCGACGAGACGGCGCTCGCCAGCCAGCTCGCCCGACATCGGGTGGCAGGCTCGCAGGCGAGCGCGCCGATGCTCGATTTCCGCAGCCTCGACGGCGGCAGCGCCGACGGCCAGCGCACCGGCCGCACGCGGCAGGCGCTGCGGCGGCATCAGCGCCAGCTCGCGGAACATGGGCCGGTCAGCTTCGTGCTGGCACAGCGGCCGGAGGAGCAATGCCTGCTGATCGAGCACGCATTCGCGCTGAAGCGGGTCTGGCAACAGGAGAAGGGGGCCGTCAGCGCCGGCTACGCCCATGGTGCGAGCCTGGGCTGCCTGCTACGCCTCGCCAGGGAGGGCTGGCTTCTGGCGGCCTATCTGCGTACCGGCGACGAGATCGCCGCCATCGAGATCGGCGCCGTCAGCCAGGGACGCTACTGGTCCCTGGTCCAGAGCTACGACCTGCGCTTCGCGAAACATGCTCCCGGCCGGCTGCTGTTCTGGCATCTGCTGGAATGCTGCCCGGAACTCTCGATCGACGTCTTCGACTTCCTGGCGCCGGCGCATCGACACAAGCTCGAATGGGCGAACAGGGAGGTCCCGATCGCGGACTATCTCATCCCGGTCTCGCGCCGCGGCCGCCTCGCCGCCACCTATCTCGGGCGTATCCGTCCGGTGCTGCGTGAATGCTACCACCTCTTGCCCTCCGGACTGCGCCAGCACGCCGGAAAGCTGCTGCACCGGTTGGGCTGAAGGCCATGTCGGCCGCATTGCTGCGCCAGCCGGGGTACCTCCGCCGCCCGCTCGACGGCCTGCCCCCGACACGTCTTCAATGGCCTGGAGCAGTTTCGAGCGAAGCGGGCACCGATTCGCATGAAGAAAGCGCGATAAAATAGAGGATTGGAGCGTTTCCCCGATTCAACAAAAAACGGAAACGCCCCGGCGACGAGCAAATGAGAGGCGCCGAGCATGCCGCTACACCTCTCTGTCGAGATGCCGGCCAGCTTCGCCGCGGCACCGCGAGCACAGGCGCGGCCGGATTGGGGCGATCGCTATCTCGGGCTGCTCTGCTTCGTGCTGGCGGGCTACGCGATCTTCGGCAAGGGCTTCGCCTATGTCGGCGTGCCCCCGCTGTTCATCGGCGAGATCACGCTCGTGCTCGGCGTGCTCGCCTTGATGGCATCGCGCAGCTGGATCGCCATGCTGATGACGGTGCCAAGCCTCGCGCTCCTCGCCTTCATGGGATGGGTCGCGGTGCGGACCGTGCCGGGCATCCCGGTCCACGGCTTCGATGCGCTGCGCGACAGCGTCATCGCGCTCTATGGCACCTTCGCCTTCATCATCGTCGCACTGCTGCTGCAGAAGCCGGCACGGCTCGGCCGGCTGCTCGGCACCTATAGCCGGTTCGCCTTGCTTTACGGGCTTTCCGGCGCGGCCCTCGCCTATACCACCAGCTCGCTCTCGCATCTGCTGGCCTGGCCGTTCTCCGGCGTGCCGGTGGTCTATGTCCGCATGGGCGAGGCGGCGGTACATCTGTGCGGCGCGACCGTTTTCGTGCTGCTGGGCTTACGTCGCGTTCCCTGGCCCTGGCTCGTTGCCGTGCTCGTCGGCTTCCTGATGATCGCGATCAGCCGCGGGGCGATGCTCGCCTTCCTGCTACCGGTGCTTCTCGCGGCCGTACTCGGCGGTCAGGTGCGAAAGCTCATACCGATCGCGGCAGGAGGCGGCGCGGTGTTCGCGATCGTCCTGATGTTCGGCCTGCAGGTGGAGCTCGAAAGCGGGCGGGTGATCGGCCCGACCCAGCTGATCAACAATGTCGAGAGCATCATCGGGCGCAGCGAGGCCTCCAATCTCGACGGCACCAAGACCTGGCGCCTGCGCTGGTGGCAGGCGATCCAGGACTACACGCTGCGCGGCCCATATTTCTGGACGGGCAAGGGCTTCGGCGTGAATCTCGCCGAGGATGACGGCTATGTCGTCGGAGCGGAGGGGGGCGGTGCTCCGGTCCGGGCCCCGCACAACGTTCATCTCGGCATTCTGGCAAGGGCCGGAGTGCCCGGCCTCGGCCTCTGGATCGTGCTGCTGCTGTGCTGGTTCGGCATGCTCGTGCGCAGCCATCTCGTCGCGTTGCGCCATGGCGACGAGCGAGCTGCCAAACTGTTCATATGGATCGGCTGCTACGGCCTGTCGATGCTGATCAACGCCTCCTTCGACGTCGCACTCGAAGGACCGATGCTGGGAATCTGGTTCTGGTCGATCATCGGGCTCGGCATCGGCAGTTCGATGCTGCAGGATTTCGCACAGCGCCGGAGGCCGGCATGGCCGCCGAGCACCTGAAGGCCGCGGCAGCAGGCATGCTGCTGCTCGCCACCGGCCCGGCAAGCGCGGCGGTTCCGGCGGCCCCTGAACCGCGGCCCGCCTCCGCCTGCCCGGCCGGCGCAACTCGCATCACGAGCGAGCACTCGCTCTCGCAGGCCGTCGCGACGGCACCGAACGGCACCGCCTTCTGCATCGAGGCCGGGCTGCACCGGCTGCAATCGGCCCAGCCGAAGCGCGGCCAGCGCTTCTTCGGCGAACCGGGCGCCATTCTCAGCGGTGCCGCGATCCTCGCTGGCTTTCGCGCCGTTGCCGACGTCTGGGTCGCCGCCGGGATCGCTGCCCCCGGCCCGGCCAACGGGGTCTGCAAGACCGGCTACGAAGCCTGCCAGTGGCCGGAAGCCCTTTTTCTCGACGGCAAGCCATTGCAGGCGGTCGCCGACCGCGCGCAATTGCGGCCCGGCCGCTTCTTCCATGACCGGCTGCGCAACGAATTCCTGATTGCCGAAGCTCCCGAAGGGCGCCTGGTTGAGATCGCGCGCGCCCGCTATGCCCTGTTCGGCGCCGCCGCCGACGTCACGGTCCAGGGGCTGGTCTTCGAGAAATACGCCAACCCGCCCCAGGAAGGCGCAGTCCGTGGCGACGGCCCGAACTGGCGGATCGAGGATTGCGACTTCAGGCTGAACAGCGGGGCCGGCGTCTCGGTCGGCCCTAACGGACAGGTCCTGCGCAGCAGGATCCACGACAACGGCCAGATCGGCGCCACGGCCGACGGCACCGACATCCTGTTCGAAGGCAACGAGATCTTCGGCAACAACCGTTCCGGCTTCGATCCGAGCTGGGATGCGGGCGGCATCAAGGTCACGGTCAGCCAGAACGTCATCTTCCGGAACAACAACGTGCACCATAATGACGGGCCGGGTCTGTGGTGCGACGAAAGCTGCGTGAACACCACCTTCGAGGGCAATCGCGTCGCCTATAACAGCTCAGCCGGGATCTTCTTCGAGCTCTCGTCGAAGGCCGTCATCCGCAACAATGTGCTCTGGCAGAACAATCAGGCCGGCGCATCCTGGTACTGGGGCGCCGAAATCCAGATCGCGGCCTCGGAACAGGCGCTGGTCCACGACAATGTCCTGGTCGTGCGCGAATCCGGTCGCGCGATCATGCTGATCGACCAGAACCGCTGGAAGGTGGGCGGCGGCTTCTACAAGACACGCGACAACCGCGTCACCGACAACGAGATCACCTTCATGGGCCGCGGCTCGGCCGGCGGCGTCTCGGTCTCCGACCCGAGCGCGGAGAATTTCGCGATCATCGAACGCGGCGGCAACCTGTTCGACGGCAACCGCTACCGGACCATCACCGGCGCACCGGCACCGCGCTTCGTCTGGGGAACGGTGGAGATGGATTTTGCGAACTTCCGCGCCCGCGGCCAGGAAAAGCAGGGTAGCCTGACGGCCGGTGCCAGCGTGCCGCACTGACCCCTTCTTCGCTTCAGCCCGGCTTCTTGGGGATCGGCGCCGGCGCGGCGGCCGCGCCGTGCGGCAGGATCCGGAAACTGCGCAGGCGCCCGCCCGGCCGCAGCCAGCGATCCAGCGGCTTCTCGAGCGCAAGGTAGAAGGCCACGCCGATCGCGAGCGCCAGCGCCACCCCGACCAGCCGCACGACAACATCATAGCTCGCCGGCACGCCGAGGCCGCCGAGCAGCTTGCCGCCGGCCGAGAGCACGAACCAGTGCGAGAGATAGATGCTGAAGGAGGCTTCGCCGAGCAGCACCATGCTGCGCCCGAGCCGGCTGTCCTTCTGCAGTGCCTGCCGGCACAGGATGAAGCCGGCGAAAACGAGGCCGGCGGCGGCGATGCGCCAGAGCGGCATCAGCTTGCCCGAAGGCGCCTCCCAGACGGCCCAGAGCAGGATTAGAGCCGGCGGCAGCACTTGCAGGGCGATGTCGGCGGCCCGGCGTCCCTCCAGTTCGCGCACCAGCCAACCAAGGGCGAAGGCCAGCATGAAGGGATTGAAGACATGCGTCAGGAAAGCGGCGCCGAGCGTGCTCGCACCGGGGACAGGCCCGGCCGGCGAGCCGAGCGCCAGACCGACGGCACCGAGCGCCGTCAGCAGCCAGGCAAGGCCGATCCGCGCACCACGCCCCGAGCCGACGGTCGCCAGCATCAGCGCCACGCCGAGATAGAACAGGATTTCGTGCTCGAGCGTCCAGCCGACGCCGAGGATCGGAAAGCCCTGCTGCGGCAAGATCAGGAAGGACTTCGCCATGCTGATCGGATCGGGGCTGAAACCCATCAGATGCCAGGCCGGCTTGATCAGATAGACGAGGACCACGAGGCTGGTGAAGAACCAGTACATCGGTATCAGCCGCAGGACGCGCGCCGCGAAAAAGGCGCCGCCGGTGTCCTTCTCACCGACCCGCATGGCGATGACATAGCCGGAGACGATGAAGAAGAGCTCGACGCCGAGCGCCGAGAAGGGCTGATACCAGGACCGGGCGATCGCCAGATTCGAGAAATGCTTGGTCAGCAGGTCGGAATGACAGAGCACGACCTCGCCGGCGGCGAAGGCGCGCAACCACTGCAGCTCCAGACGTCGAGACGCTTGCACCGTTCCGCCCCTCACCGGCTCAGCCTGGCCGCGGCCGGAGGCCCCGGCTTCCATCGCCTTTCGGAAACGCGGCGCATCGAAGCCGACGTCCCGGCCCTGCCTTCCGAGCGGTCATCTCGATCGGTTCTCCGCATCGCCTTTCTCTCCGCTTCCGGCGAGCCTGCCCGGCTCGGTCCTCTGCCGAGGGCTCTAGCGCGCCCCACGCGACGTCAGCACCGCCGGGAAGGTCTCGAGCAGGATGTAGATGTCGAGCCAGAGCGACCAGTTGCGGATGTAGAAGAGATCCTCCTCCTGCTGCACCTCAAGGTCGCCGCCGCTGCGCGAGCTAACCTGCCACAGGCCGGTCAGGCCGGGCGGGACGCTGACCCGTATCGACTGGAAGCCGGGGTCGAAGCTCGCCATGTGGTATTCCGGGAACGGTCGCGGGCCGACCAGGCTCATGCCGCCGCAGACGATGTTCCAGAGCTGCGGCAGCTCATCGAGGCTGGAACGGCGCAGAAAATGGCCGATCACCGGCAGGATCCGCGGATCGTCCTTGAGCTTGAAGAAGCGCTCCCATTCGGCGCGCGCCTGTGGATTGCGTTCCAGATGCTCCTGGAGCCGGCTTTCGGCGTCGGCATACATGGTGCGCAGCTTGAGGACGTTGAGCTCACGACCGTCGCGCCCGACGCGGCGCTGCCGATAGAAGGCATGGCCGGGATCGGCGATCTTCACCGCCAGAGCGAGCATCAGGATCAAGGGGGAGGCCAGCAGCAGCAGGGGCACGGTGACCATGAGATCGATCCAGCGCTTGATCGCGAGATGCCCCGGCTGGAACAGGTCGAAGCGCACCTCGAGGCCGAGCGCCCCGCCGAGATTGCGCGTGTGCATGCCGACATTCGGCAACCCATCGGCATTCTCGGCGACGACGACATGCGGCGCCCGGACATCCGACAGCGTGATCCCCGGCCAGCCCTCGCCCGGCAGCAGGGCCGCCGCCGCGACGATGACGACCTCGGCCTGTTCCGAGAGCCGGGCCAGATCTGCCGAGCCGCCCAGCATCGGAACCGGCCCGGCCTCGGCGCTTTCGAGATCCGGCCGGTCGCCGATCAGGCCGATCGGGCGCAGCCCCAGCTTCGGATCGCGCAGCAGCCGCCTTGCCATCGCGTTGCAGAGCTCGGGCGGGCCGACAAGGATGGTCGGTGCGCCCCAGATCCCGGCCCGCGTCAGCAGATACCGGACCAGCCCTTCCGTGTAATGGCCGATGACGAACAGCGCGCTCCCAAGCAGGAGGATCGCCGCCAGGCTCTCCGGCCCCTGCCAGGCGGCGAAGGCCAGCGCCGCCATCACCGAGAGCATCAGCGCCGCCTGCGCACGCAACCGCAGGCGGTCTATCGGACAGGGCCCCCAGCAACCATAGATCCCGAACGAGGCATGCAAAGGCACCACGAGCGCGATCCCGGCCAGACCGGCTTCGAGGGCATCATGAAGCGCTGCCGGCGCGATCTGCATCGTCAGCGCGACCGCAAGCCCGGCGGCCAGGAGATCGCCGGTCACGAGCGCCGTCACCACGGCGATACGGCGGCGCGACCAGGCACCGCCCCGCCGCACCGATCGCGGGACCGACGGAACGCGCGTGGCGCTCAGTTTCGGCGAGGCAACCGAGGATATGGCCAGAGGCATGACGCGCACCCTCCCCCTTCCCAGCAATGACGCGCCGTTGCGGCGCTATTCGGCCGCCTGCACCTGCGGGGCTTCGGCCTTCCGGGCCAGCATCTCGGCGATCCAGCGATAGGTGGGCTTCAGCCCGTCCTTCAGCAGGATGCCGGGTTCCCAGCCGAGCACCTCGCGCAGGCGGGAATTGTCGCTGTTGCGCCCGCGGACACCCTGCGGGCGCGAGCGGTCATGCTGCTTGACGATGCGCTTGCCGGCGATCCCGGCCACCATGTCGACGAGCTGGTCGACGGAGACCAGTTCATCGGTGCCGAGATTCAGCGGCCGGTCGTAGTCCGAGCGCATGATGCGGAAGATGCCCTCGACGCAGTCGTCGACATGCATGAAGGAACGCGTCTGCTGGCCGTCGCCCCAGATCTCGATTGCGGCGCCATCGGCCGCGAGCGCAACCTTCCGGCAGATCGCCGCCGGCGCCTTTTCGCGACCACCATCATAGGTACCGAGCGGCCCGTAGACATTGTGGAAGCGGACAGTGCGGGTCGGGAAGCCCCAGTCCTCCGTAAAGTACTGGCACATTTTCTCCATATAGAGCTTCTCGAGCCCGTAGCCCTCCTCCGGATCGGCCGGGAAGGCATCGTCCTCGCGCAGTGGCGTCACATCGGGCTTGTGCTGCAGATATTGCGGATAGATGCAGGCCGAGGAGGAGAACAGGAAGCGCTTCACCTCGGCTTCCCGCGCCGATTTCACCATGTTCACGTTGATCAGCGTGTTGTGCAGCGTGATCGCGGCATGGGACGAGGTGATGTAGCCGATCCCGCCCATATCGGCGGCGAGATGATAGACCTCGTCGACCCCTGCGACCGCCTTCTCGCAATTGCCGGGAAGCCGCAGATCGAGCAGCGCGAACTCATGTGCCTTGCTCGCCTCGTATTCCGGCGCCTTGATGTCGACCCCGCGTACCTTGTGGCCGTGAGCCACCAGATACGAGACGAGATGATGGCCGATGAAGCCGCCGGCGCCGGTGACCAGTGCGATCTTGTCAGGCATGTCGCTCTCCAGCTCTGCATTGGAGGATTGGATACGGGTTCAGCCGGTGATCAGGCGGCGCAGGCGCCGCCGCGTGCCCAGCCAGAAGGTCGTCGCCGAACGCCGGACGAGGTCTCCGCCGACCGCCGCGAGAAAGCCCGGCACGATGCGCAGATAGCGGCGGCCGAGGCGGCGCGGCTCCTGGCAGAGTCGGAACAGCCATTCGAGTCCGTTGCGCTGCATCCAGAGCGGGGCCTGGGCCTTGCGACCGGCCAGGAAATCGAAGGCGGCGCCGACGCCGATCAGCACCGGTGCGTCGAGGCGCGCGCCATGGCTCGCCATCCAGTATTCCTGCTTCGGCGTGCTGAGGCCGACCCAGACGATGTCGGGCTTGGCCGCATTGATCTGGGCCACGACATCGTCGTCCTCGTCGCTGGTCAGCGGGCGGAAGGGCGGGCACAGCGTCCCGGCGACGACGAGGCCGGGGCAATCGCGCTTGAGCGCCGCGGCGAGCTGATCGGCGACGCCCTTGTCGCCGCCATAATAGAATTGCCGGTAGCCCCGCTGGGCCGAAAGGGCGCTGAGCGCCCGCATCAGATCCGGCCCATAAACCCGCCGGGTATCGGCATGACCGAGCAGGCGCGAGACCCAGACCAGGGGCATGCCGTCCGGCGTCGCCATGCCGGCCTGGTTGTGGATCGCCCGCAGGACCGGGTCGCGTCGGCTCTCCATGACGCCATGCGCGCCGGTGATGCAGACATAATGGTGCTTGCCGGCCGCGATCCAGGACTCGATCGTGTCGAGCGCCCTGGGCAGGTCGATGGCGGCGACACGGACACCGAGAATCTCGACGCGTGGCAGCGGCGGGCGGGAGATCGGCGTGTTCATGCCACCACCTTCAGCTCCAGCGATTGCGGGGGAGCCGGGGCCTTGGCCAGGAGCTCGTCGAAATAGGCGATGGTGCGGGACAGGCCTTCCCGCAGCTCGACCCGCGGCTTCCAATGCAGCAACTCGGAGGCGCGCCCGATATCGGGGCAACGCTGCCGGGGATCATCGGCCGGCAGCGGGCGGAAATCGAGCGCCGAGCGCGAGCCGATCAGTTCGATGATGGTTTCGGCGAGTTCGCGCACGCTGATCTCATGCGGATTGCCGAGATTGACCGGTCCGATCACGTCGCCATCGACGTTCATGAGCCGGATCAGCCCGTCGACGAGGTCGTCGACATAGCAGAAGGAGCGCGTCTGGCTGCCGTCGCCATAGAGCGTGATCGGCTCGTTGCGCAGCGCCTGCACGATGAAGTTCGAGACGACCCGACCATCCTTCGGATGCATGCGCGGGCCATAGGTGTTGAAGATCCGGGCCACCCGGATGCCTAGGCCGTGCTGGCGCTGATAATCGTAGAACAAGGTCTCGGCGCAGCGCTTGCCTTCATCATAGCAGGCGCGCGGGCCGTTGATGTTGACCAGGCCACGATAGTCCTCGCGCTGCGGATGGACCTCGGGATCGCCATAGACCTCGCTGGTCGAAGCCTGGAGAATGCGGCAACGCAGACGCTTGGCGAGGCCGAGCATGTTGATCGCGCCCATGACACTCGTCTTCGTCGTCTGCACGGGGTCGTGCTGGTAGTGGATCGGCGAAGCGGGACAGGCGAGATTGTAAATCTCGTCAACTTCGACATAGAGCGGAAACGTTATGTCATGACGATGAACATCAAAATTCTTGTCAGAAAGAATATCTGCGATATTCCCACGATTGCCGGTGAAATAATTATCAACACAGACAACCTCATTTCCTTGGGCAAGCAATTTCCTGCAAAGATGAGAGCCCAGGAAACCAGCCCCTCCAGAAACCATAACCCGTTTCATTCCACTCTCCGGATTATCTATGTTGGCAGGATATCCATCCAAAGAAATATAAAATTGCTAGTATCTCTCTGTTTATTTTAGAAATAGGCCATCTCTGGCTCGCATTTAAAATTTGTTTTTACTTCGCATAACCAATTGTTAAGTATTTATAATTTCGAAATCAGACAATTGCTATTTCGGGGCATGCTCGACCAGCCACGCCCATCTTGCAGAGGTACTCCGTCGCACCGCCCCTCACGCGGCAGCCCTTTGGAGGGAGGCGCCGTCGCCGGGTTCCGGCATCCCGGTCCCGCCGATGCCCTGACCATGCGACATGGAAAGACCACGGACACCGCCAAATAACGCAATATTCCCAAAACCTTGGAGCCATCCTGTCGAGGGGTAGCCCTTTCGCGCCCGGCTCTTCGCCCTAATGCGCCCGATCGAAACCGGCGTGGTGCTCTAGCGTGTCCTCACAAATCCGCCTCGCGAGACCGATGACGGATGGCCCGGAGGCCGGGTTCGGAGACATCCAGGAAGGTTCCACGCAATGCCCGCTCGCCAGACATCCGAACCGCAGGCCCTGACGCCGTCTCCGGCGCGGGCAGTGCGGGCCCCGGCCGCAACGGTGAGATTGTCCTGGCTGGCCGGGCTCTGCGTGCTCGCTCTCCCGCTCCTCCCAGCCGGGGCGGCCGAGCAGAACGCCTATCGCGTCGCCCCGGGCGACCGCATCGGCATCACCGTCTTCGGCCAGGCCGACATGTCCGGCGATACGATGATCGATTCCAGCTACAGCATAGCCGTGCCGCTGGTCGGGTCCGTATCGGTGCGCGGGCTCACCCTCAGGGAGATCGAACAGCGCGTCGCCAAGAGCCTCGCGGACGGCTATCTGCAGAATCCGGTCGTATCCGTGCGGCTCACCGAGCCGCGCCCGATCTATGTCGTCGGCGATGTCCGCACAGCCGGCGTTTATCCCTACCGCCACGGCGTTTCTGTGCTCGGCGCGGTCGCGCTGGCCGGGGGGTTCGGCGTTCCCGAGGAACAGGTGCGCGCCGCGCTGCGCACCGACTTCGTCCAGGCCGATGAACGGGTCCGCGCCCTGGAGACGACCAGGCTGACGCTGACGGCCCGGCGCATCCGGCTCGAGGCGCAGCGTGACGGACGCAGCCCCGATTTCAGCAGCCTCGCGGCCGGGCGCGGCTCCGAAGAATTCGTGACGCAGCTCAAGGCCAGTGAGACCGAGCTGCACAATTTCCAGACCTCTGCCCTGCAGCAGCAGATCGAGATGCTGCAGCAGCAGGAGCCGAAGCTCCAGGACAATAAGCGCTTCGTGCAAGACCAGCTCAATGCCGAGAAGCGCCAGCTCGAACTGATCCAGCAGCATCTCGTCGACTACAACGCCCTGCTCAGCTCGGGTCTGGCGCGGCGTTATACCGGGATCGAATTGCAGCGCGAGGAAGCGCGCAATCGCGGCAACATCGCCCGTTTCAATGCCGACATCTCGTCGAACGGATTGGCCCTCGGCGAACTCAGCCTGCGGATCCGGGAAGCGCGCGAGGCCTTCCAGCGCCGTGTCTGGAGCGAGATGCAGGACGTCGTGCAGCGCCTCACCGAGACCGATGCGGCACTGCCCGCCGCGCGGCTGACCCGGGAGCTCAGGCTGCGCCAGGTCGGTCTCGCCGAAGAAACCGCCGGGCCGCCGAAGCGCTCCCTGTTCGTGACACGCCAGACCGAGCAACGCAGCGAGACTTTCCCGGTCGTCGAAGGCGCCCTGCTCGAACCCGGGGACATCCTGCGCGTCGAGCGGCAGCGCCCGCCCGAGCCCGACCTGCCCCCGACCGCCGCCGCCATGCGCTGACCCGGCCCTTCCCCCGCCCTTGAAACTGGAGCGAGACATGAGCTGCCCAATCCGGCCCCTGATCATGTGTGGTGGCGCAGGGACGCGGCTTTGGCCGATGTCGCGCGAATCCTTCCCGAAGCAGTTCGCGCTGCGCGTCGGTGGCTATTCGATCTTCCAGCAGACGGTGCTGCGGGTCACGGGGCCGGAATTCGGCCGGCCCGTGATCATCACCAACCAGACCTATCGCTTCATCGCCGAGCAGCAGCTCGCCGAAATCGATGTTCTGGCCGACTTCGTGCTCGAGCCCGCCCGCCGCGACACGGCGCCGGCGATCATCGCCGCTGCGACCCTGGCTGGGCAAAGCGACCCCGATGTGCCGCTGTTGATACTCGCCTCGGATCATCAGGTCCGCGACGGCGAGGCCTTCCGCACCGCCGTTCTCGCCGGCCTGCCGGCGCTGGCGGCCGGCTGGCTGGTGACCTTCGGGATCCTGCCGACCGATCCCGCTACGGGCTATGGCTATATCGAGCCCGGCGAGACGCTGCCCAGCGGCGCTCGAACCGTCAGGCGCTTCATCGAGAAGCCCGATGCCGAGCGGGCCAGGAGCTATGTCCTCGACGGGATGCTGTGGAACTCCGGCAACTTCATGGCCAGCGCGCGCACCCTGATCGAGGAGTATGCGCTGCACCAGCCCGCCAGCGCTGCCGCCGTGGCACGGGCCGCCGAGCAGGCCACCGTCTCGCCCGGCGTCTTCGCGCTCGAGGCAAAATCCTATGGCGAAGCCGAACAGCTCTCGATCGACTATGCGGTGATGGAGCGGACGGCGCGCGCGGTCGTGGTGCCGCTCGCCTGCGGCTGGTCGGATGTCGGCAATTGGGACCTGCTCTGGGCCGTCAGTGACCAGGACGGGGCCGGCAATGTCAGCCGGGGCGAAGTCGTCCTCTCCGACGCCCATGGCTGCTATGTCTCGAGTGACGGGCCGCTGACCTCGGTGCACGGCGTCGAGGATCTGATCGTCATCGTCAACAAGGACGCGATCCTCGTGACCGACCGCCACCGCAGCGGCGAGGTCAAGCAGATCGTCGAAGGCCTGCGCCAGACCGGGCGGCAGGAGGCCGACACCCATTGCAAGGTCTATCGCCCCTGGGGCTGGTACCAGGTCACCGATTGCGGCGACGATTTTCAGGTCAAGCGTATCGTCGTCCATCCGAAGGGCCGGCTCTCGCTGCAGAGGCATGGGCATCGCGCCGAACACTGGGTGGTGGTCCGCGGCACCGCCCAGGTCACGGTCGGCGAAGAGGTCCGGCTGCTGACGCCGAACCAGCACGCCCATATCCCGCTCGGCGCCGTCCACCGGCTCGAGAACCCCGGCAACACACCGGTCGAGCTCGTCGAGGTGCAGTGCGGCGACTACCTCGGTGAGGACGACATCGTCCGCATCGAGGACATTTATCAGCGAGTCTGACGATGGGCTCGCCGCGCCCCTTTGCCGGCAACCCATCGCCACGGTGCGGGCCCTGGGCCTTCGGCCCGGTCCGCACCATCCCGGCCGGGAGCACGCCGCTTTCGACGATCCCCGCCCCGAGCAACCCCGGCAAGCCCAGCGCTTCGCCACAGAAGGCCGCGTGAAGGTCATGAACTGGGCGTTCCAGAATCCGATCCGGCTGGAAGAAGGCGCTCCACGGCATTTCGAGCATGTCGGCTACGAGGCCGGCCTCGCGCTGTGGCGCCGCCGCCGGATGATCATCGGGCTGATCGCGCTGGCACTGCTCGCCGCCACGGTCTTCCTTTTGACGAGCGAGAAGCGCTATGCCGCGACCTCCCTCGTCCAGATCGATTTCAGCCGCGATGATCCGACCGGCCGTCGCACCGCCGGCCTGCCGCTCGATGCGAGCGCCCTCGTTGAGACCGAATCTCGCTTCGTCCGCTCCCGCACGATTACCCGCCAGGTCGCCGAACAGCTCGCCGCCGAGGCCGCCGCCAAGCCCGCTGCACGGCTGGGGGCGCCCGTCCCCGATCCGGAGCAACTCGAATCACAGATCGAGCAGCTGGCGCGCAATCTCACGGTCCGGAACGACAGCCGCTCCTATCTGATCGAGATCGGCTACACTGCCAATACGCCGGCCAAGGCCGCCGAGATCGCCAACCGCTTCGCCGATACCTATCTCGCCAATCGCGGCGAAACGAGTTCCGCTTCGGCCCGCCGGGCCGCCGAATGGTATGCCGACCAGATCGAGGTCACGCGCAAGAGCCTCGAACAGGCCGAACGCGCTGCCGCCGACTACCGCCGCAGCTCCGGCATCGTCGAGACCACTGCGGAAGGCGCGGTGCTGCTGCAGCAGCGGCTGCGCGAGATTTCGAGCCAGGCCAGCGCCGCCACGCTCGCGCGGGTGAACGAGGAATCGCGGCTCGAGCGCGCCAGGCTGGCGGCCGCCGAAGGCAACATCCCGCCCGACATCGCGGCGCTGCCTCAGATCCAGAGGCTGATCGAAAGCCGGGACACGGCGCGCCGGCAAGCCAGCACGCAGGCCGCCGCGACCGGCGAGCGCCATCCTTCGGTGATCCAGGCCCGCGCTCTGCAGCAAGAGGCGGAGGCGCGCCTGCAGAACGAGGTCGCGAATGCGCTGGCTGCGATCACCGAGGACGTGAAGAGCGCACGCCGTGTCGAGGAAGAGTTGGAAACCGGCGTCGGCAAGGCGAAATCGAGCCTGATCGATGCGCGGGCGAGAGAAGCGGAGCTGCGGACCCTGCAGAGCCGGGCCGATGCACTGCGCGAGCGCCTCAAGGTCTTGAACGAGGGTCATATGCAGGCCCGCGCCCTGTCCGAGCTGAAGCCGGTCGTGGCGCAGATCATGGCGGCGGCGGAACCAAGCCGGACCCCGGCCGGCCCGAAGAAGGGGCTGACCCTGGCGCTCTCCGGGCTCGGCGCCGCCGTGTTCGGCGGGCTCCTCACCTTCCTGCTCGAACGCCGGGATGTCGGCTTCCGCAAGGAAGAGGAGGTTCTGGCCGCCACCGGCAGCCCCTGCATCGGCTTGCTGCCGGCGCTGCAGCCAGGCGATGCCCGGGTCAACGCCGCCACCCAGCGCGAAATCCTGCGCGCGATCATCGCCACCCACCGTCTCGCGGAATCCGGGCCGGCCAAAGTGCTGCTGATGACCTCGGCCCTTCCCGAGCAGGGCAAGTCGCAGGCGCTCGAGGCTCTCGCCCATTGCCTCGTCGAGATGGGACGCCGCGTTCTCGTCGTCGACGCTTCTCCACGCAGCGAGCTCGACGGCACCGGGAAGGCGGCGCTCGAGGACATCGTCGCCGGCAGCGCCGCGCGCAAGCGGGCACTCGAAAGCGGCCGGCAATGGAGCCCGACGGACATGCCCCTGCGCAATCCGCTGCTGCGGCGAAGGGCGCCGCTGGCGGCCAGCGAAGCGCGCCAGCTCTCGGTGGTGCACCGTCGCGGCGGCCTTTCCGACAGCGCTTCCGCCTTCACGCCGGCGACGCTCGCGGACCTGGTCATGGAGGCGCGCTCATCCTTCGACGTCGTGCTGATCGAAGCACCTCCGGTCTTGCTGGCCGCGGATGCGCTGATCCTCGCCCATTTCGCCGACATCGTCCTGCACGCGGCGCGCTGGCAGGACACGCCGAAAGCCACCATCGCCGCAGCGGTGAAACGGCTCTGCGACGGCGGCATGCGGGTGCACGGCGTGCTTCTGACCCAGGTGGACGTCGAGCGCTATGCGAGCTTCCAGAGCTTCCGCGCCCCGTCCTCCGCCTACAAGATTCGCAAATATTACGCCGATTTCGACTGAATGCCGGGGAGGTGACCTTGGGCCTGCGCGATCGCATCATCATCACGGGCGGGAACGGCTATGTCGGCCGCCAGCTGACCCGCCAGCTCTACGAGCAGCACGATGTCTGCGTCGTCGACAATCTCCGCTATGGCGAGCTCCGCTTCACGCCGGCCGATCTCGAACGCATCCGCTTCGAGCGCCTCGACATCACCGACGAGTTGGCGATGGCGCGGCTCGTCCGGGAGTTCCGGCCGGATGTCATCGTCCATCTGGCCGCGATCCACTACATCCCCGAATGCGAGAACGATCCGGCACTGGCGCTGCGGACCAACCTGCTCGGCTTGGTCAGCGTCCTGCTCGCGGCACAAAGCGGCACGCGCTTCGTCTTCGCGAGCAGCGGCGCGGTCTACAAGCCCGACCTCGCCCCACATTGCGAGATGTCGGCGGCGCTCGAGCCGAACGACATCTATGGCATGAGCAAACTGCATGGCGAGCAATATGTCCGCTATCTCGCGCAGCAGCGCTCGCTCTCCGCGGTCATCGTCCGCCTGTTCAACGTGGTCGGCCCCGGCGAGACCAATCCGCATCTCCTGCCCGAGATCGTCGCGCAGCTGAAGGCCGGCCATCGCGTGGTCCGGCTCGGCAATCTCTGGCCGAAGCGCGACTACATCCATGTCGAGGATGCGGCGCGCGGCTTCGCCACGATCGCGACCGCCAGGCGGCTGCAAACGGAAAGCACGGTCACGGTGAATCTCGGCTCCTCGCAGCCCTATTCGGTCGAGGAGGTCCTGCACAAGCTGCGCGCCATCGCCGACATCGAGTTCGAGCTGGAGCAGGATGGCAGCCGGATCAGGCCGGTCGACCGCCCCTTCCTGGCCGCCGACACCACCCAGATCCGCCGACGCTTCGGCTGGGTCCCGGCCTTCACCATCGACGACGCGCTGCGCGACCTCTGGCGCGCACCGGACCTCGCCCGTGCGCTGGTGGAGAAATATCAATGATGAAGGTCCTCGCCGCGATCGTGGCTCCGCCGCATCTCAGCGTCAGCGGCGCCGGCCGGGCCGCCGAGCAGCTCAGCGCCGCGCTTTCGCGGCATTGCGACATCACCGTCGCCAGCATGATGGGGGCGCAGCTGCGCGAAGCGGATGCCGGTGGCCTGCGGCGCGCGCCGGTCAAAGTCGGGTTGCCTCTGCCGCTACCCTGGAACCGGGTCCCGAACCGCTACCGCACCTTGTTCTATCGCTCCGACATCCCGGAGATGCTGCGCGCGGGCGGCTTCGACCTGGTGCATCTGCACAATCCGATGCCGGCGCTGGAAATGGCCCGGATCGCCCGGGCGTGCCGGGCGGCCGGCGTGCCCTATGTCGTATCGACGCATGGCTTCAACGAGATCGCCAACGGAACGCGGATCTACGGCTTCGGCCCGCTGCGCCGTCTGGCCTGGCGGGCCCTGGTGACAGGCCCGGTGCAGCAGACGGTGCGCGGAGCCGCTTCCGTCCTCGGCCTGTCGCCTGCGGATCGCGAAATCGTTGCGGCTATGGGCTTTTCCGGCAGCTTCGCCCTGGTTCCCAACGGCGTGCCTCTGTCCGGGCCGGCCGATAACGGCGAAGACACCGCCATCTGCCGCAGGCTCGGCGTGCCGGCCCGGCGCCCTGGCGAGCTCACCGCCATGTTCCTGGCGAACCACACGCCGAACAAGGGCCTTCCGATCCTGCTCGAAGCCTTCAGTGGACTGAATTGCCCGTACACCCTGATCGTCGGCGGCGAGACGCGCCCCGAGATCGACTACAGCCTCGCCAACCGCAGGCGACGCTCCGATCAGCGCATCATCGTCACCGGACGCGTCTCGGATCGCGAAGTCGAGGCCCTGTTCCGCCATTCCGATCTCTTCGTCTTCCCGACCCTGGCCGACACCTTCCCGCTCGTCGTCCTGGAAGCGATGTCCCATGGGCTGCCTGTTCTGGCCTCCCGCGTCGGCGGCATCCCGCACCAGCTCGACCAGGGCAGCGGCCAATTGGTCGAGCCGGGCGATGTCGGCGGGCTGCGCGAGACGATCAGCGCGCTGGCGGCGCAGCCTGAGCGGCTGCGGAGCATGGGGCAGCAGGCCAAGGCGCGTGTCGCCCGGCACTTCACCTGGGACAATGCGGCCGAGCGGGCCTTCGCCGAATATGAAAAGGCGCTCGCAGCGCCCTCGCAGGCCCGCGCCTCTGCCGTCTCCGCCCACTGCCTACCCCATACGGTTCAGCGAGGAACACGAGCATGAGCTCCGCCACCCCCAAGCGTCTCGCGATCATCGGCTGCGGAGCGGTCGTCGACCATCACATCCTGCCTGCACTGCGTCGGCTCGGCTGGCTGCCCTCGGTGCTGATCGACCGCTCGCCCGAGCGCGTGGCCCTGCTTGCCGGCAAGCTCGGCCGGCACGGCCGCGATGTCGTCCGCGCCGCCGACTGGCGTGAGGCCGCCGACAAGTTCGATGCCGCAATCGTCGCCGTGCCGCACGTCTTCCATGGCCCGATCGGGACCGAGCTGCTCAAGGCCGGCAAGCATCTGTTCATGGAGAAGCCGCTGGCCGTGACCTCGGAGCAGTGCCAGACGATGATCGGCGAGGCCGAGACCCGCGGGCTCAGCCTCAGGGTTGGTCTGCTGCGGCGCTATCTGCTCGGCGCGCGCTGGCTCAAGGCGCTGATCGAATCCGGCACGCTCGGCACGATCCGCAGCTTCAGCATTCGCGAGGGCTTCGTCTTCAACTGGGCGACCAGCTCCGATGCGCTGCTGCGGCGCGAGCTCGCCGCCGGCGGCGTGCTGATGGATACCGGCGCACACACGCTCGATCTGCTGCTCTGGTGGCTCGGCGACGTCGCCTCGCTGCGCTACCGCGACGATGCCGCACAAGGGGTGGAGGCCGACTGCCTGCTCGAATGCAGGATGGCTTCGGGTGCGACGGGAACGGTCGAGCTCAGCCGCACCCGCGATCTGCGCGACACGATTCAGATCCAGGGCAGCGCCGGCTTCGTCGAGGTTCATCTCTCCAAGAACATCGTCCTCGACGGCTCGCCAAACGCGCTCGCCTTCCGCCATGAGGGGCGGGCGGCGGCCGACCTGCCGCTGCAGCTTTTCCCCGAACTGTTCGATTCCGAGCTGCGCGATTTCGCCCGGAGCGTCGCGGGCGAGGTCACTGCCGGCATTCCCGGCAGCGAAGGCGCCCGCTCCGTCGCGCTGATCGAGCGCTGCTACGCCAATCGCGAACCGCTGACGCTCGGCTGGCGCAGCGACGCGGTCGATGGCGACGCGGACGACACGCCCCGCCTGCCCGCCGGCAGCACGGCGCTGCTCACCGGCGCGGCCGGCTTCATCGGTGGCAGGCTCGCCGAGCGGCTGGTCGAGCAGGGCGTCAAGGTGCGCTGCCTCGTGCGCAGCTTCGGCCAGGCGACACGCCTCGCCAGGCTGCCGGTCGAGATCGTCAACGGCAGGCTCGGCGAAGCCGGCCCTGCGGCCCGCGCCTTCGACGGGGTCGATTACGTCTTTCACTGCGCCTATGACCACCGCTCCCGCAAGGCCAATCTCGACGGGCTCGAACAGCTGCTGGCAGGCGCCGCCAGGCAGAAGGTCAAGGGCTTCGTCTATCTCAGCAGCTTCTCGGTCTATGAGCCGTTTCCGGACGGCAAGCTGACCGAGGAGACCCGCAATGGCGACGTCTCCTGGCCCTATGCCCGCAACAAGCTCGACCTCGAGGCCCGCACGTTGAAGGCCGCCCGCGAGGAGGGCGTGCCGGCCTCGATCATCCAGCCGGCCGTGGTCTATGGCCCATTCTCCAAGCCCTGGGCGGACGCCCCGGCCCAGATGCTGATCACCGGCGACGTCATCCTGCCCGATGCCGGGGACGGCGTCTGCAATGCCGTCTTCATCGAGGACCTGATCGACGCGATGCTGCTCGCCGCGCTGCGCCCCGCGGCGGTCGGCGAGCGCTTCATCATCTCCGGCCCGGAACCGGTGAGCTGGGGTAAGTTCTTCAGCGCCATCGCGCAGGCCATCCAGGTGCCACCGCCGGTCTATTGGCCCAGCGCCCGGATTCGCGGCGAGAACAGCGGCCTCATGCGCGACATTAAGGCCGTGCTCGCCAACCCGAAGCGCCTGGTCCAGATCATCGTCCGCTGGCCACCGGCGCGCCAGGCGCTGCAGGCCGGCTACGATGCCTTGCCGCCCGGCCTGCACAAGCTGGTGACCAAGGCCTATTTCGGCGGCGGCGGCGGCCGACGCTTCGGGCTCCGTCACCTGCCCGATCCGCGCGCGCTCGCCCTCTATGAATCCCAGGCCTATGCCAGCAACGACAAGGCGGCGCGCCTGCTAGGCTACCGACCGCGTCATGGTTTTGCCGAAGGCATGGCGGTCACCGGCGCCTATCTGCGCTGGGCCTATGGCGATCTTTGCCGGGCGGGCGAGGCCGCCCGGGCCTCGACCCATGCCGCGCCGGAAGCTCCCGCAACGCTAGCCAAAGCGAGTTGAGCCTTGCTGCGCCATGCCTCCTGGACCTTGATCGATCAGGGCGTCGTCAGCCTCGGCGCCTTCCTGCTCAACATCGTGCTGGCGCGCCATATGGCGCCGGTCGAATACGGCATCTTCGCGCTGATCTTCGGCATCCTGCTGATGATCCAGCTCTCGATCAGCTCGGTGATCTTCTATCCGATGTCGATCCGGATCGCGCGACTGCCCGAGGAGGAGCGCCCGGCGCTCGCCGGGCGCAGTCTTGCCTTGCTGCCGCTGCTCCTGCTGCCGGCGGCGACGCTGCTCGCCCTTGGGCTCGTCGTCATGGCACGGTCCGACCTCGCCTTGCCCGTGGCGCTCCATCTCACCGTCTGGCAGGGGCAGGAAGCGCTGCGGCGCATCCTGTTCGCCGAGTTCCGCCATCGCGACGCGCTCGTCGGCGACAGCATCGCCTATCTTGGCGCGCCGCTCGCCGTGCTGATCCTGCTGCAACGGGGTACGCTGACGCTGCCAGGCGTCTTCTTCTGCATGGCGGCCGCATCGGGCGTGGCGCTCCTGGTCTCCTCCCGCCTCGTGCATGCCGAGCGGCCAGCCGCCGGGACGCTGCGCCCGACCTTCAGCGAGTTCTGGTCGCTCGGGCGCTGGTCGCTCGCCAACAACTTCGTCGGCGCTCTGCGGATCCAGATCCTGCTTTGGGGGCTGACCGCGATGTTCGGCGCCGCGGCGACCGCGGCCTTCCAGGCGGCGCTCAATGTCGTGAACCTGGCCAACCCGATCCTGCTCGGCCTGTGCAACGTCATCCCGCAGGCGGCGGCGCGCAAGTCCCGCGAAGGCTACCGGGCCGCCTGGAAGGCAGCGCGGGACTATGCCCTGATCGGCACATTACCCTTGCTGCCCTGCTATGCGGTGCTGCTCGCGGCACCGGACCTTGTGCTCCTGCTGCTGTATGGCGCGGATTCCAGCTATCTCGGGCTCGCCCTGCTGATCCGGATTCTCGCGATCAGCTGGCTGCTCGGCTACTCCGCCGACATGATCTGCTCCTTCATGCATGGCGTCGACGCCGCTCGGCTTGCCCTGCTCGTCAGCGCCGCCGGCACGCTGGCGGCCGCGGCGCTGTTCCTGCCGCTGGTGCAGCCCTACGGGCTGATCGGCGCCTGCATCGCGCTCGGCGGCTCGAATCTGGTCCGGCTGCTGAGCGCGCACTGGTTCCTGACGAGGATGATTGCCCATGGTCGACCTTCTGCTGCCTGAGACCGTTCGCTCCGCGCCCCCGCGCACCAGCCTCGACATCCGCCATGTCGTGATCGACGATGCCGGCCCGCACCCTTCCGCCGCCAACGGCGTCCACCATGTCGTCCGCAGGATGGCGCGCGAGCAGATCGCCGCCGGCGACGATGCCAGGATCCTGTTCCTGCGCAGCCATGACCAGGATGGCAGCGGAGAGGCCGTCGACCTGCCGACCCTGATCCTGCCGCTCGACGGCAGGCAGCTGGCCGGAAGGGTCTACGATCTCGCCGAACCGATCATCGCGGCGATGACGGCGGGAGCCGGGCCGAACACGGTGTTCCATATCCACACCGCCCGACAATTGCTGCTGCTGTCGCTGGCACGGGCGCTCACCCGGCGCGGTCTCCCCTTCGGCGTCACCGTGCATGGCCGGTATTCGCATGTCTTCGCCCCGCGAGGCCGTGTCGCGAGCTGGCGAACCGCGGCCTATCTGCGCCTCTTCGAGTGCCGGGCGCTGGAGCTGGCGCGTTTCGTCCAGGCGGTCTCCGTCGCCGAGGCGCGCATCATCAGCCGGCTCGCCCCCGATGCAAATGTCCAGATCGTCCCGAACGCGGCCTATTCCAGCGTCTTCGACGGCGTTCCGCGGCGTCCCAGCCGTCATGTCAGCTTTGCGGAGTTCCCGATCTTCGGTTTCTGCGGCCGCTACGAGATCGTGCACAAGGGCCTCGATCTCCTGGTCGAAGGTTTCGCGATTTATCGCAGGCAGGGCGGCGGCGGGCGCCTGGTTCTGATCGGCACCGGGCCGGCGCGAGACATTCTGGCCGCGATGGCCGCCACGCTCGGCATCACCGATGCGATCGATATCCAGGGCCCATGCTTCGGCGAGGAGAAGCACAGGAAGATGTCGGGCTGGCACTTCTTCGTACAGCCTTCGCGCTTCGACGGCGTGCCGATCGCGGCGCTGGAGGCCGCACTCGCGGGGCTTCCACTGGTGGTTTCGCAGGAAACCGGGCTCGCAGAACAGGTGGCGAGCGCCAATGCCGGCCTCGTCATGCGCGATCTGACGGCAGACGCGGTCGCGGAAGCTTTTCACAAGGCGGCGCTGTCCTCCGAGGAGGGCTGGCGGAACATGATGCTGGAAGCACATGCGATGGCGACCGAAATCGGAGACTGGACGCCGATCGTCGCGGAACTTCGCAAGCTCTACCTGGCCGGATAGGCCTCACATCGCGGCTCGAGAACGAGCCTCAAGACGCCGCGGCGATGATCGTCTCGCTGCCATACCCGATGCCGCTGAGATCGGCGGCCGGCGCCGGTTCCAGATGGCTGACCGCCCAGATCGCTGCCTGAGTCCGGTTCTGGACCCGGATCTTGCGCAAGATCGCCTTGATATGGACCTTCACCGTCGCTTCGCCGATCTGCAGACGCCGGGCTATGACCTTGTTGGAATCGCCCTGGATCAGGCATTTGAGGATCTGCATCTCTCGCGCGGACAGGCCGCGGCCCGAATTGGAGGGCGGCGGCGAATAGGCAATGACTTCCTTCTCGACGTGAATGTCGACGCCATGCTCCTTGCCGATCTCCTTCAGGACATCCGCAGGAAACAGGCTCTCGCCAAGCATGACCAGCTCAAGAGACTTCACAAGTGTAACGAAATTAATCCGCTTCAGAAGATAAGCTGAAACAGATAGTTTGAAAGCAAGCTGAACCTGCCTCGTATCGTAATCATCCGACAATATGACGATCTTCGAATCCGAAAACAAATTTCGAAAACTTAGAATACTTTTTTCCATCAAATCGATATCATCATTTACGCATATAATAATTAGAGACAAACTTCTCAGATCTCGGCATTTATTCGTAAAATCGTCGAAATCACTAGCTGAAGCTACGATATCAAAACCACGATTTCCGAGTATCTCGCGAACACCCTCTGAAAAGAGAGCGCACCGATCGATAAATGCTGTACTCACTCCACTCATAACAAGCCCCCTTATCTATAGCATTTTAGTCTCCGGCAGTATTGATAGCCATCTACCCTACTATATAACTACATCAAGATACTCATCTGGAGGGGGCGTGACAAGCTATCCCTAGCCAGAACACGAAATTTTGATTAAAATATTAACCTTTAATCATTCCCTGTTATTTCAATATGAAACACGAGCCGCACAATTCTATTAAATTATAACAAACAAAATTGAAGAACAATGAATAATATATCAAATTTAGCAAAGATATGATCATCTCTAAAATGGCATTTAAATTAATATTGATCCTTTGCATGCTATAATGAATTGATATTTTTTTGTAAAAAACTTCATAGTCGACACTATCCAGCTCGCCCCGCAAGCAGTGAGGCTCTTTTCTCGTTACCCCCCATTTTTGTCCTCTAGCCTCCCTCGAACGGAGTACCTCTCACGAGCCCCGATTATGGCGCCCGGCCGTCACGTCGCCGGCCATGAAATCGTTCGGCTCCAAGCCCTTCCGCGCCGCCGGCACAACGTGCTCCCAGACAGCCTCTGCTATCACGGCAGGCATGTGTGCTCCCCAGGTTCTTTTCGCAGCGACGGCACCGTGACCGCCAACCGGAAAACGGACGGCACACCAAGCCGAAAGCATGCTTCCCCTGTGTCCGGCAAGCGCCTAGCCTCCCGATGACGAGGCTAGGCGGAAAGGCGACGGACGATGAAGAAGGGATCGGATCTTCTGGTTGCGGCGCTCGAAAACGAGGGCGTCGACCGCATTTTCGGCGTGCCGGGCGAGGAGAATCTCGACGTCGTCGAATCCTTGCGGACCTCGAAAATCGAATTGGTGCTGACCCGCCATGAGCAGGCCGCCGCCTTCATGGCGGCGACACATGGCAGGCTGACCGGAAAGCCCGGCGTCTGCATCGCGACGCTCGGCCCCGGCGCACTGAACTTCTCGACCGGTGCGGCCTATGCCCATCTCGGGGCCATGCCGATGATCCTGATCACCGGCCAGAAGGCGATCATGACCGCCAAACAGGCCCGCTTCCAGATCGTCGATGTCGTCGCCTCGATGAAGCCGCTGACCAAGATGACCCGGCAAATCGTCAGTGCCGCGAGCATTCCCTCCGCGGTGCGCGATGCCTTCCGCGTCGCGATGGAGGAGCGGCCCGGGCCGGTGCATCTCGAACTGCCCGAGGACATCGCCTCCGAAGAAATCGAAGACATCCCGCTGATCCCGGTGCACCCGCTGGAACGACCGGTGGCCGATCCTGCGGCGCTCGACCGCGCCGCGGCGCTGATCCTCGCCGCCAGGCGCCCGCTCGTGATGATCGGCGCCGCCGGCAACCGCCCGCGCCTGGTCGAGGCGCTCTCGGCCTTCGTGCGCCGCGCCCGCCTGCCCTTCTTCAACACCCAGATGGGCAAGGGCGCCGTGACCGGCGGCTCCAATCTCTATATCGGCACGGCGGCCCTCTCGGAGGGCGACTATGTCCACCGCGCCGTCGAGCAGGCCGACCTGATCATCGCGATCGGCCATGACACGGTCGAGAAGCCACCCTTCCTGATGAAGAGCGCCGGCGGCTCGAAAGTGATCCATATCGGCTACCAGTCGGCCACGGTCGAGCAGGTCTATCATCCCGATGCCGAGGTCATCGGCGATATCGGCGCGACCGTTACCGCCCTCGCCGACAGGCTGGGCGGCAAGCTCGAGGCCGATACGCATCTGCTGGAGCTACGCCAGAAGATCCTGGCACGGATCAACGACCGCGCAGAGGAGGACCGTTTCCCGCCGACGCCGCAGCGCATCGTTCACGACGTCCGCAAGGTGATGCCGGAGGACGGCATCGTCTGCCTCGACAATGGCATGTACAAGATCTGGTTCGCGCGGAACTACCGGACCCATGTCGCGAATACACTGCTGCTCGACAATGCGCTGGCGACGATGGGCGCCGGCCTGCCCTCGGCGATGATGGCGGCGATGCTCAATCCCGGCCGCCGGGTGATGGCAGTCTGTGGCGATGGCGGCTTCATGATGAACTCGCAGGAGATGGAGACTGCCGTTAGGCTCGGCCTAAACCTCGTCGTGGTGATCCTGAACGACAGCGCCTATGGCATGATCCGCTGGAAGCAGGCGGTCGACGGCTTCCCGGATTATGGGATGAGCTTCGGCAACCCGGATTTCGTCCGCTATGCGCAGGCCTATGGCGCCAAGGGCTCGCGCGTCGAAACGGTCGAAGACCTCGTGCCGACACTGGAGGCGGCCTTCGCCAGCGGCGGCGTCCATCTCGTCGAGGTTCCGATCGACTATTCGGAAAATACGCGCGTCCTGGTCGAGGAGCTGCGCAACCGTTCGCCGGATGTCGAGCTAGCTTGAACCGGAGAAGGCCCACATCTCCAGCCTTCATCCTGAGGAGCCAATTCACCTGAAATGGCGTCTCGAAGGATGCTCCAGTGCTCTCTGGACCTCCCCTTCGAAACGCCGCTATCGCGGCTCCTCAGGATGAGGGTCCTGGTTGGAAGGAAGGGACATGCCATGCTGCAGGTTGTTCAAGCCTATGATCGCGCACCCATCGAGGAGATCGCCACCGACGATGCGGCGGCGCTCGAGGCCAAGCTCCAGGCTGCAGAAAAAGTGTTTCGAGATCGCGATGGCTGGCTGAAGCCGCATGAGCGAATGGCGATCCTGCGGCGGCTCGCCGGCCTGCTGGAGGGCAAGCGCGAGCATTTCGCCCGCCAGATCGCGCGTGAAGGCGGCAAGCCGCTCACTGACGCCATCGTCGAGACGACCCGCGCCATCGACGGCATCCACAACGCCGTCGAGGAGCTGCGCAACTTCGCCGGCCGGGAAATCCCGATGGGGCTGTCGCCTGCCGCGGCCAATCGCTGGGCCTTCACCACCAAGGAGCCGATCGGCATCGTCGCGGCGATCTCGGCCTTCAACCACCCGCTCAACCTGATCGTCCACCAGGTCGTCCCGGCGATCGCGACCGGCTGTCCGGTGATCGTCAAGCCGGCGGGAACCACGCCGCTCAGCTGCCGCGACTTCGTCGCTTTGGTGCACGAGGCCGGGCTGCCGGAAGCCTGGTGCCAGAGCTTCATTCCGGAAAGCACGGAGCTGGCGGAAAGGCTCGCCACCGACAGGCGCATCGCCTTCCTCAGCTTCATCGGCTCGGCCAAGGTCGGCTGGTATCTGCATGCGAAGCTGGCGCATGGCGCTCGCTCGGCGCTGGAGCATGGCGGCGCGGCGCCGGCGATCGTCGACCGCAGCGCCGATCTCGACAAGATCATCGAGCCGCTGGTGAAGGGCGGCTATTACCATGCCGGACAGGTCTGCGTGTCGACGCAGCGCATCTTCGTCCATCGCGAGATCGTCGATGCTTTCAGCGAGCGGCTGGTCGCACGCGTCGAGGCGCTGCGCACCGGCGACCCCGTGCTGAAGGACACCGAAGTCGGCCCATTGATCCAGCCGCGTGAGGCCGACCGCGTCGCCGCCTGGATCGAGGAAGCCGTCAAGGGCGGCGCGAAGCTCGCGACCGGCGGCAAGCGGCTGTCGGAGACGACGCTGGAGCCGACCGTGCTGCTCGACCCCGCCATCGACGCGAAGGTTTCGCAGCTCGAGATCTTCGGGCCGGTGGTCAGCATCTATCCCTATGCGAAACTGGACGACGCCATCGCCCGGGCGAACGGCCTGCCGGTCGCTTTCCAGGCCAGCATCTTCGCGCAGGACATCGACATCGCCCTGCATGCCGCCGAGCGGCTCGACGCCTCGGCGGTGATGATCAACGACCCCACCACCTTCCGCACCGACTGGATGCCCTTCGCCGGACGGCGCGAATCCGGCTACGGCACCGGCGGCATCCCCTACACCATGCGCGACATGACGCAGGAGAAGATGATCCTGCTGAACCGGCGCTGATCCCTTCGGCCATATCGAGGCTCGGGCGGCCGTGGCGAGCCGCCGCCGCCCGTGCGCCCTGCCCCCCGACAGAGACCCAAGCCATGCCCGATGCCTTTCTCGACTTCTTCAGCGACACCAAGACCAGGCCGACGCCGGCGATGCGCGCGGCGATGATGGCGGCCGAGGTCGGCGACGAACAGAAAGGTGAGGACCCGACTGTGACCCGGCTCTGCGAGCGCGTCGCCGACATGCTCGGGCAGGAGGATGCGGTACTGCTGCCCTCCGGCACGATGTGCAACCAGATCGCGCTCGCCGTGCATTGCCGGCCGGGCGACGAGGTGATCTGCGACCAGTCCAGCCACATCATCAATTCGGAAGGCGGCGGCCCGGCCGCACTGGCCGGTGTGATGCTCAGGGGACTTCCCGGCAAGCGCGGTATTTTCAGCGCCGCCGATGTCACCGGCGCAATCCAGCCCGAAAGCCGCTACAGGCCGCGCCCGCGGCTGCTCTGCGTCGAGCAGACCTCGAATTTCGGCGGCGGCTCGATCTGGCCGCTCGAAACCATGCGGCAGGTCACGGCGGCAGCGAGGACCGGCGGTCTCGCCACCCATCTCGACGGCGCGAGGCTCTTCAACGCGGTCGTCGCCTCCGGCGTCGGTGCGCGCGACTATGCCGAGACCTTCGATTCCGCCTGGGTCGACCTGACCAAGGGCCTCGGCGGTCCGGTCGGCGCCGTCCTCGCCGGACCGCGCGACTTCATCCGGGAGGCCTGGCGCCTGAAGCAGCGGCTCGGCGGGGCGATGCGGCAAGCCGGCTTCCTCGCCGCCGCCGGGCTCCATGCCCTCGACCATCACGTCGCACGGCTGGCGGAGGACCACGCCAATGCCAGGGCGCTCGCGGCCGGGCTGGCGCAATTGCCGGGAATCCGGCTCGCCGACGACCGGATCGAGACCAATATCGTCTTCTTCGATGTCGCCGGCGCCGGCTACAGCGCGGTCGATTTCGTGACGGCAGCCAAGACAAAAGGGCTCGGCGCGGGCGCTTTCGGGCCGAGCCTGGTCCGGATGATCACCCATCTCGACGTCAGCGCCGACGACGTGCAGCGCGCGCTCGAGATCATCGCCTCGCTGCGGAAATGAGGCAGGCGCCGCCCGGATTTTAGTGCGGTGCCGTCTCGGGCGCAGGCGCCTTGGCGGGACGCGGCTTGGCCAGCCGGCCCTCCTCGGCCTTGAAGAAGAATTGCGAGGCGACGAGCCAGCCCTTCAGCGGCCGCAGTGGCGGGATGCAGGTCAAAAGGACGATCGGCAGTGTCGTGATCAGGTGGACCCAGCCGGGGGGCTCATAGGCGAGCTCGAGCCAGAGCGCGAAGGACAGCGCCGGGATGCAGACGAACATCATGACGAAGAAGGCCGGTCCGTCAGCCGGGTCGGCGAAGCTGTAGTCCAGCCCGCAGGCCTCGCAGCGCGGCTTCAGCGTCAGGAAGCCGTCGAACAGCTTGCCCTCGCCGCAGCGCGGGCAGCGCCCACGCATGCCGGTCTTGTATGGTGATAATTTGGGCCAAACGCGGGATGTCATCTTCGCCTCCGGGGCGTTCCGGTCGTCCTGATCGGTCATGAGCGCTTCATAGCAGTCATTGCGATCATTGTATGCACTCAATCCTGTCATCAGCCAGGATTGCGACCCTATGCCTCAGCGCTCACAACACACTCGTGCTCAGCTCCGGCGGTTTCTCCAGGGCATGCGCCATGAATTCCAGGGCGCTGCGGATGGCGCCGCGACTTTGCGGCCCGCCCAGACAGATCCGCACCGCCTCCGGCGGATGACCGTCGGCGGCGAAGACGTCGCTGGCGGCGATGCCGATCCCGGTCGCCTGCATATGGCCGGCGAAGGCCGAGCGGGTCCAGGGCGCGGGCAGTTCAAGCCAGAGATTGAAGCTCAGCGGATCGGCCCGATAGCTGCCCGGAGCCAGGATCTGCGCGGCGAGCCGCTGGCGGGCGCTGGCTTCGGTCCGGACGAAGCGCAGGATCGCATCGGCGGTACCGTCCTCGACCCAGCGCGTCGCGATCGCCGCCGTCAGCGGCGAGGCCATGACGCTGGCAGCGCGCAGGGCCGCTGCGAAGGGCCAGCCTGAGCGCGCATCGGGCGCCACGACATAGGCGATGCGCAAGCCCGCGCCGATGCATTTCGACAGGCCCGCGACATGCCAGCTCAGTTCCGGCGCCAGCGCGGCGAAAGGCGGCGGCGGCGCGGCCGGAACGAAGCCATAGGCATCGTCCTCGATGATCGCGACGCCATGCTGGCGGGCGATCGCAACAAGTTCGACACGGCGTGCCTGCGGCACCGTCAGCGTCGTCGGATTGTGCAGGACAGGGTTGAGACAGAGCGCCTTCGCCCGGAATTTCTCGCAGGCTTCGGCGAAGGCGGCGGGCACGATGCCGTCGCCGTCCATGGCGAGGCCGAGCAAGCGGATTCCGAGCTGGGCCGCGATCGCCCGGATTCCGGGATAGGTCAGCGCTTCCGTGAGCACGACATCGCCCGGCCGCGCCACCACATTGAGGATGCCGAGCAAGGCCGAATGGGCGCCCGGCACGACGAACAGACGCTCGAACCCAGGGGTGAGTCCGCGCCGAGCGAGCCAGAGGGCGGCGGCCGCCTTGTCGGACCGCGAACCGCCAAAACCCTGATAGCGCAGCAGCGAGACCAGATCGCCCCCGACCTCGACCAGTGCTGCGCGCATCCGGGCGATCAGGGCCGGATCCTCGGGCTCCGGCGGCAGGTTCATCGAGAGATCGACCAGCTCCGGCACCGCCCGGCGTGCCTGGGCAGGTGCCTTGACGAAGGTGCCCTGGCCGACGCGCGAGGCCACCAGGCCGCGGCGCTGGGCTTCGACATAGCCACGCGCCACGGTGGTGAAATCCATCGCAAGACGCGCCGCCAGCTGGCGCTGGGGCGGGAGGCGATCGCCGGCGGCAAGCCGGCCATTGCCGATATCCTCGGCGATCGCCTCGGCAATGGCGAGATAGCGCGGCTTGTCACTGCGCGTCAGATCCGGCGTCCAGTCGACCATCGGCTTCGCATCGGGTTCGGATGACGGGTAAGGCAATACGGATGATTGACTGTATATTGTTGCACGCCGCCGCTGTCACCTCGACGCAAGGTCGCAACTGCCGGGTCCGGCCGGCTAAGCGCCCATAGGATTTACAGACGGCCCCCAAACAGCTATAAGCATCATCTCAAATGAATCTTAAAAGAGACCCCTTCTTGGCCCCGCCCCTGCCGCAGCAAGTCTCCGAGGCTCTGATCGAACGGGTCGTGCACGATTTCTACGGCCTCGTCAGGCAGGACGCGATGCTCGGCCCGATCTTCGAGGAGCGCATCGGTGATGGCTGGGACGCGCATCTCGCAACCCTGGTCGATTTCTGGTCCTCGCTGACGCTGATGAGCGGGCGCTATGCCGGCAAGCCGCACACCGCGCATTTCGGCCTCGGATTGCGGACGGAGCATTTCGAGCGCTGGCTCGCGCTGTTCGAGAGGGTCGTCAACACGCATTGCGCCGGCCCTGCCGCCGCGCTCTTCACCGGGCGGGCGCGTCGCGTCGCTGACAGCCTGCAGATCGGGCTCAACATCGGAGACAAGGCGCTGCACCTGCCAGCCCGGGCCGGCGTGCCCGCGACGGCCTAGAATGCGAGGCCGGCGAGCCTGACCGCGCGCTGTTGGGCCCCAGCGGCCAGCGGGCGGAGTGTCGCAAGGCGGTTGCGAAAGATGCCACAGCGCTACATCTTCCGCCGAGATCCGAGTGCCGCCCGCGACAACGCCGGAAGCCGCAATGCGCCTGACAAATTTTTCCGACTATTCCCTGCGCGTCCTGATGTATGCGGCGACCCGGGACGGGACGCTGGTGACGATCGAGGAAACCGCCGCCGTCTATGGGATTTCCCGCGCGCATCTGATGAAGGTCGCGAATCTTCTGGTGCATGCCGGCTTCCTCAAATCGATCCGCGGGCGCACCGGCGGCCTGACGCTGGCGAGGCCACCCGGCGAGATCGGCATAGGGGCAGTGCTGCGTGTGACCGAGCCGGACTTCGCCCTGGTCGAATGTTTCGGCGCGGATAATCGCTGTCTCGTGACGCCACGCTGCCGGCTGCGTGGCGTGCTCGGCGAGGCGCTCGCCGCCTTCGTCACGACGCTGGATCGCTATACGCTGGCCGACCTCGTGCTGAAGCCCGAGGATTTCGGCCTCGCGGCACCGGCGCAGCCCATGGCGGCCAAGCCGGCGCGGCGGCGGGCCGCACAAGCCGCGTCCTGACCAAACCGGATCGCTCCCTCAGGCGAATAGCAGCCGTGCCGACCAATCGAGAGACGCGGTAGCCACGACAAATAAGATCTATTATAAATAAATCTTATTTGCCACTCGCGGTGTCAGGACCACTCGCAGGCAGAGGATACGCGGCATGGCGGCGCTGGTGCTGGACCCGTCGATCTTCGTCGATGACGAGATCCTGCACGAGATCGTCCAGTCGCTGAGCGAGCGCCTGCGCCGTCATGCCGGGCTTCGCAACGGGCTCGACATAGTCATCGGCAATCGCTGGGAAGAGTTCGAGCGGGATTTCGCTCACTTCCTGGGCGCGCTGCTCGAACAGACCGGCGACCACGGCGGCGGCATCGTCGCGCTGCATCAGAGCTTCCCGGCTCTGCAGCCGCAGCATGTCCGGGACGCCTGCGAGGTCTTCATGGAAGCGACCTTGGAGGTCCTGCCCTTTCACGCGGCCGCGAGCCTGTCGGAACTTTCCGAGCATGTCGGCGCGCTCGTCCTGCGCGCCCTCGAACCTGCGACCACCGCCGCCGCGGCCATGCCGCTGGCCCTGCGCCTCAACGAGGCCGAGGAGGCGCTTCGGGCCGGCGCGGGCCTGAGATAGAATCCGTCTCCGGCGCAGCGCCATCCGCAGCGCTGCCCTCGCCGGAGACCGTTTCCGCCGGTGGAAGTGCCTCGTCCTCGAGCAGGATCCGTGCCGCCGCACCGTCCAGATCCTCGTATTGACCGCTGCGCAGCGACCACATGAAGGCACCGAGCCCGACGACACCGAGCGCGATGGCGATCGGGATCAGGTAGAAGAAATCCATCATCGCAAGGCCATGGCGGGGGCTCCTGCCGGCTTCCGCGCCAGCGGCGCTTTGGCGAGCCCGCTGGCGGCGTGCCGTCCCAAGCGCAGTGCGTTTCCGATCACCAGCAGCGAGGACAGCGACATCGTCACCGCCGCGACCAGCGGCGTGACATAGCCGAGCACCGCGATCGGAATCGCGATCGCATTATAGGCGACCGCGAGGAAGAGGTTCTGCCGCACCAGCCTGCCCGCCTCGCGCGCCACGGCGAGCGCCTGCGGCACGGCGAGCAGGCTCTCGCGCAGGAAGACGAAATCGGCGGCGTTGCGGCCAATATCGGCCGCCGTCGCCGGCGCCATCGAAGCATGGGCGCGGGCCAGCGCCGGCGCATCGTTGAGCCCGTCGCCGACCATCAGCACCTTGTGCCCGCTGGCTGCGGCGGCCTCGATATGGGCCAGCTTGCCGCCGGGCGAGACCCTTGCACCATGCGGCAGACCGAGGGCGGCAGCGAGCCGACGCACCGGCTCCTCGCGATCGCCGGAGAGGATCTCGACCGCAAGCCCGGCGGTCGAGAGCGCCGCTATCGCCTCGCGCGCATCGGCCCTGAGCCGGTCGTCGAAGTCGAAGCTCGCCAGTGCCTTTCCATCCCGGCTGAGCACGACGCGAGCTTCGCTCGCCACAGCCTCCGGCGCGGCGGCGGAGCCGAGCGCCCATTCCGGCCGCCCGAGGCGATAGAGCGAGCCGCCGGCCTGCGCCTCGAGCCCAGCCCCCGGCTGCTCGGCAACCTCGGAGAAGACGATGCCATCGGCAGGGCGCCCGAGCCCGGCCGCTGCAGCGATCAGAGCGCGCGAATAGGGATGACGGGAATGGGCAGCAAGCGCTGCCGCCATTGCCAGGATGTTAGAGTCGTGGGCCTGCGCATCGAGCAGGCGCGGATTGCCCTCGGTCAGCGTGCCCGTCTTGTCGAAGACGACATGGTCGATCTCGGCGAGGCGCTCCATAGCCGCACCATCGCGGACCATGATGCCTTTCTCGAACAACCGCCGCGCCGCCATGATCTGGACCATCGGCACGGCCAGGCCGAGCGCGCAGGGGCAGGTGACGATCAGCACGGCGATGGCGACAGTGATTGCGCGATGGGCGTCTCCGGTCGCCGCCATCCAGCCGAGGAAGGTCAGGAAGGCGGTGAGATGGATCACCGGCGCATAGAGCCGCGCCGCCCGATCGGCGATGCGCCGATAAAGCGAGCGCCCCTCCTCGGCCGCCTCCATCATTCGCATCATCTCGGCCAGGAAGGAATCGCGCGCCGCCGCGGTCGCAGTGATCGTCAGTGGGCGCGTCAGATTGAGCGTGCCGGCCTGCAGCGCCTGTCCAACTCTTGCGGGCTGCGGCAGGCTCTCGCCCGAAACCAGCGAGCAGTCGAGTTCGGAAGCACCTTCGAGCACGCGGGCATCGACCGGCACACGCTCGCCGGCGGCGAGCAGGATCGTCATGCCGGGCTCGATCTCGGCGACCGGCAGATAGGTCCCGCTGCCGTCCGCGCCGATGACGAGGGCGCCGCGGGCCGCGAGCCGGGCGAGCCCCTTGACCGCGGTGCGAGCCCGCTCGCGCATGACATGGTCCAGCGTGCGGCCGATCAGCAGGAAGAAGAGCAGCGAGATCGCGGCATCGAAATAGGCGTGCGGGCCACCATGCACCGTCTCATAGAGGCTGAGCGCGAAGGCGAGCGAGACGCCGATCGAGATCGGCACGTCCATATTGGTGCGGCCCTTGCGCAGGGCGCCCCAGGCGGAGCGGAAGAAGACGCGGCCGGAATAGGCCAGCGCCGGCAGGGCGATCAGCGCCGAGATCCAGTGGAACAGGTCGCGCGTCGCCGGCTCGGCGCCGGACCAGACGGAGACCGAGAGCAGCATGATGTTGCTGGCGGCGAAGCCGGCGACCGCGAGCGATCGGATCAGCTCGGAGAGCGCCGCATCCGTGCCGGACTCGGCGAAATCGGCGAGATGCGCGTCATAGCCCACGGCGGCCAGCGTCTCGGCGAGGGCCGGCGGCACCTCGCCGCGCCAGCGGATCGCGACCCGCTTGGTCGAGAGGTTGACCCTGGCCCGCTCGACGCCCGGCAGCGCCGAAAGCGCCTTTTCGATCGTGGCGATGCAGCCGCCGCAATGGATGCCGGGGACGGAAAGATCGGTCTGGCGCGCCCCGCCGCCGACCTCGCGGCTGGCCAGCATGATCTCGTCGGCGGTCAGCCGGTGATCCACCGTCGGGCTGTCGGCGCCGGGCGCACAGCAACTCATCATCGACTCCGAAACGGCAGGCCGGCCGCCGAAAGGCGGCGCGCCCCATCCCGTCAGCTCGCGTCAGCCTCGGTGGCGATGGCGCGATAGGCGTACCAGGTGCCATGCCCCAGAAGCGGGAACACGACGATCAGGCCGAGCAGGCCCGTAGCCAGGCTGAGCAGGAACAGGCCGAGCACCAGCGCACCCCAGGCCAGCATCACCGGCAGATTGTTCCAGACCAGCGCGGTGCTCTTGCCCATAGCCGTCAGCGCGTCGACCCGTTTGTCGAGCTGCATCGGGACGGAAAAGACGCTGATCGCGAAGGAAAAGGCGGCGAACAGGCCACCCACAGCGCCTCCGACCAGCAGCATGGCGAGCCCGATCGGTGTCGTGAACAGCATCGCGGCGATATGGTCGAGCCCGGGGAACGGACGCAGGCCGAAGAACAGCGCATAGATCAGCACCGCCGCCCGCATCCAGAGCAGCATCAGCAGGCAGAGCAGGACACCGGTGAACAGCACCTGCCCGCCCGAGGCCGGCTTGACGAAGAGCATGCGGCCGAGGCCGATGCGCTCGCCCTTCGCATGGCGGCGGCTCTTCTCATAGAGCCCGATGGCGAAGAGCGGGCCGACGACCATGAACCCGGCCAGGGCCGGGAACAGGATGTAGTCCCAGCCGAAGGAAAAGAAGCAGGCGACGACGGCGAGCGAGACCAGGAAGACCAGGAGCCCGTAGCTCAAGCTCGGCACCGGGTTGTCGACGATGTCCTGCCAGCCGGCCCGCAGCCAATCCAGGGCGGCAGAGGCCGGCAGGCCGCGGCTCCATTTGTTCTCGCGCGGGAGCGGAGGGACGACTGCCGGGATGATCATGGTTCGCCTCGTTGCGGGCTGATGCCGACTTCGCTCGAAAATGCTCCAGGCGTCATTGCGCTCACCTCGACTGACAGGCCGAGCGGGCGGCGCTGTAGGCGCCCGGCCGGACCTCGCCTTCGCCCTGCCGGAGATGGGGCACGCAATCGGGCTGGGACGAGATCGCGACATGGACGAGATGCCAGTTGGCGCCGGCGAGCAGCAGCAGGCCGCCGCCAATCGCCAGGCCGATGGCGAGCCTGCCGCGCCGGACCCGCTGGCTGGTCGCGATCTCGCTCATGGCCTCGGTTTCCTGAGGTCGGCGAGGTAGAGCGCCAGGATCTTGCGATCGACCGGCGACAGCCGGTTCTCCCAGGCCGGCATCTGGCCCTGCCGGCCATGCCAGACCGAGTTGAAGATCGACTGCGTGTCGCCGCCATAGATCCAGGCCTTGTCGGTCAGGTCCGGTGCGCCGAGCTCGGCATTGCCCTTGCCCTCATCGCCATGGCAGGCGGCACAGTTGACGGCATAGATCGCCTTGCCGGCCTCGACCCTGGCCTTGTCGATGCTGCCCGGCGCCGCCGATAGCGACTGGACGAAGGCGGTGACGTTCTCGACATCGGCGCGCGGAATCATGCCGTCGCGGCCGAAGGCGAGCATCTGGGCGCTGCGGCTCTCGCCATGACCGGAATTGATCCCGACCCGGATCGTCTCCATCAGCGCCTCGGGCGTGCCACCCCAGAGGGTCGAGGCGGCCGTAAGATCGGGGAAGCCCTTGCTGCCCTTGGCGTCGATGCCGTGGCAGACGGCGCAATTGTCGCCGAACAGGGTGCGCCCGCTCTGGCGCACGATCGTCATCAGGGCCGGATCGGCCTGGATCGCGGCGAAGTCGGCGCTCTCGATCTTCTTGCTCCAGGCGCGCGCCTGCTCGGCCTGCTCCAGCGAGCGCGCGATGCTCTTGCGATCATCGGCGCCGAGCAGGCCCTTGGTGAAGCTTGCGCCGGTCGGCCAGGTCGGCATCAAGAGCCAATAGCCGAGCGAAAAGACGAAGGTCGCAATCAGGAAGAAGTACACGGCCCGGGGGACCGGCGTGTTCAGCTCCTTGATGCCGCTCCATTCATGACCGGTGGTCATGAAGCCGCTGTGAGGATCGCGTTCCTCTACCGCCATGGCCGGTCCTCGTCGCGCAGGATGGAATCGGCGGCCTTGTCGAAATGCTGCTTGTTCGACGGCCAATAGGTGTAGACCAGGACGGCGATCGAGAGACCGATCAGGTAGAACAACCCGTAGGATTTCGAGAACCAGACGGTCGTTTCATGGGCGAGGCTCATGGCTTGCCTCCTGAGGGCCTGGCTTCCGCCGACTTGGCCGCTGCCGGTTCGGCTTCCATCGCGACGGCCGGCTTGTGGGCTGCGTCGGTCAGGCGACCGAGGATCTGGAGATAGGCGACCATCGCGTCCATCTCGGTGAGCTCATTGGGCTTGCCATCGAAGGCACGCACCGTGGTCGCCTCGCCATAGCGCTTGGTCACGCCCTCGGCGAAAGGCGAGTCCGGCGCGGCCTGGCCATAGGCGTCGGCCGGGGCGTTGGCGATCATCTCGTCGGTATAGGGCACGCCGACGGCGCGCAGCGAACGCAGATGCTTGCCGAGATCGTCGGTCCGCAGCGGCGTGCGCAGGAACCATGAATAGGCCGGCATGATCGAGACGGGGACCACATCGCGCGGATTGTTGAGATGCGCGACATGCCAGGCGTCCGAATACTTGCCGCCATTGCGGGCGAGGTCCGGTCCGGTGCGCTTCGAGCCCCAGAGCATCGGATGGTCGTATTTGGACTCGACGGCGAGCGAATAGGGCCCGTAGCGCTCGACCTCGTCGCGCAGGGTCCGGATCATCTGCGAATGGCAGGCATAGCAGCCCTCGCGGATGTAGATGTTGCGGCCGGCCACCTCCAGCGGCGTGTAGACGCGCATGTCGGGCGCGTCCTCGACCGTCTGGTTGATGGTGAAGAGCGGCGCGATCTCGACGAGGCCGCCAATGCTGGCGACGCCGATCACCGCCAGCACGAAGCCGAGCGTCTTGCGTTCGAGACGATAGTGCAGACCAAACATCGCCTCACTCCCCGGGCTGAAGGGCCGGGGCCGGAACCGGCACCGAACTGTCCGCGGCCGGATCATGCAGATGGGCCGCCCGGATCGTCATCCAGATATTATAGCAGCCGACGAGCGCGCCGATCAGGAAGAGCAGGCCGCCGATCGCGCGGGCGATGTAATAGGGCCGCATCGCCACGAGCGAATCGAGGAAGGAATAGGCCAGCGTGCCGCTTTCATTATAGGTCCGCCACATCAACCCCTGGATGATGCCGGAATTCCACATCGAGAAGACGTAGATGACGGTGCCGGCGAGGGCGAGCCAGAAATGCACCTCGACCAGCCCGGCCGAATACATCGCCTTGCGCTTCCAGAGCCAGGGCACGGTGGCGTAGATCGCGCCGAAGGTGATCATCGCGACCCAGCCGAGCGCGCCGGCATGGACGTGGCCGACCGTCCAGTCGGTGTAGTGCGAGAGCGCGTTGACCTGGCGGATCGCCATGAACGAGCCTTCGAAGGTCGAGAGGCCGTAGAACACGGCGGCGACCATCATGAAACGCAAGGTCGCGTCGTCGCGCACCCGGTCCCAGGCGCCGTTCAGGGTCAGCAGCGCATTACCCGCCGAAGCCCAGGACGGGACGAGCAACATCACCGAGAAGGTCACGCCCAGACTCTGCACCCATTGCGGCAGCGCTGTGTAGTGCAGATGGTGCGAACCCGCCCACATGTAGAAGAAGGTAATGCCCCAGAAGCTGATGATCGACATCCGGTAGGAGTAGATCGGCCGGTCGGCGCGCTTCGGCAGATAGTAATACATCATGCCGAGGAAGCCGGCCGTCAGGAAGAAGGCGACGGCGTTGTGGCCGTACCACCATTGCGTCATCGCATCCTGGACGCCGGAGAAGGCGGAATAGCTCTTCGCCTGGCCGAGCGAGATCGGCATGGCGAGGTTGTTGACGATATGGAGGATCGCCACGACCAGGATGAACGCCATGTAATACCAGTTGGAGACGTAGATATGCGGCTCCTTGCGGCGGGCGAGCGTCCTGACATAGAGGATGAAATAGGTGACCCAGACGATCACCAGCCAGATATCGGCATACCATTCCGGCTCGGCATATTCCTTCGACTGGGTGATGCCCATCATGTAGCCGCTGACGGCGATCAGGCAGAAGAGATTATAGCCCAGCAGCACGAACCAGGGGCTTAGCTGGTCAGGCAGGCGCGCCCGCGAAGTCCGTTGCACCACGTAGAATGAGGTCGCGATCAGCGCATTGCCGCCGAATCCGAAGATCACGCCGGTGGTGTGGATCGGCCGGATGCGGCCGAAGCTCGCCCAGCCGGCATCGAAGGTCAGCTCGGGATAGACCAGGAGCCAGGCGACCCAGTCGCCGACGAACAGGCCGATCACGGCCCAGATCATCGCCATGATGATCCCGAACTTGGTCGGCTCGTCATAATAATGCTGCAGCCGCTCGGGCCCCGGTTCAGGCGCTAGATAGCCGGCTATGACCAGGAAGGCGCCCCCGGCCCCGGCGATCAGGAACATCAGGCCGTGCACACCGATCGGGTCGCCCTGACCGGCAATGGTGAGAAGGAGGCCGCCCAGCGCCAGCGCGACCAGTATGGTGAGCGCCAGCCGTCTTTCCGGAATCGTCAACTGGGAGATCATCGGCGATCGTCCTTCGGCTCGCTACACGCATGTCGATGCAATCTGCGACATCGAGTCCACGAACCCGATCCGCGCCGGTCCGACAACAATGCCGCACAGGCAGGCCGGAATCGTCAAGGGCATTTAATATATATCAAAGATGATTGTTTCTCCCAACACGACAGGGCGTCGCAGTCCGGGCCACGACGCCGCACCGGCCGGGCGGAAGCGCGGCGCAGCCGGCGCTACCGCGCCCTTTATCCGTAATGCTGCGTGAAGACGCTCCATTGCCGATGAAAGCATCACGGACCGGCTCAGGTGGCCCGATCTGACCACCACCCGACAAGCTCATGTCTTCCCGACAGCGTGCGCCCGGGCCTTAGGAAAATCCGCGAATTCGGCGAAATGTAGCACCACGCTTGACTTCCCAGTCAACCATACTAATCATAACGCGCCATGATCAATTTTCGGCTATACGATATCCATGGGACGACACATCGTCCCGCAAGCGCCCAGCCCTGAGGCGAATATCACGGCCTCGCCCGGCGGTCAGGCTTTTCGACAGCAATCCGAGCACGCAGCGCCTTTTTCGGCGAGAATGCGTATAGTCCGCCCTTCACGGGCGAGGGTCGCCCCCATGGAAACGGCAGTGAACATCGCAACATTCCTCCGGGCAGAAGACATCGCGCTCGACCTGTCCGCCGCGAACAAGCAAGCCGCCATCGAGGCGGCATCGGAGCTGCTCTGCCCGGGCGAGGATGCTTGCCGCAAGGCGGTGCTCCAGGCGCTCCTGGCGCGTGAGCAGCTCGGCTCGACCGGCCTGGGCCGCGGCGTCGCGCTGCCGCATGCGCGCTCGAACACGCTGGCCGCGCCGAGGATCGCTCTGATGCGCCTGGAGCAATCGGTCGATTTCGGCGCGGCCGATGGCGACCCTGTCGACCTCGTGCTTGCCGTGATCTGGCCGGCCGAGGCGATGGACGACTTTCTGGGCACGCTTTCCAAGTTCTGCAAGATGCTGCGCGAGCCGCGCCTGCTTCAGGGCTTGCGCGACGTCGCCACTCCCGAGGAAGCGAGCGAGCTCCTGCGCCTGACGGCGGAGCAGACCGCCGGTCCCGACAAGGCGCGCGCCTGACAGCAGGACCGGCGTAAGCACCTGACACCTCCCGCCGCCGGAGACACGGCCGGCGGCGGCTTCCCCATTCAACCGACCAGCGGATTTTTTCGAACCCAGGAGGACAAGGACGTGCGGATTGCCGATCGCACCGTTTTCGGACGGAAGATCGCTCACGAGGCGACCTATGCCGACAATGACGGCCAAGGGCCCGGAGAACCCATCCGCATCCAGTATGCCGCGCTCCCCCATCGCCTCTCGCAGACGGGAAGCCTCGATGTCATGCTGATCACCTCGCGCGATACCGGCCGCTGGGTCCTCCCAAAGGGCTGGCCGATGCGCGGCAAGACGGCCCGCGAAGCAGCGGCGCGTGAAGCTTATGAGGAAGCCGGGCTGATCGGGCAGGCCGACGCCGCCGCCCTCGGCTCCTATCATTACCGCAAGCGCCGGCGGCGCGGCACATCCGTGCTGTGCCGGGTCGATGTGTTCCCCCTCGACGTCCTGGCGGAACTCCAGCGTTGGCCGGAGAAGCGCCAGCGCCGGCGCTCCTGGTTCTCCGTCGAGGACGCAGCCGGGCTGGTCGACGAAGCCGAGCTGAAGGCCCTCATCCTGGCGGCGCAGGCGCACATCGGCCTCGGCGGCACGAAACCGGCAGGCTGAACCAAGCGGACTCCCGGGACCGGAGCGCTCCCGGAGGCCGAAAAGCAGCAACCGGCAAGCTTTCCTCAAGTCTATCGAGGAACATCCGCCCGGCACGAAACGACAAGGCAGAATGCAGTCATACCGAACCATTCGGCATGACCGCATACCCGGCGAGCCAGCCTGAAAACGGCCAGAACCGCGCCGCGGTTGATTTTTCCGGACACGGCGCTATAAGATGGTGCCTTGCCCGATGCAGGCTACATCTGCTGGTTGGAGAGGATGGAATGTCTCACGACGCCCCCTTCCAATTGGGGATGGGCTCAGTTTTACTGAACGCCTCCCAAAAGGAAGAAACCTTTGCGGCAAGCGCCTTGACGGCGCTGACCGAGGCGACCTGTATCGGTAGTCGCGCCGGCCTCGCGGCGCACGCCGCCGCAAGGCGCCACGCCGAGAAGAAGAGCCGGAACAACAGCGCGAAAGCACTGATCTAGCACGCGGAAGCGGCGCTCGCAGAGACGAAGCCGCTATCGCCCGGCCGCCTTTTCCGCAGGCGGCCACGAACCGCATACCCTTTGCGCAATCGCATCTCCCCCGGCGCTCCGCGCCGTGCCGGGCGCTGCAACGACGGCGCGTATCACGGCGGCCCGGCGGCCGCCCCGCTTTCGACAGGCACGACGCATCGATGATCCAGACCCCTTACTACCTGATCGACAAGGCAGGCTTGCTGCGCAATCTGCGGACGATCGAGCGCGTCCGCACGCAGTCGGGCGCCAAGGTGCTGCTGGCATTGAAGTGCTTCGCGACCTGGTCAGTGTTCGACCTGATGCGCGAATATATGGACGGCACCACCTCGTCCTCGCTCAACGAGGTCAGGCTCGGCCGCGAGACCTTCGGCGGCGAGACGCATGCCTACAGCGTCGCCTATGCCGACCACGAGATCGACGAGGTGCTCGCCAACTCGGACAAGATCATCTTCAACTCGATCAGCCAGTTCGAGCGCTTCGCCGACAAGACCGCCGCGACGAGCCGTGGCCTGCGGCTCAATCCGCAGATCAGCGCCTCGGGCTTCGACCTCGCGGACCCGGCCCGGCCGTTCAGCCGCCTCGGCGAATGGGACGTCGAAAAGGTCGCGGCGATCATCGGCCGGCTCGACGGCTTCATGATCCACAATAACTGCGAGAATGCCGATTTCGCCCGCTTCGACGCGATCCTGACCCAGATCGAGGAGAAATTCGGCGGATTGCTCAAGCAGGTCAACTGGGTGAGCCTGGGCGGCGGCATCCACTTCACCGCCGAGGGCTATGCGCTCGACGCCTTCTGCGACCGGCTGAAGAGCTTCTCGCAGCGCTATGGCGTGCAGGTCTATCTCGAGCCCGGCGAGGCGGCGGTCACCAAGAGCACCACCCTAGAGGTCACGGTGCTCGACACGCTCTTCAACGGCAAGCATCTCGCGATCGTCGACAGCTCGATCGAGGCGCATATGCTCGATCTGCTGATCTACCGGCAGACCGCCAAGATCGCGCCGGATGCCGGCCCGCATCGCAGCATGATCTGCGGCAAATCCTGCCTCGCCGGCGACATTTTCGGCGAGTTCCATTTCGAGCATGCGCTCAAGCCCGGCGACCGGATCTCGATCCAGGATGCCGCCGGCTACACCATGGTGAAGAAGAACTGGTTCAACGGCGTCCAGATGCCGGCGATCGCGGTGCGTGAGCTCGACGGCAGCATCCGCAAGGTTCGCGACTTCACCTTCGACGACTTCAAGGCGAGCCTCTCCTGAGGCCCGCCACGCAACGCCACAGACAACACGAACAAAGGAGGCTCAGGCCCGAAATGCAGAAGAAGAATGTCCTGATCATCGGCGGCGGCGGCGTAGGCCAGGTGGTGGCCCATAAATGCGCCCAGAACAACGACGTGCTCGGCGACATCCATATCGCCTCGCGCACCCTGGCGAAATGCGAGGCGATCGTCGCCTCGGTCAAGCAGAAGGGCACGCTCAAGACCAAGGGCGAGATCGCGGCCCATCAGCTCGACGCACTCGACATCGAGGCGACCAAGGCGCTGATCGCCAAGACCCGGGCCGGGATCGTGATCAATGTCGGCTCGGCCTTCCTGAACATGTCGGTGCTTTCGGCCTGCATCCAGACCGGCGTCGCCTATATCGACACCGCGATCCACGAGGAGCCGCTGAAGATCTGCGAGACGCCGCCCTGGTACGGCAATTACGAGTGGAAGCGCCGCGAGGAATGCGCCAAGGCCGGCATCACCGCCATCCTCGGCGCCGGCTTCGACCCCGGCGTGGTCAACGCCTATGCGCGCCTCGCCAAGGACGAGTATTTCGACAAGATCGACTCGATCGACATCATCGACGTCAATGGCGGCGACCATGGCCGCTATTTCGCGACGAACTTCGATCCGGAGATCAATTTCCGCGAGTTCACCGGCACGGTCTGGTCCTGGCAGAACCGCCAGTGGACCTCGAACAAGATGTTCGAGGTCCGCAAGGACTGGGACCTGCCCGTCGTCGGCACGCGCCCGACCTACCTGACCGGCCATGACGAGATCCATTCGCTGTCGCGCAATCTCGACGTGCCGGACATCCGCTTCTGGATGGGCTTCGGCGAGCGCTACATCACGGTCTTCACCGTGCTGAACAATCTCGGCCTGCTCTCCGAGCAGCCGATCCGCACCGCCGAGGGCCAGGAGATCGTGCCGCTCAAGGTGGTCAAGGCCGTACTGCCCGACCCGTCCTCGCTGGCGCCTAACTATACCGGCAAGACCTGTATCGGCGACCTGGTGAAGGGCGAGAAGGACGGCAAGGCGCGCGAGGTCTTCATCTACAACGTCGCCGACCACGAGGAGGCCTATGCCGAGGTCGGCAGCCAGGGCATCTCCTACACCGCCGGCGTGCCGGCGGTCGCCGCCGCGATGCTGATCGCCAGCGGCGAGTGGGATGTGCGCGGCATGGTCAATGTCGAGGAGCTGCCGCCGCGGCCCTTCCTCGGCCTGCTCGACCGGATGGGCCTGCCGACGCGGATCCGCGACGAGGCCGGCGACCGTGCGCTGAGCTTCGCGGCCACGCCGGACGTCGCCAAGCGCGCGGCCGAACCGGCTCTGGCCGACTAAGACGCCGAACGTCCCGGCGGATGCGGAAGGGCGCTCCAGCGCCATGTGAGAGCATCGGCCCGAAGAAGACTGGCCGGACGGTGGCAATCCCGTCCGGCCAATCCTCGTTGCGGCAGGCCACAGCGTCCGGACAGCGATACGGCCCTTCGGAGCGCACGACGACCGCGCGCTTCTACACCAAATCTTGTAAGCAATACCTGGATTTTACAGGGTAATTTATTTTCAGATCGACTAAAAAAGGCACCAAAATCGGATTATTCGGAAAATATTATTTCCATCAAATTCGATTCTTTGGGCCGCATCTGGTGATATTTGACTTCCTAATACTTTCGGCCGATGCTGGCTTTGCCATGATCGGAAATCATCCCCCAGCCGGGGTCTTCTGCACAGCTTCGCGCCTCGCACGCCCCTAGCCCTGGTTCGGCGCGGCGGCCTTCGGCCCCGAGCGACGAGCCAGGGAGATCCAGCATCGCCCGCAGGCATGACAGGCGACCGGCACATGCCGGGCGCTCGGTCGCTGCCGCCCTATCGGGCCAAGCTCTTTCATTCTGCAGCCCGCCCTTCTTGCGGCCGCGCCGAGATGCGCGCCGCCCGCGGCTGCGCGCCATCAGGAAACCAGGACCATGAGCAACAAGCGCAAAGGCAACCGCGAAGCCAAGAAACCGAAGCAGCAGAAGCCCGCTGCCCAGACGGCGTCCTCGATCGCCGAACTCAGCAAGCAGCCGCTGCCCGTCAAGAAGCTCGGGCGCTGACGGCGCTCCCAGCCGAATGCAGCCATGACGCACGGGCGGGCCCTCGCCACGGCCCGCCCGCACCATTCAATCCCAAAATGGGCCCGCAGACCCGATGAAAGGCAAAGGTGACCCCGCTTCCGCAGATCATCATCACGCATGAGGACCTCGCAATCCTCTCAGGCCTCATCGAAAAGGCCATGGCAAGCGGCCGCTACACGGCCGCGACCAGGCTCGCCGACGAACTGCACCGGGCCCAGGTGGTCGAAGCCGCGCGGGCACCGCGGGACTGCCTGCGACTGAACATCGGCGGGCAATATCTCGAGGAGCGCAGCGGTGCGGTGCGCGACATCGTGCTCGTCGCCGGGCGCAGCAGCGCCGCAGTCGGCCTGGTTTCGGTGCTGAGCCAGGTCGGCACCGCCCTGCTCGGGCTCTCGGCGGGCCAGCGCATCGGCTGGCTCGATCCGCGCGGCAAGCCGCGCTGGCTGCGCCTCCTGCGCGTCGATGGCGGCATTTCGGGGACGGTGCCCCTGGCCTGAAGCCTTCTCGCCTGAGGCCTGCAGCCATGCCACTCCGGCGCTGCGCCCGATGACCGCGGCAACCCGTGCCGCCCGACCTTCGGCGCTACCTGCCCAGCGACCCCGACCTCAACCTCAACCTCAACCGCGCCCCGAGGTCCGGCACAGCCGCACTCCCGGCCCTTCGCGACCGTCCGGAAGAAAGCGAACGCCGGCCTGCTCGAAAGCCGCAAGGACCAGGGCTTCCGAGGCGCGCTGAAGCTCGTGACGCTCGCGCTCGAAATCGCGGACGGTGCTGCGCGAAACGCCGGCGGTGGCAGCGAGCTGATCCTGCGTCCAATTCAGCAGCCCACGCGCGGCGCGGCATAGTTCAGGACGTAAATTCATGACGTTCGCCCATTGCCTTCGGCTGGCTGAGTCAACCATAATGGACGGAATCGGGCAAGGCTGGAGTTCTGCGGCAGTCCAACTGGAAGGATCCCTCATCCATCATGGCGGACGACGCCTTACTCCTGAGCCTGATCGTCGCCCTGCCTTTCCTGGGCAGCCTGCTCGCGGCGCTCCTTCCCGCCAATGCCCGCAATGCCGAAGCCTGGCTCGCCGGGCTGATCACTGTCGGCATCCTGACCATCGCCGGGATCCTGTGGCCGAAAGTGGCCGAACCCGCCGCCCTGCGGGCACAGTTCGAATGGCTGCCGGAATACGGCCTCAACTTCGTCCTGCGCCTCGACGGACTGGCTTGGCTCTTCGTCATCCTGATCGCCGGGATCGGCCTGCTCGTCGTGCTCTATGCGCGCTATTACATGTCGCCGGACGATCCGGTGCCGCGCTTCTTCTCGTTCCTGCTCGCCTTCATGGGCGCGATGCTCGGCGTCGTGCTGAGCGGAAACCTGATCCAGATCGTCCTGTTCTGGGAACTGACCAGCCTCTTCTCCTTCCTGCTGATCGCCTATTGGCACCATAGCCAGAGCGCCCGCGACGGCGCCCGCATCGCCCTGACCGTCACCGCCGCCGGCGGGCTATGCCTGCTCGCCGGCATGCTGCTGCTCGGCCATATCGTCGGCAGCTACGATCTCGATGTCGTGCTCGCCTCGGGCCCGAAGATCGTCACGCATCCGCTCTATCTCACGGCGCTGATCCTGGTCGCGCTCGGCGCCCTGACCAAGAGCGCGCAGTTCCCCTTCCATTTCTGGCTGCCGCGGGCCATGGCCGCGCCGACGCCGGTCTCGGCCTATCTGCATTCCGCCACCATGGTGAAGGCCGGGGTCTTCCTGCTGGCGCGGCTATGGCCGGCGATGGCGGGACACGAATACTGGTTCTGGGTGCTGGCGCCAGTCGGCGTCGCGACGCTGGTGATCGGCGCCTTCCTGGCGCTGTTCCAGCAGGATCTGAAAGGGCTTCTCGCCTATTCGACGATCAGCCATCTCGGCCTGATCACCCTGCTGCTCGGGCTCGGCAGCCCGCTGGCCGCGGTCGCGGCAATCTTCCACATCATGAACCATGCGACCTTCAAGGCCTCGCTGTTCATGGCGGCCGGGATCATCGACCATGAGGCGGGAACGCGCGACGTCCGCCGGCTCGGCGGGCTCTACCGCGCCATGCCGATCACGGCGACGCTGGCCATGGTCGCTGCGGCCTCGATGGCCGGCGTGCCGCTGCTCAACGGCTTTCTCTCGAAGGAAATGTTCTTCACCGAGACCATCGAGTACCATGTCGACACGGCGCTCGACCATCTGCTGCCCTATATCGCGACCGTCGCCGGCATGTTCAGCGTCGGCTATTCGCTTCGGCTGATCCATCAGGTCTTCTTCGGTCCGCCCGCGACCGACCTGCCGCACAAGCCGCACGACCCGGTGATCTGGATGCTGCTGCCGGTCGGCCTGCTGGTGCTGATCTGCCTTCTGGTCGGCATCGTGCCGGCGCAGACCGTGGGCGGCGTGCTCGCTGTCGCGGTCGAGTCGGTGCTGAGGGGACAAACGCCGAGCTACAGCCTGGCCGTCTGGCACGGCTTCACCCCCGCCCTGCTGATGAGCTTGGTGGCGACGGCGGGTGGCATCGTCATATATCTCTCGATGCTGCGCTATCTTTCCGGCAACATCGAAGGCGCACCGCTGCTGCGCGAGTTGAAAGGCAAGCGCCTGTTCGAGCGGGCGATCGTCTTCCTGTCCTGGCGCTGGGCCAAGGGCCTGGAGCAGATCGTCAGCACCGCCCGGCTGCAGCCGCAGATGCGCCTGCTGATCGGCGTCACCATCATGCTGGCGCTCTGGTCCTTCTATACGAGGCCGATCTCGCTGGTGCCCGGCAGCCTGCAGGGAGCCGATCTCGAATTCATGCTGGTCTGGGTGGTCGGTGCCGCCTGCGCGCTCGGAGCCGCCTATCAGGCCAAATATCACCGACTCGCCGCGGTGATCCTGACCGGCGGCACCGGGCTCGCGGTCTGCCTGACCTTCGCCTGGTTCTCGGCTCCCGATCTCGCCTTGACCCAGCTCCTGGTCGAGATCGTCACCACCGTCCTGCTCCTGCTCGGCCTGCGCTGGCTGCCGAAGCGCATCGAGGGGATCGCCTCCGAAAGCGCCTTCTCCGCCAGGCTACGCCGCTTCCGCGACCTCGCCATCGCGATCTCCGGCGGCGCCGGGCTGGCCGGGCTCTCTTATCTGGTGATGACCTGGCCGCTCGCCGGCAGCATCTCCGGGAATTTCCTCGAGCGCGCCTATACCGAGGGCGGCGGCCGCAACGTCGTCAACGTGCTGCTCGTCGATTTCCGCGGCTTCGACACGCTCGGCGAGATCGCCGTGCTCGGCGTGGTGGCGATCACGGTCTACGCATTGCTGCGCCGCTTCCGCCCGGCCCGCGACAGTATCGGGCTGCCAGAGCAGAAGCAGTTCCAGAACCTCTACGACGCCGACATCCAGGGCAGCGGCAAGGATCCGATCACGGCACATTACCTGCTGGTGCCAGGCCTGATCATGCGCCTGCTCTTCCCCGTGATCGCGATGATGGCGGTGTTCCTGTTCATGCGCGGGCATGACCTGCCGGGCGGCGGCTTCGTCGCGGGGCTGACCTTCGCGATCGCCTTCATCTTGCAATACATGGCCGGCGGCGCTCGCTGGGTCGAAGCCCGGCTGCGCATCCTGCCGGTGCGCTGGATCGGCGTCGGCCTGCTGGTCGCTGCCTTGACCGGCGCCGGCGCCTTCGCCTTCGGGCGGCCATTCCTGACCTCGGCCTTCGCCTATGCCGAGCTGCCGCTGCTCGGCAAGCTGCCGCTGGCGAGCGCCCTCTTCTTTGATTTCGGCGTGTTCGCGCTGGTGCTGGGCGCAACCGTGCTGGTGTTGATCGCGCTGGCGCACCAGTCGCTACGCGTCCATCGTGCTGGCGCCGCCCGCGCCAACACAGCGAGCGGCGGGAAAAGCTGATGGAACTGATCGTCTCCCTCGCCATCGGCATCCTTGCGGGATCGGGCATCTGGCTCTTGCTGCGACCGCGCACCTTCCAGGTCATCATCGGTCTGTCGCTGCTCTCCTATGCCGTCAATCTCTTCATCTTCGGCATGGGCCGGCTGCGCGTCGGCGCCCCGCCCGTGCTCGACCCCGCCGCCGGCGGCGACATCTCGCGCTATGCCGACCCGCTGCCGCAGGCGCTGGTCTTGACGGCGATCGTCATCAGCTTCGCCATGACCGCTCTCTTCCTCGTCGTCCTGCTGGCCTCGCGCGGGCTGACCCGCAGCGACCATGTCGACGGCCGGGAGGGCGGCTCGTGAGCTGGCAGGACCATCTCGTCATCGCGCCGATCATCCTGCCGCTGATCGCCGGCGCGACGATGCTGCTCTTCGACGGTCGCAGCCGAACGGTCGCGGCCGTGCTCAACCTCGTCTCGACCTTCGCCCTGCTCGCGATCGCGATCAGCCTGGTCACGACCAGCGGCGGCCCCGATCCGGCCGCCGCCGTCAGGGTCTACCGGCTCGGCGACTGGCCGGCGCAGTTCGGCATCGTCCTGGTCGCCGACCGGCTGTCGAGCATGATGCTGTTGCTGACCGCGATCCTCGCCTGTGCGGCGCTGATCTTCTCGCTGGCCCGCTGGCATCGCTCCGGCAGCTATTTCCACCCGCTCTTCCAGTTCCTGCTGATGGGGCTGAACGGCGCCTTCCTCACCGGCGACCTGTTCAACCTCTTCGTCTTCTTCGAGGTGCTGCTCGCCGCCTCCTATGGTCTCGCCTTGCATGGCTCCGGCCATGCCCGCGTGCGCGCCGGCCTGCACTACATCGCCGTCAACCTCGTCGCGGCGCTGGTCTTCCTAGTCGGCGTCAGCATGGTCTACGGCGCCGCCGGCACGCTCAACATGGCCGATCTCGCCGCCCGGATCGGCAGCCTGCCGGCGCGCGAGCGCGCGCTGCTGGAAACCGGCACCAGCATTCTCGGCGTCGCCTTCCTGGTGAAGGCCGCGGCCTGGCCGCTCGGCTTCTGGCTGCCCGGCACCTATGCGGCGGCGAGCGCGCCGGTCGCCGCGCTGTTCTCGGTGATGACCAAGGTCGGCATCTACGCGATCCTCCGGATGGGCTTTCTGCTCGCCGGCCCAGAAGCCGCCGCCGGCTCCTCTCAGTTCGGCGATGTCTGGCTGCTCGCTGCAGGAGCCGCCACCATCCTCTTCGCCATGGTCGGCATGCTCGCCTCGCAGGATCTCGCCAAGCTCGCGAGCTTCTCGGTCGTGGTTTCGTCGGGAACCATGCTCGCCGTGCTCGGCACCAACGACGTCTCGATCATCGGACCGGCGCTCTATTATCTGGTGTCGTCGACACTCGCGATCGGCGCCTTCTTCCTGCTGATCGAGCTGATCGAACGCGGCCGCGCGCCGACCGACGACATTCTCGCGGTGACGCTCGAAGCCTATGGCATCGAGGACGAGGAGGAGCCCGGCGAAGACGGTGATGCCGGCGTCGCCGTGCCGGCGATCCTCGCCGTGCTCGGCGCGGCCTTCATCGTCTCGGCGCTCTTGCTCTCCGGCCTGCCGCCGCTATCCGGCTTCGTCGCCAAGTTCGCGATCCTGGCCGGTGCGCTCGGCGGGAGCGACCCGGCGACTGCGACCGGGATCGCCCCGGCTGCCTGGGCCTTGCTCGTGCTGCTGCTGCTCTCCGGCTTCGCGACGCTGATCGCCATGGTGCGCGCCGGCATCCGTTCCTTCTGGGCGGTGATCGAACGCGAAGTGCCGCACGTGCGGGTGATCGAAGTGGCGCCCGTCGTAGCCCTGCTGCTGCTCTGCCTCACCCTGACGCTGCAGGCCGGCCCGGCGATGCGTTTCATGCAAGCCACGGCGATGGGACTGCACGGTTCCGAGGCCTATATCCACGGGGTTCTGACACCGACAGCGATGCCGGCGGGGGGCCAGCCATGAGCCGCTGGCTGCCCTCCCCGCTCGTCTCCCTGGGCCTGCTGGCACTCTGGCTGCTGCTGAACCAGAGCCTGTCGCCCGGTCATCTGCTACTCGGCAGCGTACTCAGCCTGCTCGGCCCGCTCATGCTGCGGCGGCTCGATGTCGCGCCGCTGAAGCTGCGACGGCCGGCCGCGATTCCGCGCCTGCTCGGCGTGTTCATCGCCGACATGGTCCGCTCCAATTTCGCAGTGGCGCGCGTCATCCTGTTCGATCAGGCCGATCGCAGGCCCGGCTTCGTCCGCATCCCGCTGCGGCTGCGCTCGCGCTATGGGCTGGCGGCCCTGGCCTGCATCATCACTGCGACACCGGGCACGAGCTGGGTCAGCTATGATCCGGCCACCGGCATGCTGGTGATCCATGTGCTCGACCTGAGCGAAGGGGACGACTGGTCCGCGCTGATCGAACGGCGCTATGTCGGCCTGCTGGTGGAGATCTTCGAATGAGCGCCGCGATTCTCGCCTTCGCCCTCGTCACCGGCCAGATCCTGCTGGCTCTGGCCATGGTCGCCGCCGCCTACCGCATCCTGCGCGGCCCGCGCGCCCAGGATCGCGTGCTCGGCATGGACGCGCTCTATCTCAATGCGATGCTGCTCCTGCTCGTCTTCGGCATCGGCTCCGGCACGACGCTGTATTTCGAGGCGGCGCTGGCGATCGGCCTGCTCGGCTTCGTCTCGACTGTTGCGATGGCGAAGTTCCTGATGCGCGGGGAGGTGATCGAATGATGTCGCTGCACGCCCTCCCTGCCTGGGCGGCGCTTCCGGTTGCGGCGCTGATCCTCGCCGGCTCGCTGCTGGCCTTGACGGGGGCGCTCGGCCTGCTGCGGTTCAAGAGCTTCTATGAGCGCGTGCACGCGCCGACGCTCGGCTCGACGCTGGGAATGGGCTGCATCCTCCTCGCTTCGATGCTGTACTTCTCGGTCGGCCAGACGCGCCCCGTGGTGCACGAGATCCTGATCGGCCTCTTCATCACGATCACCACGCCGGTGACGCTGCTGCTGCTGGTGCAGGCGACGCTTTACCGGGACCGGCAGGAAGGCCGCGACCCGCTCGACGCAGACAATCGCCCGGAGGCATAGGGCGCCTCGTCTCGAAGCTGGCTTTTACATCGTCGATTCGGGTGGCCTGGCGCCTTCCGCGAGCAGCAGGGCGAGAAGCTCGCGCTGATTATGCGTCCCCGTCTTGCCGAAGGCGCTCTTGATATGGGCGCGGGCGGTTTCGTAGGTGACCCCGAGCTCCTTCGCGATGTCGACCAGCGATCCGCCAAGCCGCAGCGCGCTGGAGATGCGGGCCTCCTGCTCCGTCAGGCGATAACGCGCCCGGAGGCGAACGGCGACATCCGACCGGTCGGGAGGAAGCGCTCTGAGGATCACCAGGGCCGTCACCGCGGGACTGAAATATGCGAGCGGGCCGCGCATCGCCAAGGACTGCAGATTTGACGCGAGCGGAAGGACCGACACCGAGAGACGGGTGCCGGCCAGCTCGACCGGGAACTCGGCATGGCCTCCGGCGCCGCTGGGATATCTCGCGCAAGTGGCCTGGACCGACCGCGCGAACCTGGCATCGATCTCGGGCAGCCCGAACGAAACGATGTCGCGGGCCCGCACATTGATAAGCATGCCGCTGCCGATCAACGCTTCCGCTGCGGAATTCGTCGCGAGGAGCTTGCACTCGGCGTTCACGATGAAGGCGGGATCGAGCAGGTTCTGCATGAGACCATCGCTGGATGTTGCGCGCTGACCGCGTAGAACAGCACGGTTGCAGTCGAATGCCCTGCGCAGACGGGAGGCCAAAGCCTGCATCGTCGGCGCCAGCACTTCGTTCGTCCGCTCGTGAAAGCGACCATCATAATGGACACAGAAGAACGCGACGCGATCGCGCTCATGCGCGATCTTGAGTCCCAGGGCCGTGTCGGCCCGGCCCATCGGCTTCAGCCAGTCATTGTAGAACTCGGTGGTTTCAAGGACCCGACGCGGGAGGAGCGCATCGGCCATTTCGACCTTCGAGGCCGCCATCTCCTTCCAGATTCCCAACCATGGATTGCGGGTTGCGAAATGCAGAAAATACGGCTCGAGATCGACATCCTCCCAGCCGGCCCCGGCTAGAGGCATGGCATAGGGCGCCTGTTGGTCGTGCCCCTGGAAAAGAACACGCACATCGGGGCGCAGGGCCTGGAAGGCAGCACAGACATCCTGCCAGCGCTCGGGAGACAGGGCAGCCGCGTCGATCACTTCGCCGACTTGCGAAACCGCGCGAACGAACTCGGCACCACTCAGGCCGCGCAGCGCCATTCCGGATCCCCCGATCCCTTTTTGATTAGGCCGATCATCCTCCAGCGGAAACCGAAGGGCAATGGGCTGTCCAGCTCGCGGCGTGCGATCAGCCGCAATCTAGTGATCCGCGCGGAACCTGTCCTACCCCAATTGGGTGACGGCAAAGATCCCGAACTGCTGCAGACTTGAAACCAGCCGATCAAGGCTAGCCTGCTCGAACCGGGGGGATGGGCAGTGAAGGGCCGATGCGTGATGCGCCATGCCGAAGCCTGGGGCCGCTGTCGCTTCTGCGACGGGACTGATACCGAGCCGTGCACTTGCCGGGACGCCGAGGGCGACGCTGTCAGGCTGGTCACACTTAGCCAGCTATGGGGCAATGCGGCGCTCGGTCGAAGCCCCAACCTGGCCATACGTGCAGCGATCAACTCCAGGGAGCTTCACGCCATCGGCCGCCTTCGCTACCGGCTTTTCGTCGAGCGCGGCCGCGAGAGCTTTGTCCATGCGAGCCATGGCGACGGCTGGCTCCTGGAACCGATCGACACGGCGAGCCTCAATCTCTGGGCCGGTCCGGAACGACGCTGTCTCGCTGCAGCCCGGCTTACCCAGGGCGCGGACGCCGTCACCGATCCGCGCCTCGCGGCGATGCTTCGACGCAGTGCGCTGCCAGAGGCGGAACATCCGCATTGTCTGGTACTTTCGCGCCTGGCGATCCGGCACCAGGCTAGCGCCCGTCCGCTCGCCCAGGCCCTCGCCCGGCATGCCTACCGGGTCGGGCTCGAAGCGGGCGCCGACACGGCGCTCCTCACCTCCCGCCCCGCAGACATCGTGTTCTTCACACGCCTTGGCTTCAGACCCTCCGGCGCTGCGTGGACCGAGCCTGGCGTGGGCGAGCTCCGCTGCCTGACACTCGCGATGCGGGACCGCGCAACGCTCCGGGCGGCCAACTCTCCGTTGCTGGCCGAGCTCGACGCGTTCGAAGCCAATGGCCCGTCCGGGACCGCAAAGGTCTCGATCCTCGATCTTGGCGACGATCTGTAAGGCCCGGCACGAGCACAGACCCTCCGGCCTTTCGCGCTCTCCGCTCGCCCTTCTCCCATTGACGGGGTCTGGACCACCTCCCGGAGGCGCGTGATCAGGCGCCGCCGCCGGCGCCGTGCTTGATCAGTTCCCGCGCGATGATGGTGCGCTGGATCTGGTTGGTGCCCTCGTAGATCTGGGTGATTTTGGCGTCGCGGTAGAGGCGCTCGACCTCGAAGCCCTGGATATAGCCGGAGCCGCCGAAGATCTGGACGGCGTTCGCGGTCTGCGCCACCGCCATGTCGCTGGCGAAGCATTTGGCGATCGAGGCGGCCGAGGTCGCCGGCGCGCCATGGTCGATCAGCAGCGCCGCCCGCTCGACCAGCGCCCGGGCCGCGGCGATGTCCTTGGCCATGTCGGCGAGCATCCATTGCAGGCCCTGGTTCTCCAGGATCGGCTTGCCGAACTGGCGCCGCTCGCGGGCATAGGCCAGCGCAGCCTCGAGCCCGGCCTGGGCGATGCCGACGGCGAGCGCGCCGATGCCGACGCGGCCCTTTTCGAGCACGCTCATCATGATGTGGAAGCCCCGGCCCTGCGGACCGAGCAGGGCATCACGCGGCACCGTCACGCCATCGAAGTTCAGCGCGCCGACCTGGCTGGCGCGCTGGCCCATCTTGTGTTCCTTAGGCCCGCGCGAGACGCCGGGCGCGTTAAGGTCGACGATGAAGATGCTCATGCCGCGATGGCCGGCTGCGGGGTCGGTCGAGGCCAGCACGAAGCCGAGATCGGCAACCGGCGCATTGTGGATCCAGAGCTTGCCGCCGTCGATGACATAGCCATCGGCGGTCTCGCGCGCGGCGGTGCGGACATTGGAGAGATCGGAACCCGCCTCGGCCTCGGTCAGGCAATAGGCGACGCGGGCCTTGCCGCGCAGGATGTCCGGCAGATGGCGGGCACGCTGCTCGGCCGTACCATAGCGGGTCAGCAGCGTGCCGATCAGCTCGACGAGACCGCACTGGTCGGCGACAGAGGCATAACCGCGCGACAATTCCTCCATCACCAGCGCATAGGCATAGCTGTCGAGCCCGGCTCCACCATGCTCGGGATCGGCGGTGATGCCGAACAGGCCGAGCTCGCCCATCTGGCGATAGATCTCGGCCGGAAAGGTCGAGTCACGGTCGAGCTCGGCGGCGGCCGGGCGCACCACCTCATCGGCGAAGCGGCGGGCGGTGTCGCGAATCTGCTGGTAGAGTGCCGTGTCCTGGAGCGGCGCGTGCATGGGGTTTCCTCCCGTCCTCAGGCGATGCCGTTCAGGGCGCAGAGATGGTCCATGCGCTTTGCGGCGCGCTCGGGATCGGCGAAGAGCCCGGCCTGGTCGGCCAGGCGGAAGAGATCGGCATAGTGCAGGATGCCGCGGGCGGATTCAGCGCCGCCGACCATGCGGAAATGGTCCTGGAAGCCACCCAGCCAGGCGAGGAAGACGACGCCGCTCTTGTAATACTGGGTCGGGGCCTCGAAGAGCCGGCGCGCCAGGGTGACCGTCGGGTCGAGAATGGCGTGGAAGCCCTGCCGGTCGCCCGCATCGAGGCAGGCGAAGGCGGCGGCCGCCGCCGGGGCGATCGGATCGAAGATGCCGAGCAGCCCGTGCGAGAAGCCCTGCTCGTCGCCGCCGATCAGCTCGGCATAGTTAAAGTCGTCGCCGGTATACATCACGACGCCGTCCGGCAGCTGCCGGCGCATGGTGATCTCCTTGCCGGCATCGAGCAGCGAGATCTTGATGCCGTCGATCTTGGCGGCATGCTCGCGGATCAGCGTCAGCACGGTCTGCATCGCCGGCTCGAAGTCGCGGCTGCCCCAATAGTCGGCGAGGGCCGGGTCGAACATCTCGCCGAGCCAGTGCAGGATGACCTTGCCGCGGCACTGGCCGATCAGCCGTCCATAGACCGAAAGGTAGTCGTCCGGCCCCTTCGCCACCCGGCAGAGCGCGCGGCTCGCCATCAGGATGATCTTGCCGCCATGCTTCTCGACATGGGCGATCTGTTCCTCATAGGCGCGGATGACGTCGTCAAGCGTGGTCGCGGCATTGGCGTCGAGCTGGTCGGTTCCGGCTCCGCAGGCGAGATCGGCACCCGGCACGGTCTTCGCCTCCGCGAGCACGCGGGCGATCAGCTCGGCGGCATTGCTCCAGTCGAGGCCCTGCCCGCGCTGCGAGGTGTCCATCGCCTCGGCGATCTTGAAGCCTAGGCCCCAGAGATGGCGCCGGAAGGCCAGGGTCGCGTCCCAGTCGAGCGCCGGGACACGCCAGGGCTCGTTCAGCTTGCGGGGATCGGCAACGACATGGGCGGCGGCGAAGACGGTCCGCGTCCGCGACGGCGCATGAACCTGAGGAAAGCGCGAGGCCGGCGCCAGCGTGTAGCGCTCAGTCCGACCATCGGCCCGGGGCAAGGTGATCTCGGCCATTGCATCCTCCCGAAATGGAACGTTCCATTTAATTTATATGCTACGACCGCTATAATTCATTGTTACGGCGATTTGAAGAGAGATATTGCCACGCTTCTCCGGCAATGATATGGAACGTTCCAAATTCATAATGCCTTCGAGCAAACGGGACGAAGCGATGCCGCAAGGGGCGCAGCCCAGGGACAAGGTGACGATCATCGAGATCGCAGACGCCGCCGGCGTCTCGAAATCGACAGTCTCGCTCGTCTTGACCGGCCGCGGCAGCGTCAAACCCGAGACGCGCGAGCGCATCCTTCAAGTGATGGACGAGCTCGGCTACGTCTATAATCGCGGCGCCGCCAATCTGCGCAACACGCAGTCCAAGATCGTCGGCCTCGTCCTCAACGACCTCTCCAACCCGTTCTTCGCCGAATTCGCGATCGGCGTCGAAACCGTGCTGCAGATGGCCGGCTACGTCGCCTTCATGGCGAACACCGCCGAAAGCGTGGTGCGCCAGAGCCAGGTCATGAAAATGATGCGCGAGCATGGCGCCCGCGGCATCATCCTCTGCCCCGCGCTCGACACCACGGCGGAGGAACTGGCACTGGCGAGCGGCCCGGACACGGCGCTGCTGGTCGCCATCCGCCGGCTGCCGGGCGTCGCGGCGAGTTCCGTGGTGCCGGACAATGTCGCGGGCTCGGCCAGGATCACCCGCCATCTCCTCAATCTCGGACACAGGCGCATCGCCTATCTCGGCGGCATGAGCTCGATGGTGGTCCGGCAGGATCGCCATCAGGGCTTCAGCGAGGCCATGGCGAAGGCCGGCGTCGCGATCGATCCCGGCCTGAACCTCGAATGCATGCCGACCCGCGACGGCGGCTTCAGCGCGATGAGCTCGGCGCTCGCCCTGCCGAACCGGCCCACCGCCGTGGTCTGCTACAACGATGTCGTCGCCATCGGCGCCATGCTGGCCGCAGCAAGGCGCGGTCTCGTCGTCGGGCGCGACATCGCCATCGTCGGCTTCGACGACACCAGCGAAGCCCGGCATGTCTCGCCGGCCCTGACCACGATCGCGGTCGACGCGGTCGGGCTCGGCGAACGGGCCGCGGCCATGCTGCTCGAACGCATCACCAATCGCGCGGCGCCGGCGACCAGTCATGTCGGCCCGGCCGAGCTCGTCATCCGCGAATCCTGCGGCGCCTATCAGCATGCGCTGACGGCCGCCGGCTGACCCATTTTCACAACCGGACCAAAGCAAGATGGCGTTCCCCCGCATCCTCACCGCCGACGAAGCCGCCGCCCTGATCCCGGACGAGGCGATCGTCACCGTCTCCTCCTCATCGGGCCTCGGCTGCCCGGATGCGGTTCTTGCCGCGATCGGCCGACGCTTCGAGGCGAGCGGCCATCCGAGGCAGCTGACCACGTTGCACCCGATCGCCGCCGGCGACATGTCGGGCATCAAGGGCATCGACCATCTCGCCAGGCCCGGCCTGCTCGCCCGCATCCTCGCTGGCTCCTACCCGTCCGGCCCGTCGAGTGCCGAGCCGCCGGCGATCTGGAAGATGGTCACCGGCAACGAGATCCCGGCCTACAACGTCCCGAGCGGCATCCTGTTCGACATGCACCGCGAGGCTGCCGCCAAGCGCCCGGGCGTGCTGACCAAGATCGGCATGGAGACCTTCGTCGATCCGAGGAACCAGGGCTGCGCCATGAACGCGCGCGCCGCGGCCGAGCCGATCGTCAGCCGCGTCGATTTCGACGGCGAGGACTGGCTCTATTTCCGCAGCATCGTGCCGAAGGTCGCGATCATCCGCGCCACCACGGCAGATGAGCGCGGCAACCTCTCCTATGAGCACGAGGGCGGCTATCTCGGCCCGCTCGACCAGGCGCTCTCCGTCCGCAACAATGGCGGCATCGTCATCGCGCAGGTGAAGCGCGTCGTCGCCGCCGGCTCGCTGAAGCCGCAGCAGGTCTTCGTGCCCGGCATCCTGGTCGACGCCATCGTCGTCGCGCCCGAGCAGATGCAGACGACGCAAACGATCTACGACCCCGCGATATCCGGCGAGATCGCCCGGCCGCTGTCGAGCTTCGAAACCCCGGCCTTCGACGTCGCCAAGGTGATCGCGCGGCGCGTCGCGCAGGAGCTGCGCCATGGCGACGCCGTCAATATCGGCTTCGGCATCTCGGCCAATGTGCCCCGCATCCTGATCGAGGAAGGCCAGCACGGCGCCGTCACCTGGGTGATCGAGCAGGGCGCGGTCGGCGGCGTGCCGCTGCTCGAATTCCAGTTCGGCTGCGCCTCCAATGCCGAGGCGATCGTGCCATCGCCCTACCAGTTCACTTACTTTCAGGGCGCCGGCTTCGACATGTCGCTGCTCTCCTTCCTGCAGATCGACAGGCAGGGCTCGGTCAACGTCTCGAAGCTCGGCGTGCGCCCGCATGTCACGGCCGGCGCCGGCGGCTTCATCGACATCACCGCCCGCGCCCGGCGCATCGTCTTCTCCGGCTATTTCAGCGCCGGCGCCAAGCTCGCCATCGCCGACGGCAAGCTGATCATCGAGAAGGAAGGCAAGGTCCGGAAACTGGTCGAGGCCGTCGAGCACATCTCGTTCTCGGGGCCGCGCGCCATCGCCCAGGGCCAGAACATCACCTACATCACCGAGCGCTGCGTGATGAAGCTGACGGCCGAGGGCATCGTCGTCAGCGAGATCGCGCCCGGCGTCGACCTCGAGCGCGACATCCTCGCCCAGGCGGAATTCCCGCTGCTGGTGCCGCAGCCGCCGAAATTGATGGATACGGCGCTGTTCCAGGAGGCCCTGCTCGGCCTCGCCATTCCCCGGAGGGGCGCATGAGCGATCCCGTCACCCTCGAGATCGCGGACGGGCTCGCGATCATCACCCTCGCCCGCCCGGAAAAGCTCAATGCGCTCGACGACGTGATGGTCGCGCTGCTCGGCCGCCATGCCGAGGCGATCGACGCCGACCGTTCGGTGCGCGCCGTGATCCTGACCGGCGAAGGCAAGGCCTTCTGCGCCGGCGGCGACATCGTCGCCTGGGGCGGGCTATCACCGCTTGAGATGGGCCAGGGCTGGGTGCGCTCCGGCCATCGCGTCTTCGACAAGCTGGCGCGGATGAAGCCGCCGGTGATCGCAGCGCTGAACGGCCATGCGCTCGGCGGCGGGCTCGAACTCGCCGTCACCGCCGACATCCGGATCTGCGAGGTCCAGGCCAAGATCGGCCTGCCCGAAAGCGGGCTCGGCATGATCCCCGGCTGGTCGGGGACGCAGCGCCTCGTCAAGCGGCTCGGCGGGCGCGTCGCCCGGCGCCTCGCCCTCACCGGCGAGATCGTCGCCGCCGAGACGGCGCTGTCGCTCGGGATCGTCGATCAGGTCGTCGAGAAAGGCGGCGCGCTAGCAGCGGCCAAGGCCATGGCCGAGCGCGTGCTGACGCGCGGACCGGTGGCGAACATGGTGGTCAAGCAGTTGATCAACGCCGCCGAGGACGAGGACCGCGCCGCGATCCTGGAGACGCTGGCGACCTCGCTCGTCTCCTATACGGACGATGTCAAGGAAGGCGTCGGCGCCTTCAAGGACAAGCGTCCTCCGAGCTATCGGGGGTCTTGAGATGGCACGCCCCGTCGCCCTGATCACCGGCGGACGGCGCGGCATCGGCCGCGCCATCGGCCTCGCCCTCGCCCAGGCAGGCCATGACATCGCCTTCACCGATCTCGCCGAGGACGAGGCCGCGGCTTCGGCCAAGGCGGCTTTCGCCGAGGCCGGCGCACGCGTCTTGTTCGTCCGGCACGATGTCACCGCGATCGAGAGCCATGCCGGGCTCGTCGCGGCCGTGCTGCGCGAATTCGGCCGGCTCGATCTCTTCGTCTCGAATGCCGGCATCGGCGCGCCGGTGCGCGGCGACATGCTGGAGATCACGCCGGAATCCTATGATCTCGTCATGGGGGTCAATCTGCGCGGCGCCGCCTTCCTGAGCCAGGAAGTCGCCAAGGCGATGATCGGCCAGAGTGAGGTTCGGCACCCTGCGATCGTCTTCATCACCTCCGCCAGCACGGAACTGGTCTCGATCGATCGGGCGCAGTACTGCGTCTCGAAGATCGGCCTCTCGATGTGGGCCAAGGCGCTGGCCGTCAGGCTGGCGCCCGAGGGCATCGCGGTCTTCGAGGTCCGGCCGGGCGTGATCCGCACCGAGATGACGGCGAAGGTCGCGGCGAAATACGACGCCCGCATCGCCGAGGGGTTGATCCCGGCCGGGCGCTGGGGCGAGGGAGAGGATGTCGCGCGCTGCGTGGCCGGCCTGGCCGGCGGCGGCTTCGCCTATGCGACGGGAACGGTGATCAACGCCGATGGCGGGTTGATGATTCCGCGCCTGTAGTTAGGTTCGGCGCCGACAACCCGGCGCCGGAGACGTGGCGGTCGCCGTCGATGGACAAGGAGAAGGGGGCATGATGACAGCAAAGACCGGCATAGTCCCCCGGATGGGACGCACTGCATGAGTTATGAGTTCGATTTCGCTTCGGTCTTCGAAGCCTGGCCCGAACTGCTCCACGGGCTGGTCAATTCGCTGGTGCTCTCGGCCGCCGCCATGGCGATCGGCATGATCGTCGCCGTCGCCGGCGCGCTCGGCAAGACATCCGGCCCGAAATGGCTGGTCTGGATCATCGACGGCTATATCGAGCTGATCCGCAACACGCCGTTTCTGATCCAGATCTTCATGATCTATTTCGGCCTGCCCTCGCTCGGCCTCAAATTCTCGTCCAACACCGCGGCGCTGATCGCACTGGTAGTCAATGTCGGCGCCTATGGCATCGAGATCATCCGCGCCGGCATCGAGAGCATCCAGAAGGGCCAGGTCGAGGCCGGCAAGTCGCTCGGCATGCGGCCGCTGCAGATCTTCCGCTACATCATCCTGAAGCCGGCGATCCAGGCGATCTACCCCTCGCTGACCAGCCAGTTCATCCTGCTGATGCTGAATTCGAGCGTCTGCTCGGTGATCGCGGCGACAGAGCTCACCGCCATCGCCGGCGACATCCAGTCGCGGACCTTCCGCAGCTTCGAGGTCTATTTCATCGTCACCTGCATGTATCTTGGCCTGTCGATGTTCTTCTGGACGGCCTTCGCCGCGATCGAGCGCAGCTTCCTGCGCAAGCCAACCCGTTAGGTCTGAGACGATGCGTGAACTTGGACCCAACGAAATCATCTTCATCCTCGCCGCCGTGCGTTGGACCTTGCTGCTATCGCTCGTCGCCTTCCTCGGCGGCGCGCTCGGCGGCGCCTTGGTGGCGCTCGCCCGCACCAGCGAGATCAAAGGTCTCAGGCTGATCTCGAATGGCTACATCAAGCTGTTCCAGGGCACGCCGCTCCTGATGCAGCTCTTCCTCGCCTTCTTCGTGCCGGGGCTGTTCGGCTGGTCGGTCGATCCCTGGACTGCGGCGGCGCTCGGCCTGTCGCTGCATGCCAGCGCCTTCCTCGGCGAGATCTGGCGCGGCGCCATCGAGGTCGTGCCGCGCGGCCAATGGGAGGCGGCGACCTCACTCGGCCTGCGCTACACCCCGAAAATGGCGCTGATCATCGTGCCGCAGGCGATCCGCATCGCGATCCCGCCGACGATCGGCTTCCTGGTGCAGTTGATCAAGGGCACCTCGCTGGCCTCGATCATCGGCTTCGTCGAGCTGACCCGCGCCGCCCAGGTGATCAACAACGCCACTTTCCGGCCGTTCACGATCTTCGCGCTGGTCGCGCTGGTCTACTTCCTGATCTGCTGGCCGCTCTCGGCCTACAGCAAGCGGATGGAGCGCAAGCTCCTGGTCGCCGCGCGCTAGCGCGACGGCCTGAGCCACCCCCAAAAAGGCAATCTGAGGAGAAACGCCTGATGTCCCTGTTCAAGTCCATTGCCCGCCGCAGCCTCGGCGCACTGGTCCTCGCCGGCTTCGCCGCCGCGACCCTCGGCGCCGCCCCGGCCAAGGCCGCCACGCCCGAGGAGATCAAGGCCCGCGGCAAGCTCATGGTCGGCCTGCTGACCGACTACCCGCCCTTCGGCGGCACCGACGCCAACCAGCAGCCGGCCGGCTACGACGCCGACGTCGCGGCGCTGATGGCGAAGTCGCTCGGGGTCAAGCTCGAGCTCGTGCCGGTCACCGGCCCGAACCGCATCCCCTATCTCCTGACCAACAAGGTCGACGTGCTGATCGCGACCTTCGGCATCACCGCCGAGCGCTCGAAGCAGGTGCTGTTCTCGAACCCCTACAGCTCGCTGACGATCTATGTGCTGGCGCCCAAGAGCCTGAACATCAAGACGGCCGACGATCTGAAGCCGGTGACGATCAGCGTCGCCCGCGCCTCGACGCAGGACACCGCGATCACCGCCGCCGCCCCGCAGGGCACGCAGATCAAGCGCTTCGACGACGACGCCACCGCCCTGCAGGCGCTGATCTCCGGCCAGGTCCAGGCCATGGGCGCGAGCAACACCATCCTCGCCCAGCTCAACAAGGACTATCCGCAGCTCAACATCGAGCCGAAGCTGACGATGCGCGAGCAGGCCAACGGCATGGCCTTCCGCAAGGCCGACACGGCACTGGCCGAGTTCGCCAACAAGTTCATCGCCGAGATCGAGAAGAACGGCGAGCTCTCGGCGATCAACAAGCGCTGGTTCGGCGTCGAGCTGACCAAGCTGCCGCCGATGCCGCAGTTCTGATCCAGGACGACGACGCTGCGCCCGGTCAAGCGCCGGGCGCAGCGCCACAAGACGCAAGCGACGAGAAAAAGTGATGGCGAGCGAAGCGACCGCGACCAAGACCGCGGCAAGGTCGGACGAAGCCCCGATCATCCAGATGCGCAAGGTCGACAAATTCTATGGCGACTTCCATGTGCTCAGGAACATCGACCTCTCGGTGACCCGCGGCGAGCGCATCGTGATCTGCGGGCCCTCGGGCTCGGGCAAGTCGACCCTGATCCGCTGCCTCAACCAGCTCGAGGAGCACCAGTCCGGCGAGATCGTCATCGACGGCACCACGGTGCATGCCGGGCTGCGCGGCATCGAGGATGTCCGCCGCGAAATCGGCATGGTGTTCCAGAGCTTCAACCTGTTCCCGCATCTGACCGCGCTGGAGAACTGCACGCTGGCGCCGATGAAGGTGCGCGGCATTCCGAGAGCGGAGGCCGAGGCGGCGGCGCGCGTCATGCTCGAGCGGGTGCACATCCCCGAGCAGGCGATGAAATTCCCGATCCAGCTTTCCGGCGGCCAGCAGCAGCGCGTCGCGATCGCCCGCTCGCTCTGCATGAACCCGAAGATCATGCTGTTCGACGAGCCGACCTCGGCGCTCGATCCGGAGATGGTCAGCGAAGTGCTCGACGTCATGGTCGAACTCGCCGAAAGCGGCATGACCATGCTGGTCGTGACCCATGAGATGGGCTTCGCCCGCAAGGTCGCGGACCGGGTGATCTTCATGGATGCCGGCGAGATCGTCGAGGTCGCGCCGCCCGAGCAGTTCTTCCGGGCGCCGGAGAACGAACGCACCCGCAAATTCCTCGGCCAGATCCTGCATACCGCCGGCCACTGAGGCCGACGCGGCCGCGTCGGCGTCTCAGGCCTCTTCGAGCAGAAGCTCGAAATCGCCGCCGGCCAGCACGGCCTCGATCCGGCTCTCATAGGGGGACGGATCAATCTCCTGTGCGGCGAGCCAGGCCGGATCGTAATAGGTCTTGCTGTAGCGTTCGCCGGCATCGCAGATCAGCGTGACCAGCGATCCCTGCCGACCGACCGCCTTCATCTCGCCGGCGAGCCAGCAAAGGGCGAGGAAATTGGTTCCGGTCGAGCCACCGACGCGGCGACCAAGCCGACGCGACAGCACGTTCATCGCCGCAATCGAGGCCGCATCGGGAATGCGGACCATCCGATCGACGACCCCCGTCACGAAGGAAGGTTCGACACGCGGACGGCCGACCCCTTCGATGCGCGAGGCGCGCTCGCAGCGGCACTGCGCATCCGCCAGACGGTAGCCGTCGAAAAAGGCGGAGTGCTCGACATCGGCGACGCAGAGCCGGGTGGCATGGCGCTTGTAGCGCAGATAGCGCCCCAGCGTCGCCGAGGTGCCGCCCGTGCCCGCGCTCATCACCATCCAGCTCGGGACCGGATGCGGCTCGCGCTCCATCTGGCGGAAGATCGCTTCGGCGATGTTGTTGTTGCCGCGCCAGTCCGTCGCCCGCTCGGCATAGGTGAACTGGTCCATGTAATGGCCGCCGAGCCGACGGGCGAGCGCCTCGGCCTCGGCATAGAGCAGGCTGCCATCCTCGATGAAATGGCAGGTCCCGCCATAATGCTCGATGGCAGCGACCTTCTCGCGCGAGGTCGAACGCGGCATCACCGCATAGAAGGGCACGCCGATCATGCGGGCGAAATAGGCCTCCGACACCGCCGTCGAACCCGAAGACGCTTCGACGACCGGCGTGCCTTCCCGGATGTGGCCGTTGCAGAGGGCGTAGAGGAAGAGCGAGCGTGCCAGCCGATGCTTCAGGCTGCCGGTCGGATGGGTCGACTCATCCTTCAGATAGATGTCGATGCCGGCGAGCTTCGGGCATTCGAGCTTGAAGAGATGCGTGTCGGCCGAGCGGTGCTGATCGGCATCCAGCGCCGCGACGGCCTGGTCGACCCAGTCGCGGGAACAGGATCTGGGAATGGCGGGACGAACGATCATGCACGAGGACCAGCAAGGAGAATCTTCCCATTATGCCGATTTCACCCGTGCGCGCCACAGCAGCGAACCGCGCCACCGGAGCGCAAGCCGGCGGCAGCGGAGCCGGCACGCGCGGGCTGCCATGCCTGCCGCGCATGCGATGAGCGCGCGAGAGGGTCGCGGCCCAAAGCAATGTCGTAGTAGGAAGGCGGGCGATGCGACGCTCCGGGCCCGGCGCGCGCCGAGCACGATATCGCCCTGGCCGGTGCGCGGCGCCATCGCTGCCGCAAGCCGTGCCTTGCAGGCATCCGGATGTGGAGAAACCGATGAAGATTGCGGTCATGGGTGCCGGAGCGGTCGGCTGCTATTACGGCGCGATGTTCGCGCTGGCCGGCCATACGGTCACGATGATCGGGCGCCCCGCGCATGTCGAGGCGATGCAGGCGGACGGCATCGTGCTGCTGAAGGCCGGCACCCGCCATCGGGCACCGGTACAGGCCACCACCGAGCCCTCGGGCGTCGCAGGCGCCGAACTCGTGCTGATCTCGGTCAAGTCGGACGACACGGTCGTCGCCGCCACGGCCATCGCCCCGCACCTTGCCGACAATGCCCGGATCCTCAGCCTGCAGAACGGCGTCGACAATGCCGAGCGCCTCGAAGCGGTCTTCGGCCGCGCCGTCATCCCCGCGGCAGTCTATGTCGCGGTCGAGACGCTCGCAGCCGGGCAGGTCCGGCACAATGGCCGCGGCGAACTGGTGATCGGCGCCGGCCCGGATAGCGAGGCTCTGGCGCAGAGCTTCGCGCAGGCCGGGATCCCGACCGATGTCTCGGCGAATGTCCGGGACGTGCTCTGGACCAAGCTGACGATCAACTGCGCCTATAATGCGCTCTGCGCGATCGGGGAGCTGCCCTATGGTGCGATGGTCGGCGTCGCCGGCGTCCCCGAAGCCATGGCCGATGTCGTCGCCGAATGCCGCGCCGTCGCCAGTGCCGCCGGCGTCCGGCTGCCCGACAATCTCGGCGACGCCGTCACGGGACTGGCCGCCGCGATGCCGAGCCAGTTCTCCTCCACCGCGCAGGACCTCCAACGCGGCAAAAAGACCGAGATCGAGCATCTCAACGGCTATGTCGTCAGGACGGCCGAGACGTTCGGGATCAGCGTTCCCGCCAATCGCATGCTGCTCGCCTGCATCCGCCTGCGCGAGGAATTCAACAACCGGGCCTCCTGAGCCGCGACGAGGCCGGCAACCGATCCGGACGCCGACGATGGGCGCCCGCGAACCTGAAGCAGGAAAGAAGCGTGACCATGCCTAGCAAGATTGGGGTCATCGGCGTCGGCCTGATGGGCCACGGCATCGCCCGGAACATTCTCCTCAAGGGCCATGGGCTGACGGTGATGGAGCATCCCGGCAACCAGCCGCTGGACGAGCTTCTCGCCGGTGGAGCCGCGACCCGCACGACGGCGGCCGAGGTAGCGCGCGCATCAGATGTGGTCATTCTCTGCGTCACCGGCTCGGCCGAGGTCGAAGCCGTGCTGAGCGGCCCGTCCGGCCTGCTCGAAGGGCTGCGCCCGGGCGCCATCGTCGTCGACTGCTCGACCTCGGTGCCGGAATCGACCAAGAAGATGGCCGCGCTCGTCGAGAAGGCGGGCGGACGCTTCATCGACGCGCCGATGACCCGGACCGCCAAGCACGCCCATGAGGGCAAGCTCAATCTGCTGGTCGGCGGCCTGGCGGCGACGCTGGACGAGGTCCGCCCGGTTCTCGCCTGCTTCGCCGAGAACATCACCCATGCCGGCCCGCTCGGCGCCGGCCATCGCATGAAGCTGCTGCATAATTACGTCTCGCTCGGCTTCGTCACCCTGCTCGCCGAGGCTTCGGCCTGCGCCCGCCGCTCGGAGGTCTCGCTCGACGTCTTCGTCGAGGTGCTGGCGAGCGGCGGCGGCAGCGGCGCGGCGCTGGAAAGGCTCAAGCCCTTCCTGCTCGCGGACGATCCGAGCGGCCTGCAGTTCTCGATCGCCAATGGGCTGAAGGATCTCAGCTATTATACGCAGATGGCGCAGGATACCGGTGCCGCGCAAGGCATCGCGACGGCGGTGCGCGAAACCCTGGCGCAGGGCGTCGAACGCGGCGGCAGGCAGGCCATGCTGCCCGAACTCGCAAAGATGCTCTGAGCCCTTTCGCCATCCGGCCATTCGGAGGCCGCGCCGCCTGCTCGCAGGACGGCGCAGTTTCCGGGTCGGGCGGCTGACCCGCGCAGCGAGAACCTCACCCAATAGCAATCGAACTGCCAACTCAAGCAATCGAGAGCTCGATTTCTGTACGAGGCCGGCGTCCACGCACCCGGATACGACCCGGCGTCAATTGACAATGATCGCGCGCGGGACGAGAACATTGGATCACTAAGGCAGCAAGGACCGATTGCCTTGCGGCGCGAGTATTCAGCGCCAGTTCGACCGCAGGGCGAAGCCGAGGTTCGGCCATGGCTGGAGGAAAGCAACGCGCGGGATCTGCCGACGCACCGTGGCGGGCATGGCCGGCGCGGCGTGCAGAGCTTGTGTCCTCCCCGCGCCTCCCCCGCATTCCCCCCAATGGTTTCTTGTACTGCCGGAACTGTTTCGACGCTTTCCCGCCTGGAGCATGCGCGCGCGAGGCGGATACCGGTTCGCGCCAGGACAATCCGATAAAACAAAGAGACAGAGCATATTCGCGCTTCGGAGAGGCGCGGATATGCGCGAGCGGCATCTTACTCGGCTAAGGTCGCGACGCGGCCCAGGCGCCGCGACCATCACTGGTCTGCTCATCAAGCCCTCGGCAAGGATGACAGAGGATGGCTATCGCAATCGCACTGATCCTGGTTGTGATCGGCTCGGTGGTCTTCCACTTCGTGAGCCCGTGGTGGTGGACGCCGATCGCCTCCAACTGGGGCTATATCGACCAGACCCTGATCATCACCTTCTGGATCACCGGTGCGGTCTTCGCCGCCGTCGTGCTGTTCATGGCCTATTGCGTGATCCGCTTCCGCCATCGCGAGGGCAACCGCGCCGCCTATGAGCCCGAGAACAAGCGGCTCGAAGGCTGGCTCGCGATCGGCACCGGCATCGGTGTCGCAGCCATGCTCGCGCCCGGCCTCGTGGTCTGGCATCGCTTCGTCACAGTGCCGGCCGATGCTGCGACGGTCGAGATCGTCGGCCAGCAATGGCAATGGAGCTACCGGCTGCCGGGCGCGGACGGAAAGCTCGGCGCCACCGACATCGCCCATGTCACCCCGGAGAACCCGCTGGGGATCGCCCCGAACGACCCGCATGGGCAGGACGACGTCATCATCCAGGGCGACCCGCTGCATCTCCCGATCGGCAAGCCGGTCAAGCTGCTGCTGCGCTCGCTCGACGTGCTGCATAACTTCTACGTGCCGGAGTTCCGCGCCAAGATGGACATGATCCCGGGCGTCGTCACCTATTACTGGCTGACCCCAACCCGTCCCGGAACCTTCGAAGCGCTCTGCGCCGAACTCTGCAGCACCGGCCACGCCTTCATGCGCGGCGGCGTCACCGTCGAGCCCGACGAGAACTACCAGGCCTGGCTGCAACAGCAGAAGACATTCGCCCAGTTGCAGGCGCCGTCGAGGGCGCAGGCGAAGAATTAGGAGCGGCTCCGGCCAGCCCGAACCGGGCAGCCCGGACCGGCGGAAGCGGAAAGGTCTCGCGATGGCGGACGTGACGCATGGCGTGGCAGGGCCGGTACCGACGGCGGGGCACGACGATGTCGAGCTCTACCACCCGAAGAGCTGGATCACGAGATATGTCTTCTCCCAGGACGCCAAGGTCATCGCGATCCAGTATTCGGCGACGGCGCTGGCGATCGGGCTGGTCGCGCTCGTGCTGTCCTGGCTGATGCGGATGCAGCTGGCCTTTCCCGGCCTGCTCTCCTTCATCGACGCCAACTACTATTACCAGCTCATCACCATGCACGGCATGATCATGGTGATCTACCTCTTGACCGCGCTCTTCCTGGGCGGCTTCGGCAACTATCTGATCCCGCTGATGCTCGGCGCACGCGACATGGTCTTTCCCTATGTCAACATGCTGAGCTTCTGGATCTATTTCCTCGCCGTGCTTGTCCTCGTCGGCGGCTTCTTCGTGCCGGGCGGGCCGACCGGCGCCGGCTGGACGCTCTACCCGCCCCAGGCGATCCTCGCCAACACCGCCGGCCAGCAATGGGGCATCATCATCATGCTGGTCTCGCTGATGCTGTTCATCATCGGCTTCACCATGGGCGGGCTGAACTATGTCGTGACCGTGCTCCAGGGGCGGACCCGTGGCATGACGCTGATGCGCATGCCGCTGACGATCTGGGGCATCTTCACCGCCACGGTGATGGCGCTCCTGGCCTTCCCGGCCCTGTTCGTCGGCGCCGTGATGATGCTGCTCGACCGGGTCATCGGCACCAGCTTCTTCATGCCCTCGATCATCGCGATGGGCGAGCAGCTGGCCTATAAGGGCGGCAGCCCGATCCTGTTCCAGCACCTGTTCTGGTTCTTCGGCCATCCCGAGGTCTACATCGTCGCGCTGCCGGCCTTCGGCATCGTCTCCGATCTGATCAGCACCCATGCCCGCAAGAACATCTTCGGCTACCGGATGATGGTCTGGGCGCTGGTGGCGATCGGGGCGCTGAGCTTCGTGGTCTGGGCGCACCACATGTATGTCAGCGGCATGCATCCCTCCTTCGGCTTCTTCTTCGCCACGACGACGCTGATCATCGCCATCCCGACCGCGATCAAGGTCTACAACTGGATCCTGACGCTGTGGCGCGGCGACATCCGCCTGACCTTGCCGATGCTGTTCGCGCTCGGTTTCATCGTGACTTTCGTCAATGGCGGGCTGACCGGCCTGTTCCTCGGCAATGTCGTGGTCGACGTGCCGCTCTCCGACACGATGTTCGTCGTCGCGCATTTCCACATGGTGATGGGCGTCGCGCCGATCCTCGTCGTCTTCGGCGCGATCTATCACTGGTACCCGAAGGTGACCGGACGCCTGCTCGACGAGACCCTCGGCAAGCTGCATTTCTGGATCACCTTCCTCGGCGCCTACGCGATCTTCTTCCCGATGCACTATATCGGGCTGATGGGCGTGCCCCGGCGCTATCCCGAAATGGGCGCGATGGCGTTCGTGCCGCCTTCGACGGTGACGCTGAACATCTTCATCACCGTGGTGGCGCTGATCGTCGGCGCGGTCCAGCTCGTCTTCCTGTTCAACCTGATCTGGAGCCTGAAGCGGGGCCGGCCTTCCGGCGGCAACCCCTGGCGGGCGACCACGCTCGAATGGCAGACGCCGCAGACGCCACCCGCCCATGGCAACTGGGGCAAGGAGCTGCCGGTGGTCTATCGCTGGGCCTATGACTACAGCGTGCCCGGCGCCGCGCAGGACTTCCTGCCGCAGAACCAGCCGCCGGCGCCGAGAGTGGGATAGGGGGCCGGCCATGGTGGTGATCCTCCTCTTCATGACGATCATGGCAGGCATTGCCGGCTGGTGGCTGCTGCGCCAGGGGCTCGGCGCCAAGCCCTGGCTGGAGGTCGGCATCGCCGGCGAGGCCGACTGGACGGGCCCGGCGCCCCGCCCGACTGCGAAGCTCGGGCTCGCGGCCTTCCTGGCCGTCGCCGGCTCGCTGTTCGCACTGCTGGTCAGCGCCTATTTCATGCGCAGCGGCATGGCCGATTGGCGGCCGCTGCCGGTGCCCGCCGTGCTGTGGTTCAGCACCGGCCTGCTGGTCCTGAGCAGCGTCGCGCTGCAGACGACCGTCACCGCCGCACGCCGTGGCGAGCTCGACGGCGTCAGGTCCGGCCTGCTCGCCACCGGCGTCTCGGCGCTGGCCTTTCTCGCCGGTCAATTGCTGGCCTGTCGGGAACTCGGCGCCGCCGGCTATTTCGCCGTGGCCAACCCGGCGGGCGCTTTCTTCATCCTAGTCACCACGATCCACGGTCTGCATCTGCTCGGCGGACTGGTCGCGCTCGGCCGGACGGCCGTGCGGGCCTTTGCCGCGCCGATGGCTGGGGCGCCCGAGGCGCTGGCAGGCATGCGGCTCAGCGTCGAGCTCTGCGCCACCTACTGGCATTTCCTGCTTCTGGTCTGGCTCGTGCTCTTCGCCCTGCTGATGCGCTGGACCGACGATCTGATCGAGATCTGCCGGGCGCTGCTGGCCTAGGCATGCGTGCGGACACGGAGTGAACTACTCGGCGGCACGATCCGCCATTTCGACGAGATCCGGGTGCAGGTTCGAAGATCATCCGGCTCCCGGCTGCAAGCGAGGCGAGCGATGAACGAGGTCTTGCCGTCCACTGCGCATACCGAAGCCAGGCCTGCCGCGGGCTGGCCGGGCATCGTCTCGGACTGGTCGTCCGATCGTCAGGCCTTCAAGGACGTCTCCTGGGGGAAGGCCATGATGTGGGTCTTCCTGCTCAGCGACACTTTCGTCTTCGGCAGCTTCCTGATCGCCTACATGACGGTCCGCATCTCGACCACCGTGCCCTGGCCAAATCCGAGCGAGGTCTTCGCGCTCGAGATCGCCGGCCACCATCTGCCGCTGATCCTGATCGCGATCATGACCTTCGTGCTGATCAGCAGCAGCGGGACGATGGCGATGGCGGTCAATTTCGGCTATCGCCGCGACCGCCGCAAGACGGCGATGCTGCTGCTCCTGACCGCGCTGCTCGGGGCCAGCTTCGTCGGCATGCAGGCCTTCGAATGGTCGAAGCTGATCTCGGAAGGGGTGCGGCCCTGGGAAAATCCCTGGGGCGCCGCGCAATTCGGCTCCAGCTTCTTCATGATCACCGGCTTCCACGGCACGCATGTCACGATCGGCGTGATCTTCCTCGTCATCATCGCACGCAAGGTCTGGCGCGGCGATTTCGACGATGGAAGGCGCGGCTTCTTCACCAGCCGGCGCGGCCGCTACGAGATCGTCGAGATCACCGGGCTCTACTGGCACTTCGTCGATCTCGTCTGGGTCTTCATCTTCGCGCTGTTCTATCTCTGGTGAGGGAGGCTTTCATGTCGCAACCGACGAGCCCCGCCTCGGTGCAGGCGCCACCCCAGGGCGAGGCGCAGCACCATCCGATCAGGCTCTACCTCGTGGTCTGGGTCTGGCTGTTCATCCTCAGCGCCTGCTCCTATCTGGTCGACTATTTCCAGCTCGTCGGCCTGCTGCGCTGGTCGCTGATCCTGCTCTTCATGGCGCTCAAGGCCGGGCTGATCATCGCCGTCTTCATGCACATGGCCTGGGAGCGGCTGGCGTTGAGCTATGCGATCCTGCTGCCGCCGCTCGTGCTGCTGGTCTTCGTCGGCATCATGATCATCGAGGCGGACCATACCCTGCTGTCACGGCTGACCTTCTTCTCCGGTTCCTGAGCAGGCCGTCGCGGCTTTCGCCTTCCTGCCGTCGTCAGAGGAGTCTGTGCCCATGGTCGCCAAGGAACTGAAATTCGCCTCGGAGGCGCGCGAGGGCATGCTGCGCGGCATCGAGATCCTCGCCGATGCGGTCAAGGTGACGCTCGGGCCGAAGGGCCGCAATGTCGTGATCGAGAAATCGTTCGGCCCGCCGCGGATCACCAAGGACGGTGTCGCGGTCGCCCGCGAGATCGAGCTTTCCGACAAATTCGAGAACATGGGCGCCCAGATGGTCCGCGAGGTCGCCGCGAAACAGCATGACGCGGCCGGCGACGGCACGACGACCGCGACCGTGCTCGCCCATGCCATCGTCAGGGAGGGCGCCAAGGCGGTCGCTGCCGGAATGAACCCGATGGATTTGAAGCGCGGCATCGACATGGCGGTCGAGGCTGTGGTCGCCGATCTCAGGCGGAATGCCAGGAAGGTCACGGCCAATAGCGAGATCGCCCAGATCGGCACGATCTCGGCCAATGGCGACGAGGAGATCGGCAAGATGATCGCCACGGCGATGAAGAAGGTCGGCAATGAAGGCGTCATCACGGTCGAGGAGGCGAAGACCGCGCTGACCGAGCTCGACATCGTCGAGGGCATGCAGTTCGACCGCGGCTACATCTCGCCCTATTTCATCACCGATGCGGAGAAGCTGCGCGCCGAGCTCGAAGACGCCTATGTGCTGATCCACGAGAAGAAGCTCTCGGCCTTGCAGGCCATGCTGCCCCTGCTCGAAGCCGTGATGCAGACCGGAAAGCCGCTGCTGATCATCGCCGAGGATGTCGAGGGCGAGGCCCTGGCGACGCTGGTCGTCAACCGGCTGCGCGCCGGGCTCCGGGTCGCCGCAGTCAAGGCCCCGGGCTTCGGCGATCGCCGCAAGGCGATGCTCGAGGACATCGCCATCCTGACCGGCGGCACCGCCGTTTCGGAGGATCTCGGCATCAAGCTCGAGACGGTGACGCTCGACATGCTCGGCCGGGCCAAGAAGGTGATGATCGAGAAGGACAGCACCACGATCGTCGGCGGTGCCGGCCGCAAGAAGGACATCGAGGCCCGGATCGCACAGCTCAAAGCGCAGACCGAGGAGACCTCCTCGGATTACGACCGCGAGAAGCTGCAGGAGCGTCTCGCCAAGCTCGCCGGCGGCGTCGCGGTGATCCGCGTCGGCGGCGCGACCGAGACCGAGGTCAAGGAGAAGAAGGACCGTGTCGACGATGCCATGCACGCCACCCGCGCCGCAGTCGAGGAAGGTATCCTGCCGGGCGGCGGCGTGCCGCTGCTCAGGGCCCGCAAGGCGCTCGCCGCGCTGAAGCCGGCCAATGGCGACCAGCGCACCGGCGTCGAGATCGTGCGCCGCGCGCTGCTGGCCCCGGCCCGCCAGATCATCGAGAACGCCGGCGCGGAAGGCTCGATCATCGTCGGCAAGCTGGTCGAGGCGACCGACTACAACTGGGGTTACAACGCCGCGACCGGCGAGTTCCAGGACCTGACGGCCAATGGCGTGATCGACCCGGCCAAGGTGGTGCGCACCGCGCTCGAAGACGCAGCCTCGATCGCCTCGCTGCTGATCACCACCGAAGCGCTGATCGCCGATCTGCCGAAGAAGGAGGCGACCTCGGCCATGCCGGGCGGCATGGCGTTCTGAAACTTCTGCTGACCGGCCTGTTGCCGCGATCAGCGCAGCTCGATCGCGGTCTCGACGACGTGTTGAAGCGCCGGCGCATCCTCCGAGGTCAACGTCATGCGCAGGCGCACATTGCTGCGCCCTTGCAGGCTGCCTTCGCGCAGGATGCGCTCGATCTCACGCTGCGAGGTGACGCCGACCTCCTTGAGGAATTTGCGGATGGCCATGTTGAGACGATCTTCATCCATGCTCGATCTCCAGGGCTTGCCGCCGGAACGGGGCAGATCCGGGCATGATAGCGCAAACCGCCTGCCGCGCGTCGCTGCGGCGCTTCGCCGCCTGAAGCCGCGACAGTTCAGGTCATGCGCGCGAGCAAGCCGCGGAAACCGGGCAGCACGCGCAAAGTGAGCCAGCATAAAAGAACGCCGCAGACGCCGCCGGCAATCTTGACCAGCAGATCGCCAAGCCGCGCATGCCGGTCAGCCGAGACCAGCTGGACGAGCTCCAGCCCGACTGCGACGCCGGCGACGAAGAGCAGGACGGTGCCGAGCCGCCGCGGATGGAAGGCTGCGAACAGGAATCCCAGCAGCCAGAACGCGGCGAAACGCTCGAAATGAGCGGAGTGGCTGATCCGCGGACGCAGCTCGAGCGAGGACAAGGTAGCGAAGACGATGAAACCCAGCAGAAGCCAGGGCAGCAGGCGCAGCAAGAATCTCGGCTTCATGAACTGCGGCTCTCCGGCTCGGCGATGCGCGCGCCTTGTCGCGCGCCCTTCCCCCCGACGCAAGCCGGCCATAGCATCGGACCGAAAAGTGGACTCCACTTTTCGGTCCGATGCGATAACACTGAGATAGATCACCGTGACCGCGTCCGAACGGACGCGCGGTGATCTACTACGCCAGCGACGCGCGATAGACCTGCAGGGTCTGCTGGGCGACACCCGGCCAGCTATAGGTCTGCTCGACATGCAGCCTCTGGGCGCGGATTCGCTCCTCGCTCAGCGGATTCGCCATCTTGGTGGCGATGGCCCGTGCCAACGCGTCGATGTCGCCGAGCGGGAAGTAATCCTCGGCCGGCAGATCGATCTCCTTGTTCGCGGCGATGTCGCTGGCCAGGACCGGCAGGCCCGAGGCCATGGCTTCGAGCAGCGCAATCGGCATGCCTTCATGGCTCGAGGGCAGCACGAAGAGCGCCGCATTGGCGAAAAGCTCCGCCAGCCTGGCGCCGGTCTGGAAACCGGTCAGCACCACCCCGGGCGTACGCTTCGCGAGAGCCCGGACCTCGGCCGAATAGGGCGTCTCGAACTCCGCATCGCCGGCCAGGACCAGCTGAAAACCGGGACGATCGAGTCTGGCGAAGGCCTGGATCAGGTCGCATTGGCGCTTCTCCGGGACGAAGCGTGCCGCCAGGAGGACATAGCGCTTCGGCTTCAGCGCGAACTCGGCGAGGATGCCGGTCTCCGCCGCTGGCGGGGCGAGGCTGACGCCGTTTGGAACGAAGGCGACGGGCGCGTGGTAGCGCGCCGCCATGGTCCGCGCGACCCCGTTCGAGACCGCGATCCGACCGTGCGACAGGCGCATGCCGAAATACTCGCCGAGCTTCAGCACGCTCCGGGCGAAGCCGCCCCATTTCTGGCGCTCGTAATCATAGCCGTGATGGGTGACCACGACCCGAAGGCCGAGCAGGCGGGCAAGCGGCACGAACAGGGCCGGTCCGACCGCATGGATATGCAGGATGTCGGGCCGGCGAAGCGCCGCGAGCCAGACACCGAGGAAGGTATGCACGATCGCTTCGAGCGCCATCTTGCGCGGTGCCCATAGCGGCAGGACGCGAATACCGTTCCATGAGCGAGAGCCGCCCTGCGGCAGGTAGCGGCTGCGGCCGATGACCTCGACATCCCAGCCGCAGGAGTTCAATTCGCTGGCGAGCATCTCGACATGTTTCTCGACGCCGCCCTGGATATTGGGGATGCCCCGCAGGCCGAGAAAGACGATCCGCCGCCGCGGCTCCGACTTTGCCGGAGCGGAAGCCGACTGGCCCGGCGGCATCTCGATCGGAAGACTGGTCATGCTCGCCCCCCTCCGCCTCTCCCGGGCCAAACCGTCGACGACGCTGCAAGCCGACAGGCTTTGCACATGTCCCTTCTCAACCCGGTAAGGTCTCCCCGAGGGCCGGAAAACTCTACGGCTGGAGAACGGCACGTCTCAAGCTGCCAGCCGACATAAGGAAAACAAGCATTCGACCGCAAGAGAAGCCATTGTCCGATTGCCATTTTCTATTCGTTAACCTTTACGTAATGCGGCGTGTCCTGCCCTTCAGCCGCAGAGCGCGCTGTAAAGCGCGAGCGTGCGCTCCTGATAGGCGGCAGCGGAAAATTCCCGCGCGATCCAGTCACGCCCCGCAAACCCCATCCGCCTGCGCTCCGCGCCGGAGAGCGCCGCCAGCGCCGCCAGCTTGCCTGCGAGCCCCTGCACATCGCCGGCAGCGCTCAGCATCCCGGTCTCTCCCTCCCGGACCATTTCCGGAATGCCGCCGATCGCGGCACCGAGCACGGGGCGCCCGAGCGCATAGGCCTCCAGCACGCTGATCGGCGCGTTCTCATACCATTCGGAGGGCAGGACGAGCGCCTTCGCCCGACCGATCAGGCGATGCAGCTCATGCCCCGAAAGATGCCCGGCGAAGGTCACATCCGCATCGGTCCGGGCGACGAGCTCGCGCAATGCCGCCTCCTCCGGCCCGGATCCGGCCAGGACGAGCCGCTGCCCGGCGAGCGCGGTCGCCTCGATCAGCGTCGCGAGGCCCTTTTCCGGCGCGAGCCGCCCGGCGAAGACGAAATAATCGGCCTCGTCCCAATCCGTCCGGAAGCCCTGTACATCGACGAAATTGGGAATGTAGACCAGCTTCTCGCGCGGCCAGCCCCACTCGACCAGCTTTTCGAGATAGAAGCGGCTGGGCACCACCACCCGATCGAGCTTGTCGCGATAGAGGCCGAGCGCCCGGTGCACCATGGTCTCGACCAGGACCAGCCCGCTGAGCGCGACCGAATCCTTGACGCAGCGATGGCGCAGGACGTTGTGGATCCGCCCGCCCTTGCAGTCCTCGCAGACCTGGCCGGCGCGCAGCATCTTGTAGGACGGGCAGGCGAGCTTTAGGTCATGGGCCGTCATCACCACCGGAATCCCCGCGGACTTCAGGGTGGAGAAGATGGCAGGCGAGAGATGATGGTAGACATTGTGGGCATGGGCGATGGCAGGCCGCGCCTGCTCGATCAGCCGCCCGAGATTGCGCTGGGCCTCGACGGAGTAGATCACGCTGGCGGCCTGGGCGAGCTTGCGCAGCGGGCCCGTCTGCCGGCCGTACTCGATTTCGGAGACGAAATAGCCGGACCATGGCGAGGGCGCATTGTTCTCATGCTGCATGGCGAAGGGCACAACGTCCCAACCGAGCTGCGAGAACATCGCCATATGATCAAAGAAGACAGCTTCTGCGCCGCCGCGGCGGTAGAAGTAGTTGTTGATCGCCAGCAGGCGCTTCTCGGCAGGATGCGGGCTCGACATCCCCGTCACCTCACCAGCCGAGCCGGTCGAGCGCACGCTCGACGGTCAGCACGCAACAGCCGCGCGCCAGCGCATGGGCCACCAGATGATCGAAGGTCTCCGGCCTGCAGCCATAGGGCGTCGGGCGCGCCGCGATGTCATGGGTGAAGAAGACGAGCCAGCCGGGTGCCCGCACCACCTCGTCGATCCAGCCGGTCAGGGCACGCGCCTCTTCCTCGGGCTGGCGGATTTCGACCGCCTTCAGCATCAGCGGATCGACGGGGCCACGGTTGATCGCCTCGCCGCCCGCGCGGCAGCTGCGGAAACGGCGAGCGAACTCCGAACGGGCCAGTGGCCAGGCGGCATTGTAGGGAAAGGCGAAATTGACCGGTGGCAAGGCCACACCCGCATCGGCGAGATAGGCTGCGTTGCGGTCGAGCTCGCCCGGCAGCTCCCGCCGCGGGATGTCGCGAACCCGGCGATGCGAGAAGGTGTGGCAGCCGATCTCGTGACCGCGTTCGGCCAGTTCCCGGCAACCTTCCGGCCCGATCAGGACCCGTTCAGGCTCGACCTGCCCCGCCAGCCCGCCGGCAATGTAGAAGGTGCCGCGCACGCCATGGCTTTCGAGGATCGCGGCGCCCTGGTGCAAGGCGCTGTCCGGCACGTCGTCGAAGGTGAAGGAAACCAGCGGGGTCTCGGTATCGAGGGTGCGCCTCGGGCCGGAGAACCGCCAGATCAGCCGGTTTGCCAGCCGGTCGACCAGCCCGCCCTTGCCGTCGAATTGTTCGAAGACGCTAGGCATGCGCGACGTTTCCCTGGGGTTGCGGACGGGGTTCGTGGGCCAACGTCGCGGAGGTTTGCAGGGACAGCCCGTATATCGCGACCAGGAAGGTGAACCAGAGCGGATTGGGCCCCTCGAAGAACAGGCTTTCCAGACAGGCGTGAAAGACGACGTAGAGCCAGAGCCTGACAAAGAGACGCGTCAGATGGCTGTGTTCGTTCGCGGGGTCGACGCGCGAAATGTGATAGAGCGGCAGCACGACCAGCCAGGCCAGGGTCAGCACGAGGCCGGGCACCCCCATCATCAGGATCACTTCGAGATAGGAATTATGGGCATGGGCCGCCGCCACGGCCCAGGTCTCGACCGCACCGCCGCCATTGACGAGCTGCGAAGTCTGCCAGAAGCCCTTCATGCCGTAGCCGACCAGCGGATTTTCGGCGATCGCCGAGAAGGCCAGGCGCCAGACATCGGCCCGGTTGGTGAAGGTCGCGTCGATCCCCAGGCCCGAGACGAAATCGCCCAGCGGCCGGATGATGGCGGAACCGACGGCGAAGAGATTGAAGAGCGCGATGCCGCCGATGACCATCGGCACCCGCAGGATGCGCACCCTCTCGAAGATCCAGGCGACGATCAACACGGCCGGCAGCATCGCCGTGGAGGTCTTCCCGCCGGTATTGACCAGAAAGACGAAGGCCAGGCAGACGATCATCGCGCCGACGAGGCGCGACCAGACATTCATGACGAAGAGGCCGAAGAGCGCCATGACCACCATGGCCACGGCGGCGTCGTTCTTGTGCCGGAAATGACCACGCCACAGGCCGGCATTGATCTGTTCCAGCACTTCGGAAGCCTGATGGATCGAAAGGGTCGGCTTGAAGAGGACGCCGTAATACGCCAGCGACAGAACGATCAGGCATCCGATGCCGAGCAGCTTGGCAAAATGCCGCTCGCAGCGCGGCAGCAGGAGGAAGACGCTGGCGTTCACCACGGAGATGACGGCCAGGACCATGCCCTTTATGCCCTGGAACGGATAGCTGGACAGGACGACCGACACGAAGCCGAGCCAGGCCAGGATCAGCGACAGCAGTACCCGCGGCTGAAGGATGATGCGGCGCATCGGGTGCAGCAGGCCGAAGCCGAGCATGCAGGCGAAGAGCCCGAGCGACAGGAGCTGGTTCAGCGCGCTCGAGGCCCGGGCCGACTGATCGAGGACCGCCTCCCCCGACAGATCGACGAACGGGCTGAGGGTGATCCAGGAGAACAGGAAGACCGCCAGGAACAGGACGGTTCCGGCGCGGCCCCGCAGCGCCTGCGCCCTGTCTCCAGCATGTGCGATCGCCTCCCGCATCGCCGGCGACGCGCTCAGGCGGCCGCGAGCCGCGGATCGCGCAGATGGCGCCAGGCGCCGCGCGCCAGGGCGATGGCGATGCCGAGGCAAAGACCGAGGAAGACGGCCGCACCGAGCAGGATCAGCGTCCGCGGCGGCCAGCTGCGCGCCTTCGGCGGCAGCGGGCGCGAGATGACGCGGACATTGCTGGTGTCGATCTGCTGGCGTTCGCTGATCTGCTGTGTCCGGGCGAGATGGGTTTCGTAGAGGGCGGCCTTGGCGCGCGCGTCCCGCTGCAGATCGCGCAGCCGCACCTGCTCCTCATTATCGCTGAAGACGTTCGATTTCTCGTCATCCGCCTTGCCGCGCAGCATTGCGAGCGTCGAGCGATCGCGCTCGAATTCCGCCTTCGCCCCATCGAGGATGCGCCGCGCCTCGCGCGTCAGGGCCGCCTCCAGCGCCTGCTGCTCCGACTGGGCCGTGACCATCTGCGGATGCCGTGTTCCAAAGGTCGCCCTGATCGAACCGATCTGCTGCTGCAGCGTATTGTATTGCGCCCGCAGGTTGACCATGGTCGGGGTGTCGAAAACCGACGCGCTGGCGGTCCGCCGCTCGGCGACCGCGGCGCTCATCTGCCTATAGCGCGATTCCGACTGGATGAAGCGCTGCTGGGCTTCCAGAACCTGGGTGTTGAGTTCGCTCGACAATCGCGCACTGACCGGCTCGCCATTGTTGAGCTGAAGCCCCTTGCCGCGGCGGAAATCCTCGACCTTCTGCTCGGCCTCGGTGACGTTCCGGCGCAGCTCGTCGAGGCGGTTGTTGAGGTTCTTGACCACCCGGCCGGCGCTTTCGGCGGACGACTGGAAGAGCTCGGCCTCGAACGCGTCGACGATGGCGTTCGAGATGGTCACCGCCTTCTCGGGGTCCTCGGCCCAGAAGCGCATCACGACGACGAAGGAGCGCTCCTCGCGCCGTGCGTCGACGCGCTCGGAAAGGGCCCGCATCACGGCGAGCCGGTTGTCGCGCGCGACGCTTTGCGGCGAGATCAGCTGCCAGAGCGGCGTCAGCAGGCCCGGCTTGACGAATTCGGGATCATTGGCGAGGTCGAGCTTGTCGATCACCCGCGACAGAACATTGCGCGAGGTCAGGATCCTCAGCTTGCTCTCGACCTCGAGAAGCTGCGCATCGCGCTGCGGGTTGGAGGTGAAGACGTCGTCCCGCACCACGTTGAGATTGGACGGATCGATCAGGATGTCGGTGTAGACAGTGTAACGCGGCGGCGTCACCGCTGCGTAGAACAACGCCGCGGCCATGCACAGAACGACGGCGCCGATGATCCAGCCCATCCCGGCACGTAGCCAGCCGAGGATATCGTCGACACCGACCTCCGCGAGCAGGCCGAGACGGGAGAGCGGGCTTTTGCCGGCAATGGCGGTACCATCGGAAGCGACGACGAAATCGGCGTCAGCACGCGCGGCATGAGCACGGCCGACCGGTCGAGGCGTCTGACGCTGCTCCGACTCCTTCGGCCCATACATCCCGCTTCGCCCTCGGTACGCAACTCAAGACGGAAGAGACGCACAAGCCCCCCCAAACAAACCCAACAGCTAGGCTTCCGCCCTGAATATTGCGTTAATCCGCTTGTGGAGGCACCGGGAGCGAGGTCGCAAGGCAGCGCGCGCGATCACGACGCAGCTGCAATCGGGATTGTTCAGGGCTCGATTTCACCGCTCGCGCGCCAGCTGCGCCGCAGTACTTTCCGCTAGACTGGTGTTTACCATGCGCGCGGATATCCGGGGCCGTTAACGTCTGTGCCTCTGCGACTGGCTATAACTCGCGAAGAACCGACTGAACTTTCGGATATGTCTCCGCATGTGTGGCTTTGTTGGCTATTTCGGCGCCGTCCGGGATGGGAGAGCGCTCCTTGAACGGATGACGGCTGCGATCGCCCATCGCGGTCCCGACGAGCAGGGCTTCTTTACCGGACCGGAAGTTGGCCTCGGCCATGCCCGGCTCTCGATCGTCGGCCTCGGCGACGGCCAGCAGCCGATGTCGGACGCGAGCGGCGCGCTGACGATCGCCTTCAACGGCGAGATCTTCAACTATGTCGAGCTGCGCGAGGAGCTGCAGGCCAGGGGCCGCCGCTTCCGGACCGCGAGCGACACCGAAGTGATCCTGCATCTCTATGACGAGATGGGTGAGGACTGCCTCTCGCTCCTCAACGGCGATTTCGCCTTCGCGATCTGGGATGCGCGCCGGCGGCGCATGTTCCTCGCCCGCGACCGCATGGGCGTGCGGCCGCTGTTCTACACGCGCCAGGGCGACCGCTTCTATTTCGCCTCCGAGGTCAAGGCGCTGCTCCAGGTGCCGGGGGTGAGCGCGCAGATCGACCCGGTCGCCCTCGACCAGATCTTCACGCTCTGGGCGCCGATCGCGCCCCGGACGGCCTTCCGCGACATCTGCGAGCTCGAACCGGCGAACCTGATGATCGTCCAGGACGGCGGCATCTCGACCCGGCCCTATTGGAGCCTGGGCTATCCCGACCACGACACCCCCTCCCGGCACAGGGACGAACGCGAAGCCGCCGAGGAACTGCGCGCCCTGCTGACCGAAGCGACGCGCATCCGCATGCGTGCCGACGTGCCGGTCGGCTCCTATCTCTCGGGCGGGCTCGATTCCTCGATCACCTCCGCGCTTGCCGCCCGCATGGTTCCAGGCGGTCTCAGGACCTTCTCCGTCACCTTCGACAGCGCCGAGCATGACGAGAGCGAATTCCAGCTGGAGATGGCGCGCGCACTCGGCACGCAGCACAGCGCGGTCGCCTGCCGCGAGGGCGACATCGCCGCCGTCTTCCCCGAGGTGATCCGCTTCACCGAGCGGCCGATCATCCGGACGGCGCCCGCCCCGCTGTTCAAGCTCTCGGGGCTGGTGCGCGAGGCCGGCCTCAAGGTGGTGCTGACCGGCGAGGGCGCGGACGAGGTCTTTGCCGGCTACGACATCTTCAAGGAGAACCGGGTTCGCCGCTTCTGCGCGCGCCAGCCCGGCTCGCGCATCAGGCCGCATCTGTTCCGCAAGCTCTACCCTTACCTGCCCGGGCTGCGGCAGCAATCGGCGGAGTATCTCGCCTCCTTCTTCGGCGCGAACGGCCATTCCCTCGACGATCCACTCTATTCGCACCGGCCGCGCCTCGACGGCACGGCGGCGACGAAGCTCTTCTTCTCGGGCGATCTGCGCGCCAGCCTCGGGAATTACGACGCGGCCGAGGAGATGGCCTCACGTCTGCCGGAGGCGTTCGCGCGCTGGCACCCGCTGCATCAGGCGCAATATCTCGAAGCCCGTTTCCTGCTGCCCGGCTACATCCTCTCAAGCCAGGGCGACCGGATGGCGATGGCCCATGGCATAGAGGGGCGTTTCCCCTTCCTCGATCATCGGCTCGTGGAGTTCGCCGCCGGCCTGCCGCCCGAGATGAAGCTGAAGGGCCTCGTCGAGAAACACATCCTGCGGGAGGCGACCAAGGACCTGCTGCCGCCCTCGATCGGCAAGCGCAGCAAGCAGCCCTATCGGGCGCCCGACAGCGCCTCCTTCGTCGGAGCCGGCGCCGCCGACTATGTCGAGACGGCGCTCGGCGAGGCCGAGATCGGCGCGAACGGTCTCTTCAACCCGAAGGCGGTCGCCAAGCTGCATGAGAAATGCCGCGCCCGCCCGGCCTCCGGCTTCCGCGACAATGCGGCCTTCGTCGGCATCCTGTCGACACAGCTCTGGCTCAAGACCTTCACCGGTGCCGACAGCCAGAGCTCGAAAGCCGCCTGACACCTCATCAGAAAAGGAACTGACATGACCGACACGATCAGGGACGCGGTGAAGGCCTTCGTCATCGAGAATTTTCTGTTCGGCGACACCGGCAATCCCCTCGCCGACGCGGACTCGCTGATCGAGAACGGCATCATCGACTCCACAGGCGTGCTCGAGCTCGTCGCCTTCATCGAGGACCGCTACGGCATCACCGTCGCCGATTCCGAGATCGTTCCCGCCAATCTCGATTCACTCGGGCGCATCACGGCCTTCATCGCCTCGAAGACCGCCGCGTCCGCGACGGCCTGAGACAGGGACAGGACAGGATATCGAGCCGATGCGGGTCGAGCATTTCGTCATCGACAGCGCCAGGGCGCATGGCACCAAGACCGCGCTGGTCACCGAGCGCAGGCGGCTGAGCTATGCCGAGCTGGACGATCTCTCCAGCCGGCTGGCAGCCACGCTCGCCGCCAATGGGGTGAAGCGCGGCGACCGCGTGCTCGTCTTCATGGATAATTGCTGGGAAGCGGCCGTCTCGATCTTCGCGACCCTCAAGGCCGGCGCGACCTTCAGCCCGATCAACGCGTCGACCAAGGCCGACAAGCTCGCCTACATCATCGAGGATTGCGAGGCCGCCGCGATCCTGACCCAGGCCAGGCTGATGCCGGTCGTGACGCAGGCGCGCGCGGCCGGCCCCGGACGACCGCTCTTCGTCGCCGCGGCCCAGGCCGCGCCCGGCCAGGCCATCGAAGGAGCGGCGGATTTCGAAGCGTGCCTCGCGGCCGAGCCGACCCCGGTCGCGCATGGCGGAATCGACATCGATCTGGCCATGCTGATCTACACCTCGGGCTCCACCGGCCGGCCCAAGGGCGTGATGATGACCCACCGCAACATCGATGCGGCAGCGGAATCGATCACCAGCTATCTGCGCAACAGGCCGGACGACATCATCCTCAACGTGCTGCCGCTGGCCTTCGATTACGGGCTCTACCAGCTGCTGATGGCGATGCGGCTCGGCGCGACCCTCGTCCTCGAAAAATCCTTCGCCTTCCCGCAGGCGATCTTCGAGCGCATCCGCAACGAGAAGGTCACCGGCTTCCCGCTGGTGCCGACCATGGCGGCGCTGATCCTGCAGATGCGCGATCTCGAGCCGGGCTTCCTGCCGAGCCTGCGCTACATCTCCAATACCGCGGCGGCGCTGCCGCCGGCCCATATCGCCCGGCTGCGCGAGCTCCTGCCCGGCGTGCGGGTCTATTCGATGTACGGGCTGACCGAGTGCAAGCGCTGCACCTATCTGCCGCCGGAAGAGCTCGACAGCCGGCCCGGCTCGGTCGGAATCGCGATCCCGAACACCGAAGCCCTGGTCGTCGACGACGAAGGCAATCGCGTGCCGCCCGGCGTCGCCGGCGAGCTCGTCATTCGCGGCCCGCATGTCATGCAGGGCTACTGGCGAAACGACGCCGCCACCACGCAGATGCTGCGCCCGGGCCCGCACCCCTGGGAGAAGCGCCTGCATACCGGCGATCTCTTCCGCGCCGACGAGGATGGCTTTCTCTACTTCGTCGGCCGCAAGGACGACATCATCAAGACGCGCGGCGAGAAGGTCGCCCCCAAGGAGGTCGAGACCGTCCTGCATGCCCATCCCGGCATCGCGGAGGCCGTGGTGATGGGCGTCGCCGACCCGGTGCTCGGCCATGCCATCGCGGCACTTGTGGTGCGCTCCGACGAGAGCCTGAGCGAGCGCGACATCATCCGCCACTGCGCCGCCCATCTCGAGGACTTCATGGTGCCGAAGATCGTGGAATTCCGCAGCGAGCTGCCGAAGACCGATACCGGCAAGGTCAGCCGCAGGCTGGCCGCCGAGACGCTTGGAGCTGCCGAATGAACATTGCCCCTGCCCCTGAAAGCCTCGCCTTCTCGGCGGAGACGTTGAAGATCGACGGCGCTGCCGAGATCGAGCGGATCGTAACCGGCCTGCGCGCGCAATTGCGTGGCATGCGCAAGCGCGGACTGGTGCTCGGCCTGTCGGGCGGCATCGATTCCAGCGTCTCGGTGGCGCTGGCGGTGCGCGCGGTCGGTGCCAAGAACGTCTTCTGTCTGTTCATGCCGGAGAACGATTCCGATCCCGAGAGCCTCAGGCTCGGCCGGCTCGTCGCCGAGACCTTCGGCGTCGCCGCCGTGGTCGAAGATATCGGGCCGACGCTGCAGGCGATGGGCTGCTATGAGCGGCGCGACGCGTTCATCCGCGAGCTGGTGCCGGAATACGGACCCGGCTGGGGTTCGAAGATCGTGATCGCCAACGCGCTCGCCGGCGAGGGCTACAACATCTCCTCGCTGGTGGTCGAGGATCCGCAGGGCAATCGGACCAAGCTGCGCATGCCGCCCACGGTCTATCTCGGCATCGTCGCCGCCACCAATATGAAGCAGCGCACCCGCAAGCAGGTCGAGTACTATCATGCCGACCGGCTCAACTTCGCCGTGCTCGGCACGCCGAACCGGCTCGAATACGACCAGGGCTTCTTCGTCAAGAACGGCGACGGCGCGGCGGATGTGAAGCCGATCGCGCATCTCTACAAGAGCCAGGTCTATGCGCTCGCCGCCGATCTCGGCATTCCCGAGGAGATCCGCCGCCGGCCGCCGACGACCGATACTTTTTCGCTCGAGCAGACGCAGGAGGAGTTCTATTTCTCCCTGCCCTATGACCGCATGGACCTGTGCCTCTACGGCCTCAATAACGGCCTCCCGGCCGAGCAGGTCGCCGCGGCCGCGAAGCTGAGCACGGTCGAGGTCGAGCGCGTCTTTGCCGATATCGCCGCCAAGCGGCGGGCGACGCGCTATCTGCATCTCGAACCGCAACTGGTGCAGCCGGTGGCGGAGATCGCCGGCTGAGACCGGCACCGCCGGCGCGCCTGAACTTCGCGCCGGCTGCGCGCCCTATTCGAAGCGCCCGCCGACCAGCCGGCTCCAGCTCTCGCCCGCCAGCCCGTTGAAGAAACCACGGCCGGCCAGGAAGGCGTCGACCAGCGCCGGCTCGCGCGCATGCACCACGGTCGAGGCGAGATGGGTGAAGGCGATGCGGCGCCCGAGCATCGCCTCGAGCAAAGCGGGCTGCGTCCGGCCGCGCAAGCCGGCCGCCCCGCGCCGCGCCGCATGCCCGATCAGGCAGTCGATCACGAGACCGGCCTGGCCCGGCGCGGTCAGGATCTGCAGGACGCGCGCGATCCCGCCAGGGCGCAGATGGTAGAAAAAGGCACCGATCGGCACGCCGCCGGGCGTGAGGACCGAGGCGAACACCGCTTCGCCCTGTTCCGGCTTCCTGGCCGCCTCGGCGACGATGTGGGCGAGCTGCTCGGCGCTCCAATCGGGACGAAGCGCGAATTGCCGCGTCAGCGGCTCGACCAGGGCAGCAAAGCCGGGCTGGTCGATCTCGGCAACCTTGAGGCCGCCCTTCACGGTCCAGTCCTCCGGCACGCCGGACCAGCGCAGCTCATTCTCCTGCATCTTCCGGCGCAAGCGGCGATCGACCAGCCCGGCGAGCGGGGAGAGCAGGCGCGCCGCACCGACCCGCTCGGATGCCAGTGCGAGCATGAAGGCCGAGGGCCGGATGGTCCGGACCCAGTCGAGGCTGTATTGCGGCAGCGCCACGCCACGCAGCCTTGCCCACATCTGCGCCGAGACCTCGCTCGCCGTCTCGCTGAAGGAAAGGTCCTGCGGCCCGGCCAGGAAGGTCTTCAGCAGCCTGGCGCCGGCCATCGGATCGCTGCCCCGCCGCTCGACCATCAGCGAGCCGCAGATCGCGGCCTTCAGCTTGCGACCCTCATGGCTCATCGGCAGCGCGTTCACGCCGATGAAGCCGGAAATCTCACCCTCGCCGGAAACATGGACCAGCGGCGCGATCTCAGGATCGCAACCCGGCGCTTCGAGATAGTGCCGTCTCAGATAGGTGACGAGCGCCGCTGGTGGCGGCGCATCACTGTCCCGGAACACCCGCTGGAACAGCCCCGCGACCGCCGGAATATCGGCGGTCTCCAGGGAACGAACCAGGCTCATGCCGGCCGCCCCGCCGTCTCGCCGGATGCCGGCGCGGCGGCCAGCTTGCGGACCAGTGCGACCCGCGGCGTGCCGGCCTCGTTCGTCGCGAAACGCACGGGCTCATAGGCCCTGGCCCGGGCGATCAGCGCCGCGGCCTGACGATCCTGGCCCTCGCCGAACTCGAACAGCAGCCAGCCTCCCGGCTTCAGGACGTCGACGGCGTCGCGGATCACGCGCTGATGGATCGAGATGCCATAGGGCCCGCCATCGAAGGCCTCGCGCGGCTCGGCCGCGAGCAGATGCGCGCTCTCGCCCTCCAGGCGCGAGGTCGAGATATAGGGTGGATTGCAGACGATCATGTCGACCTTGCCGACCAGCCCCTCACCAGCCAAGGCATCGAACAGATCGCCCTGGTGGATGGACACCCGATCCTGCACGCCGAGGCGCTCGGCATTGCGGCGGGCGAGCGCCACCGTGCCGTCGGTCAGATCCGCCCCCCAGATGCGGGCGGTCGGGATTTCCATTGCGATCGCCAAAGCGAGATTGCCGGAGCCGCAGCACATGTCGACCACCGACGGCCCGGGGAGGCCCTCGCGCAGGCGCTCGACGGCGCAGGCCCCGAGCAGCTCGGTCTCCTGCCGGGGCACGAGGACGTCGGGAGCGAGTTCCAGCTCGATACTCATGAAGCGCTGCATGCGAGGCCCGCTCTGGCCCGCAAGGTCGACTGCTCTGCCCGTCATCGGGGCTCCTTCCCGCACTGGTCGGATGATCACGCCGGCAGGCTAGCGGCATTCCGGTAAACACCTGCTGAAACACGCCTGCCGGTGTTAACTGCGCCCTTATTTTTGCCTGCTACTGATGCCCCGTCGATGCTAGTTCCAGCGGGGCGGCCCCGTTCGGTCGATTTTCGAAGGCGGGAGAGGATGGCTCCGGGCAACGCAAAAGGATCGGGCATGCGCGGAGCCCTGCTCCCGATGCTGTTGTCCTATGCCGCCTCGGGCGGCAGCCTGATCATCAGCTCGGCCGCGCAGCTCCTGACCTTCGCGATCCTGGCCCGCTTTCTCGGCGTCCACGAATTCAGCCTGTTCGTCGCGATCACCGCGATCTCGAACATCGCGGTGCATATGTGCGGGCTCGGCGCGATGGAATGCCTCGTCCGCCGCGTCGCGCGCGATCGGGCGATCTATCCCGACATGCTCGGCCACAATCTGATCCTCACCGCGGCGAGCGGCGTCGCCCTGGTCGTGATCGGCGCCGCCCTGCTGCCCTTCTTCTTCACTCTCTCCCCCGACCCGGCAACCAATGCCGCCGTCATCACGCTGATGCTGGTGACGAACATCGTCCTGGTGCGCGTGATCGTTCTGGCGGAACAGATCTTCATCGCCCATTCCGATTTCGCCTCGGCCAATATGGTCGTTGTCGGCTTCGCCCTGGCCCGGACCGCCGCCGCCGTCCTCGCCTGCCTCGTTTTCGGCGTCGCCAGCGTTGCCTCCTGGGCACTCTGGCAATTCGCCTGCCATGTTCTCGTCGCCCTCGCCTGCTGGCGCGCGCTCGCCAGGCTCGGCCGGCCGCGCTATCGGATCGTGCGCGAGGAGTTGCCGCTCGGCCTCTATTTCAGCGTTCCCTTCATCCTGCGCGCCGTGCGCCAGAATGCCGATCTGCTCGTGCTCAGCCTCGTCGCGAGCCCGGAGATCGTCGCGAGCTACAGCGTCGCCCGCCGCATGCTGGAGAGCAGCTATCTTTCCGTCGAGGCGCTCAATCGGCTCGTCTACCCCGGCTCGGCGCGGGCGACGGCGGAAGGCTTGCAGCACGCCATGCCGCGGGTTCGCAAGGTCCTGGTCGCCGCCACGCTGATCAGCACCGCCGCAGCGGCGGCCGTGTTCGTGCTGGCGCCGATCCTGCCTCTCCTGTTCGGCCGGGATTATGTCTCGCTCGTCTCCTTCGTCCGGGCCCTCTGCTGGGCGGTCATCCCGCTGGCGATCTGGGCCGTGGCGGCCGAGGCGCTGGGAGCCTCGGGCCATCAGTCAACCCGCGCCGCCGTGATGGGCATCGGCAGCGTGCTCGGCGCCGCACTCGCCGCGCTCGCGACCTGGTATGCGCCGCCTGCGGGAACCTTCGTCTCCTTCTATGTCATCGAAATCGCCATGGTGATCGCAGCCTGGAGCGCCTTGCAGCGAGTCGTGCGCCAGGATCGGGAACGGGCCCTGGCCCGAGAGCCCCGAACCGGGATGGCCCATGGGAGCTGAGCCCAATTGCGCACCCATCGCAGCGAGCCCCGGCGGCGCAGCCGTCCGTGCAGCGGGCGTGCGACCGATGGTGCGCGGCGACATTTCGACTATCGCCCGGTTGTTCAGCAAGGCGTTCCGGAACAGCGACAAGGTCGCGCCCGAGCTTGCCCCCTATCTGGAAACGATCTTCTTCGGCAGTCCGCATTATCGGCCGGAGAATGGCAGCATGGTGCATGAGGGCGAGAATGGCGTGGCCAGCGCGATCCTCGCCGTACCGATGGAATTCAGCGCACATGGTCGCCCGATCATGGCGCGGCTCCTGTGTGCCTTCATGGCCGACGGGGCCGAAGGCGCAGCAGGGGCCGCCCGCCTGGCGCGCCAGATGCGCGCCGCGCGGCAGGACATGTGCTTCTCGGACAATTCTTCGCCGGTCAGCGCCGACCACTGGATTGCCGGCGGAGGCAGCGTGCTCCCGATCCAGAGCCTGGAATGGCGCCGCGCCTTCAGGCCGGCGACGGCAGCGGCCCTCGCCTGCAGCCGCGCGGCCCCAGCCTTGAGCTCGCGGGCCGTCGTCACCCCGCTCGGCTGGCTCGACCGGACGTTGCGTCGGCGCAGACGCTCGATCACCCCGGCGGCCATACCGGACTGCCGGACGATCCCCGCCACACCTGACGAGTTCCTGGCCTGCGCCAAGCCGATGATGCAGCGCTTTCAGGTCCGCCCTGTCTGGAGCAAGGCCGAGTTCGACTGGCTGGTCGGCGTCGCTTCGCTGAACGGCCGGCTCGGCACGCTGAACTTCAGGATCGTGCTCGACGGCAGGGAGCAGCCGATCGGCGCCTTTCTCTATTTCGGCCGAAAAGGCCGGGAGGCCACGGTTCTGAACCTGCTCTGCACCGCCGGTCGCGAATTCGAGGTCGTCGGCCAGATGTTCTCCAGCCTGGATGCCGAAGGCTACGCCGCGGCCAGCGGGATTTCGCAGCCCTTCATGATGAACGCGATTTCCCGGCAGCGCTGGCTCAGCTTCAAGCATCGCGGCTATTTCTGCCTGGTGACGCGTCATGCCGAGATCACGGACGCCGCGCTGCGCAACGACATATATATCGGCGGGCTGGCCTCGGAGAGCTGGAGCCGGCTGCTCACCGACTTCTGACGCCACCCGCCGATGGCTGCGATATTGGAGGCCCGCTTGGCCGTTTCCATCATCATCAAGACGCTGAACGAGGAAAAGCGCATCGCCGCGACCATCGAGAGCGCACTTTCCGCGCTCGGCGAGATCCCGGGCGAAGTCGTCATCGCCGATAGCGGCTCCTCGGACCGTACCGTCGAGATCGCCCAGCGCTACCCGGTGGTGATCGCCCAGATCATGCCACCGGCGCGCCCAAGTTGCGGGATCGGGCCCCAGCTCGGCTTCCAGCATTCGCGCGGCGATTATCTCTGCCTGCTGGACGGCGACATGCTGCTCGACCCCGGTTTCCTCGGTGACGCAATCCGCTTCCTGGAGAGGAACCCCAAGGTCGCAGGGGTCACCGGCCATGTCGAGGAGATGCAGACCGCCAATCTCGAATATGCCCGCCGGGTGCAGCGGCACGCGCCGGAAAACCGAATCGGGCCGCTCGACCGGATGAATGGCGGCGGCCTCTACCGGCGCAGCGCGATCGAGCAAGCCGGCTATCTCTCGGACCGCAACCTGCACGGCTATGAGGAATTCGACCTCGGCATCCGCCTGCGCGATGCCGGCTGGCAACTCCACCGGCTGGACCGGCGCTTCGTCCAGCATTTCGGGCATTCGCTGAATTCCTACAAGCTGCTGATGCGGCGCTGGAAGAACAAGTATCTCCACGGAATCGGCGAATTGCTGCGCGCCTCGCTCGGGAGGCCGTATTTCTTCCAGCTCCTGCGTGAACTGCCGGAGCTTCGGCTTTGGGGGGCGGTCTATCTCTGGTGGGCGCTCTCGATCGGGCTCCTGCTGTTCCTGCCGCAGAAGGGGCTCGCTCTCGGGCTGGTCCTCGCCCTGCTCGCCGGCATCGTGGCGCTGATGAGCTGGCGCAAGGGCGGGCTGGGCATGGGGCTCTACACCGTCGTCGCCTGGTTCTTCCACGCGGCAGCGCTGCCCGCCGGCTTCCTGCGCCAGCGCCTGGAACCAGATGCCCCGATCGAAAGCCGCGTCATCGGGAGCGATCGATGACACGGCTGCTGCGGCTTGCACTGGCGCTCTCGGCTGCGCTCGGCTGGACGGGGGCGCGCGTGCAGGCCGAAGAATGGCTGCCCGTCCGCGAGGTTTCGCTGGAACTAAGGCCCGGCAGCCCGCTGGATTTCTCCGCCATCCTGCCGAACGCGAAGATCGAGCCGAACCGGCGCCTGATCGCCAACGCCGATGGCCGGCTCGCCTATGCGAATGCACCGGGGGAGCCGGCGCGCCTGTCCTGCGCCTCGCTGGCCTGGAGCCCGGCTTCCGGCGGCTTCCCCGACCGCGCCAATGCCGACCGCTATGCCAGGCAACTGGCCTTGCACGGCTACAATCTGGCACGCCTGCATTTCGTCGACGGCAGCCTGATGTTCGGCCGGAAGACCGATTTCGACTTCGACCCGGAGACGCTCGACCGCATCCACTATTTCCTGGCCGCGCTGAAGCGGAACGGCATCTACTGGATGATCGACGGGCTCTCGTCCTGGCGCGGGGCCTATGGCGGCCATGACGATCGCTGGGACCCCGGCGGCACGCTCAAGCTCGCCTTGCATCTCGACGACGGCGCCTTTGCGCACTGGAAGCAGTTCACCGAAAAATTCTTCACCCGCGTCAATCCCTATACCGGGGTCGCGCCGATCCATGACGATGCCTTGGCGCTGGTGATCCTGGTCAACGAGAACAATCTCGAATTCGAGAGCGTCGTCCACGATCGGCGTGGCAAGGCGCCCTATGACCCGATGTTCGCGGCACCGTTCAACGCCTGGCTGGCGCGGCACTACCCCTCCAGCGCGGCGCTCGCCAAGGCCTGGGGCGGCCTCGGCTGGACCGAGAAGCTGGAGAACGGCTCGATCCGGCTGCCGGCGGACCGCTATGCCGACAGCCCGCGCCTGCGCGATCTCCAGGCCTTCTTCACCGAGATCGAGACCGCCTCGGCGGCGAAGATGAGCGAGACGCTGCGCGGCTTCGGCTACAAGGGGCTGATCAGCACCTACAATAACTGGCCGACCGTGCAGGCCGCGCTCAGCCGGCGCGGGCTCGATGTCGTGACGATGAACACCTATCACGACTGGGCGAGCGGCTATGCGCCGGGCAGCAAGCTCCTCCAGCAGAGCTCGCTCGGCGACGCCGCCAACTCCATGCGCATGGCCGCGGCGGCGCGCTGGCTCGGCAGGCCCTTCGTGATCAGCGAATACGACCATCTGTTCTGGAACCGCTATCGCTATGAGGGCGGCCTGGTCTTCCCGGCCTATGCTGCGCTGCAGGGCTGGGATGCGCTCTGCCGGCACGCGCACGGCCCGATCGCACTGTCCTATGGCGAACCCTACCCGCACAAGCGGGCCATGCTGCCCTATGCGATCGCGCTCGACCCGGTCGCGCGCGCCGGGGAAACGCTCGCCGCCCTGCTGTTCAGGCGCGGCGACGTCGCGGCCTCGCGGCTCACCATTCCGTTCGCGGTACGCGGCGAGGCCGATCTTGGCCCGGACATGCAGGCCCGTGAGCCCGAACATCTGACGGAACTCGCCTTGCTCGGCAGGATCGGACTTAAGGCCGCCGACCGGATCGGCGACCGGATCGCCGTCCTCCAGCCGCGCGGCGCCAACCGGCCCGAGGCGATCGTCGAGAAGCTGCGGGCGAGCCGCCTTCTCCCGGCCGAGAATGCGACGAAGCTCGCCGGCGGCCTCTTCCAGAGCGATACGGGCGAGCTTCTTTTGAACCGCCGCGACCGGCAATTGCGCCTGACGACGCCGGCGACGGAGGCCGTCGCCTTCGCCTCGGCGAGCCTGCCGGTCAAGCTCAGGACCCTCGGCATCGACGGCTCGGAGGGAGACGGCCTGATCGCGATCTCCTCGCTCGACAAGCCGGCATCGCTGACCAAGGGCAGCCGCTTCCTGCTGATCTTCGCCACCGACGCCCGCAACACCGACATGGTCTTCCGCGACAGGGAGCAGAAGGTGATCGAGGATTTCGGCAGGCTGCCTGTCCGAATCCGCAAAGGGCATGTCGACATCAGGCTCGACCGGAGCGCCCGGCAATGGCAGCTCTCGCCGATCGGCCTCGATGGCAGCGTGAAGCCGCCGGCCATCAGCGGCAGCGGTCCCGTCGCCTTCCGGCTCAGCAACGACCTGCCGAGCGGCCCGACCACCTATTTCCTGCTCGAGCTCAAGGGAAGCGGCCCCTGAAGGTGGCCGGCCGGAGCGCACCACCGTTTATCACCGGTGCAAGGCATGCGATAAACCGGCCGGCAGCGAAGAGAGAACCGACGACGAGCATGATCGATGCGGCTGAACAGGCCTGAGTCCCCCCGGTTCGACCGGCCGGGCGCGGCGTCCGACAGCGCCTCCGATCGACCGGACGAAGGGCAGCCGGCGGATGGTCGCCGCGCCGACGACAAGCCGGGCCCCGTTCTCGAACTCGGCCCCCGCGTGCGGCGGCTGCGCAAGGCGGCGGCGCTGACACTGGACGGTCTCGCCGAACGCTCCGGCGTCAGCCGGGCCATGCTGTCCAAGGTCGAACGCGGCGAGAAGAACCCGACCCTCGCCGTGGTCACCCGGATCGCGCGCGGGCTCGGCACCTCGCTCTCCGGGCTGATGGGCGCGGACAGCGATGCCGCTCCGGTGGCGACGCGGCGCGTCGATCAGCGGCTGAGCTTTCGCGACAGCGAGACCGGCTTCGAGCGGCATGTGCTCTCCCCGGCCCATCCCGAAAGCGGGGTCGAGCTCTTGCTCCACGTGATCCCGCCCGGCATGTCCTCGGGCTGGCTGCCGACTTATGAGGGCAGCGTCGAGAAGCACCTGATCATCCAGGAAGGCCGGCTCTCGGTGGAGATCGGCGCGACGATGCACCGGCTCGCCGCCGGCGACAGCTTCTATTTCCAGATCCGCGAGCCCTATCGCTTCGTCAACGAGACGGACGAACGCTGCAGCTATTACTGCGTGATCGTCCGCCGCCCTTGACCGGCGCCCTGCCAGCTCGCGCCGCGGCGGGCGGACTTGCCGGCTATTGCAGGGTGAACGGGTTCGAGATCGCCGGCCTGGCGTTGATGAAGACGCTCTTCGGCTCGAGATATTCCATGATCGCAGCCTGGCCGTTCTCGCGCCCGATCCCGGACTCCTTGAAGCCGCCGAACGGCGCGAGATAGCTGACCACGCGATAGGCGTTGACCCAGACCGTGCCCGCCTTGAGCTTCTTCGGCAGGGTCATGGCGCGGCCGAGATCGGTGGTCCAGACCCCAGCCGCGAGCCCGAAGGGCGTGTCGTTCGCCAGGGCGATCGCTTCCTCCTCGGTCTCGAAGCTGAGCACGCTGAGCAGCGGCCCGAAGACCTCCTCGCGCGCGATCCGCATCGTGTTGGTGACGCCGGCGAAGATGGTCGGCTCGACGAACCAGCCCTGCGTGCAGCCGGGACGCGTGCTACGCTCTCCGCCGAGGACGCAGCGCGCGCCGTCGCGGCGGGCGATCTCGATATAGTCGAGCACCTTGGCGAGCTGCTGCTCTGTCGCGACCGGGCCGATATCGGTTTCGGGGTCGTTGGGATCGCCGAGGCGCGCCTGGCGCATCCTTTCGACCAGCCTGTCCAAGAAGCGATCATGGATCGAGGCCTGCAGCAGGAGCCGCGAGCCGGCCATGCAGGTCTGGCCACCGGCGGCGAAGATGCCGGAGATAACGCCCTTCACCGCCGCGTCGATATCGGCGTCGGCGAAGACGATGTTGGGCGACTTGCCGCCGAGCTCGAGCGAGACCCGCTTGAACTGGCGGGCGGCGGCCTCGTAGATCCTGCGCCCGCCGGCATTGCCGCCAGTGAAGGCGATACGCGCCACCAGCGGATGCTCGACGAGCGGCTCGCCGGCCTCCTGCCCCAGCCCCGTGACGACATTCACGACGCCGGGCGGGAAGCCGGCTTGCGTGAACAGCTTCGCCAGCTCCAGCATCGAGACCGAGGCGAATTCCGAGGGCTTGACCACGACGGTGTTGCCGGCCGCCAGCGCCGGGGCGAGCTTCCAGACCGTGAGCAGCAGCGGCGAATTCCAGGGCGTGATCGCACCGACGACGCCGAGCGGCTCATAGGCGACGTAGTGGAACATGTTGGCCTTGTCGATCGGCGTGACATGGCCCTCGATCTTGTCGGCGAGCCCGCCGTAATACTGGAACCAGCGCGGCAGATATTTCATCTGGCCGAGCATCTCGACGCGCAGCTTGCCATTGTCACGAACCTCGAGATCGGCGAGGCGCTCGGCATTGGCGGCGATCAGATCGGCGAGGCGGAACATCAGCACGCCGCGATCGCTGGCGCTCATCCGCGACCAGGGCCCGCTGCTGAAGGCTTCATGCGCGGCCCTGACGGCGAGATCGACATCGGCGGCGCTGGCGCGCGGGATCAGGGCCCAGGGCTTGCCGGTATAGGGGTTCTTGGTCTCCAGCCAGCCGCCGTCGACGGCCTCGCGGTCCTTGCCGTCGACATGCATGAAAAAGCGCTCGAGCGCCGGTGCCGTCTTGCTGGTCATCGTGCTGGCTGTCCGTTTCGTCGCGAGGCCGGCAGGCCCCGGAACGCCGGCAAACGCCGGCACCGGGGGAGCGGGGATCAGGGCTTGTGGAGATGCTGGCAGCCGCTCTGTTCGGCCGGGGTGAACAGGCCCTCGCTCGGCAGCGTCGCCAGTACCTTGTAGAGATCGGCCGGGCTCTTCGATTCCGCCGGGGATTTCACCTCGAACAGATGCATGTCCATGACGACGCGGCCATTGTCCTGGATGCGCGCCTTCTGGATCATGTCGCCGGTGATCGGCAGCTCGCGCATCTTCCTGGCGATGCCCTTGGCGTCGTCGCTGCCGAGCGCCTTGACCGCCTTGAGGTAATGCGTGGTCGCAATGTAGGCGAGCGCGTGGCCCATGGTCGGGACCTTGTTGTCGAAGCGCGCCATGTAACGCTTGGCCCAGGCGCGCGTCGCCTCGTTGATGTCCCAGTAGAACGGGGCGGAGAGCTTCAGCCCCTGCGCCGCCGGCAATCCGAGCGCGACGACGTTGTTCTCGTAGACCAGCATCGTCGCCGGCTTCGCCTTGACGCCGAATTCGCGCATCTGCTTCAGCGAATTCACGAGGTCCGGGCCGGCATTGGCGAGGCCGACGACGTTCGCGCCGGAGGACTGGGCGGTCAGCAGCGGCGAGGACAGATCGGCCGTCCCGAGCGGGTGGCGGGCCTCGCCCACCACCTGGCCACCAGCGGCCTTCACCGCCTTGCCGGCATCGGCCGCGAGATTGTGGCCGAAGACATAGTCGGCGGTGAGGAAGAACCATTTGTTGCCGCCCTCGTCGACGACGCCCTTGGCGACCGCATTGGCGAGTTCCGCCGTCGAGGGCGCCCATTGCGTGCCATAGGGCGAGCACTGGTTGCCGGTGAAGTTCGGGGCGTAGCCGCCGCTGACCAGGGTGGTGATCTGCCGCTCGCGCGCGACCGCCTGCACGGCGAGGCCGACCGAGCTCGAGCCGCCGGGCAGAATGACGCTGACACCGCGCTCGTCGATGAACTGGCGCGCCTGCGCCGAGCCGATATCGGGCTTGCTCTGGTGATCGGCGACCACGACCTCGATCGGCCGGCCCAGCACCGAGCCGCCGAAATCCTCCACGGCCATGCGAACCGACAGCGCGGTGCCGGGGCCGCCATTGTCCGAGAAGGTGCCGGACATGTCGTCGATGACGCCGATGCGGAACGGCTTGTCATTGGCGCTCGCCGGCAAGGTGCAGGCGATCATCGCCGCAGCCAGAAGCGAAGAGCGCAGCGCAGGCATGGTCATGGTGAAATCCTCCCCTGGACCGTTTCGGTCGCCGATCGGCCGGCCTTGTAGCCTTGGCTTCCGGCCCGGGCTGGCGGGCCGGAAGCAGGGGAATGCTAGCACTCGCCCATAGAAATTCTACTATAGAAGAAAAATATGGCGGCCATAGCCGTGGGCTTCAGCCAGGACCTCCGCGAGGCCGACCGCCCCAGCAACCTGCCGGGATGCGTCATGTGCCGGACGTCCGGCGTCGGCAGTCGGGATTTGGCGCGCCATGGCGACGAGGCCTCCGCCTATCCCTGGAAAACCTCCGGATAGGCGAAGAGGCCGGGGGCGCCGCCGGTGTGCCAGAAGACGATGGTCTCCGTCGGAGCGATGGCGCCGCTCCGGACGAGCGCGACCAGGCCGGCCATCGCCTTTCCGGTATAGACGGGGTCGAGCAGAATCCCCTCGGTGCGGGCAACCAGCTCGACAGCCTCGATCATGGCGGCGGTCGGCTGGCCATAGCCCGAGCCGATCTGGGAATCGTCGACCTCGAGCCCCGTCACCGCACCTCTCTCGCGGCCTTCGAGAGCGAAGATCTCCTGGACCAGCCCAGCGACGATGGCTCCCGCCTCCTCGGCAGAGCGCGAGACGCTGACACCATGCACGCGGCAGGGCAACCCGGCCTCCGCGACGCCGGCAAGGATGCCGGCATGAGTGCCGCCGCTCCCGGTCGGCACGACGATATGGTCGAGGGAACAGCCTTTCTCGCGGGCCTGCGCCGCAAGCTCCAGAAGCGCCTCGCGATAGGCGAAGCTGCCGAGACCGTTAGAGCCTCCGACCGGGATGAGATAGGGTTTGCGCCCCTGCGCGGCCAATGCCGCCATCGTCGCCGCGGCCGCCGCCGTGCTGTCCTCGCCCGCAGCGAGAAAACGGATCTGCGCGCCGAAGATCCGGTCGAGCAGCTGGTTTCCGTTCGTGCGATAAGCCTCGCCACGATTGGCCACCGAGTCGGTCAGCAAGAGGACGCAGCCGAGACCGTGCCGCGCCGCGGCCGCAGCGGTCTGACGGGCGTGGTTCGATTGCAGCGCGCCGATGGTCACCAGCACATCGGCGCCCTGCTGCAGCGCTTCAGCGACGAGGAATTCCAGCTTGCGGGCCTTGTTGCCGCCGCCGGCGAAACCCGTGCAGTCGTCGCGTTTGATGAAGAGCGAAGGCGCAGCACCGCCCCGCCCGAGCGCCTGCGACAGGCGCGGCATCTCCTCGAAAGGGGTGGGGAGCATGGCGAGGCCGGTCCTGGCCGGACCGGAAGATGTGGCGGGGTTAGTCATTCTACCGATCCTTGCCTGAAAAGCGGGCCTCGATGCCCAGTCTCACCATAGTGCTCCCGCGGAAAAAGACAGCGTCCCACTGCCTGCCGCCGGTTTCGCGGACATCGGACCAGGCTTCATGAAGCCCGAGGGGCGTATGGAGCACAGAGGATTTGGCGGCGAGTTCGAGATAGAGGCGCTTCAGCTGGTCAGGAAACGCGGATTACGGCGCTCGCCATCTCCCCGAAAGACGTTCCAAGCGCGACGCAATGGCCCGCCCCCGTTAGGTGGCCCGGTTCTAATCTAGTGCATGGTGGGCTTGGCGGCCACGGTTGAGATGGCCGGCGAAGCGGGTTGGGTTTGCGCAGCCGGCCAGACCACAGCGACCGGTGCTGGCGGCTTGTAGCCGAGCGAGGAG
>NZ_JAFKFX010000035.1 GCF_017308075.1 Allobosea sp.
TCCTCGCTCGGCTACAAGCCGCCAGCACCGGTCGCTGTGGTCTGGCCGGCTGCGCAAACCCAACCCGCTTCGCCGGCCATCTCAACCGTGGCCGCCAAGCCCACCATGCACTAGATTAGAACCGGGCCACCTAACGGGGGCGGGCCACTACCAGGCGAACGGCTCCTGGCGCGGCCGCACCTATGTCAGCGAATTGCACTATCAGCGCGGCGTGCCGACGATCCGGCGGCAGGAACCGTCGAATGAGGATCGCGAGGCGGTGCCGCCCGAACAGATCCGCGGCACGGTCGACTCGCTCTCCGGCGTCGCCGGGATGCTCAAGAAGGTGGCGGAGACGGAAAGCTGCGACGGCTCGACGGCGATCTATGACGGCCGCCGCCGTTCGGTCGCGGTCATGACCTCGTCGGCGATGGTGCAACTGAGCGGCCAGGGCTCCTTGAATGGCCGCGCGCTGAACTGCGGCTTCACCGTCCGGACCATCGCCGGCCTCCGGCACGAGGACGATCGCGAAGTCGCTAGGCGACCGCTCAAGGGCTCGGTCCTGATCGCGCTGCGCGAGGGCGGCGCCTTTCCGCTGCCCCTGCACTTCGAGGTCGAGACGCGCTGGTTCGGCACGGTCGCGGTCCAGCTCGCCGGGCCGCCTGTCGCGGCCGAGTGATCGCTTGCGACCTACCCAACTCCTTCCCCCGAGGCCCCCGAAGACGCGGGGCCGCCCCGAAAAATCGGGGGGCAGCCACGGCTTTCCTTTTCGGTCTAGGCTGGGGCGATGGCGGCCTTGCGAGGGGTGAGGCGTCCGGCCGACAGCCCTGGGGAGTGCTCGCGATGGAACTGCGCTGCGTCGATTGCGCGACGGCTTATCCGCCGGTGCTGCTCTATCGCTGCAAGGCCTGCGGCGGCATTCTGGAGACCGTCGGCGATGACGGAACGGAGCGGGTCTCGCTCGGCGAGAGCGTCACGCCGCTGCTCCGGGCCCACCGGATCGAGGCGGCGCTGCCGGGCTTTTCGGGCGAGATCTGGCTGAAGGACGAGACCCGCAACCCGTCCGGCTCGTTCAAGGATCGTCTCGTCGCCAGTGCCATGGGCCGGGCGCTCGCGCTCGGCGTCCGCAAGGTGGTCTGCGCCTCCTCGGGCAATGCCGGGGCGGCGACCGCCGCCTATGCGGCGCGCGCCGGCATTCCGGCAGTGATCATCGTGCCGGCGCATACGCCGCTCGGCAAGGTGACGCAGATCGCGGCCTATGGCGCGCTCCTGCTCCTGGTCGAGGGGCATTACAGCCGCTCCTATGATCTCGCGCTCGCTCTCGCCGAGCGGCACGGCTTCGCCAACCTGACCACCACCTTCATCAACCCCTATGCCGTGGCCGGCCTCACCGCCGTCGGCACCGAGCTGGTCGCGCAGCTCGGCGGCGCGCCCAGTCATGTCCTGGTGCCGACCGGCAGCGGCCCGCTGGTCAAGGGTGTCTGGCAGGGAATCGCCGATGCCGGCGCCACGACCCGGTTGATCGCCGTGCAGGCGCAGGGCTGCGCGCCGATCGTGCAGGCCTTCGATTTCGGTGCCGAAGAGGTCGCCGCCTGGGGCATGCCGCAGACCATCGCCTCGGGGATCAGCGACCCGCTGATCGGCTATGAGCGCGACGGCGCCTATACGCTGAAGCTGGTCCGCCGGAGCGGCGGCCGGGCGATCTCCGTCAGCGACGACGAATTGCGCGCGGCGATGCAGCGCCTCGCCCGCAGCGAGGGCGTCTATGCCGAGCCGACCGGGGCGAGTCCGATCGCGGCGCTGCCGCGCCTGCTGGCGGCGGGCGATCTGCCGCCCGGCTCGCGCGTCGTCTGCATGGTGACGGGACATGGTTTCAAGGACGGCAAGATCTATCAGGAGATGCCGGTCCGGACCCATGAGGTCGATGATCCCGGCGACGTGGCTGCGGTCGCCGAACTCTGCGAGCGCGCGCTCGCACAGGCCTGAGTTTGGCCGGAAATTCCTCAGCGTCAAGCCGCATTATCTGGCTTTGCAGCGGCCCGATTTCTTGCAAACCTTGTCGTGCCGCGGGCTTGCGCCTGCAGGGAACAAGAGAAAAGGGGATACGCGATGGGCATTCATGACGACAGCGTTTCGAACGGCGCCGCGACCCCGAAAGAGGAGGCAGCCCTGACCCTGGAGCGACGCAGCCTGTTCGGTCTCGGCCTCGCCGGCGCGGCGATCGGCGCGGCGGCGAGCGGCTTGCTGACGCCGAACGCGGCGCAGGCCCAGACCGCAGCCAAGAGCAAGCTCCACATCATCAAGGAGCGCGGCAAGCTGATCGTCGGCACCGGCAGCACCAACCCGCCCTGGCACTTTCAGGACGCCAGCGGCAAGCTGGTCGGCATGGATATCGATCTCGCCCGGCTCCTGGCCAAGGGCCTGTTCGACGATTACGAGAAGGTCGAGTTCGTGCTGCAGGGCTCGGATGCCCGCATCCCCAGCCTCGTCACCGACAAGGTCGACATCGTCGTGCAATGGATGACGGTGACGCCCGGTCGAGCCCAGCAGGTCGACTTCACCTTCCCCTATTACCGCGAGGGCGTCGGCCTGCTGATGCTGGCCCGGGGCGGCAAGTTCAAGAACTATGAGGAGCTGAAGGCGGCCGGCAAGGACGTCACCGTCGGCGGCATGCAGAATGTCTTCCTGGAAGAATGGATCCGCAAGGCTCTGCCGCAGGCCAAGGTCGACGCCTTCGACAGCCCGGACGCGGCGATGCAGGCGCTCAATGCCCGCCGCATCGACGCCTCGATGCAGGACCAGTCGGCGATGCGCTGGCTGATGCAGCAGGCGCCCGGCCGCTTCGTCGATTCCGGCTTCGGCTGGATGCCGAACTCCTATGCCTCGGCGGTCAAGCCGGGTGACCCGATCTGGCTGAACTGGGTCAACACCGTCTACAAGGAGGCGATGATGGGCGTCGATTTCGACTATTTCGCCGCCTCCTACAAGAAGTGGTTCGGCATCGAGCTGCCGATCCCGAAGGTCGGCTTCCCGCAGGAATTCGCCTGATCCCGCATTCGCCTGAGCGCAACGTGGCGCTGGCGGGCCGGACATCCGGCCCGCCGCTTTCGGGACCTTCGCGACTGCCATGATCGACTACCATTTCGACTGGTCCGTCATCGCGCGGAACTGGGACAAGCTGATCGACGCCCTGCTGCTCGGGCTCTGGCTGGCGGTGATCTCGCTGGCGATCGGCTGCATCATCGGCATCCTGACGGCCTATGCCCGGCTTTCCGGCAAGAAATGGCTTTCGGTGCCGGTCTGGGCCTATGTCGAGTTCATCCGCTGCACGCCGCTGCTGCTGCTGATCTTCTTCCTCTATTTCGGCCTGCCGGAATTCGACATCACCTTCCTGGACAAGACCGAAAGCTTCGTGCTCTCGCTCTCGCTCTATGCCGGCGCCTATATGTCCGAGGTCTTCCGCGCCGGCCTCTCCTCCATCCCCAAGCAATATGTCGAGGCGGCCAAGGCGATCGGCCTGCGGCCCTGGCAGCGCCAGGCCTATGTCGTGCTGCCGGTGATGTTCCGGATCACCCTGCCGGCGGTCAGCAACAACCTGATCTCGCTGTTCAAGGACACGTCGCTCGCGGCGGCGATCGCGGTGCCGGAGCTGACCTTCATCGCCAGGCAGATCAACGCCAACACCTTCCGGGTCATGGAGGTCTGGCTGACGGCGAGCGCGCTCTATCTCGCCACCGCCTATCTCATCGCCATCTTGCTGCGCCAGGTCGAGCGCCGCTACGCCTCGATCCGCTAGGGAGCCGGCGATGGATTTCTCGATGGCACCCGGCACTTTCTGGTTCGAGGCCTGGCAGGCCCGCGCCTCGCTGCTCTCCGGGCTCGGCGTCACCCTGCTGAGCTCGGCGCTGAGCATCGTCATGGCGACCTTCTGCGGCATCCTGATGGGCGTCGCGCTCTCCTATGGCTGGTGGTGGCTGAAGCTGCTGGCGCGGCTCTATGTCGATCTGATGCGCGGCATCCCGGTGCTCGTGCTGATCCTGTTCACCTATTACGGCCTCGCCCTGTTCGGCGTGAACGTCGCCGCCTTCTGGGCCGGAGTGATCGCGCTCGGCGCCTTCGCCACCGCCCATGTCGCCGAGAACTTCCGCGGCGCGGTCGAATCCGTGCCGGCCGGGCAGATGGAAGCCGCCAAGGCGATCGGCCTGACCTTCGGAAGGCGGCTGTATTACGTGATCCTGCCGCAGGCCTTCCGGCGCATGCTGCCGCCCTGGGTCAATACCGGGCTCGAGATCGTCAAGGGCACGACGCTGCTCTCGATCATCGGCGTCGTCGAGTTGCTGCTCTCGGCCCAGCAGCAGATGGCGCGCAACTACATGATCGTCGAGTTCTACATGCTGACCGTGGTTCTCTACCTGATCATCAACTTCACGCTGGCGCAGCTCGGCGCGCTGCTGGAACGCAAGACCTCCTATCTGCGCTACTGAGCATGGCGTCGCGTGGTGCCAGCTCCGAAGCGCGTGGAACGAACCGAACGGGATGCGACTGCCGATGACCGAGCCAGCCCTGCTCCAGGCCACCAATGTCCGCAAGCATTTCGGCGAGATCGAAGTGCTGAAGGGGATCGACCTCACCGTCAAACAGGGGCAGGTCGTCTCGCTGATCGGTGCGTCCGGCTCGGGCAAGACCACCTTCCTGCGCTGCGTCAACCTGCTGGAAGAGCACGATGGCGGCGAGATCCTGCTCGATGGTGACCCGATCGGCTATCGCATGGTCGGCAGCACCCGCAAGCGTCTGAGCGAGACGAAGATCTCGGCCCAGCGCGCCCGCATCGGCATGGTCTTCCAGCAATTCAACCTGTTCCCGCACCTGACCGCCGGCCAGAACGTCATGCTCGGCCTGACCAAGGTCCAGGGCAAGAGTGCCGCCGAGGCGAAGGAGATCGCCGAGCACTGGCTCGGCCGCGTCGGTCTCGCCGAGCGCCGCGACCACTATCCCTACCAGCTCTCGGGCGGCCAGCAGCAGCGCGTCGCGATTGCTCGTGCCGTCGCCATGCAGCCGCGCCTCCTGCTCTTCGACGAGGTCACCTCGGCGCTCGACCCGGAGCTGGTGGCGGAGGTGCTCGGCGTGATGCAGGCGCTCGCCGAGTCCGGCATGACCATGCTGCTGGTCAGCCACGAAATGCTCTTCGTCCGCGAGGTCTCGCACCACGTCCTGTTCCTCGACCAGGGCCGCGTCGCGCAGGAGGGCCGCCCCTCCGAGGTCTTCGACAATCCGGAAAGCGAGCGCCTGCGCAGCTTCCTCGGGCGCTTCCACGGCATCTTCAGCCGCTGAGAGTGGTCAGGACAGACCTATACGACAACTCCCCGTCATTCCGGCAGCAGCGAGGCGGAGCGCCGGAAGCCATCCTAGAGCACTGACGCGCCCAGCTCGCGCTCTAAAATGGATTCCGGAGCTGCGCGGCTTCGCCGCTTGCCTGGAAAGACGGCGTCAATCTGGAGATGCGGGGGGGCAGGACGCGCTCGCCTTCACATGCGGCCGCAGCACGCCCTGTTCGTCGAAGGTGCTGCGGTTGCTTTCCCTGCGCTTCTTGATCTCGCTCCGCGCCACGGTGCGCAGATGCACCTCGTCCGGCCCGTCGATGAAGCGCAGCGCCCGGCCCCAGCTGTAGATGAAGGCGAGCGGCGTGTCGTTGGAGAGCCCGCCGGCTCCGAAGACCTGCATCGCCCGGTCGGCGATCTTGGTCTGCAGCCGCGCCGCGACGACCTTGATCGCCGAGACCTCGGTGCGGGCGGCCTTGTTGCCGTATTTATCCATCATCCAGGCGGCGCGCAGGCAGAGCAGGCGGGCCTGATCTATCTCCATGCGTCCTTCGGCGATCCAGTCCTGGACATTGGCGTAGTCGGAAAGATGCCGGCCGAAAGCCTTCCGGTCGAGAGCGCGTTCGATCATCAGTTCGAGCGCGACCTCGCACTGGCCGATCGTGCGCATGCAATGGTGGATGCGCCCCGGCCCGAGGCGCGCCTGGGCGAGCGCGAAGCCTGCCCCTTCCTCGCCGAGCAGGTTCGCGGCCGGCACCCGGACATTGTTGAAGTCGGTCTCGGTATGGCCTTCGATCGAATAGTGGTTCAGCAGCGGCAGGTTGCGCATTACGGTGAGGCCCGGCGCGTCCATCGGCACGATGATCATGCTGTGGCGCTTGTGCGGGTCGGCGTCGGGCGCCGTGTCGGACAGGCCCATGACGATGCAGAGCTTCGCCTTCGGGTGCAATGCGCCGGTCGTCCACCATTTGCGGCCGTTGATGACGTAATCGTCGCCGTCGCGGATGATCGTGGTCTGCAGATTGGTCGGGTCGGAGGAAGCGACACCCGGCTCGGTGATCCCGACGCAGGAGCGAATCTCGCCGTTGAGCAGCGGGTTCAGCCAGCGTTCGCGCTGTTCCGGCGTCGCGAACATGTGCAGGATTTCCATGTTCCCGGTGTCGGGGGCGTTGCAGTTGAATACCTCCGAGGACCAGAAGATCCGGCCCATGATCTCGGCCAGCGGCGCATATTCGAGATTGCTGAGCCGCGTGCCCGGCTCGCCTTGCTTCAGCGCCGGCAGGAACAGGTTCCAGAGCCCGGCCTCCTTCGCTCGCGCCTTCAGCCCGTCGACCAGTGCGGTCGGATAGCGCCCGGCCTCGACTTCATGCTTCCAGGCGGCATCGGCCGGCTGGATATGGGCGTCCATGAAGTCCTGCAGCCTCGTGCGCAGCTCCTCGACCCTGGCCGAATAAGCGAAATCCATGGTGCTCTCCTCAATCCCAATGCGTCATGCTCGGGCTTGACCCGAGCATCTCAGGCCGGAAGAGGCGCCATTCGGCGCCTTCTCGTCCGAAGATTCTCGGGTCTGCGCTTCGCTCCGTCCGAGAATGACAACAAGAACGAACCTAGACGTCATTGCGCTCGATCACGCTCGCGGCACGCTGCGCGAAGCTCGCCGCCATCGCGCCGACCGCGACGGCGTTCTCGGCCGCGGCGTTTCCGGTCTTCGCCCGCGCCGCGATGCCGTCGAGGATGACGGCGAAGCGGAACAACGAGAAGGCGATGTGAAAGCGGCCCGGTCCCTGCGTCCGGCCGGCGGCGGCGCAGTAGCGGTCGATGTATTCGGCTTGCGTCGGTATGCCGAGCGCCTCCCGGTCGAGCCCGACGATGCCGGCATACATCTCCGGTGTCGAATGCCAGGGCAGGCAGGAGAAGGCGACGTCGGAAAGCGGGTGGCCGAGCGTCGAGAGTTCCCAGTCGAGCACGGCGACGACCTTCGGCTCCGCGGGCGCGAATATCAGATTCCCCATCCGGAAATCGCCATGGACGATGGTGGTGTCCGGCGTCTCGTCGAGATGGGCGCCGAGCCAGTCGATGGCGCGGTCGATCGCCGGAATGTCCTGCGTCTTGGTTTCGCGCCATTGCCGGCCCCAGCGCGCCAGCTGGCGGGCATAGTAGTTGCCCGGCTTGCCGAAATCGGCGAGGCCTGCCGCCTGCCAGTCGAAGCCATGCAGCGCGGCCAGTGTCTCGGCCATGGCGAAATACATCGCTCGGCGATCCGTCGGCGCGACGCCGGGCAGGGCGGTCTCGTGGAAGACACGGCCCTCCAGCCGCTCCATCAAATAGAACGGCGTGCCGACGACATCCTCCGGCTCGTGCAGCAGCAAGACCGGCGGCACTGGCACGGCCGAGCCGGCGAGCGCCTTCAGGATGCGGTATTCGCGCTCGACCGCATGGGCCGAGGGCAGGAGCGGGCCGGGCGGCTTCTTGCGTAGGACGAGACGCGTGCCGGCCTCCGGATAGGAGGCGAAGAAGGTCGGGTTCGACTGCCCGCCGCTGATCCGCTCCAACTCCAGCCGGCCGGCGGCCCGGTCGGGCAAAGCGGAACGCAGGAACGCGTCGAGCCTGGTGGGGTCGAATTCGGGCGGAGCGGAGGCGGGGCCGGCTGACATGGCGGGCATATTCGGGGGGGCGCCGAGGAAGGTCAACGCGCAACGTCGCTCAGTCCGGCTCTCCGGTCTTGAGCCGCACCACCGAGACCGAGCAGAGCGCCTCGGCGACGACCTTGGTCGAGACGCTGCCGAGATGCCGGCGCACGGCCGAGGAGGAGCGGGCACCGACGACGATATGGTCGATGTCGTTGCGCTCGGCATGGCGCAGGATCGCATCGGCGGCGCTGACCGCTTCGATGACGTGATAGCTGACGCGTTCCTCCGGCAGGTGTAGCGGCCTTGCCCAGTCCTTCAGCGCCACCAGCCGCTTGATGTAGAGCGAACGGCCCTCGGCATCGACAGTCTTGGTCTCGCCGATGATCTCGGTGCGCAGCACGGTGATGCAGGCGAGCCAGGAATCCTCGCGTGCCGCGAGCAGCCGGCTGGTCTCGGCCAGGATCGCGCCGGCGAGTGGTCCTTCGCCCTCCGAAAGGTCGACCGCCGTCAGGATGATCGACGGGCCGGCCTTGCGCCGCACCTGTGTCGGCGCGCCGGTGATCTCCTGCTCGTCGCGCTTCTGGAACAGGGCGACGAGGCGCTGCCAGAGCCCGTGCGGCCGCACGCGGCGCCGGCGTGCCACCGTGACCTGCTCGGGATGGCGCAGGTCGAAGGCGAGCTTGCTCGCATCGGCATAGCGCCGGCCGCGATCGACCTCGAGGCAGCGCCGGACGATCTCCTCGAGCCAGGCCGGCGTCTCGGCATTGATGCTCCCGAGCGGCTTCGGGGCGTGGTATAGGCGGCGCTTCATGCCGGCCACGCTCTGCGGCCGGCCGAAAGGCTCCTCTCCCGAAGCCATCTGATAGAGCAGGCAGCCCAGCGCGAAGAGGTCGCTCGCCGGGTCGGAGCGGTCTCCCAGCACCTGCTCGGGCGCCATATAGGCGGCCGTGCCCATCGGCATCGTGCTCTCGGCGCCGAGCAGGTCCGGCAGCTCGACATGATGCGCCAGTCCGAAATCGAGCAGCACTGCCCGGTTCCCGACCATCATCACGTTCTCAGGCTTGAGATCGAGATGGACCACGCCTTGCCGGTGGAGTTCGGCGAGGGCGACGGCGATCGCTTCGCCGATGCGCGCGGTCTCGGCTGCCGGCAGCGGCGCGCGGCGCATCGTCTCCGCCAGGCTCGTGCCGGCGACGAACTCCATCGCGATATAGGGCGTGCGGGCAAGATCGCCGGCGGCGACGAAGCGCGGCACATGCGGGCCGGCCAGCCGGCGATGGATCAGCGCCTCGGCTTCGTAGCCGAGGATCGCCGAGACGTCGTCGCCCGGGTGGAAGAAGGGGATCTTGAGCACCAGCGGCGCTGTCTCGTCCGGATGGGTCGCCCGCCAGAGCGTCGCCATGCCGCCGGCCTTCAGCCTTTCCGTCAGCGTGAAACCGTCGATCGCCGTGCCGGCCTGCGGCTTCTCCATCCGGTTCCTCCCTCAGCGGCCGATCTGCAGGCGCATGCCGAGCCATTCCGGCAGGCCGGCGGCGGCGATCTTTCGGGCGGTGGCCTGCCTGTCATAGGGCACGCGGACCATCGTCACCTCGGCCCGCTCGGTGTCGAGCAGGGCGAAACAGGCGGCCGGGTCGCCATCGCGCGGCTGGCCGACGGCGCCGACCACCACGACATGCCGCCGCAGTGCCGATAGCGGCGCGGCGAGGTTCCGGCGCGGGGTGAACCGCACCGGCTCGTGTCCGGGCCTGGCGTAGAACAGCGCGGGCTGATGGGTGTGGCCGCAGATGATCAGCGCCGCCTCGCTGGCGGCCAGGCATTGGCCGGCGCTGCGCTCATCGGTGACATAGGGCCAGGCTTGCGGCGTGCGGGCGCTGGCATGGACGAAAAGAGCGCCTGCCAGCGTCGCCGTCAGCGGCAGGGCGGCGAGGAAGGCGCATTGCTCTGAAGACAGCTGCGTCCGCGTCCAGAGCGCCGCCTCATGAGCATGTGCCGTCATGCCGGACGGCCCGTGCACGGCCGCCTCGTCATGGTTGCCGAGCACGCAGAGCGCGCCGGCCGCGGCCAGCTTCTGTGCCATCTCGACGGCGAAGCCGGGATCCGGACCATAGCCGACGAGATCGCCGAGCAGAACCAGCCGATCGGGGCGAAGTCGCTCGACAGCCTCCAGCACCGCCTGCAACGCCTCGCGGTTCGCGTGGATGTCCGAGAGAACGGCAATGCGCATGGAAGGAAAGACGGGTCCGCGGGAGCTCCGCCAATCTCGCAGGGCGAGCGGGCGCTTGGCCATAGGCATTTCGGCGCAGCCGCTGCTGTCCGGAAGGACGGGGTGACAGCCGCTTGACTGCGAGGCTAGTCTCGCCGCCGCGTCAGCAGCCGCAGTCTCGCAGGGGAGCCGCTTTGGAAGCCACACCGGAGCAGGATGCCGCAAAGCCCGTCGCGGAGGAGCTGCCGCCGCCTGCGGTCGCGCCGCGCGAGGTCGAGCTCAAGCTGGCTTGCTCGGCGGAAGCGCTGAGCGTCCTGCGCGATGCCGAGCTGATCGCGCGGCATGCGCGCAATCGTGGCATCGTCCGTCGGCTCGAGGCGACCTATTACGACACGCCCGACTGCCTGCTCGATCGTCACGGCTTGTCCCTGCGCCTGCGCCGCAGCGGACGGCGCCATATCCAGACTCTGAAGCGGGCCAAGGCGGGCGAGAATCCGCTGGCGCGTGACGAATGGGAGGTTCCGTCGCCGGAGGGGCGGCTCGACCTCACGCTGCTGCCGCTGGCTGAGATCGGCGAGCCGCTCGTCTCGCTTCCCGCGACCTCGCTGGCGCCGGCTTTCGCCACCAAGGTGCGTCGGCGTATCCAGAAGCTCGATTTCGCCGGAGCCGAGATCGAGATCGCACTCGACCACGGCACGATCGAGGCCGGCGAGAAGAACCTGCCGCTCTGCGAGGTCGAGCTCGAGCTGAAGTCAGGCGATGCGGCGGCACTCTACGAGTTCGGCCTTGCCCTGCTGGAGCTCGCGCCTCTGCAGATCGAGACGGCGAGCAAGGCGGCGCGCGGGCACCGGCTGGCTTTCGGGACGGCGGCCCAAGCACAGAAGGCCAAGCCCGTCACGCTTTCCGCGCAGGACAATGTCGATGCCGCCATCGCCGCGATCCTGGGCAATGGCTACCGCCATCTCATGGCGAATCTCGGCCCGGCGATGCAAGCCGGCTCGCCGGAAGCCGTGCACCAGATGCGCGTTTCGCTACGCCGCCTGCGCACCGCCTTCACCCTGCTCCGGCGCGAACTGGGGCCTCCGGCCCTGGAGCCGATCGCGGCCGATGCCAAGCATCTCGCCCATGTCCTCGGCCCGGCGCGCAACTGGGATGTGTTCATCACCGAAACGCTGCCCGATATCGCCGCCGAAGGCTTGGACGGGGTCGATCTCTCGCCTTTGAGCGAGGCGGCGGTGCCGCAGCAGGCCGAAAGCTATGTGGCCGTTCACGCCGCGCTCGCTAGCCGGAGCGTCAATCGCTTCCTGCTCGGCTTTGGTGCGGTGCTGGAGCGGCGCGGCTGGCGCAACGGCATTGAAAGCGCGGCGCTGACGGTGCTCGCCGAGCCGGTCGGCAGTTTTGCCGGCAGGGTGCTCGCGCGCAGCCATCGCAAGGTGCTGCGACGCGGCCGGCATTTCGCCAGGCTGCCGCCCGAGGCCCGGCACGAGCTCAGGCTCGCCTTGAAGAAGCTGCGCTATACGGCCGAGTTCTTTCTGCCACTTTATGCCGGGCAGTCGGCGGCGCGCAAATATCTCGCAAGGCTGACGAGGCTGCAGGAGGCGCTCGGCGTCGCAAACGATGTTGCGACGACCTATCCGCTGCTCGGCGCGCTGCGCGGCGGCCAGCTCCGGCCCGGGGTCGATTTCGCCGCCGGCGCAGTACTCGGCTGGCAGCGCCGTCACGAGCTCGAGGCCGCGAAGGCGCTGCTGAAGAGCTGGCGGAAATTCGCGGCCGCGACGCCCTTCTGGAGGTGAGGGCGCTGGACCGCCCCGACGCTCAGGCGGCGTCGAGCCCGTAGAGCGAGTGCAGCGTGCGCACCGCGAGCTCGGTATAGGCCGCGTCGATCAGCACCGAGAACTTGATCTCGGAGGTGGTGATCGCGCGGATGTTGATGCCCTTCTCGGCCAGCGCCCGGAAGGCGCGAGCCGCGACGCCGGCATGGCTCCTCATGCCGACGCCGATCGCCGAGATCTTCACCACTTCGGTCGCGCCCTGCAGCGACTGGTAGGCGATGGTCTCGTGCTTCGATTCGAGCAGGGCCTTGGCCCGCTCGAAATCACCGGTCGGCACGGTGAAGGTGATGTCGGTGGTCGCCTGGTCGTCGGAGACGACCTGGATGATCATGTCGACATTGATGTTGGCATCGGCGAGCGGGCCGAAGATCGCCGCGGCGACGCCGGGCTTGTCGGCCACGCGCCGGAGCGTGATCTGGGCTTCGTCGCGCGAGAACGCGATGCCGGTGACGATCTGCTGTTCCACGATATCGTCCTCGTCGCAGATGAGGGTGCCTGGATTGGGGTTGTCTGGGTCGTCGAAGGAGGAGCGGACATAGGTCGGCACGCGCTGGACCATGGCGATCTCGACCGAGCGCACCTGCAGCACCTTGGAGCCGAGCGAGGCCATTTCCAGCATCTCCTCGAAGGAGACCTTGTCCATGCGGCGGGCCTTGGGCACGACGCGCGGATCGGTGGTGTAGACGCCGTCGACATCGGTGTAGATGTCGCAGCGGTCGGCCTTGAGGCCGGCGGCGAGCGCGACCGCGCTGGTATCCGAGCCGCCGCGGCCGAGCGTGACGATGCGATGGCTGCGCGGATTGATGCCCTGGAAGCCGGAGCAGACGGCGATCTCGCGATTGCGGTCGAAACCGGCCAGGATGCCGGCGCCGTCGACGCTCTCGATCCTTGCCGCGCTGTGCGCGTCGGAGCCGTAGATCGGGATCTGCCAGCCCTGCCAGGAGCGCGCCGGCAGGCCCATCTCCTGCAACACCAGCGCCATCAGACCGGAGGTGACCTGCTCGCCCGAGGCGACGACGACATCGTACTCGGCCGGATCGAAGTTCGGCGCGGCTTCCTTGGCCCAGGCGACCAGCTCATTGGTCTTGCCCGACATCGCCGAGACGACGACGGCGACCTCGTGGCCGGCGTCGAACTCGCGTTTGACGTGGCGGGCCGCGTTCTTGATACGCTCCACGGTGGCGACGGACGTGCCGCCGAATTTCATCACCAGACGGGCCATGACATCCAAAGGCTCTCGAGACTGCCCCGGCACAGGCCGGGACGAAACGTCCCCTCGCGCCGGGCGAAGGGCGGGTGTAGATGACGGCCAGCGCCAAAACTGTCAATGCGGTCGGCGCCGGACGGGCGTAAACGGGGAAGCAAGACGATGAGCGCAGCGGCACGCGAAGGCTCGACGATCGATCCGGCGGAGGTCTCCCGCTTCGATGCCATGGCCAAGAGCTGGTGGGATCCGAAGGGGCCGATGGCGGTGCTGCACAAGTTCAATCCGGTGCGCCTCGCTTATGTCCGCGATCTCGCCTGCGAGCATTATGGCCGCGATCCGAAATCGCTGCGGGCGCTGGATGGGCTCGACATCGTCGATATCGGCTGTGGCGGCGGGGTGCTGTCGGAGCCGCTGACGCGCCTCGGCGCCAAGGTGACGGGGCTCGATCCTGCCGCCGGCAACATCGCCGTGGCGCGGGCCCATGCCGAGAAGACCGGGCTGTCGATCGACTATCGCGACGAGACGATCGAGGCCGTGGTCGCCTCAGGCCGGCGCTTCGACATCGTGCTCGCCATGGAGGTGGTCGAGCATGTCGCCGATGTCGAGGCCTTCGTCGGCGCCTGCTGTGCCGCCGCCAAGCCCGGCGGGCTCCTGGTGATGGCGACCTTGAACCGCACCCTGAAATCCTGGGCGCTCGCCATCGTCGGCGCCGAGTACATCCTGCGCTGGCTGCCGCGCGGCACCCATGACTGGCAGAAATTCGTCACCCCCGACGAACTCGAGGCGGCGATCGTGGCAGGCGGCTTCGTGCCGTTCTCGCACCAGGGCGTCGCCTACAACCCGCTCGCCGATCGCTGGTCGCTCTCGGCCGATATGGACGTCAACTACATGCTGGCGGCGCGCGCCCCGGCTTGACGTTCAGGGCGCGAGCCGGGCGTCGAGCGCCGCGATATCCCTAACGAACCAGAGTGCCTGGCCCTGGTTGCTCTCATGCACGAAGTCGCGCAGCGCCTGGCTGCCCGCGCAATGGGCGGAGATGTCGCCGATGACGGCCAGGCGCACGCGGTAATTCACGAATTTCTGCGCGACCTCGCCGGCGAGACGCGTCGCGAGCCGAAAGAAGGCGGCATCGAGCCGCGCGACGGGGATCGCCACCATCGCGGCTTCCGCTGCCCAGGCGGCGCCGAGGAAATCGTTGGCGTCGCGCTCGGTTGCAAGCGGCGGACCGTCTTCAGCGCAGATCAGCACAATCGTGCCGTGAAGCTCTCGAATCATGTCCATGATGGCGGTATCGCCACAACTTGGACGCGAAGCAAGTGCGGTCATCTTGGCGGGCGGATGCGGCGTCTCCGGCGATCCGGGCATGCCAGATTCCTCGTAGCCCGCCTGAAAGCCTGTTTGCGATGTCTTGCAGCCCTGATCCTGAGGGGGCGTTCCGTCGGGAGGGGGCGTCTCGAAGGATGTTTCAGAAGACGCTGTAACAGGGTCCGAGAACCAAGACAGCGCAGGGTCGGGACGGAAGGGAAGTTCTTGTAGAGCTGTCCACCCGCTGCGCGCGGTGCCAGCCTCGCCAAGCAGTATGGCCTATCTCGGTTGGAACGCGTTAAGTTTACGGGAGTCGCTTTTTCCCGACTCGCCCATGGAGACGGGACGCTGGCGCAGGCGGCATGCTGAACGATACGATGATCGAGCCTGCCGAGCGGGAGTTGACTGATCTGATCTACGCCGCTTTGTTCGGCGAGAAATCCTGGCAGGATTTCCTCGACCGGCTGAACGCCCTGATCCCGGGCGGCGTTTCGACCCTGTTTTTCCATGACCAGAAATCGGGAGAAGGTGGCATCTCACTGGCCGCCGGGCTCGATGCCGACACGGCGCGCGACTACGCCGCCTACTATGTCGGCCTGAACCCGTGGATGCACAACGTTGCCCGCACGCCACTCGGCACCGGCATCATCGGGGAACGTATCGTACCCCGCGACGCGTTCGTCAGGACGGAATACTATGCCGACTTCCTGCGGCGCCGCGAGATCGAGGCCGGAGTTGGGGTGACCCTGTGGCGCGAGGAAACCTGCTCGTTCTTGCTGAGTACCCTGACGACGCGCATCGATCCCGAGGAGAACCAGCATGTCGCCGATCTTCTGACGCGGCTGAGCCCGCATCTGACCCGCGCCTTCCGTTATTATCGCACCGGTCGCTCCGGCGGGGCGCTCGCGCAGTTCGGGGGCTCGCTGCTGGATGCGCCGGATGTCGCCGTCATCGTGGTCGGGGAGGGCATGAGGCTGCGGGCCGCTTCTCCACGGGCCGAGGCCCTGCTCTCAGCCGGAACGGTGGTGGGGCTGACGGCCATGGGAACCCTGCGGCTGCGGGATGAGGCGTCCGCAGCACTGCTGAAGCGGATGCTGTCGCGCGGCTATACCGGTCCACGGTCCCGTGTCGTGCATCTCGGCGCCTACAGGCTGACGCTGGTCAAGGCGGAGGCCGAGGGCGCCACCGGGTATTTTTCCGGGCTTGCCGCCACGCTGATCCTGGAGGAGGCGCGCCCCGCAGACGCTCCGGATATCGGCTGGCTGGCTCGGAGCTACGGGCTGTCGCCTGCGGAGCGCCGGGTCGCGGAGGGCATCGCCGCCGGCCTGACGCCGATCCAGGTCGCCGAACGCGGCGGCACCGGGCTCGAGACCGTGCGCGGTCAGCTCAAGGCCGTCTACGCGAAAACGGGCGTGAACAGCCAGGCCGGCCTTGTTCGGATCGCGTTCGGCTTTCCGCCACCGCGATAGGGTTGGGTTCGGGCAGGTTCGGCGGACGCGCCGGGCAAAGCGCCGCTATTTGAAGCTGCGGCCGTTCCAGCGATATGAATGAGAGTTCGGCCCACGTGACAAGCCGATCCTCGGGGGATTGCCCGGGCTGATCTCGACGCTGGCGCTGAGAATATCCAGCGCCTCCCTGAAGCGCTCGCCCTCGCGTACGAAGATCTTCACGGTACAGGCAGCCGCCCCGCAGGAGCCGCTGCGCCCGAGGCTGCTCGAACAGGTCAGTTCATCATGGTTGATCAGGAGATCGGGCTTGCCGTCGCCGGTCAGGTCGCGCTCGATCGCGCCCTTGGCGCTGAAGCGCCCGCCCGGCCCCTCGCAGCCATACCGCGCCTCGCTGGCCGCGATGCGCTTCGCTTCGGGCGACAGGGCCAGTGCCGGCTGGAACCCGCAGATCAGCCCTGAGGCCGCGAGGCCGACGATGGTCGAAATGCGACAGATCACGATTTTGGGTCTCCCTGCGGAAACCGAGTAAGCTGTCACAGACAACGCAGCGTCAAGCCGGGGAATCCCCGATGGGGGCGGCTTGTCATCCCGGCTATTTTGCGATGCAATATATTCCAAAGAAGGATGGCGCGGTGCAGCATAGGGCCGCATGATCGCCGGCAACGCCACCGAAAGCAGGCGTGGCGACAAGGGAGAAAGCGAATGTCGAAGCCGCAGCCCGTCGCGAAGCCCGCGTTGAAGGAACTCTACGAGCTCGGCGAGCTCCCGCCGCTCGGCCATGTCCCGGCCAACATGTATGCCTGGGCAATCCGGCGCGAGCGTCATGGTCCGCCGCAGGAGAGCTTTCAGGTCGAGGTCGTGCCGACCTGGTCCATCGGCGAGGAGGAGGTGCTGCTCCTCGTGATGGCGGGCGGTGTCAATTATAACGGCATCTGGGCCGGGCTCGGCCAGCCGATCTCGCCCTTCGACGTGCACAAGGGCTCGCTTCACGTTGCCGGCTCCGATGCCTCCGGCATCGTCTGGGCCGTCGGCTCGAAGGTGAAGCGCTGGAAGGTCGGCGACGAGGTCATCGTCCATTGCAACCAGGACGATGGCGACGACGAGGAGTGCAATGGCGGCGATCCGATGTTCTCCTCCTCCCAGCGCATCTGGGGCTACGAGACGCCGGACGGCTCTTTCGCCCAGTTCTGCCGGGTCCAGTCGCGCCAGCTGATGCTGAAGCCGAAGCACCTCTCCTGGGAGGAGGCAGCCTGCTACACGCTGACGCTGGCCACCGCCTATCGCATGCTCTTCGGCCACGCCCCGCACACCATCAAGCCGGGTGACAATGTCTTGATCTGGGGCGCTTCCGGCGGTCTCGGCGTCTTCGGCGTGCAGCTCTGCGCCGCCTCCGGCGCCAACGCGATCGGCGTGATCTCCGACGAGACCAAGCGCGATTATGTGCTCGGCCTCGGCGCCAAGGGCGTGATCAACCGCAAGGACTTCAATTGCTGGGGCCAGATGCCCAAGGTCAACTCGCCGGAATATGTCGAGTGGACCAAGGAAGCCCGGAAGTTCGGCAAGGCGATCTGGGACATCACCGGCAAGAAGGATGTCGACATCGTCTTCGAGCATCCCGGCGAGGCGACCTTCCCGGTCTCCTGCCTCGTCGCCAAGCGCGGCGGCATGGTGGTGTTCTGCGCCGGCACCTCCGGCTTCAACATCACCTTCGACGCCCGCTATGTCTGGATGCGGCAGAAGCGCGTGCAGGGCTCGCATTTCGCCCATCTCAAGCAGGCTTCGGCCGCCAACCAGTTCGTGCTCGACCGGCGGATCGATCCCTGCATGTCCGAGGTCTTCCCCTGGGACAAGATCCCGCTCGCCCACCACAAGATGTGGAAGAACGAGCACGCGCCCGGCAACATGGCGGTGCTGGTCTACGCGCCACGGACCGGCCTGCGCACCTATGAGGACGTGGTCGAGGCGTTGGAGGGCTGAGCGGGCCCGGTCATGCTCAGACCCGCAGGCCTGCTGGCGTCCCCGTGACGAATTCGCCTAGGGTTACTTAAGGGCCGGATCCCGAGGGATTCGGCCCTTGCGTTTTCGGCGGCCGATCCTCGGCGCCGGAAGCATCCGCATGACCGGCAGGTGAGATCCATGGCGCTGCATCGTTTCGTCCCGACCACCTATTCCAACGTCATGGCGACGCTGCCGCCGGTTCTCACCGTCGCGAGCGGCGACACGATCGTGACGACGACGCTCGACGCCGCCGGCTTCGACCATGACGGTGTCCAGAAGGCGCCGCGCGGCAATCCGATGACCGGGCCATTCGCCGTCGAGGGAGCGGAGCCCGGCGATGCGATCATCGTGACGATCGACCGGATGACGCCGAACCGCGCCACCGGTTGGACCTATTCGCCGCTCTCGCAGCAGGTGGTCGACCCAAGGACGGTCGCCGATCTGCCGAAGAGCGAGCGCTTCGAATGGGCGATCGATGCGGGGCAGGGCACGGTCACCCTGATCGGCGGCTCGGAGCGCATTGCCGGCTGGAGCTTCCCGCTGGCGCCGATGATCGGCTGCTTCGGCGTGGCGCCGGCCGGCGGCCAGGCGATCTCGACCGCGACCAGCGGCCCCTATGGCGGCAACATGGACTATCGCCGCTTCGCGCCCGGTGCGCGGATCGCCTTCCCCGTCTCCGAAAAGGGCGGGCTGTTCTTCCTTGGCGACGGCCATGCCGGCCAGGGCGATGGCGAGATCGTCGGCACCGGCATCGAGACCAGCTTCGAGATCGAGTTCACCCTGCATCTGCGCAAGAACGCACCGGGCCGCTGGCCGCGCTGCGAGAGCGAGACCGAGATCGTCACCATCGCGAGCGGGCGTCCGCTCGACCAGCCCTTGCAGTTCGCCACGACCGAGATGCTGCGCTGGATCGTCGAGGATCTCGGCGTCGATGCCGTCGAGGCCAGCCATCTGCTCGGCCAGATGGTGCGCTACGACGTCGCCAACGTCTTCAACCCCGCCTATTGCGTCGCCTGCCGGCTCGAGAAGAACGAGATCACCCGGCGCATGTCGCTGCTCGGCCAGGGCTGACGGCGCCGGCCGGGCGGTCAGCCCGGCTGCAGTCGCTTGCGGTAGTAGACGACACGCTCGGTTTCCTCGAAGCCGAGCGCTTCGTGCATCTGCTGGGAGCCGGTGTTGAGCAGGTCCGCATCGGAGGCGAATTCGGCGCAGCCATGGCCGGCGGCCCAGGTCTCGACAGCGCGGCACAGCGCACGGGCGACGCCGCGCTTCCGGTTCTCGGGCTGCACATAAATGCCTTCGAGGAAGCCGACGGGGGACGTGTCGCAGCCATTGACGTAGTCGTGCCGCAGCGCAGCCTCGGCCAGTCCGATGGCGAGCCCGTCGTCATCCCGCGCGATGAAGGCCGTCTCATTCTCGCTTTCGAGTATCCCGGCGGCCTCGTCGCGATGGTCCTGCGCGCCGCCTTCCGGCCACAGCGCGATGCGCAGCGCAACCCAGTCGTCCAGCATGTCGGCGGCACAGGCTTCGATCCGCATGGTTGCAGGCTTTCCGTCTTCAATCGCGCCCTGCCGTTTCCGGCCGGGGACTTAGCCGTTCCAGCATGACGCAGGGAGCGTCCTTGTAGAGGCAGTTTCCGGAAGGCCGGTAGCCGAACTTGCCGGCGATGCGCAGCGATGCGGCATTGTCGGGATTGATCAGGCAGACGGTGCGGGCTGGCGCATGCGCACGGTCGATCCAGTCATGGCAGGCCGCGACGGCCTCGGCGGCGAGGCCGCGCCCCTGTGCCGCGCGGTTCAGGATCCAGGATGCTTCCGGGATGGCGTCGAAGCGCTCGCCCAGCCCGCGATGGAAATCGGCGAAGCCGACATCGCCGATGAACGCGCCGCTCGCCCTGTCGAAGACCGCGAACATGCCGTAGCCGAGCAGGGACCAGTGTCCGGCGTAGCGCAGCAGCCGGTTCCAGCCATCCTCCCGCGAAAGTTGCGGCGCGGCGATGAACCTGAAGAGCTCCCGGTCGGAGAACATCGCGTACCAGGGTTCGAAATCCTCCAGCGCATGAGGGCGCAGGCGCAGGCGCGCAGTCTCGATCATCCGGTGACAGGCCCCATCTCGAAACTTCGTGTCGACATCACCGGTCAGAGCGATGCGATCGCCTCGCCCGGTGTGGCTTTCGGCGCCCTCACGATCGCGATCGCGGCATTGAGCTCGGCCCCGTAGAGAAAGATCGCCGCCAGCCAGTACAGGAAGACCAGGGCGATCATCGCCGTCGCGAGGCCGGCATAGGTCGTGACATAAGCGCCGGCGAAGGAGTCGAGATACCAGCCGAAGCCGAGCCCGCCGACCAGCCAGACCGCGAGCGTCATCAATATGCCCGGCCACATCGCGCCGATATGCGGCGCGCGGGCCGGCAGCGCCTTGTGGGCGACGCAGAGCGCCAGCACGATCACCACCGTCGCCGCCGATAGGCGCAGGAAGGCCTGCAGGAAGCCGAGCGGCGCCAGCGCCGGCACATAGCCGACGACGCCGCGCCAGATCAGCGGGCCGAGCACGACGAGCAGCGAGAAGGCCAGAATGAAGAAGGCGCCGCCGATCACATAGACGATCGATTCCAGCCGGGTGCGCCACCAGGAACGCCATTCATAGGCCTCATAGGCGCGGTTCAGCCCGATCCGCAGCGCCTCGACGCCGGAGGAGGAGAAATAAAGCGCCAGCACCGCGCCGAGCGTCAGCGCATCCCTGCGCACCGCGGTCAGCACCGAGCGGACCTCGCGCGCGATCGGCTCGGCGATCTCGCGTGGCCAGGCCTCGAGCAGGAGCTGCGCCGCCTCGTCGGCCGCCGCCTGGGAGCCAAACAGGCCGCCGAGCGCGGTGACGATGATCAGGAAGGGGAAGAGCGACATCAGCACCGAGAGCGCGATGTGGCTGGCGATCGCCCAGCCATCATGGGCGATGAAGCGCTCGAAGGCGATGGCGGGGGCGGAGAGCAGGGACATCGGCAGGCTCGGCAGGGCAGGGTGGCGATTGTGGCCGCTTCGGAGCGGCTGGCAAGCCGTGACGGCGCGGAGGACATGCCGTTGCGGCGTCCATAGCCGCGACAAGGCGGCGCTTCCAGCGTATCAGGCGCTCGGAAAGGTCGTTTGATGTTCGCCACGCCGCTCTTCCTGCGCTTCGCGCCGGTGCTCTTCGTCTTCCTCTGGTCGAGCGGCTGGATCGTCGCCGGCTATTCGGCCCGGCATTCGGACGCGCTGACCTTCTTGTCGCTGCGCTTCGCCTGCGCCTTCGTCGCGCTTGCCGCGCTCTCCGTCGCAGTCGGGGCGCCCTGGCCGAAGGGGCGGCGTGCGTGGATCGATTGCGCCATCGCCGGCATCCTCCTGCACGCGCTCTATCTCGGCGGCGTCTGGTGGGCGGTGCGCCATGGCCTGCCGGCCGGCGTCTCCGGCCTGATCGCCGGGCTGCAGCCGGTGCTGACGGCGCTGTTCGCCCCGCTGATCGTCGGCGAGCGGATCTCGCCGGTGCGCTGGGCCGGCATCGTCTGCGGCTTTATCGGCATCGGGCTCGTGCTGGAGCCGAAGCTCGTCGGCGTCGAGCCCGAGGTCATGCGAGCTGTGCTCGTTCCGGTGATCGTCAACGTCATCGGCATGTTCGCCGTCACCTTCGGCTCGTTCTGGCAGAAGGCGCGGATCGTCTCCGGGGACCTGCGCACCGTGACGGCGGTGCAATACGCCGCCGCTTTCCTGTTCACATTGCCCTTCGCCTTCCTGCTCGAGCCGATGCGGATCGAGTGGAACCTGACGATGACGCTGGTGCTCGCCTGGTCGGTGCTGGCGCTCTCGCTCGGTGGGATCGGCCTCTATCTGATCCTGATCCGCCGCGGCCAGGTCTCGCGCACCGCGACCTTTCTCTATCTCGTGCCGCCGGCGGTCGCGGTCGAGGCCTGGCTGCTCTTCGGCGAGACCCTCTCGCCGATCCAGCTCGTCGGCATGGCGGTGGCGGTGCTCGGCGTCGTCCTCGCCAGCCGAAAGTAGGGCGCTGGCTGCCGAAACACGACTATCGCAAGCGCTTCGACTTCCCTTATGCTGCGCCGCAACAAGGGAGAGAGACCATGAGCGCCAACGCCGCCCTCAGGACCGCGACGCAAGCTTCCGCCATCGAACTGATCGGCGCCGCGCTGCCCGGCTTCGAGGCGCTGCTGGAGCAGGCCGTCGCGGCGGTGCGCCAGAAGGTGCTGGTCGAGGGCCGGATTTCCGCGGCGAAGCTGGAGCAGGAACAGCACGCCGCCCACGGCCTGTCCTGGCTCGCGACCTATGTCATGGCGCTGCGCGAGCTGAAAGCCTATGGCGAGCGCCTCCAGGCCGAGGATCGCTACGGCGCGATCGAGGACTACGCCATCAGGATCGGCGCCGGCGAATATGCCGCGCAGATCTTCGGCGGCATTCCGATGAGCCAGGGCGAGATTGTCCGGCTCCCCGCGCTCGGACTTTCGGCGAAGGCTGTCGCCGATGCCTGCTCGGATGCCGCCGACGCGCTGATCGCGCAGGGCAACACGCCGGAGAACCGGGCTCGCTTCGTCTCGCTGTTCAGCCAGTCGCAGGGCCTCGCCAGCGTCGGCGATCCCGGGCTAGACGAGACGCTGGAGGCGATCCGTGCCGAAATGCGCCGCTTCTGCGAGCAGCAGGTCACGCCGCACGCCCATGAATGGCATCTCGCCAACGAATATATCCCGATGCCGGTGGTCGAGCAGATGGCCGAGCTCGGCGTCTTCGGCCTGACCATACCCGAGGAATTCGGCGGCATGGGCCTCTCCAAGGTCTCGATGTGCGTCGTCTCCGAGGAGCTCTCGCGCGGCTATATCGGCGTCGGCTCGCTCGGCACTCGCTCCGAAATCGCCGCCGAGCTGATCCTCTGTGGCGGCACCGACGAGCAGAAGGCCTATTGGCTGCCGAAGATCGCGTCCGGCGAGATCCTGCCGACCGCCGTCTTCACCGAGCCGAACACCGGATCGGACCTTGCCTCGCTGCGCACCAAGGCGATGAAGGACGGTGACGTCTGGAAGGTCTACGGCAACAAGACCTGGATCACCCACCCCGTCCGCGCCGACATCATGACGCTGCTGGTCCGCACCGATCCCGACGCGCCGGGCTATCGCGGCCTTTCGATGCTGATCGCCGAGAAGCCGCGCGGCACCGACGCCGAGCCCTTCCCGGTCGAGGGCCTGACCGGCGGCGAGATCGAGGTGCTCGGCTATCGCGGCATGAAGGAATATGAGCTCGCCTTCGACGGCTTCGAGGTCAAGGGCGAGAATCTCCTCGGTGGCGTCGAGGGGCAGGGCTTCAAGCAATTGATGCAGACCTTCGAGGCCGCCCGCATCCAGACCGCGGCCCGGGCGCTCGGCGTGGCGCAATCCGCCTTCGATCTGGGATTGCGCTACGCGCAAGAGAGGATCCAGTTCGGCAAGCCGCTGATCGCCTTCCCGCGCGTCGCCGACAAGCTCGCCATGATGGCGGCCGAGCTCGTCATCGCGCGCCAGCTCACCTATTTCGCCGCCCGCGAGAAGGATGCCGAGCGGCGCTGCGACCTCGAAGCCGGCATGGCCAAGCTGCTGGGGGCCCGGGTCGCCTGGGCGGCGGCCGACAACGCCCTGCAGATCCATGGCGGCAACGGCTTTGCGCTGGAATACCCGGTCAGCCGCGTGCTCTGCGACGCCCGCATCCTCAACATCTTCGAGGGCGCGGCGGAAATCCAGGCGCAGGTGATCGCGCGCCGGCTGGTCGAGGGGTGAGGGGCTACCCCTCGGCCTCGGCATCCCCGCCGATCAGGAGGTGCCGGATGGCACTGGGCACAGGGAAACCGTAGCCGTCGCCCTGCTCCAGCCAGCGAAGTCTGCCTGCCCGGTGAAAGTCGCTGGTGTAGATGTCAGCCCCGATAGCCTTCAGGGCGAGCAACATCGCCTGCGTGGCGTCGATTCCGTAGCCGTGGCCGCGGTGTGTCCCGTCCGGCCAGCCGATCTCGTAGGCACAGGACCAGTCGTGCTCGCCTTTGAGGGGAGCGTGGACCGTCACCGGAACCGCAAGGTCGCCGGTGTCGCTTCGGTAGGTCAACCCTCTACGCATCATGATCATCGCTGTTCTCAGTAGTTGAATGGCGGAATCTGCTGGCGCGCGAGGCAGGCCGCATAGCGTTGATACGCCTGATCATAACAGGATCGCAGTCCAACCATTCGGCACTGAAAAATGTCGCGCTCGAACTGTGCTTCGCAAATCGCTCGCAGTGCGCGGCTGGTGATTGCCGCCACTGCATCGCCCGGAGGCAAGCCGTCTATGGTCGCGGAACCATCACCGCTGCCGCCGCTCCATTAGCCACCGTCGGAACTTCCGGCGGGAACGCGAGGCTGGTCTGGGTTGAACTTTGCTGTGAGTACTAATGTTTGCAACCGTGTGAAGGCGGCCATCATCTTCTCACCAGCGATGCGGCTCGCAACGGCGTTCCTTCGCAACCGGCCGGTGCTGGTATTTCTTAGGATTGAGCGATAGCTGAGCATCCGTCCCTGATCTCCGCGACGGATACAGATAGTAAGCTCGGAAAACGCGCTGGGGATAAGTTCTGTCCCAGACTAAACCTCAAGGCACGGCGCAATCTGACGAGTGATGTCGTTTGGTTCGACTTGCAAGGAGCAGGCGTGACGGCTGGCTAGCTAGCGTCCGCCCCCGCCATATTGCGCCTCGTGCAGACGCCGGTAGATGCCTGGCCGCTGCACCAGGTCCTGATGCCGGCCCTGCTCGGCGACGCCGCTCTCGTCGATCACGATGATGCGGTCGGCGTCCTGGATCGTCGCGAGCCGGTGCGCGATGACGAGCGTGGTGCGGCCCTTCGACAGCTCGGCCAGTGAGGCCTGGATCGCCCGCTCGGTCTCGGTGTCGAGCGCCGAGGTCGCCTCGTCGAGGATCAGGATCGGCGGGTTCTTCAGGAACATCCGGGCAATCGCCAGGCGCTGCTTCTGCCCGCCGGAGAGCTTGACGCCGCGCTCGCCGATCACCGTGTCGAGTCCGTCCGGCAGTCGCGCGATCATCTCGTCGAGCTTTGCGCGCCGCGCCGCGTCCTCGATCTCGGCCTCGCTGGCGCCGAGCCTGCCATAGGCGATGTTCTCGCGCAGCGTCCCGGCGAACATGAAGACGTCCTGCTGGACGATGCCGATCTGGCCGCGCAGCGAGGCCAGTGTCATCTGGCGGATGTCGATGCCGTCGATGGTGATGCGCCCGCCCGTGACGTCGTAGAAGCGCGGCAGCAGCGAGCAGATCGTGGTCTTTCCGGCGCCCGACGGGCCGACGAAGGCGATGGTCTCGCCGGCGCGGATCGCAAGGTCGATCCCGTTCAGGATCTTGCGGGCCGGCGTGTAGCCGAAGCTCACCTTCTCATAGGCGATGTCGCCCTTGAGGCCGGTGGCCGTGACGGCGCCGGGCAAATCGGCGATGTCGGGCCGGGTGTCGAGGAATTCGGTGTAGCGCCGGAAGCCGGCGATCCCCTTCGGATAGGTCTCGATCACCGAATTGATCTTCTCGATCGGCCGGAAGAAGACGTTGACCAGAAGCAGGAAGCCGACGAAGCCGCCGGCGCTGAGGTCGCCGATCAGCACGTAGTAGGCGCCGGCGATCATCACCGCCATCTGCGTCAGCCGCATGCCGAAATAGGAGAGCGAGATCGAGGCGGCCATCAGCCGGTAGGCGTCGAGCTTGGTGGTGCGGTAGCGCTGGTTGTCCTGCGCGAACAGCTTGCGCTCATGCTCTTCGTTGGCGAAGGCCTGGACGACGCGGATGCCGCCGACATTCTCCTCGATCCGGGCGTTGAAGGCGCCGACCCGGCCGAACAGGCTCTGCCAGGTCTTGGTCATCCGCCGTCCATAGCGGCTGGTCAGCCAGGCCATCAGCGGCACGATCACCGCCGTCATCAGCGCCAGCTCGACATGGACCATCAGCATCAGCGCGAAGGCGCCGATGAAGGTCATCACCGCGATGAACAGGTCTTCCGGCCCGTGATGGGCGACCTCGCCGATCTCCTCGAGATCCTTGGTCAGGCGCCCGACGAGATGGCCGGTCTTCTGGTTGTCGAACCAGCCGAAGGAGAGTTTTTGCAGATGGTCGAAGGCCTTGCGGCGCATCTCGGTCTCGATGTTGATGCCGAGCATGTGGCCCCAATAGGTCACCACCACCATCAGCCCGGTATTGACCAGATAGATGGCCAGCAGGCCGAGCGAGGCCAGCAGGATCAGCGGCCAGTCGCCGCCGGGCAACAACTCGTCGACGAACAGCTTGACCGCGATCGGGAAGCCGAGTTCGAGCAGCCCCGAAATCACGGCACAGGAGAAATCGAGCAGGAAGAGGCCGCGATGGGGCCGATAATAGGCGAAGAAGCGCTTGAGCATGCCGGGCTGTTAGCACAACGGCACTGTGCGGGTCAGGCGGCTGGCGCGTGGAGCGTTACGCGCGAGCCGCATTGCCTCGGTGCTTGCCGGAGCGGTCGGGGTACCGAGCCTGCATCATTGACGTGCCGGGCGCTGCAGCCACGATCGGCTCCGCCATTGCGGAGGGTTGAATATGGCCAGATTGGCGGTCTTTGCCGGCGTGGTCCTCGCGCTCATCCTGGGCGTCGGAGGCCCGGCGCGCGCCCAGGAAGGGTGCAAGCCTGCCACCGGTTCCTGCTCGGCCATGTTCAGAAGCTGCGAGCAGAACTGCAACAAGGTCGGCAACAACCCGTCCGCCTGCGTCGCGCGTGTCTGCACGCCGCCGCTCGCTGGTTGCAAATCGAACGGCGTTTGGCGCAGCGTCCAGAGTGGTTCGGCCTGCTGGGTGACGAAGAACAGGTCGTGAGCTACCGATGATCCCCGCCGCGTGGCCTCTCATCCACCCAGCCGATATTTCACGAAGCCCTCGCCGGCATCGCCCACGGCCTGCGCCTTCAGCCCTTCCGGTTTCTTGCCGGCGGCCGCCGGCGAGGTCGGGAAGGTGACGTTGACGCCGGCCGGCAGTGGTATGAGCGACCAGTTGCCGTCGGCAGTCGGGTCGATCGTCCTCTTTTCGATGATGTGGCGGACGATCACGTCGCGGTTGAGGTCCGGTGCTTCCAGCACGATGGTCGTCCTGGTGCCTGGGAAATTGCCGCCGCCCGAGGCGCGGTAGTTGTTGGTGACGACGAGGAACTGTGCCTTCTCGTCGATCGGCTTCCCCTGGAAGGCGAGGTCGACGATGCGCCTTGCCTCGGGGGCCACCAGCTTGCCGTCGAGGTCGTAGCGCGAGGCTTGGGTCACGTCGATCCGGTAGCTGACACCGTCGATCACGTCGAAATTGAAGGCCGGGAAGCCCGGATTGATCAACGGCTGTTCTTGGGACTTCGCGATGTCGATGCGGTTGAATATGCCGGCCGAGCGCTCCAGCCATTCGCGCAGCTGGGCGCCCGTGACTTTCACGACCTGCACCGTGTTCGGGTAGAGATAGATGTCGGCGATGTTCTTGATCGCCAGCGGCCCGGCCGGGATGTCGGTGAAGAAGCTCGGCCCGCCGCGTCCGCCGGACTTGAAGGGCGCTGCGGCGGAGAGGACCGGCAGATCCTTGTATTGTGTCTGCGCCATCAGCGGCCTGGCATAGGCGATCTGGGCATCGGCGACGATCTGCACGGAAGGATCGTCGGCGACCAAGGCGAAGAAGCTGCTGATCGGCGCCGAGGTCGCGCCCACCGGCTCGCGCATATAGTCCAGCGCTGCCTCATGGTCGGCTTTCACCGCGGCGAGGATGGCGGCTTCGGCCTGCGCCTTCGGCACGATCTTGCGGTCGGGGGTGCGCTCGAAAATCGGCCTGGGATCGACCTTGAACTCGGCGATCTTCCAGCCGCCCTCGCGCTTCTCGAGCTCGAGATCGAGAACGCCGATATGCGAGCCCCAGAAGCCGGGCTGGCAGGCCGGCTTGCCGTGCAGCGAGCCCTTCCTGTTGTCGACGCCGGCAATGCCGTCGAAGGCCTTCGCCCCGGGGAAGACCAGATGCTGGTGCCCGGTCAGGATCACGTCGATGCCGTCGAGCTTCGCAAGGTGCAGCGCCGCGTTCTCCTCGCCGCCCCGGCGCTCGCCGCCGGCGATGCCGGAATGGCAGAGCGCGATGGTCAGGTCCGGATGGGCTTGCGCGATCTCCGGCAGGTATTTCTGCGCGGCCTCGACGATGTCGGTCGCCGTGACCTTGCGTTCGAGATGGGCCTTGTCCCATTGCATGATCTGCGGCGGCACGAAGCCGATCACCGCAATGTTGAGGATATGCCTGGCGCCGGCCTCGTCCTCGAAGCTCTGTTCGAAGATCCGCCAGGGTTCGATCAGCATGCCGCCACCGACGCGCTCGACATTGGCGCAGACGATCGGGAACTCGGCGCGGGCGAGGCCGTGCTCGAGGAAGTCGAGCCCGTAATTGAACTCGTGATTGCCGAGCGTGCCGCATTGATAGGGCAGGGCGTTCATCGCGGCGATCATCGGATGGGTTTCGCCGGCCTTCAGCCCCTTCTTGTAGGCGACATAATCGCCGAGCGAGGAGCCCTGCAGGAAGTCGCCATTGTCGAAGAGCAGGCTGTTCCTGGCTTCCGCCTGCGCCGCCTTGATCAGGTTCGCCGTCTTGGCGAGGCCGACCGTATCGTCCGCCGCGTCGCGGAAATAGTCGTAGGGCACGACATTGACGTGCAGATCGGTGGTTTCGAGCAGTCGGAGCTTCAGGCGCACCGGAGCCTGCGCCGCGAGCGCGGCGGGCAGGGCGGCCGAAGCGGCGATGGCTGCTCCAGCCTTGAGCGTTTCGCGGCGGCTGAAGCGGGGGGCGTGGTCCATCGTCGGCTCCTGAGCAAGGTGCTGCGAGAGACGCTAGCACCATGGCAGGACCGTGACATGGGGGATGATGATTGTGCAGCGAGCCAGTTGACGGAAGAGCGCGGGGAACCCTTCTCCCGTGTGGGAGAAGGGCAGGGATGAGGGCCTGCCCTACCCACAGAAAGCACAAACAGCACCGCCTCGTCCCAATAGTCAGTGGCGGTCCCTCACCCCTACCCCATGCGGGAGAGGGCGCACGCGCGTGGCGGTTCTCTCTCTTATGAAAAGGCTGCGGTTAGCGGCTCACGCCCTCCATCCGCACCCGCCCGTCGACACCTTCCGTCCAGGCTGCGATCGCGCCGTCGGCCAGGCGCTTGGCCTTAACCTGGAAAGGCTCGCCGGCGATCAGCGGGGCGAGCCCGCGATAGTCGAGCCGGATCGGCTCGCCGCCGGAGAGCGTCGCGATGATGTTCATGATCAGCGTCGCCTGGATCGGACCGTGCACCACGAGTCCGGCATAGCCCTCGACCCCGGTGACATAGGGCTCATCGTAATGGATGCGGTGGCCGTTGAAGGTCAGCGCCGAATAGCGGAACAGCAGCACCGGCGAGGCTTCGACCGTCCAGGCGAGATCGGCGACGCGGGGCTCGGTCGGGACGGGCGGCATGCTCGTGGCCGGTCCGGCGCCGGGCTGTGCGGCTTCGCGATAGACGATGTTGTGGCGCTCGCGCAGGGCGAGGCCGCGCGCCGTGACGATCTCATGGTCGACGGCGACGAAGCAGAGCGGTCCGCTGCGGCCCTCCTTGTAGGCGATATCGGCGATGCGCGAGCGGCGGGTGACCATGTCACCAGTCTGCAAGGGAGCGATCGTCTCGATCGTCCCGCCGGCCCACATCCGCCGCGGCAGGGGGATCGGCGGCAGGAAACCGCCCTTGGCCGGGTGGCCGTCCTCCCCGAGCGCGGCCATCGGCGCGATCGGCGGGGCGAGGCACCAGTGCAGGGCGAGGGGCGCCTCGTCTTCCTCGTAGGGTGCCAGATGAAGGGAAAACGTCGCCTCGTAGCTCGTGACGAGCCGCGGCGTGACGAGGTCGGAAGCCTCTTCCGTCCTGCCGATCCAGGATTTCAGATGGTCGATGTCCATGATGTTCCCTGCAAGGAAGGGCGCGGGGAACCCTCTCCTGGAAGGAGAGGGCAGGGTGAGGTGTAGGCCCTGTGACCAGTTCCGCGAGCGCTCACCGCGCCGCTGGGTTCAAGCCAACGTTTCCAGTCCGAACACCTCACCCCTGCCCCTCTCCTTCCAGAAGAGGGGTTCCCCGCGGGCGATGGTCGATGTCGTTGTCTTCAATACGACCGCGGCATGCCGAGCACATGCTCGGCGAGATAGGACAGGATCAGGTTGGTCGAGATCGGCGCGACCTGATAGAGCCGTGTCTCGCGGAATTTGCGCTCGACGTCGTATTCCTCGGCGAAGCCGAAGCCGCCATGGGTCTGGACGCAGGCATTGGCCGCCTCGAAGGAGGCGTCGGCCGCGAGCATCTTGGCCATGTTGGCTTCCGCGCCCGGATTGGCGCCGGCCTCGTAGAGGCGGATCGCCTCGCGCACCATCAGCTCGGCGGCGCGCATATTGGCGTAGGCCTTCGCGATCGGGAACTGGATGCCCTGGTTCTGGCCGATCGGCCGGCCGAAGACCTGCCGCTCCCTGGCGTAGCGCGATGCCTTCTCGATGAACCATTTCGCGTCGCCGACGCATTCGGCGGCGATCAGGATGCGCTCGGCATTCATGCCCGAGAGGATGTAGCGGAAGCCCTTGCCCTCCTCGCCGACGAGGTTCTCCGCCGGCACCTTCACATTGTCGAAGAAGACCTCGGTGGTGGCGTGGTTCATCATCGTCCGGATCGGCCGGATGGTGAGGCCCGCCTTCAGCGCTTCGCGCATGTCGAGGATGAAGACCGAGAGCCCGTCGGTGCGCTTGGCGACCTGCTCGCGCGGCGTGGTGCGGGCGAGCAGCAGCATCAGGTCGGATTGCGCGGCCCGGCTGGTCCAGATCTTCTGGCCGTTGACGAGGTAGTGGTCGCCCTGACGTCGGGCCGTGGTGCGCAGCGCGGTGGTGTCGGTGCCGCTCGTCGGCTCGGTGACGCCGAAGGCCTGGAGGCGCAACTCGCCCGAGGCGATCCTGGGCAGGTATTGCTGCTTCTGCGCATCGGAGCCGTGGCGCAGAAGCGTGCCCATCACATACATCTGGGCATGGCAGGCCGCGCCGTTGCAGCCCTGGCGCTGGATCTCCTCCATGATCACGGCGGCGGCCGAGAGGGTGAGGCCGGCGCCGCCATAGGTCTCGGGGATCAGCGCCGAGAGGAAGCCGCTCTGCGTCAGCGCGGTCACGAACTCGGTGGGATAGGCCATCTCGCGGTCGAGCCTGCGCCAGTACTCGCCCGGAAAATCGGCGCAGAGCCTGGCGACGGCGTCGCGGATTTCGGCGTGCTCGGGCTGCGTCATCGGATCAACTCAGGCCGTGCGCGTCGCCTTGGGCGCGAATTCCTGGCGCAGCGCCGCCTCGTGCTCGCCGAGCGCCGGCACGCGCCGCAGCCGCGTGCGCTCTCCGTCGACGATCGCTGGCGGCGCCAGCACCTCGACCGGGCCGTTCGGCGTCTCGACCGGCAGCGCCGTCGCGGCGGGATGGCTGATCAGGTCGCCGACATGCGAGACCGTGCCATAGGCGATGCGCGCCTTGTCGAGCGCCGCCGTCGTCTCGGAGAAGCCGCGCGGCGCGAGAATGGCCTGGATCGCCGCGTCGAGTACGGTGCGGTTGCGCACGCGCAGCACATTGGTCGCGAAGCCCGGATCGTCGGCGAGCGCGTCGTCGCGCAGCACGTCGCGGGCGAGGATGCGCCATTCCGGCTCGCTCTGCACCGCCAGCAGCACCTCGGCATCGGCCAGGCGGAAGACGCCATAGGGTGCGATCGAGGGATGGGCGAGGCCGAGCTTCGGCGGCTCGATCCCGCCATAGCGCCGGGTGAGATATGGCACGTTCATCAGATCGGCGACGGTGTCGAATAGGGAGAGCTGGATCTGCGAGCCCTGGCCCGTGCGGGCCCGCCGCAGCAGTGCCTCCAGGATCGCGGCATAGGCGGCGTTGCCGGTGGCGATGTCGGCGATCGAGACGCCGATCCGCATCGGCCCCGAGCTCTCGCTGCCGGTGATCGCCGAGAGGCCCGCCTCGGCCTGGATCAGGAGGTCATAGGCCTTGCGGGTGTAGTGCGGCGTGCCCGGCGCATAGCCGGAAATGTCGCAGGTGATCAGCTTCGGGTAGCGTTGGCGCAGCTCGGCCGAGCCGATGCCGAGCCGGCCGGTGGCGCCGGGCGCGAGATTCTGGATGAAGACGTCGGCCTGCGCCAGCATGGCCTCGACCAGAGCGAGGTCGCCCGGATTCTTGAGGTCGACCCGGCAGGATTCCTTGCCGCGATTGATCCAGACGAAATAGGAGGACAGCCCCTCGGCGTAATCGTCATAGCCGCGCGAGAAATCGCCTTCCGCCCGTTCGAGCTTGATGATGCGCGCCCCGGCATCGGCGAGGCGGCAGCTCGCAACCGGCGCCGCGACCGCCTGTTCCAGCGCCACCACCAGGATTCCTTCCAGAGCATCCGTCATCTTGATCTGCTAGTCCGCCTATTGCCGTCACGCGTTCCACCAGCCCTCGATCCTTCGAGACGCAGCCTGACGCATTGCTGCTCAGGATAAGGGCTGAAGATGTCGCGAGAGGCCGTCCTCGCGCTCTCCAAGTCAAATAGTCTTTTGCGATGGGGGGCATAGCGCTGCCGGCTCGCAGGTCGGGCGAGGGACTATAGAAAATCGCTATGGGCTTCATCGCTTTATCCTACTTGTGACCGCGGCCTGCCTATGCGCCCCTTCGCCATGGTTCAGGCGCCGCAAAAGAGCGCCGGCCCCGTTTCGCGGATACCAGGGAGGAAATCATGGTGAGGATGAAACTGGCGGTGGCGGGTGCCGCCTTGGCCGGCGTGCTGGCGTCGCTGCCGGCGCTGGCACAGGACAAGCCGAAGGAGCTCGTGGTCGGCATCGCGACCTTCCTCTCCGGTCCGGCTTCGGTGTTCGGCGTGCCCGGCAAGAACGCGGCCGACCTGCTGATCGAGGAGCTAAACGCCAAGGGCGGCATTCTCGGCGTGCCGGTGAAGCCGGTCTATGTCGACGAGGGCGCCGGCACCAACCAGCTCCTCTCCGAATATCGCCGCGTCGTCCAGGAACAGGGCGCGCAGGTCATGCTGGGGGCGATCTCGTCGGGCTCCTGCAACGCGCTCGCCCCGGTCGCGGAAGACCTCAAGGTCGTCAACGTGATGTGGGATTGCGGCACGCAGACCATTTTCGAGGACGGAAAGTGGAAATACTCCGTCCGCACGCAAGGGCATGCCGGCGCCGAGATGATGGCGACGCTGCTCTACCTGATGAAGACCAAGCCCGACTTCAAGTCGATCGCGGTGGTCAACCAGGACTATGCCTGGGGCCGTGAATCCTGGGCTCTGTTCCAGGCCGGGCTGAAGGCGCTGAAGCCCGATGTGAAGGTCGTGGCCGAGCTCTTCCCGAAATTCGGCGCGCCTGATTTCTCGACCGAGATCACGCGGCTCTCGGCGCTGCGGCCGGATGTCGTGCTCTCGACCTCCTGGGGCGGCGACCTCGACACCTTCGTCCAGCAGGCGGCGGCGCGCGGGCTCCTGAAGCAGTCGACCTTCGTGCTGCCGCTGGCCGAAAGCTCACTGGAGCGGCTCGGTAACGTGCTGCCCGAGGGCGTCATCGTCGGCGCCCGCGGAGACCATTACTGGCTGCATCCGAAGACCAAGAACACGCCGGAGATGCAGGCCTTCGTCAAGAAGTACAAGGACAAGACCGGCGTCTATCCGATCTACCCGACCTTCCACATGCAGCAGGCCCTGACCGGCCTTGCCAAGGCCTATGAGAAGGCCGGGGCGTCAGCCGGCGGCAAATGGCCGAGCAAGGAACAGGTCATCGCCGCCTTCGAGGGACTGGAGTTCAAGTCGCTGACCGGCACGATCACCATCCGCGGGGACCATCAGGGGCTGGAGGACCAGATGCTCGGCACGACCAAGCGCGTGCCCGAATATCCCTTCGCGGTCTACGACAAGATGGCGCTCTATCCCGGCAAGCTGGTGACGACGCCGGTCGGCGAGAAGTCGCTCGACTGGTTCGCCAAGGCGACCCAGGCCCTGGTCAACGACAAGTCGATCGAGACCTTCGACTACGCGAAGTGAACGCCGGCGCCGCGCCCGTCATTCCGGACAAGCGGCTCTAGCCGCGCAGCCCCGGAAACCATCGTAGAGCGCAGTTCCCTGCGATGGCTTCCGGCGTTCAGCTTCACTGCGGCCGGAATGACGGGGCCTGGTTGAATCAGGCTCTCAAGTACTTGAATCAGTTTCTGAAGAACGGTCTGCATGCCTCCTGAAATGCTTCTCCTCGCCGCGCTGGACGGCCTGGCCTATGGCTCGCTGATCTTTCTGGTCGCGGTGGGCTTGTCGCTGATCTTCGGCGTGCTCGGCATCATCAACGTCGCCCATGGCTCGTTCTACGCGATCGGCGCCTATGTCGCGGCGGCCGGCGTCCTCGCCATCGGCGCGATGGGCCTGCCCGCCTGGCTCGCTTTTCCCTTCCTGCTCGTCGCCGCCGCGCTGGTCGGCACCGTGGTCGGCGGTCTCGTCGAGATCGTGCTGTTGCGGCGGGTCTACGGCAAGGAGGAGGTGCTGCAGCTGATCGTCACCTTCGCGGTCTTCATGATCCTGGAGGACGCGCAGAAGGTGGTGTTCGGGGTGCAGCCCTATTTCGCCAATGCGCCGATGAACTGGCTCGGCACGGTCGAGGTCTTCGGCATCTTCTACACCAAATACCAGCTCATCCTGATGCCGCTGGTGGCGCTCGCCGTGCTCGTCGGCCTGCGCTTCTTCCTGCGCCGGACCCGTTTCGGCCGGGCCATCGTCGCGGTGACGCAGGACCGCGAGGCTGCGACGGCGATGGGCATCGACGCGGCTCGCGTCTACCTGATCACCTTCATCATCGGCGCCTCTCTGGCGGCGCTTGGCGGCGCGCTCGCCTCGGCCACGACCTCGCTGACGCCGGGCATCGGGGCGGGCACGCTGGTGCTCTCCTTCGCGGTCGCCGCCACCGCCGGGCTCGGACGCATCGAGGGCGCGGCGGTCGCGGCCCTGCTGATAGGCCTCGGGCGCTCCGCCGCGGTCTATTTCGCGCCAGAGTTCGACGTGCTGATCCCCTATCTCATCATGATGGTCGTGCTGCTGGTCCGTCCCCAGGGCCTGTTCTCGACCGTGCAGACGAGGAAGGTGTGATGGTGCGCCAGCTCGTCCTCGGCGCCGCGCTGCTCGTCGCGCTCGCGCTCTTCCCGCTGTTCTCGCCCTGGTCGACGGTGATCCTGACCGTCGCGCTCTGCGAGGGGCTGGCGGCGCTCGGCATCATGGTGCTGCTGCGCGCCGGCCAGGTCTCCTTCGGTCATGGCCTGTTCTTCTCGTTCAGCGCCTATGCCGTCGCCTTCATGGCGGCCGCGAAGCTCGGCCATGAGGCGCTGATCCTGATCCCGGTCGCCACCGCGGCGTCGGGCCTGCTCGCCGCCATCGTCGGCCTGTTCATCGTGCGTTACCGGGCGATCTTCTTCGGCATGCTCAACCTCGCCATCTCCATGGTGTTCTTTTCGCTGCTGGAGAAGCTCTTCTCGATCACCGGCGGTGCCGACGGCAAACGCGTGCCGCGCCCGACGCTCGCCGGCATGGAATTCGGCCGCGAGCAGTTCGAGCTCTGGATTTTCTACATCACGCTCGGCCTCTGCCTCGTCGCCGCGCTCTTCGTCGCCCGCTATCTCGCCTCGCCGGGCGGCAAGGCGCTGGAGGCGATCAAGTCGAACGAGACGCGGCTGGAATATCTCGGCGTCTCCCCGCGCAAGGTGCTGTTCGGAGCCTATCTGCTCTCGGGCCTGCTGGCGGGTCTGGGAGGAGCGGTCATCGCGCTCGTCTCCGGCCATGTCACGCCGGAGCTGGCCTATTGGGTGCGCTCCGGCGAGTTCGTCTTCATCGCCATTCTCGGCGGGATCGGCGGCGTTGCCGGGCCATTCCTCGGGGCGCTGATGTTCCAGATCATCCGCGGCTATGCGGCAGTCTACGCGCCCGAGACCTGGCATGCCGTGCTTGGCGTCATGCTGCTCGCCATCATCTTCTTCGCGCCGGCCGGGCTCTACGGCATCGCCACCGGCTCGCGCCGCAAGGAGGGCGGGCGATGAGCGTCATCCTCGAGGCCAGCGACCTCAATCTGCGCTTCGGCGGCGTGCAGGCGGCGAACGGTGCCTCGCTCAAGGTCTCGGCCAATGAGCGGATCGCGATCATCGGTCCGAACGGCGCCGGCAAGACCACCTTCATCAATCTCTGCACCGGCTATCTCAAGCCGCAATCCGGCCGCGTCATCTTCGCGGGGCAGGACATCACCGCGCTCTCGCCGCGTGCCATCACCCGCCTCGGCATCGGCCGCTCCTTCCAGATCCCGCAGCTCTTCCTCGACAATACGGTGATCGACAACCTGCTGCTGGCGCTCTCCGCCCGCGAAGGCTCCTGGTCGCCTTTCCTGGTCATGGAGCGCCATCCGAAGGCGGATGAGATGTGGGCGCTGCTCGACATGGTCGGGCTGAAGGCGATCGGCGACCGCATCGTGCGCGAACTCCCGGAAGGCATGCGCAAGCTCGTCGATATCGCGGTGGCGCTCGCGCTCGAACCGAAGCTGATCTTCATGGACGAGCCGACCAGCGGCGTCTCCTCGACCGAGAAATTCGAGGTCATGGACACGCTGACGCGCGCGCTCGACGCTCGCGCCACCACAGCGATCTTCGTCGAGCACGATATGGACGTGGTCGCCCGCTACGCCAGCCGCGTCGCCGTCTGGTCCGGCGGCAGGATTGCGCTCGAAGGCTCGCCCGAGGAGATCCTGAACCATCCTGAGGTGCGCGAGACCGTGATCGGAGTGGGAGTCTGATCATGCTGGAGATCAAGGGACTTTCAGCCGAGATCGAGGGTGTGCAAGTGCTGCGCCGGGCGAATCTCTCGCTGGCCGAGGGCGCGACCGTGGCGCTGATCGGCCGCAACGGTGCCGGCAAGACCAGCCTGCTGCGCGCCATCATGGGCTTCATGAAGGTGACCGAGGGCGAGATCAGCTTCGATGGGCGCCCGCTCGACGCCGTCAAGGCGCATCTGCGCCCGCGCCTCGGCATCGGCTACGCGCCGGAGGACCGGCGGCTTTTCCCCGCCTTTACCATCGAGGAGAACATCCGCCTGCCGGCCGAGGTGATGAAGCTGCCGGCGGCCGAGATCGCGCGCCGGCTGGACGGGATCTACGACGTGCTGCCCGAGCTCGCCGAACTGCGCCACCGGCCGGCGGCGGGTCTCTCCGGCGGCCAGGGCAAGATGGCGGCGCTGGCGCGGGCCCTGATGGTCGGCAGCCGGGTGATCCTGCTCGACGAGCCCTTCCAGGGCCTCGCCCCGGTGCTGGCGAACCGCTATGCGGCGGCGCTGCGGACCTTGCGCGACAGCCACCCCGACATCGCCCTGCTGATCACCGAATCCAATCCGAGCCTGCTGCGCAATTTCGCCGAGAAGGCCTATGCCATCGAGCGCGGCGAAGTCAGCGAGGCTGCGCTGGCGGCAAGCTCGCTCGCCGCGGCCGGGCTGCATTGAGACCCATGCGCATCTCGGTGCCGTGTGGAAGAGAGCGGGCGAGGGGATGGCTGCGTGCCGCCCGCTGCGATTCGTCGTGCGGCCAGTGCAGGGCATCTGATCGCACGGCCGACTATCGCCAGCCCTGACGATCCCTCACAAGGGGCGCCACAGGTCGAGGCTCGCCTCACAAGACTCGCCTCGCAGGACTTGGAAGGATTTTACATGACCCAGCATTTCATCAACGGCCGTTATGTGGCCGGCCGCACCGGCGAGACCATGGCCGTGCTCGCTCCGGCGACCGGCGAGGAATTCACCCGCATCGCCTGCGGCAACGCGCAGGACATCGACGATGCCGTGAAGGCGGCGCAGGCCGCCTATGAAGGCGCCTGGGGCAAGCTCACCGCCGCCGAGCGCGGCCGGCTGATCTCCAAGCTCGCCCTCAAGGTCCAGGACCATTTCGAGGAACTGGCCAAGATCGAGGCGCAGGACACCGGCAAGCCGATGGCGCAGGCGCGGGCCGATATCGAGGCGACCGCCCGCTATTTCGAGTTCTATGGCGGCGCCGCCGACAAGGTGCACGGCCACATCATCCCGTTCCTCAACGGCTACAGCGTCAACGTCGTCCATGAGCCCTATGGCGTCACCGGCCATATCCTGCCGTGGAACTATCCGGCGCAGATGATTGGCCGCTCGCTGACCGCTTCGCTCGCCATGGGCAATGCGGTCGTGCTGAAGCCGGCCGAGGATGCCTGCCAGAGCGCGCTGCGGCTGGCCGAACTCGCCTCGGAGGTCGGCTTCCCCGATGGCGCGATCAACATCGTCACCGGCCGCGGCCATGAGGCCGGCGAGGCGCTCTGCCGCAATCCCGGCGTCGGCTTCATCTCCTTCACCGGTTCGCCGCAGGTCGGCCAGATCATCCAGAAGGCCTGCGCCGATAATTTCATCACCTGCACGCTCGAGCTCGGCGGCAAGTCTCCGCAGATCATCTTCGACGACGCCGATTTCGACGCCGCGATCCCGACCGTCTGCAAGGCGATCGTCCAGAACACCGGGCAGACCTGCTCGGCCGGCAGCCGCGTGCTCGTCCAGAAGAACGTCTATGATGACTTCATCGGCGCCGTCGCCAAGGAGTTCACCAAGCTGCGCGCCGGCACGCCGGAGATGGACCTCGATTGCGGCCCGGTGATCAACGCCAAGCAGCGCGCCCGGGTGCAGAGCTTCATCGACCAGGCCCGCGAGCAGGGCATCCCGGTCCTCGCCGAGGGCGCGATCGCCCAGGGCGTGCCGAATGGCGGCTTCTATGTGACGCCGACGCTGTTCGGCCAGGTGCCGCGCGGCAACCGGCTGGAGCAGGAAGAGGTGTTCGGGCCGGTGCTCGCCGCCTTCTCCTTCGAGGATGAGGAGGATGCGGTCCGGCTCGCAAACTCCACGGACTATGGCCTCGTCGCCGGTGTCTGGACCGGCAATGGCGGGCGCCAGCAGCGCGTCGCCAAGCGCGTCCGCGCCGGCCAGGTCTTCATCAACGGCTATGGTGCCGGCGGCGGCATCGAACTGCCCTTCGGTGGCACCGGCAAGAGCGGTCATGGCCGCGAGAAGGGCTTCATGGCCCTGGAGGAGTTCGCGGTCACCAAGACCATCGTGCACAAGCACGGCTGAGCCCAGCTCTAAAACGCCCGGCGCAGGATCCCCCGAAATCGGGTCTTGCGCCGGTTCGCCGGCCGCGTATGCAATGATCGTCATGGGCACCCGGCCGGCAGGCGACACCGTCGATATTCTCGAATCGCTGCTGGCGCCCCTGCAGGACCGGCGCATACTCGATATCGGCTGCGGCCGGGGATATCTCTTGCGCGCGCTCGCCGAACGTGGCGCCCGCATGGCTGGCGTCGATCCGGACGAGGCGGCGTTGGAGGCGGCGCGCAGGCTCGTCCCGAAGGCCCAGCTTCACAAGGCAGGCGCGCGGCATCTGCCCTGGGGCGATGCCTCCATGCATGCGGCGATCTTTCTCAATAGCCTGCATCACGTGCCGGTCCCCGAGATGCTGCCGGCGCTCGAGGAGGCCGCCCGCGTCGTCGGCAAGGGCGGCACGCTTATCGTCGTCGAGCCGCTCTCGGAGGGGACCTTCTTCGATGCGCTGCGCCTGATCGAGGACGAGACCGAGGTCCGCCAGGCGGCCCAGGAGGCGATCGTCAGGGCGTTGCGTCGCGGCGTCGTCAGCGAGATCAGCCGGATCGAATTCGATCGGATCGAGGCTTTTCCGGATCTCGCCGCCTTCATCGCGCGCGCGATCGCGGCTGACCCGGCGCGCGAGGCGCAGGCGCTGGCGGCGCGCGACAAGCTGCAGGCCCGCTTCGAGACGCTGTCGGAGCGCGACGAGCGCGGCTATCTCCTGCACCAGCCGATCCGGCTGCACCATCTCAAGGTGCCGGTCGGGCCGCGCCCGGTGGTCAATCCGGCCCTGTTCGGCTGAGGTTCCGGCTCAGCCGCTCGCTGTGCCGCCCGGCGCGCGCGGTTCCTTCACCCGTCCGGGCCATTCCGCGGTAAGCCCCGGCTGGACCGGCCGCTCCAGATAGGTCGAGAGCACGACATAGCTGCGCGTCGCGGTAACGCCGGGCACGTCGTAGATCTTCGCCAGCAGGCCTTCGAGCGCATGCGTGCTCTCGGTGCGGACCTTCAGCAGCATGCAGGTGTCGCCGGCGACGGAATGGATCTCCTCCACCTCGGGATGCGCCTCGATCGCCAGCAGCGTCGTCGTCTTGCCCCAGCCGGTGGTGTCGACATGGATGAAGGCGAGCAGCGTCTTGCCGGTCGATTCCGGCTCGATCAGCGCCGCGACCCGCCTGATCGCCCCCGACCGGCGCAGCCGCTTCACCCGCTCATGCGCCGCCGGCGGCGACAGGCCGACGCGCTCGCCGAGTTCGGCATAGCTCGTGGTCGCATCTTCAACGAGGACGCCTAACAGCTTTCGGTCCATCGCATCGAGTTCGCGCTCGGAAGCACGGCCGCGCCGAACCCCATCTGTTTTTTCAAGCATTCGATATTCTCCGATTGAACCGGAATGCAGTTCGATCAATTTGCCGAAATGACGAATGCAGATCAAATCACCTCTCGGGCTCCGGCGGCCGCCTATGCGCTCTGCCTGTGCATCGGGCTGATCGGCGCGAATTCGCTGGCGCTCGGACCGATCGCGCCGCGCGTCGCCGAGAGCTTCGCGACTGGCGTGCCGGCGGTGATGACGGCCTCGGCCGCCTTCGGCATCGGCACGGCGGCGAGCGCCCTGCTGCTCGCCGGACTGATCGACCGCTTCGGGCCGGGGCGGATGCTGCGCCATGCGCTGCTCGCCTTTCTCGCAGCGCTCGCGGCGAGTGCGGCCGCGCCGGTCCTGCCGGCTTTCATTGGCGCGCAATTGCTGGCCGGGCTCGCCGCGGGCGTCGCGCTTCCCGCGATCTACACGCTCGCCGCGTTGGCGTCGCCGCCCGGCCGCGAAAGCGACACGCTCGGTGTCGTTCTGTTCGGCTGGACGTTGAGCATGGTCGCGGGCGTCTCGCTTTCGGCGGTGATCGCCGATCTCTTCGGCTGGCGCATGGTCTACGGCATCGTCGTCATCGCCGGCTTCGCGGCCGTCGCCGGAACCACGAAGCTCACCGCCGGTGGAAGCCCGACTGGCCGCGCCGCGCCGTCACCGCTCTCGGCCCTGCGCGTTCCCGGCATCGCACCGCTGCTTCTCGCCTGCGCCGCCTTTATGGCTTCGTTCTACGGCGTCTACGCCTATGTCGGCGACCATCTGCACCGGACGCTGGGTCTGCCCGTCAGCGCCGCCGGCCTGCTCGCCCTCTGCTACGGCCTCGGCTTCGGCGCCACCGCCTTTCTCGATCGCTGGATCGATCGCCTCGGCCCGGCCCGGCTGCTGCCGCTGTTCTTCGCGGTGGTCGGCTGCGTCTATCTGCTGATGAGCCTGGTCGCCGGCTCCTATCCCGCACTGCTTGCCGTGATGTTCGGCTGGGGTATGGCCAATCACGCCGCGCTGAACGTGCTGATCCTCAGGTTGGCCGCGCTCGATCCGGCCCGCCGCGGCGCGATCATGGGCCTCAACAGCGGCGTGACCTATCTCGCGCTCTTCGTCGGCACGAGCGGATTCGGGCCGCGCTATGCCCGCGCCGGCTTCGCGGCTCTCCCGGCGCTGGCGGTGGTTCTGATGCTGACGGCGGCGCTCACGACCGCGCTCGCCCCTCGCACAGCGACGGCCGGCGGTCAGCCAGCCGAGTGAGCCTCACATCTGAATGATGTGCCGGATCGTGCGGCCTTCATGGAGCGCGTCGAAGCCTTCATTGATGCCGTCGAGCGGGCTCGAACTGGTCCAGAGCTTGTCGACCGGCAGGCGGCCGCGCTGATAGAGGTCGATGAAGCGGGGAATGTCGCGCACCGGGATGCAGGAGCCGACATAGGAGCCCTTCAGCGTGCGCTCCTCGCCGACGAGGCGCACGGGCGCCAGCGACATGGTGTGGGCGGGGTTGGCGAGGCCGGCGGTGGTGGTCGTGCCGCCGCGCCTGGTGATCTGGTAGGCGAGTTCCAGCGCCTTGACCGAACCGGCCATTTCGAGGCCGTGGTCGACACCGCCCTTCGTGGCGGCGCGGATCGCCTCGACGACATCCGGTGCGCCGGCGTTGAAGGTGTCGGTGGCGCCGAGTTCGCGGGCGATTTTCAGCTTCTCGTCGGAGAGGTCGACGGCGATGACGCGCGAGGCGCCGCAGGCGACGGTGCCGAGCAAAGCGGACAGGCCGACGCCGCCGAGGCCGACCACCGCAGCCGTCTCGCCGGCGCGGACCTTGGCGGTGTTCACGGCGGCGCCGACGCCGGTCAGCACGGCGCAGCCGAACAGGGCCGCGATCTCGTGCGGGATGTCGGCCTCGATCTTGACCAGCGAGTGCCGCGACATTACCGCATGCTCGGCGAAGGCGGAGACGCCGACATGATGGTTGACCGGCTTGCCGTTCTGCGAGAGCCGTCGCCCGCCGGCCATCAGTTCGCCGACGCCATTGGCGGCATTGCCGGGTTCGCACAGGGCAGGGCGCCCCTCGCTGCACGGCGCGCAATGCCCGCAGGACGGGACGAAGACCATGATAACACGGTCGCCCTTCCTGAGGTCGGTGACGCCGGGGCCGACCTCTTCGACCTCGCCGGCCGCCTCATGGCCGAGCACCATCGGCACCGGGCGCGGCCGGTTGCCGTCGATCACCGAGAGATCGGAATGGCACAGGCCCGCGGCCCGGACCTTGACCAGCACTTCACCCATGCCGGGCGGGGCGAGCTCGACCTCCTCGATCCGGAGCGGCTTCGACTGCGCATAGGGCGCGGCGACGGGGCTGGCATGAAGGACGGCGGCACGGGTCTTCAAGGCGTATCCTCTTCGGCTCGTTGGTGCTTGGCTTTGCCGTCATTGCGAGGAGCGTCGCGACGAAGCAATCCAGGGGGCTTAGAGTCCTGCCGTCTCGGGATTGCTTCGCTACGCTCGCAAGGACGGCGAGGCATTTTGCCGACCTTCGAACTCGCACGAAGGCCTGTCAAAGAAGAAATCCCGATCAGCCATATAAGGCCGGCCGATCGCCGTCCTCGCCCAGCGTCGCGGCCCAGCTTTCGTCGGTGACGAGGCCGCGCAGGATATCCCAGGAGAGCTGGCCGATGGCTCGCGCCGCCGCCGGCATCGGCCGCTCGGTCGAATAGGCGAGATGGACCTTGCGATAGAGCGAAGGCTGCTCGATCGGCCAGGTCCGGAAGATGCCGGCCTTCTCCTGGGCCCTCACGGCCATGCGCGGCAGGATGCCATAGCCGAGCCCACGTTCCGCCAGCCGCTTGATCTGCGCATAGGATTCGATCTCGACGGCGGCATGGACCGTGGCGTTGATGTCGGCCGCCGCCTCGTCGATCTGGTCGCGCAGGCCATGGCCCGGTCCCGGCAGGATCAGGTCGAGCCCCACCGCCTCGGCCAGCGTCACCGGCTTGCCGGGCGCGGCTCCGAGCGCGGTCAGTCCCGGCACGGCGAACAGGCAGAGCTCCTCGGTCAGGACATGATGGATGCCGAGGCCCTTCGGGTCCGAGGTCGAGTAGATCACGGCGAGATCGACCTCGCCCTTGCGCAGCCAGTCGAGCACGAAGCCGCTCATCGCCTCGGCGATCCGGATGCGCACCGCCGGGTAGCGCTCCTTCGCCGCCTCGATCAGCGGCACGCTGAACTGTTCGCTGACCGTCCCCGGCAGTCCGATGCGGACCTCGCCGGCCGGCGCGACCGTCTCGCCGCGCACGCAATCGCGCAAGCCGGCGAACTCGGCGAGGATGGTGCGGGCCCGTTCCAGCAGGCGCTCGCCGGCCTCGGTCGCCACCACGCCACGCGTCCCGCGGTGCAGGAGAGCCACGCCGAGCTCGTCCTCCATATGCCGCAGATGCTGGCTCAGGGCCGGCTGGGCCACACGCAGCTTGGTCGCAGCCTTCGAGAAAGAGCCCTGTTCGACAATGGCCGTGAAGTAGCGCAACTGGCGCAGATCCATCGTCGTTCCAGACCCTCCAACCCATCGGTGCCATCGGGCTGCCGGCGGCAGCTTTCGCTTATGCAGACTAGAGCGAAGGCTTATTGGCCGTCCACTGGGGGCGCGTGCAAGCTTCCGCAGCGGCAAAGGCCGGGCAGCGGGACAGACCCGGCGTCGCTCTCAACCCAGGAGGAACGCCATGTCGAAGCTCATCACATCGCCGACCAGCCGCCGCGGCTTCTTCTCGGGAGCGGCGGCGCTCGCCGTCGGTGCAAGCCTGCCGGCTGCCGGGCCAGTGCTGGCCAAGGCGCCGCTCGCGGGCAGCCAGGCGCCGTATTTCTACCGCTTCGCGCTGGGACAGGCCGAGGTCAGTGTCGTCTCGGACGGGCCGTTGCCGCTCGGCGATCCCGGCAGCAATTTCGCCGGCGTCTCCAAGGAGGAGGTCTACAAGATGCTGGAGACGAATTTCCTCCCCAAGGACAATGTCGTGCTCGAGCAGAACATCCCGATCGTCAATTTCGGCGACCGGCTGGTGATGTTCGACACCGGCATGGGCTTCTCGAAGGCGTTCGGGCCGACCACCGGGCGGCTGCTCAAGAGCATGCAGGAAGCCGGCATCAACCCCGGCGACATCGACGCCATCATCTGCAGTCATGCCCATATCGACCATATCGGCGGCATCTGCTCGGCCGAGGGCAAAGCCCATTTCCCCAACGCCCAGATCTATCTCAGCCAGACCGATTTCGATTTCTGGACCGATGAGAGCAAGCTCGGCTCGCCGCTCAAGGTCTTCATCGAGCATGCGCGCGCCAATCTCCTGCCGGTGCGCGACCGCATCGTCTTCTTCAAGGACGGACAGGAGTTCCTGCCCGGCGTGCAAGCCATCGCCGCGCCCGGCCACACCTTCGGCCATCACATCTTCTTGGTCTCCTCGGGCGGAAAATCCTTCGCCTTCCTCGGCGACCTCACCCACCATGCCGTGCTGCTGCTGGAGAAGCCGCTGATGGAGTTCGCCTATGACAGCGACCCCAAACAGGCGGCTCAGTCGCGGGTGAAGCTGCTCGGCATGCTGGCCGAGAGCAAGACGCCGGTGATGTCCTATCATTTCGCCTGGCCCGGCTTCGGCAATCTCGCCAGGGCCGGAGAAGGTTTCCGCTATTACCCGGCGCCGATGCAGATGCTGCGCGGCTGAGCCGCGTCCCGGACAGCCGCAAGGCCCCGGCCGGCCTGCTATGGCGGCGCGGCCACGATGTCAGGCTCCCGCGCCGAAAAAGGCGCGGGGCGGGTGCATCGCGCATTTGTGTGGCCATCCGGCGAGCCAGAACGGAGTAGCCCGTATGCTCTCCCAAGGTGCGGGCCTTTGCCGTTCTCGTATGGTTAAGATGTGTTACCAAATTTCTGAAAGCACTCGTTCGCGTCGCGTAGGGGGACGGTGGCCGGCCCGGCATGGCTGGCCTCGTCGCCTTCGGCATGGAGTATCGTCATGCTCATGGGGGTCGACGGATTTGCACTGACGCCGACCGCGAATTTCCTGGCCTACCCGAGGCTTCACGATGAATGCCGCTACCCGCCGGGCTGGAAGCTCGCGGGGCGCGGAGAGCCGATCGACGCGGTGGTTCTGACGGTCGCCGTCCCGGATCACGCGCTGCGCACCATCCTCGGCCATGTCGGCGATCCGCTGGTGCCGATCGTCAGCCTCGTTCCGGACGATCGTCAATGCATCGACGCGGCCGGGCAGGGCGAGCAATTTGCCTGGGAACGCGCCTATGCGATCCAGGCCCGGCTGCGCGAACTGCCGGTGAGCATCCGCCACAGCGCCGCGCCCGAGGACCTCCTGCTCGCCCGGGTCTATTCGCGGGGGCAGGGGCTGGCGCCGGTCCATGATCCCGGCTCGCGCGATCTGGTGCGCTACCCGGTCGCCGGACCGCTCGAGAACGTCTCGGAGCTGGCGGTGGGGCTCGACAACAAGGGCTATCTCACGCGCCGCTTCTTCGACCGTCTCTTCTGCTGTCCGCAATGCCGTTCGGCGCATCTCTCTGTGCGTGAGGAGTGCCATTCCTGCCGCTCCGCCAATATCAGCGAGGAGGTGGTCGTCCATCATTTCCAATGCGCGCATGAGGCACCGGAAACGCAGTTTCGCAGCCATGGCGGCTTCAAATGCCCGAAATGCGCCCGGCCCTTGCGTCATATCGGCCTCGATTACGACAAGCCCGGCTCGATCAGTCGCTGCGACGATTGCGGGGCGATCAACGACAAGCCCGCGGTCGGCTTCAAATGCATGGACTGCGGCGCTCATCACGCGCCGGATCAGGTTCCGGCGCGGACCTGGTATTCCTACAGCCTGACCGCAGCCGGCCAGCGCCGCCTGCTCCACGGCGCAGATCGTGCCGGCCTGCCTGCCGGCCCGGGAGCCGATCGCTTCCGTCTGCTGCTCGAGCATACGCGGAAGGAGCAGCGCGAGTTCGGCTCGCCCTTTCAGGTCGCGAACATCAGCTTCGCCAATCGCGATGCGATCGCGGCGCGGGATCTGCGACTCTGGGAGCAGAGCATGCAGCTCGTCGGCGATGCCCTGCACAGCGCATTGCGCGAGGTCGATGCGGTGCGCGAGCATGCCGAGGGCTTTCTGATCCTGATGCCGCGTACCGGACCGCACGATGCCGCCCGTGCCCTGCAGCAGGCCTCCGCCCGGATTCGCGACGTCCTGAAGGTCGACCCCGGCTTTCGCTTCACGCTGATAGAGGACGTCGCGATCGAGGGCCTCTTCAACCGGCGGGCCTGACCATGTTGGATCTGGGTGCCCCGTTCGTGATGCTCGGGCAGCTCGACTGGGCGACATGGCTCGCCATGTTCTGGTTCATGATCCTGCTGGAGGTGCCGCGCTACACGCTGTCGGGGATGGCGGTCTTCGCCGCGAGCTTCGCCAGGAAGCAGGAACCGACGCCCGCCGAACAGCGCTATCTCGACGGGTTGAAGCTGAGCGTCGTCATCGCCGGGCATAACGAGGCCGATGCGATCGAGCGCTGCCTGAAGTCACTCAGCGAGCAGACCCGCAAGATCGACGAGATCATCTTCATCGACGACGGGTCGACCGATGGGATGCGCGAGATCATCCACAAATACCGGCTTCGAGGCCAGATCGACATCGCGCTGTCCAACCAGGTCCGCAGCGGCAAGTCGGCCTCCTGCAATCTCGGCTTCTCGCTCGCCAAGGGCGACATCATCATCAATCTGGACGCTGACTGCTCCTATGACCGCGACGCGATCGCCAGGCTGATCGAGCCCTTCACTGATCCGCGCGTCGGAGCGGCTACCGGCTCGATCGGTGTGCGCAATTACGACTATTCCGCCGTCACCGGCTATCAGGCGATCGAATACATCGTCTCCATCGGCATGGGAAAGCGCGCCCTCGATACGATCGACATGGTCGTCTGCGCCTCCGGGGCCTTCGGAGCCTTCCGCCGTGAGGCGATCCATCAGGTCGGTCTGCTCGCCCCTGGCCCGGGTGAGGATTTCGACCTGACGCTGCGCCTGCGCCGCAGCGGCTGGAAGATCAGGTTCGCGGCGGATTCCTGGTGCTTCACCGACACGCCGGCGACCGTCGCCGCACTGGTGCGCCAGCGCCGCCGCTGGGATCGCGACACCCTGCGCACACGCATGCGCAAGTTCCGCGACACGTTCCGGGCCGGTCGCCGCAGGTTCCTGCTGCTGGAGACTTTCGAGCAATGCGAGTGGCTGGTGATGAACGGGCTCGTGACGCTGGTCTTCCCGATCTATGTCGGCTGGCTGTTCCTGTGCTTCGGCGTCGGCGCCCTGAACATCCTGATCGCGGTTGCCATCATCTATCTCGTCCTGGATGCCATCGGCTTCCTGATGGCGCTCGCGATCTGCCGTCGCTACAGCGCCGGGATGGTCTGGACGATCGCGCCCTACATCCTGACCTTCGGGCTCTACAACGGCGTCTTCATGCGCTGCGTGCGGCTGCACGCTTACGGGGAGGAATGGATCTATCGCGCCTCGTCACGCGATTCCTATTCGCCGTCACGCGTCTCCCACCAGGCTCACTGGAAGTCGTGAGGTCATGATCACTCAGCTGCGCGACCATGAGCGCGCCGACAAGTTCCTCAACGATGTGCGTGCCAACCAGAAGGCCAGGCGAAACTACGGGCGGTACATCTACATCGCCGCGGTGATCGCGACCTTCGCCTATCTCGGCAATGTGCTGTTCGGAAATCTGCTCTGGCTGCGAGCGGAAGGCCTGATCCTGTCCGATCACGTCATCGTCGCCTCGCCCTATTCCGTCCAGGTCACCAGGATGGCGGCGCAGCCGGGGCAGATGGTCAAGCAGGGCGATGTCCTGGCCCTCGTCAGTTCGCCGCAGATCATGGAGGCGATGGCGACGCTGACCTCGCGGGCGGCCGAGACGACGGCGCGGCAGGCCGAGCTTGCGATCAAGCTCGAGGTCGCCAATGCCGTGATGAAGACCGCCGAGGAACGGCTGAAGGAGACCGAGCAGCAATTGCGCAAGGTCAACACCTCCCGCGCCGGGCTCGGCTTCGTCTCCGACGCCTTTGCGGCGAATGTCCAGAAGGATCGCTATGCCGCCATGCAGGAGAAGGTCTCGCGCGAGGCCGAGCGCCGCGGCACGATCCAGCAGCTCGCCCAGCTCGATTTGTCGCTGGGCGAGGCCAGGGCTGCCCTGGAGCAGCTGCGCCGGAGTTATAATGACGGAGTCATCACTTCGCCCGCCGATGGCATCATCGGACCCAAAACGGCGGTTCAGGGCGATGTTTTGCGGCCTGGCGACAATCTCATGCAGCTTTATGTCGGCCACAAATACGCGCTGGTCTATCTGGAGACCGGGACGCTCTACGACGTCCGGGTCGGCGATCCCGTCCGGGTCGCCGACGGATTCAAGCAGGCGGATGGCACGATTTCCGAGATCCAGCCGATCACGGTGCCGCTTCCGGCGGAGTTCCAGCGGGCCTTTCGCCCGCCCTCGCGCGGCCAGGTCGCGAAGATCCGGCTCGAAGCCGAGGAGACCTTTCCAATGTCGTCGAAGGTCACGGTGAGCGGCCGGGCCTGGTGGTGATGCGCTTGCGCGGTCCGATGCGGCTCGGCCTCCCGTCCCGCGTCCTGGCGCCGGCCCGTATGCAGGCCGGCGCCTTCCGATGCGGCGGCGGCCTCCCTAGGCTTCCTCCCCAGGACGCCCGCAAGTCTCGGGCGCCGATCGAGGGAGGTTCCATGGCACGCATCAGCAAGGTCGAGGCGGGATTCTACCGCATCCCGCTCGAGGTCGCGGTCAGCGACAGCATGCATGGCGAGATGCTGGCCTTCGAGCTCAACACCCTCCGCATCACCGATGCCGACGGTGCGGTCGGTGTCGGCTACACCTATACCTGCGGCCGCAACGGTGCCGCGATCGATGCGATCCTGCGCCGCGAACTGCCGGAACTGCTGATCGGCGAGGATGCCGACCGCATCGAGCATCTCTGGAACAAGATCTGGTGGGCGCAGCATTATGGCGGCCGCGGCGGCCCGACCGTGCTCGCGCTCTCGGCGGCCGATATCGCCCTCTGGGATCTCAAGGGCGTGCGCCTCGGACAGCCGCTGTGGAAGCTGCTGGGCGGCAATGCCGACCGGGTCTCCTGCTATGCCGGCGGCATCGATCTCGACTACCCGCTGGAGAAGCTGCTGGCCCAGACCGACGGCAATCTGAAGAAGGGTTTCCGGGCGATCAAGATGAAGGTCGGCCGCAAGCGCCTCGCCGAGGATGTCGAGCGCGTCGCGGCGATGCGCAGCCATCTCGGCGACGGCTTCCCGCTGATGGTCGACGCCAACATGAAGTGGAGCGTCGACGAGGCGATCCGCGCCGCCCGCGCCTTCCAGCCCTATGAGCTGACCTGGCTGGAGGAGCCGATCATCCCCGACGACGTCGCGGGCCACGCCCGCATCGTCCGCGAGGGCGGTCTGCCGGTCGCGGCCGGCGAGAATCTGCGCACGCTCTGGGAGTTCAAGCAGCTCGTCGCCACCGGCGGCGTCACCTTCCCCGAGCCCGACGTCACCAATTGCGGCGGCGTCACCGCCTTCCAGAAGATCGTCCACCTCGCCGAGGCCTTCAACCTGCCGGTCACCTCGCACGGCGCGCATGACGTCACCGTGCACCTGCTGGCGGCCGCTCCCAACGGCGCCTTCCTCGAAGCGCACGGTTTTGGGCTGGACCGCTACATCGCCGAGCCCCTGCGCATCGAGGAAGGGCTCGCCATCGCCCCCTCGCGTCCGGGCCACGGCATCGCCTTCGACTGGCAGGGCCTGGAGGCGCTGCGGGCCTGACCCGGCTCAACAGGTCCGGGGCGGCTTGTCCGATCCGTCCATGCGCGCCTGGAAGGCCTCGCCCCAGGCGCGCATGCTCAGCAGCACCGGCTCGAGCGAGCGGCCGAACTCGGTGAGCTCGTATTCCACCTTCGGGGGCACTTCCGGATAGACGATCCGGCGCAGCACGCCGTCGTTTTCCAGCTCGCGCAACTGCAAGGTGATCATCCGCTGCGTCGCCCGCGGCGTCAGCCGGCAGAGCGCGTTGAAGCGCAGCTTGCCGCGCAGCAGATGGAAGAGCAGCACCGGCTTCCAGACGCCGCCGACGACCGAGAGTGTCGCCTCGACTCCGCAGCCGGTACGACCGGCCGGGCGCCGCCTCGGCCTTGTCTCCGCTTCTGTCGCCGGCGTCTCGATCTCGATCTTCATGCTTACATTCATGATAGTATATGCTTCTTTTGTACGTACTTGTGCAATCTGAGCTATGACGGCATTTGCCTGCTTTCGCAATTATGCAGGAGCACGGCGATGAAAGCGGCATGGTACGAGCGCAAGGGGCCGGCGAGCGCGGTCCTGCAACTGGGTGAGCGGCCCGATCCGGCGCCGGGACCGGGCGAGTTGCTGGTCAGGGTCCGTGCCAGCGGCATCAATCCGTCGGATTGGAAGGCGCGTGCCGGCTGGCTCGGCCGCGACAAGATGCCGTTCCCGCTGGTGATCCCGCATCAGGACGGCGCCGGCGAGGTCGTTGCCGTCGGCTCGCCCGAGCTGGAAAGCCGCATCGGCGAGCGTGTCTGGTTCTACGAGGCGGCGCTCGGCCGCCCCTTCGGCGGGGCGGCGGAGTATGTCGCCCTGCCGGCGCGGCAGGTCCAGCCGCTGCCGGACAGCGTCTCCTTCGAGGAGGGGGCCTGCCTCGGCGTGCCGGCGATGACGGCGCATCGTTGCGTTTTCGCCGACGGGCCGGTCGCCGGCAAGGTCGTCCTCGTCACCGGCGGTGCCGGCGCGGTCGGCCGCTATGCGATCCAGTTCGCCAAGCACGGCGGGGCGCGGGTGATCGCCACGGTCAGCCGCGAGGAGCAGGCGTGCTCGGCCAGGGCGGCGGGCGCCGATCTCGTGCTCAACCGCCTGAGCGACGACCTGTCCGCCGGTATCCGCGCCTTCACCGGCACGGAGCGCGGCGTTCATCGCGTCGTCGACGTGGCCTTCGGCGCCAATCTCGAGGTGACGATGCAGGTGCTGGCGCCGCGGGGTGTGGTCGCGACCTACGCCTCCGACGCGATCCCGGAGCCGGCCCTGCCGTTCTGGCCGCTGATCACGCTCGACGCGACGATCCGCTGCGTGCTCGTCTATGTCATGGACGAGGCGGCGCATGACGCGGCCGCCGCCGCGATCGGCGAGGGGCTGCGCCAGGGCTGGCTCAGCCATGATGTGGCGGTACGCTTCCCGCTGGAGCGCATCGCCGAGGCCCATGAGCTGCTCGAAAGCGGCCGCGTAGTCGGCAAGGTGGTGCTGACGAGCTAATCCTCTCGCAGGGGGCGGGGCACGGTCACCGGCCGTGCCTCGCGCGCCTGGGCGGCGAGCCGGACCGGCGCGTTGACCGCGCCGAAGCCCGAATAGCCGTCGCGGCGCTCGACGATCTCGAAGAAGAAGCGCTGCGCGAAGACGTGCGTATAGACCTGCAGGAACTCGGCCTCGCCATCGCGGTCGTAGAGGATGTGGTGCTCGCGCAGGCGGTCGAGGAAGGCGGGATCGAGGTCGTAGCGGGCTTCGAGGTCGTCGTAATAGTTCTCGGGAATGTCGAGGAAGGATAGGCCCGCCTCGCGCATCGCCGTCACCGCCGCGAAGATGTCCGGCGCCGAGAAGGCGATGTGCTGGACGCCGGAGCCGAAATGCTCCGAGACGAAGCGCGACGACAGGGTCCGCGTCGCCTGCGAGCCGTTGAGGATGAAGCGCAGGCTGCCATCCGCATTGACCAGCGGCCGGCTCTCGACGAGGCCGGCGGGGTCGGCGATGGCGAGCTGCGGAATCCGCTCCAACGCGAACAGCGAGGTATAGAACAGCAGCCAGGACAGCATCTCGTCATAGTCCATCGACTGCGAGATATGGTCGACGCCGCTAAGCAGGGCAGGGCGGTCGCTGTCGTTCTCGACCGGCAGGAAGTCGTTCTCCCAGCTCTGCGAGCGCTCGCCCTTCGGCTCGGTGAAGTAGATCAGGCTGCCGCCGACGCCGCGGATCGCCGGGATTTCCATCTCGCCGGGGCCGACCCGCTGCTCGAATGTCGGCACCTTCAGCGCTCGCGCCCGCGCCATCGTCGCCTCGACATCGGCGACCCGTAGCGCCAGCGCGCAGACGCCCGGACCATGCATGATCGCATGCGATTGGGCGAAGCCGTCCTTCTCGGTGTTGATGATCAGGTTGACGCCGCCCTGGCTCCAGCGGGTCACCGCCTTGCTGCGATGCGTCCCGCTCTGGTGGAATCCGAGGGCGGTGAAGAGCGCGGCGAGTTCATGCGCCGGCTCCTCGTCGAGCGCGAATTCGATGAACTCGACAGCGAGGCAGGGCGAGCGGTCTGGCATCTCGGCCCTGGCGGGCGCCTCCAGCCGGGCGACCTTGTCGCCGAGTTGGATCAGCGAACGCAGCCCGTCGGTGGCGAGGCGCTTGGTCGATCCCGCGCGGAACTGGTCGTTGAAGATCTCCAGCGAGAGCGGACCGGAATAGCCGGTCGCCGCGACAGCTCTGACGAAGCCGGCGACGTCGAGGTCGCCCTGGCCGGGAAAGTTGCGGAAATGCCGGCTCCAGCTCAGCACGTCCATGTCGAGCTTCGGCGCATCGGCGAGCTGGACCAGGAAGATCCGGTCGCCCGGTATGCTGGCGATCGGTTCCAGCGGGGAGCATCGGGCCAGGGTGTGGAAGGAATCGAGGATCAGGCCGATGCGCTCATGATTGGCGCGGCGCACGATCTCCCAGGCATCGCGATAGTCGTTGACGTGCCGGCCCCAGGCCAGCGCCTCATAGCCGACCCTGACGCCGTGCTTTCTCGCGAGTTCGCCGAGCTCGGCGAAATCGGCGGCGGCCCGGTCGATGCCGCCCAGGGATTGCGGCGAGACGTTCGAGCAGATCAGCATCAGCTCGGCGCCGAGTTCGTTCATCACCTCGAACTTGCGGCCGGCACGCGCGAAGGTCCGGGCTCGCAGCGGCTCCGGCATGCCCTCGAAATCGCGGAAGGGCTGGAATGCGTAGATCTTCAGGCCGAGGTCGGCGACCATCCGCCCGACATCGCGCGGTCCGCCATCGAAACTCAGGAAGTCGTTCTCGAAGACCTCGATGCCGTCGAAGCCGGCGGCGGCGATCGCCGTCAGCTTCTCGGCGAGGTCGCCGCTGATCGAGACCGTGGCGATCGAGGTCGGGTTCATGACTGTCCTCAGCTGGTCGAAAATGAAACCCTCATCCTGAGGAGCGATCCCATCGGGATCGCGTCTCGAAGGATGCTCCAGATCGTGGCTCCGGTGCCCCTCGCGATCATCCTTCGAGACGCCGCTGCGCGGCTCCTCAGGATGAGAGGTGAGGAGGGCCAGGGCATCGTCATGCCGCGTCCGTCATCGCGCCGCCGAGGAAGAGCTGGCCGACGCGGGGATCGGCGAGGATCTCGGCGGCCGGGCCCTGCATCCTGGTCTGGCCGAGTTCGAGCACGAGGCCTTCGTCGGAGATTTCCAGCGCCGAGCGTGCGTTCTGCTCGACCATCAGGATGGTGACGCCTTTCGCCCGCAGGTCCTTCAGGATGCCGAAGGTCTCTTGCACCATCATCGGCGAAAGCCCGATCGAGGGCTCGTCAATCAGCACGAGCTGCGGATCGAGCAGCAGGCCGCGGACGATTTCGAGCTGCTTCTGCTCGCCGCCCGAAAGGGTCGAGGCCTGTTGGTCGGCCTTGCGTCTCAGTGCCGGAAAGCGGTCGAGCGCCGCCTCTAGCCGCTTCGGCATATCGGTGATGCCAGCGCCCGCCGCGACGCTGCCGAGCTCGATATTGTGGCGCACCGAGAGCTCGGGGAAGATGTTGCGGCCCTGCGGGACATAGCAGATCCCGGCTTCCAGCAGCTTGCGCTGGTTCCAGTTGGTGATGTCGCGGCCATCGAGCCGGATATGGCCCTCGCGGACCTTGAGCAGGCCGAAGATCGCCTTGAACACGGTCGACTTGCCGGCGCCGTTCGGGCCGATCACGGTGGTGATCGCGGCGCGACGGACCTTGAAGCTCGTGCCGTTGAGGATGGTCATGGCGCCGTAGCCGCCGACCACGCCGTCGAGTTCGAGGATGGGGGTGGTCATGGATCGCTCCTCAATGCCCCAGATAGGCTTCGATCACCGCCGGATTGGCCCTGACCTCGGCCGGCGTGCCTTCCGCCAGCACCTTGCCTTCGGCCAGCACGAGGACGCGCGTGCACAGCGACATCACGAAATCCATGTTGTGCTCGATGACCACGAAGGTGGAGCCCTGCTCGGCATTGATGGCCCGCAGGCGCTCCTTCAGGTCGCCGAGCATGGTCAGGTTGACCCCACCGGCCGGCTCGTCGAGCAGCACCAGCCGCGGCCCGGCCATGAAGGCCATGGCGGCGTCGAGCAGCTTCTGCTGGCCATAAGAGAGTCCGCCGGCCTTGGCGTCGATCAGATGGCCGAGCTTGAAGAAGCTGATCATCCTGTCGGCGGCCTCGCCGAGTCCGGCATCGCGGGCGCCGAAGAAGCGCGACAGCATCGAGCCCTGATGCTCCTGCCCGGCGAGAATCAGGTTCTCGCGCACGGTGAGCTCGGGGAAGACCTGCAGCAGCTGGAAGGTGCGGCTGACGCCGAGCCGATTGAGCTCGGAGGGGCGCATATTGGTGACCTCGCGGCCGTCGAGCTTCACTGAGCCCTCGGTTGGCTCGAGCTGGCCGAGGATGCAGTTGAACAGGGTCGACTTGCCGCAGCCATTGGGGCCGATAATGCCGAGGATCTCGCCTTCATTGACCGAGAACGAGACCCCGTTCACCGCCTTGATGCCGCCGAAGGCCTTGTGGAGGTTGGTGACTTCCAGCACCTGGCTCATCGGCCGCCTCCCGCCTTGTTCTTGCCGGTGATCCAGGCCCAGCCGCGTTCGATCAGCCCGCTCATCCCCTGCGGGCAGGCGATCAGGAGCAGCATGACGATGGCGGCGAAGATGATCAGGTAGAGCGAGCCGGCAAAGCGCAGCCATTCCGGTAGCACGACGCCGAGCAGCGCGCCGATGAACGGTCCGAGCAGATAGCCGGCGCCGCCCGCCACCACCATCAGCAGCAGGAAAAAGCTCTGCGACAGCGAGAAGGGCGAGGGGTCGATGAACTCGACCAGCGGGGCGTAGAGCGCGCCGGCGAAGCCGGCATAGGCCGAGCCGATCGCGAAGGCGAGCAGCGTGTACATCCGCGTGTCGATGCCGAGGCTCGCCGCCCGGATCGGGTTCTCACGCAGCGCCGTGAAGGCCCGGCCCCAGGGTGAGCGGATCATCCACCAGAGCAGAACGGCGAGGAGGAAGGTCACCACCACCACGAAGCGATGGAAGGCGAGCGCCCCGTCGAGCTTGAAGCCGAACAGCGAGGGCCGCGGGATGTTGGATAGGCCGAAGACGCCGCCGGTCAGCCATTGCTCGTTGCGCATCACCAGCCAGACCAGCGTCGAGAAGGCGAGCGTCACGAAGGCGAGGTAGTGCGCCTTGACCCTGAGCGCCGGGAAGCCGAGCAAGAGGCCGACCGCGAAGGTTGCGATGCCGGAGATCGCGAAGGCGGCATACCAGGAGATGCCGGTCTTGGTGGTCAGGAGCGCGGTGATATAGGCGCCGATGCCCATGAAGGCGGCCTGCGCCAGCGATTTCAGGCCGGCATAGCCGAGCGTCAGATTGAGCCCCATCACGGCGATTGCCATCACCAGCCAGAGCGAGAGCACATAGGTGCCGTAGCGGCCCATGCCGGAGGGGGCGAACCAGAGGATGACGGCGCCGAGGGCGAGGGTGATCAGCGTGCCGTCGGCGAAACCGCCGAGGGTAGGCGCGCGGGCGGGCGTGGTCCGCAGGCCGGCGCTGCCCTTGGTCGCGGGCGCGGTCATACGCGGCGCTCCTCTCTGCGGCCCATCAGGCCTTCCGGCTTGAGCAGGATGATGATGATCAGCAGGACGAGCGGCACGGCGAGCTTGTACTGGCTGGAGAAGTAGCCGGCCGCGAGGCTGTCGACGATGCCGACGATCAGTCCGCCGACCAGCGCCCCGCGCACCTGGTTGAAGCCGCCGACGATCGCCGCGATGAAGGCAAACAGGCCGATCACCTCGCCATTCGAGAATTTTGCCAGATAGATCGGGGAGATCAGCACCGAGGCGACGACGGCGAGCGCCGCATTGATCACGAAGGTCAAAAGCACCATGCGCTCGACGGGTATGCCGAGGATACGTGCCACCGTCGGGTTCTGCGCCGTCGCCTGCATCTGGCGACCGAGCCTCGTGCCGCCGACGAACCATTGCAGCGCGCCGATCACGGCGAAGGCGACGGCGATGATGGCGAGGTGCTGCAGCGAGATCGCCGCGCCGAAGATAGAGAGCGTGTCGGTCGGCACGAAGGAGGGGAAGTTCTGGGCCTCGGCCGAGAAGCCGTCCTTGGCGCCTTCCTTCATGATGATCGAGAGCGCCATGGTGGCGATGGCGAGCGGCAGCACGCCATGACGGATCATCGGGTCGACCACGGCGATCTTGAAGCCGACGCCGAAGATCAGGATGAAGGCCGCGATGCCGATGATCGCAGCGAGCCAGATCGGCGCGCCGAACAGCTTGATCGCGAGCAGGACCAGCACCGCCGGCAGCATCACGAACTCGCCCTGGGCGAAGTTGATGGTCTGCGAGGTCTGCCAGACCAGAGTGAAGCCGATGGCGGCGAGGGCGTAGATCGCGCCCGTGGCGACGCCGGCGATGAGATAGGCGATGAATTCGGCCATGGCGGTGTTCTCGCTCGGTTCGTTGAGCGTTGCGTTCGATCTGCTCGCGTCATCCCGGCCGCAGCGCAGGGGAGCGCCGGGATCCATGCAGCGGTGCCGCCCCTCGACGGATCCCGGGTCGAGCATTGCTCGCCCGGGATGACGCCGAGGGGGAGCCGGTCCTACGGGTTGATCTTCGGCAGCGTCGCCGTGATCACCTGCTTGCCGTCCTTGACCTCGGCGAGGAAGCTCTCGCGATCGAGATCGCCGTTCTTCTCGATGGTGGTCTCCATCAGGATGCCGGGCTCTTCCGAGGGCTTGATCGTGGCGCCGCGCAGCGTGTCGGCGAGGCCCTTCTTGTCGAATTTCTTCTGCTTCTCGGTCGCCCACTTGATCATGTAGACGCCCATATAGCCCTTCATGCCGTTATGGTCGGAAGCGTAGTTGTACTTGGCCTGGAACTTCTTGCCGAATTCCTGGAAGGCCGGGATCGGCGCGTCGATCGACAGGCCGACATGGCCCTTGGCGCCGTTGGCGGCCTCGCCGGCGAGCTCGATCACCTTGGCGCCGAGCAGCGTCGTCTCGCCGACCATCGGCTTGTTGACGCCCTGCTGCTTGGCGGCGCGCAGGAAGCGGGCGCTCTCCTCCTCGTTGAGATAGACGAAGACCGCGTCGGCATTGGCGTTCTTGATCTTGATCGCGTCGGCCGAGAAATCGGCCTGGCCCTGCTCGGTCGAGACGTCGGCGGCGACCTTGATTCCGGCCTTCTCGAGTTCGGGGATGATCGCGTCGCGGCCGCCCTTGCCGAAGTCGTTGTTGACCCAGACCACGGCGACCGAGCCGGCCTTGACGGTGTCCTTGAGATATTTGGCGATCTTCGGCATCGCCGCCGCCTGGCTGAGCGAGGTCCGGAACAGATACTGGTTGCCCTGCTTGGTCAGGCCGGCGGCCTCGCCGCCGACGATCTGGGCGATCTCGGCGCGCTGGGCGATCTGCATGGAGGCGCCGATCGGGCCGGAGAAGACCGGGCCGAGCACGGCATATGTGCCTTCGTCGATGGCGCGCTGCACAGCGGCGCGGGTGTTTCCGGGATTGGTCTGGGTATCGTAATGGATGATCTCGATCTGCTTGCCGAGCAGGCCGCCCTTGGCGTTGATCTCGGCGACGGCGAGGTCGATTCCGTTCTTGAAATTGGTGCCGGCCGTGGCGCCCGCGCCCGAGAGCTCGACGACGTTGATCAGCTTGACCTTGTCCTGCGCCGAGGCGGGCAGGGCGATGCCGGCGCTGAGCGCGGCGGCGATGATCCAATGCGATTTCATGGTCTGTACCTCCTCCGATAGCTTCGTTTCTTGTCGCCCCGGTCGTGCCGGACCGTCTTCTTATGCCGCATGCTCGCCGGCGCGCTCCGCCATCGCGGCGTCGAACGCACTGCTCATTGCGCTTTCCGACGCTTCGGCGCCGGTGAACAGCGCGAAGGCGTCGAGTGCCTGGTGGATGGCGAGCTCGCGTCCGCTCATCACCGTCGCGCCAATGCTTTGCGCAGCCTTCATGAGCGGTGTCCAGAGCGGATGGTAGACGGAATCGGCGACCCATTGCGATGCTCGTAGAACGCCGGCCGGCAGCGGCATTTCGCGGTTCGGCGCCATGCCGAGCGGCGTGCCGTTGACGATGCCGGCGGCGCCTTCCGCGGCCGCAGCCGCGCTGGCCGGGATCTCGATTCGGGCGCGGCCGGCGAGCATCTGCGCCAGGGCCTCGCATTTGCCGCGGTCGATGTCGTAGAGCCGCAAGGTCCCGACGCCGCCGCCGGCCAGCGCGAAGGCGATCGCCTTGCCGACACCGCCGGCGCCGATGATCGCGACCGGCCTGTCGCCGTCATTCCGGCCGAGCTTGCGATAGGCCGTGGCGAAGCCGCTGGCATCGGTGTTGTGCCCGGTGAGCCGGCCATCGGCGACGGTGATGGTGTTGACCGCCCCCATCGCCGCAGCCTCCGGCGAAAGCGCGTCGAGCAGCGGCACGACCGCCTCCTTGTAGGGGTAGGTGACGTTGATGCCGGAGAAGCCGAGCCGGCGCACGCCCTCGAGCATGGCGGCGAGGTCGTCGCGTTGCGCACCTTCGACCTCGATCAGGTGGTAATGCGCCGCGAAGCCGGCGGCGCGCGCCGCCGCCTCCTGCATCGCCGGCGTCGCCGAATGGGCGATCGGATAGCCGATCAGCCCGAGCAGGACCCGCTTGGCTTTCCTGGCGTTGACGCTTGCCGGCATGTCCGTCCCTTCCCGGCGCGCCCGTCTTGGCAGGCTGCGCGCTGACGAAAGATAAGCTGAACGAGCGCCCTAACGCGATAACCAATCCATCGCATCTACCTAACGCGATGTTATCTTTTGGGCGGAGACGAGGCTGCGCCATGCCCTTGCGACACCACCACCGCAGTCATCTCCTCGCGCAGCAGCTTGACGAAGCTGTCGGCATAGAGGGAAGGGGCCTTGTCCTTCTTGACCGCGACATAGGTCTGGAACTGGGTCGGTTCCTCGATCGGGATCGCCGCGATCCCCGGCATTGCGCCATGCGCGACGGTGAACTGGTCGATGATCGCGATGCCGAGCCCGGCCTTGACCAGCGCGCAGACGGTGGTGCCGAAGCGCGCCTTGATCGCCATTTCGAAGCTGAGCCCGCTGCGCACGAAGATCTCGCTCATGATCCGGCCGTAAGGGTCGTTCGGGTCGATGCCGATCAGCGGGTGCGCGACGATCTCGCTGGCCGAGACGCTGGTGCGCTCGGCGAGCGCATGGCTTTCAGGCACGATGCAGAACAGTTCGCCCATCGCCAGCGGGATGAAGTCGAGGCCCGGATGGTCGAGCCGGTAGCTCATCGCCGCGATCTCGCCCTTGCCGAGCAAGAGATAGTCGAGCGCTTCCTCGATCTTGAGGATGTTGATCTCGATGCGCAGGTCTGGATGCTTGCGCTTCAGGCGTTCGATCGCCCGTGGCACCATGACGTTGCAGATGCTCGGCACCGAGCCGAGCCGTAGCTCGACGCCGTCGCCGCGCTCGATCCGTGCCAGGGTGTAGTGGAGGTCGTCGACCTTCTGGTAGACGCCGTTGATCTGCTCGAAGATGTCGTTGGCCTCAGGCGTCGGCATATAGCGTCCGTGCCGGCGCTCGAACAGCTTGAGGCGAAAGGTTCGCTCGGTGTGCTTCATCAGCCGGCTGATGCCGGGGGCCGAGACGTTGAGCAGTTTCGCCGCGCCGGCGATCGTGCCGGTGATCATGATGGCCCGGATCACCTCGATCTGGCGCAGCGTCAGCATGGCCCGCGCTTCCTCCCGCTCGCCTTCCTGCTGCCAGCGGAGGCGAGGGCGAAAGGACTGTCAAGGCGCGCAGCCTCAGGCGCAGACTGAGCAGGTCGCTTCCTCTTGCGGAGCGGCTTCGCCCTGCGCGGTGCTGGCCGGTCCGGCTGTCGCCTGAAGCCCGATCTCGCTGCTGTGAGTGCCGATGTTAAGGCATCGGGCCCGAGGGTTCGGCTCCGGTCCCGGGAAGGAAGTCCGGCGCCGGTTCAGAGGACGTCCCAGACCCGCAGCCGCGTCGAGTCCATGTGCAGGCGGATGACCTCGGTCAGCGCCTCGGCATCGCGCTTTTCCAGCGCCTCGATCATCGCCTCGTGCTCGGCGACGGCTCCGGCCCATTTGTCCGGCCCCTCATTGCCGATGAAGCGCAGCCGCTTGATCCGGGCCTGGAGGGTGCCGTGCATTTCCATCAGCACGTCATTGCCGGACGCGGCCACGATCGCGGAATGGATCGCCTGGTTGAGCTTGAAATATTCGAGCCGGTTCCGGACGCGATATTGTTCCATCATCGCATCGTGCAGAGCCCGGATCGCCGCGATCGTCTCGTCCGAGGCGTTCTCGCAGGCCGTGCGTCCGCCGAGCTGCTCGAGATTCTTCAGCACTTCGAGGATGTTGCGCATATCGGTCGAGCTGAATTTGCGAACGATCGCGCCCTTGGCCGGCTGGATCTCGACCAGGCCTTCGCTGGCCAGCGTCTTGATCGCCTCGCGCAGCGGTGTGCGCGAAACGCCGAGCTGTGCCCCGATCAGCCCTTCATTGATGCGCTGCCCCGGCGCGAGGGTGCCCTCGATGATCATGTCGCGCATGCGCTCGAGCACCTCGTCGTGCAAGGTCCGGCGCTGAATGCGCGGATAGGCTTCCGACGCTTCGCTCAACGTCCCGACTCCGCTCGTCATCGACGCTCCTTCTCAATCGTCCTGTACCGCATGGCGTTTTCGCCATGTCAACGCGGCCTCCGCTCGGCATGGCCGGTCCTGCGGCGCCCAGGTCATGGAAACTTGTGGAAACGCCAGCTTCCGGACAGAGGGGCGCCCGGTCGGAGGTACCTTTCCAGACGCATCTTATGTCACATTGATTATGCTGCATACAGAATACTTGCCTAGCCATTGGGCGCATGTTAGGCCCATGCCAGATTGCCGGCCTATGACCGGATTACGGGAGGATTCCTTGGAAACTGAGGCGAAGAACGCCCTGCCGGTTATTGCGGTCGCCATGGGCGATCCGTCCGGCATCAGCCCCGAGCTCACTGCGCGCATTCTCGCCGAGCCCGATCTGCGCTCCGCCGCGCGTTACGTGGTTTTCGGTGATTTCCGCCTTTTCCAGCTCGGCGCTGCCGATGCCGGGCTGACGCCCGATCTGCATGTGGTCAAGGAAGGCGACGCGCTGCCGGCCGCTGCCGGCAAGCCGGTCTTCGTCGATCTGGCCAACCATGATCCGGCCGATCTCCAGCGCGGCAAGGCGACGCTCGCCGGCGGCAAGGCGGCGACCGATAATTTCCGCCGGGCCTTGCAGCTCGCCGCTGCCGGCAAGGCCGATGCGGTGTTCTTCACGCCCTTCAACAAGGCGGCGATGCGCTTCGCCTATCCGGGCTATGACGACGAGATCCGCTTCGTGCGCGATGCGATCGCCTTCGAAGGCCCGGCGAGCGAGTTCAACGTGCTCGACAAGCTCTGGAACTGCCGGGTCACCTCGCATATCCCGCTGTCGGAGGTCGCGAAGAACATCACCCAGGAGCGCATCCTGCGGGCGCTCGACCTCGCCGACAAGAATCTGCGCGCCGCGGGCTTCAATCCGCCGCGCATCGCGGTTGCTGGCATCAATCCGCATGCCGGCGACGGCGGCAATTTCGGCCGCGACGAGATCGACACGATCGAGCCGGCGGTGAAGGCGGCACAGGCCAAGGGCTACACGGTCGAGGGGCCGTTCCCGTCCGATACGGTGTTCCTGCGCGCCAAGAACGGCGATTTCGACGCCGTCCTGACGATGTATCACGACCAGGGCCAGATCGCGATGAAGCTGATGGGCTTCGATCGCGGCGTTACCCTGATCGGCGGGTTCCCGTTCCCGATCTGCACGCCGGCCCATGGCACGGCCTATGAGATCGCCGGCAAGGGTATCGCCAATCTCGGCGCTTGCCGGGCGGCATTGTCGCTGGCCATCAAGATGGCGAGCGAGGGAAGGGCGGCGCGCAAGACCGCGGCCTGAGGCAATTCCGGCAGGGCGGCCACATAAGAGCCGCCCGATCAGTTGAAGCAAGGGAGAGAACAGTATGAAGAAGTTCACGATCGCGGCGAGCTTCGTCGCCGCGTCCTTCGCGATGGCGATGCCGGCCCAGGCCTGGCAGCCGACCAAGCCGATCGAATTCGTCGTGGCCTCGGGGCCGGGCGGCGGCACCGACAACTTTGCGCGCATCATTCAGTCGATCATCACCAAGCACAAGCTGGTCGAGCAGCCGATCGTGGTGCTCAACAAGGGCGGTGGCAGCGGCGCCGAGGCCTTCATCTATGGCAAGGGCGGCAAGGGCGATGCCCACAAGGTCGTCTTCGGCACCAACAACGCCTATCTGCTGCCCTACGTCGCCAAGCTCGGCTACAAATTCTCCGATCTCACCCCGGTCGCCGCTCTGGCGCTCGACGAGTTCCTGATCTGGGTCAACGGCAATTCGCCCTATAACGATGCCAAGGCCTATATCGACGCGGTGAAGGCCAAGCCCGGCAGCTTCAAGATGGCCGGCAGCCAGTCCAAGGACACCGACCAGACGCTGACCGCGATGATCCAGGACGCCACCGGCGCCAAGTGGATCTATGTGCCCTTCCAGGGCGGCGGCGCGGCCGCGACCCAGCTCGCGGGCGGCCATGTCGACTCCAACACCAACAACCCGAACGAGAATATCGGCCAGTGGAAGGCCGGCCAGGTCAAGCCGCTCTGCGTCTTCTCGCCGGTGCGTCTCGCCAAGGGCGAGCCGGTCCACAACGGCAAGGGCTGGGGCGACATCCCGACCTGCAAGGAAGCCGGCCTGCCGCTCGAATCCTTCCAGATGCCGCGTACCGTCTGGCTGCCGGCCGAGGTTCCGGCCGATGCGGTCGGCTTCTATGCCGACGTCATGGAGAAGGTCAGCAAGACCCCTGAATGGGCCGAGTTCGTCGCCCGCACCGCGCAGACCGCCCGCTTCATGAAGGGCAAGGAACTGACCGACTTCGTCGCCAAGGACGAGGCGGCCAACGCCAAGGTCTTCAAGGACGAAGGCTGGGTCGTCAACTGACCTGCTGCTGACTGGGTGGCCCGCTGACCCAAGGCGCCAAGGCGTTTCGGCAGCCGGGTCGAGCCCGACAGATCTGAGGGAAGCGGGCCTTCGAGCCCGCTTCCCGTCGCAAAAATCACCAGGGATGGAAGGCTGCCGATGATCACCCGCTTCCAGGCCGAAATCGGGACAGCCCTGGCGACGCTCGCCTTCGGGCTGGTCATCGTCAACGGCGCGCGCGAATTCGGAATCGGCTGGGATTCCTCCGGTCCGCAGCCGGGCGCCTTCCCCTTCTATTGCGGCCTGCTCATCGCGCTCGCCAGTCTCGGGACGCTGGTATCCACGGTCGGTCGCAGGCTGGGTGGTTCGGCCGCGCTGGCCGACAGCTTCCTCGACCGCGAGCAGGCCAAGCGGGTCATCTCCTTCTTCCTGCCGATGCTCGCCTTCATCGTGCTCAGCGTGACGCTCGGCATGTATGTCGCGATGGTCCTCTATCTCGTCTTCGCGATGCGCTTCCAGGGGCGCTTCGGCTGGGTGCCGACGCTTGCGACCGCCTTCGGTACCGCCGCCTTCTTCTATTTCGGCCTCGAGAAATTCGCCCAGGTCTCCCTGCTCAAGGGGCCTGTCGAGACGATGCTCGGCCTCTGACCTTCGCGAGCCGGAACGCCCCATGGAAAACTTCGCCTCGCTCCTCCACGGTTTCGAAGTTGCGCTGACCGCTCATCACATCGCGCTGATGATGGCCGGCGTGCTGCTCGGCATCCTCGTCGGCGTGCTGCCCGGGCTCGGCGCCCCGAACGGCGTCTCGCTGATGCTGCCGCTGACCTTCACCATGGACCCGGTCTCGGCGATCATCCTCTTGACCTCGCTCTATTGGGGCGCGCTGTTCGGCGGCTCGACCACCTCGGTCCTGTTCAACATTCCCGGCGAGCCGTCCTCCGTCGCCACCACCTTCGACGGCCATCCGATGGCCAAGCAGGGCAGAGCGGCCGAGGCGCTGTCCTTCGCCTTCCTCTCGGCCGGCTTCGGCGCCATGGCCGGCGTCATCCTGATCACGCTGCTCTCGGGCTGGGTTGCGCGCTTCGCGCTGAAATTCTCCTCGCCGGAGTATTTCGCGGTCTATTTCATGACCTTCGCCAGCTTTGTCGGCCTCGGCGGCGCTTCGCCCTTCAAGACGATCGTCTCGATGGCGATGGGCTTTGCCTTCGCCACGATCGGCATGGACTCGGTCTCCGGCAATGTCCGCCTGACCTATGAGTTCGACGTGCTGCTCGCCGGCGTCAGCTTCCTGATCGCGGTGATCGGCCTGTTCGGCCTCGGAGAATTGCTCCAGACCATGGAGGAGGGGCTGCGCTTCGACGGCGTCAAGGCCAAGGTGCGTCCCCGCGACGTGCTTCTGACCGCGCTCAAGCTGCCGCGCTACTGGTTCGCGCTGCTGCGATCCAGCATCATCGGCATCTGGATGGGCATCACGCCGGGCGGGCCGACCGCGGCCTCCTTCATGAGCTACGCCATGGCCAAGCGCTCCTCGCGCAACCCCGAGAAATTCGGCAAGGGCGAGCCCGAGGGCGTGATCTCGCCCGAGACGGCGGACCATGCTGCCGGCTCCGCCGCCATGCTGCCGATGCTGGCGCTCGGCATTCCCGGCTCGGCGACCGCAGCGGTGATGATGGGCGGGTTGATGATCTGGGGCCTCAACCCCGGCCCGATGCTGTTTGTCGAGCGTCCCGATTTCGTCTGGGGCCTGATCGCCTCGATGTATCTCGGCAACGTCGTCGCCGTTATCGTCGTGCTCGCCACCGTGCCGCTCTTCGCCTCGATCCTGCGCATTCCGTTCTCGATCATCGGCCCGGCCATCGTCGTGGTCTGCTTCATCGGCGCCTATACGGTGGCCAGCAAGGAGTTCGACATCTGGCTCGCGCTGGCCTTCGGCCTGGTCGGCTACTTCTTCAAGAAGCTCGACTATCCGATCGCGCCGCTGGTTCTCGCCATGGTCATCGGCGACAAGGCCGAGGACGCCTTCCGCCAGTCGATGATCTTCTCGCAGGGCTCGCTTTCGATCTTCTGGTCGAATCCGCTGGTCGGGTCGCTGATGGCGATCGCGCTCGCGCTTCTTCTCTTCCCGCTGTTGGGTTCGGCCAGGCGCGGCATTCGCAAGCTGACGACCGCCCGCGCCGCAAAGGCCTGACAGCTCCACCGCCGCAGAGAGTCCTGCCATGACCGAAGTCTACAAGGGCATTTTCCCGATCGCGCCGACGATTTTCCACGACAATGGCGACCTCGACATCGAGGGTAACAAGCGCGTCATGGATCTGATGATCGACCAGGGCGTCGACGGCATCTGCATCCTCGCCAACTATTCCGAGCAGTTCCTGCTCACCGACGAGGAGCGCCACCAGGTGATGCTGCTCTCGATCGAGCAGGTAGCGGGCCGTGTGCCGGTGATCGTCACCACCTCGCATTTCTCGACCCGCATCGCCGCCCAGCGCGCCAAGGCCGCCGCCGATGCCGGCGCCAAGATGCTGATGATGATGCCGCCCTATCACGGCGCCCTGCTCAAGGCCGACGAGGACGGCATGATCGAGCATTTCGCGCATGTCGCCGATGCCAGCGGCCTGCCGATCATCCTGCAGGACGCGCCGCTCGCCGGCGTCAACATGAGCGTGCCCTTCATGGTCCGGCTGGCGAAGGCGGTTCCGCTCGTCTGCTATTTCAAGATCGAGATCGCCGGTACCGCCAACAAGCTGCGCGCCCTGATCGAGGCCGGCGGCAAGGCGGTCGTCGGGCCGTTCGACGGCGAGGAGGCGATCACGCTGATGGCCGATCTCGACGCCGGCGCCACCGGGACGATGACCTCGGCCATGATCCCCGACCTGATCAAGCCGATCGTCACGGCGCATGCCGCGGGCGACCGCAAGAAGGCCGCCGCGCTCTATCGCGACGTCCTGCCGATCATCAATTTCGAGAACCGCCAGTGCGGCCTGCGCGCCACCAAGGCGCTGATGAAGGAAGGCGGCGTGATCAAGAGCGAGGCCGTCCGTCATCCGCTGGTGCCGCTGCACCCGAAGACCCGCGAGGGCCTGATCGAACTCGCGCGCGAACTCGATCCGCTGGCTCTGCGCTGGGGCAAGTGAGGCCAAGGTCCCTCGTCAGGCCCGGGCTTGGCCCGAGCCTCCCCTGAACGAGGTTCCCGGGTCCGCGCCTCAGAATTCGATCGAGGGGCGGACCCAGAGGTTTCGCCTGGGAACGACGGCGCGTCGTTAGCCCTTCGTCCAGACCGCGAGCTCATAGCCATCCGGATCGGCGAAGTGGAAGCGCCGGCCGCCGGGAAAGTCGAAAGTGGGCTGCACGATCCGCCCGCCGGCGGCCTCTATCGAGGCCTGGGCGGCGGAAAGGTCGTCCGCATAGAGGATGACCAGAGGTCCGCCCGGCCTCGGCGTGCCCTGCGTCGTGAACCCGCCTTCCAGCCGTCCATCGGCGAAGGCGCAGTATTGCGGGCCGTAATCCGTCATCGTCCAGCCGAAGGCGGCCTCATAGAAGGCCCGCGCCCGCGCAAGGTCGGCGACGACGAATTCGAGATAGTCGATACGGCGGTCGTTCTCTGATCTGGTCATCGAATCTCTCCTGATCGTTTCGGTCGCGTGAGTTCTAGCGCGCCGCCGGCCCGCGCCTGGCGGCAGCCGCCCCGGCGCCTGACGAATTCCCATTCGCAGACCGATGCTGTAGCCAAGGAAGCCTACGAGGCTGCTGCGACAGGAACCCAGCACGATGGCGACGACGATTGACACCCTTGCCGAGGCGCTGACCGCCGCACGCCGCGGCCACAGCCTGGTCGACATCTCGACCTTGCCGGTCCCGGCCGATATCGACGCCGCGCTCGCCGTGCAGGCCAAGGTCCAGAGGGCGATGGGCTATGCCGATGCCGGCTTGAAGGTCTCGATCGCCGAGGGCGGCCGCCCGATCGCCGCGCCGATGCCGGGGCCCTATCTGAAGTCCGGGGATACCTATCGCTCCGCCCATGGTGCCGAGCTGCGCGTCGAGATCGAGCTCGCGGTGCGGCTCGGGCGCGACATGCCGCTGCGGCCGGGCAACCCCTATACCCGCGCCGAGCTGATCGAGCATTGCGACGCCGCGCTGGTCGGGATCGAGATCGTCGAGAGCCGCATCGCCGACTGGACCCATGTCGCCTTTCCACTCTGGCTCGCCGATGCGCTTGGCCATGGTGGCTATTTCGTCGGCCCGGAGGTTCCGTTCAGCATCTTCGACGATGTCCGCTCGCTGACCTGCACGGTCGAGCTCGACGGCGATGTCCTCTATGACCGTCCGGCCGAGCACGCCAATGGCGATCCGCTCGTGACCGCGCTGGCCTGGGCCAATCGCCCGGCCGAGACGCCGCTCGGCGGCCTCAAGGCGGGGCAGGTCATCACCACCGGCAGCCTCTGCGGCGGCGTGCTCGCGCCGACGCTCGGCCCGGTGATCGCCCGGCTCGACCCGATCACGGCGATCTCCTTCGCGCTGGCGTAGGCGATTTGCGCTCGCGGGAACCCATGCCCGCGAGCGCTTTCGTTGCGGGGGCGTAACGCTACGTTTACCTCGCGGGTGCTCGGATTGTCGCTGCGGATCGGCAGCGTTGAATTGTGATCAACTGGCGGCAGGATCACAAAATGAACTCATTTTCTGCATTTTAGTCGCGTTGCGTTGGAGGTTTGATGCTGTCGAGACGGAGGAGGGGGCTCGGTATTGCGGGCGGGGGCTTGTGCGCTTTCGTCGTGATGCTTGTGGCCGAAACTCCGCCGGCCCGTGCCTTCGACCTGTCCTCGCTCGACGTCTTCGGACTGTTCGGTTCGAAGGAGAAGCCGCCGGCCGTCAGCGCCACCACGCTGCCCTACGAGCTGAACTTCGAGCTCGGCGACGCTTCCGATGCGAGCGCGCTGACGCGCAACCTGCAGGATGCCTCGCTCCTCTATCGCCTGAGGCAGGATGCGCCGCCCGACGGCGATACGCTGGCGCGCCGGGCCAGTGCCGATATCGACCCGATGCTCGATGCGCTCTGGGCGCGCGGCTATTTCAACGCCCAGGTCAGCATCGCCGTCGACGGAGCGGTCGTAAGCCAGGCCGGCGAGCCGCCGCCGGGCTTCGCCGCCGCGGCCGAGCGCTTTCGCAACCGTGCCCCGGCGCCTGTCGTCGTCACCGTCAATCCCGGGCCGCTCTTCACCCTGCGCAATGTCGACATCGTAGCCGGCGAGAAGCGTGATCCGACCGCGGTCATCGCCGATCCGGCCAAGGTCTCGGGGCTGAAGCCGGGCGATCCGGCCAGCTCGGCGTCGCTGCGCGCGGCGCAGGCGGCGCTGGTCGATTACTGGCGGGCCCATTCGCGCCCGCTCGCCAAGGTCGTCGAGATCCGGCCGGTGGTGGACCATGCCGCCAAGATCATGGACGTCTCTCTGGTCGTCGATCCCGGTCCGGTCGCCGGATTCGGCGAGTTCGGCATCGGCGAGACCGGCGACATCCCCGAGGCGGTGGTCCGCTCCTTCATCTATCTCGAGCCCGGTGATCCCTATTCGCCCAAGGAACTCGCCGATACCCGCAAGTCGATCGCGACGATTCCTGCCGTTGGCGCGGTGCGGATGCGTGAGGGCACGGCCCTCGATGCGCGGGGCAACCTGCCGATTTTCGTCGAGGTCTCCGAACGGCCCAAGCGCGTGGTCGGCTTCTCCGCGCGCTACTCGACCATCGATGGCCCGGCGGTGAGGACCTATTGGGAGCATCGCAATCTGTTCGGCGGGGCTGAACGGCTGCGCGTCGAGGGCGATCTCTTCTTCGCGCCGCGCATCGACGGCACCAAGATCCAGCGCTTCGGCGATTTCCTGCCATCCGATCTCGGCGGACGCTTCGCCGTCGGCTTCATGAAGCCGGCGCTCGGCGGCAGCCGCAACGATCTGCTGATCGATGTGGTCGGCACGCGCGAGCGCGTCGGCACCAACCGCTATGGCGGCTACACAGCCCGCTACGTCAACGGAACCGCCAGCATCCGCCATCGCTTCAGCGACAGCTTCTCGGTCCAGGCGGGGCTCGAGGTCGAGCGCGGGCAGACCAGCGACGTGCTCGGCCAGGTCGACTATCTGATCGCCGGCGTGCCGCTCTCGCTGCGCTATGATTCCACCGACAGCCTGCTCGATCCGACGCGTGGCATCCGCCTCACCGCTTCGGTCGCACCCTATGCCGCCTTCGGCGACACGGATGCACCCTTCCTGCAGAGCAAGGCTTCGCTGTCCGGCTATTACTCGCTCGACGAGGACAGCCGCTATGTGCTCGCCGGCCGGATCGGGCTCGGTTCGATCGCCGGTGCCGACCTCGGCGATATCCCGGCGACGCGGCGCTTCTATGCCGGCGGCGGCGGTTCGGTGCGCGGCTACGCCTACCGCACATTGTCGCCGCTCGGGCCGCTCGATCACCTCACCGGCGGGCGCAGCCTGTTCGAGGCCTCGGCCGAGGCGCGCATCAAGATCACCAACACGATCGGTATCGTGCCCTTCTTCGACGCCGGCATGGCCTTCGAATCGCAGGTGCCGAATTTCAAGGAGCGGCTGCAACTCGCCGCCGGGCTCGGCCTGCGGTATTATACGCCGATCGGGCCGATCCGCGTCGACGTCGCGGCCCCGCTCAACCCGCGCAAGGGCGACAAGCCCGTCGCTCTCTACATCAGCATCGGGCAGGCCTTCTGATGGGCGCGCTCCGTTTCCCAAAGCTGCTCGGCGCCATCGCGGCACTGCTCATCGCCGCAGGCGCCATGCTGCTCTCCGGCCTCGGCGGCTTCGCCCAGAACGCCGGCGAGCGCGGCGTCCTCGCCGATCTGATCTCCAAGGCGCTCTCGACCGATGGCAGCCAGGTCTCGATCGGCGCCGTCGACGGCGCGCTGTCTTCCGACGCGACGATCCGCGACATCGTCATCTCCGACAGCGACGGCCCCTGGCTTCGTCTCGACCGGGCGCGCCTGAGCTGGACGCGAAGCGCGCTCCTGCTGCGCCGGCTCGAGGTCAACCGGCTCGAGATCGGCAAGCTCGAGATCCTGCGCAGGCCGCTGCCGAATCCGGCCGCCGCGGCCGCCCAGGCCAGTGACGGCCCGCTTTTGCCCGAACTGCCGCTGAAGGTGGTCATCGAGGCCTTCCAGCTCGGCGAACTGGCGCTCGGGCCGACCGTGATCGGCGCGCCGGCACGGCTCACGGCCAATGGCGCCGCGCGGCTCGGCCCACCCAATGAGGGGCTCGATCTGCGCCTCGCCGGGCGCCGGCTCGACATGGGCGGCAGTCTCGACGTCAATCTGCGTTTCGTGCCGCAGACGACGCAGCTCCAATTGGCGGTCAAGCTCGACGAGCCGGAGGGCGGACTGCTGTCGACCATCGCCGACCTGCCCGATCGCCCTCCGGTCAAGCTCGACCTTTCCGGCGACGGCCCGCTCGACCGCTTCAAGGCGACGCTCGCCTTCAATGCCGGGCCGACCATCGGCGCCGACGGCACTGCCGACCTTTCGCGCCGCGGTGCCGGTCGCCGCCTGCTGCTCGCGCTCGATTCCCGTATCGCCGGCCTGATGCCGGCGCCGGTCGCACCGGTCTTCCAGGGCTCGACCCGGCTCGACGGCGCGGTCGGCTTCGCCGATGACGGCGCGGTCGCGGTCGAGGAGCTTGCGCTGGTCTCGGCCTTGGCCAGGCTCGATGTGAAGGGCCTCTACGGCGCCGACAAGAATCTCGATTTCACGGTGACGGCGGCGGCGCGCCCCAATGCCGAGGGCCGCACCGTCGCCTCGGGCGCCGAGATCGCCAAGCTCGCCTTCGACGCCAGGATTGAGGGGCCGGCTGCCGGGCCGCGCGTCGATGCCAGCCTGCAGGCCGAGGGCGCCTCGGTGCCGGCCGGCAAGCTCGGCAAGCTCGGCCTGACCTTCACCGCGACGCCGAGCGGCCCGCTCGGCGATCCCGCGACCCGGACGGTTCTGGTTTCCGATGGCGAGGCCTCCGGAATTGCGCTCGCCGATGCCGCGCTCGCGCGCTTCGTCGGCGACCGTGTCCGTTTCACCTTGCGCGGCACTGCCAGCGAGGGCGGCGGCGGCGCGTTCGAGACGCTGAAGCTCGCCTTCGGCGGTGCCGAGCTCGATTATGTCGGCCAGCTCGGCCCCAAGCGCATTCTCGGCAAGGCCCAGGCGCGCTTGCCCGACCTCTCCCGCCTGAGTGGCCTGGCCGAGCGCAAGCTCAAGGGGGCGGCGACCGTCGCCGCCGCGATCGATGCCGAGCCGCATCTCAAGAGCTATGCGGTGAAGCTCGACGGTTCGGCCGAGGCACTCGGCCTCGACCAGGCGGCGCTCGATCGCCTGCTGGCCGGCAAGCTGACGCTTGGCGGCGAAGTCCGGCTGCCGGGTGGTGGTGGGGTCATCGTCAACGGCCTGCGCATCGCCGGCACCCATGTCAGCGCCGCCGCGGACGGCGCGCTCGGCGCCCAGGGCTCGGATCTGCGCGCCAACATCGCGATTCCCGATCTGCGTCGCGCCGACGCCCGGCTGTCGGGGCAGGGCGCTTTCGACGCCACCCTGTCCGGCCCGCTCGACAAGCTCGATGCGACGCTGCGCGCCGGAATCAGCAACGCCACGGCGCTCGGCCGGCCGGTGCCGCGTCTGGCGCTCGATGCAGTGCTGCGCGACCTGCAAGGCGCGCTCACCGGCGAGGCCAAGCTCTCCGGCGAGGTCGAAGGCAGACCGGCGACCGGCATGGTGCGCTTCGCCAAGCGCGATCCCGGCGGCTGGAGCCTGCCGCAGCTCGACATCGCCATCGGCTCGGTCACGCTGAACGGCGTGCTCGATCTCGACGCCGCCAATCTCGCCGAAGGCACTCTGAAGCTCGCCGCCCGCAATCTCGACGACCTCTCCGCCCTGGCGCTCGCCAAGCTCGGTGGCCGCATCGACGCCGATCTGCGCCTCGCCCGGCCGAATGGCGGCCAGAACATCGACCTCAAGGCCAATGCGCAGCGCCTGTCGGCGCCGAGTCTGACGCTCGAGAAGCTCGACGCCACGCTCGCCGTCGTCGATGCCCTGCGCAAGCCGCGCATCGACGGCAATGTCCAGATCGACCGGGCCGTCATCGCCGGCGAGCCGGTCAGCGCGATCCGCCTGGTTTCGCAGGGCGCCGCCGAGACCAGCGATATCAGCCTCGACGCGTCCGCCCGCGGTTTTGCGCTCGCGGCCAAGGGCAGACTCTCTGTCGCCGAGCCGCTGCGCTTCGATCTGGCCAGCTTCAGCGCCAGCCGCGACGGCCGCCGCATCGCGCTTTCCAAGCCGGCGAGCTTCACCGCCATCGATGGCGGCGTCGCGATCCGCGATCTCGCCCTCGCCGTCGACGCCGGCCGCATCGTGCTCGACGGCGAGGCCGGACGCACCCTCGATCTGCGCTTCCAGGCGCAGAACGTGCCGCTCTCGGCGGCGCGGCTCGCCTCACCGGCGCTCAACCTCTCCGGAACGCTCGACGCCGAGGCGATGATCAAGGGCACGCCGGAGGTCCCGACCGGCCCGTGGCGGGTGAAGATCGCGCGCCTGGTCGCCCCGCAGACCCGCCAGGCCGGCCTGCCGCCGATCGAGATCGCCGGGCAGGGCACCCTGAACGGTCGCCAGACCAGCCTCGACGCCAGCCTCAATGCCGGCCGCTTCGTCGCCTTGACGGCAAAGGGCAGCGCGCCGCTCGGAGGTGCTGGCGCCCTCGATCTCACCATCCAAGGCCGGGTCGATGCGGCGCTGGCCAATACCCAGCTCGCCGCCGATGGCCGGAACCTGACCGGGCAGGTCGCCATCGACATGCGGGTCAGCGGAACGATGTCCGCGCCCCAGCTTGCCGGCGGTGCGACGCTCGCCAATGGCAGCTTCAGCGATGCCCTCCAGGGTGTGAGGCTGACCAGGCTCGAGGCGCGCCTCGCCGCGCGCGGGCCGGACCTCGCCATCGAACGTTTCTCGGCGCAGACCCCGGGCGGCGGCACGCTCTCGGCCAGCGGCAATGTCCGGCTTGATCCGGAGGCGGGTTTTCCGGGAACCATCCGCATCGAGGGCAAGCGTGCTCAGCTCGTCGCCAACGGGCTGGTGACCGCGGTCGCCGATCTCGGGCTCGATCTCGCCGGGCCGCTGGCGCAGCGCCCGCGAATCGCCGGGCGGATCGGCGTGGTTTCGATCGAGGTCGCCGTGCCGGACCGGCTGCCGTCGAGCCTGCGCCCCGTCGACGGCATCCGCCATGTCAATGCCAAGGGCCAGGCTGCGCAGCGGCTCGCGGCGCAGCGCAAGGCCCGGGCCGCGGCGCAGCGCAAGGGCGCCCGCGCGCCGGCCTTCGATGCCGCGCTCGACATCACGGTTTCCGCCCCGGGACGCGTCTTCATCCGCGGTCGCGGCATCGACGCCGAGCTCGGCGGTGAGCTGCGCGTCGGCGGAACCTCGGCGAATCCGTTACTGAACGGCGGGTTCGACCTGCGGCGCGGCCGGCTGAACGTGCTGAGCCAGCGCCTCGATTTCAGCCGCGGTCGCGTGACCTTTTCGGGGGACGTCATGCCGGAGCTGGATTTCGTCGCCGAAACGCGCGCCGCCGAGGTCACCGCGAGGATCATCGTCAGCGGGCAGGCGTCGGCGCCGGAATTCACCTTCAGCTCCTCACCGGAACTGCCGCCGGACGAGGTGCTGTCGCGGCTGCTCTTCGAACGCGCCTCCGGCTCGCTCTCGCCTTTCCAGGCCTTGCAGCTCGCCCAGACCGCGGCGCAGTTTTCCGGCGCCGGTGGCGAAGACGTCTTCGAGAAGCTGCGGCGCCAACTCGGGGTCGACAATCTCGACGTCCAGATGGGCCCTGACGGGCCGACGGTCGGCGTCTCGCGCGCATTGTCCGACAACATCACCCTCGGCGTGAAGGCGGGAGCCAAGCCTTCCGAAAGCGGTGTCTCGGTCGGCATCGACCTGACTCGGCGGCTGAAGCTCCAGGCCGAAACCAATGCCGACGGCAGCGCCGCGGTCGGTGTCGGTGCCGAATGGGAATATTGAGTCGGATCGCTCCGGGAATCACCGCTTCCCCGTGAGATCGCAGATTCGGCCCGGAAAGGGCCCGCGCCGGCCTATGATGAGGTCGTTCCGGTCCCCGCTGGTTAACAGTTCCCTAAGTTCCACGCTCAAAGCGTGGCAGGCGTGCAACACCAGGGTCCAAAGCGCCCGCTTGGCTGTGGGGTAGGTGCGATGGAGGTTGATCGCGGGGCGGGCATTCGTAATGGTGACTGTGCGGCGGGACATTCCCGGTCGCTGTTTTTCAACTTCGCCTCTGAGTGGTTCAGGGACGGGGGGGGAAGACCGGGATAGGTGGTTTCACCGGTGGGGTCTCCTGGGGCCGTCCGGATCACGAAGTCACCGAAGCCCGAGGGTCTCGAAACTCTTTTGGAGGTTATCAAATGAAGCTCGTTAAGAGCCTCCTCCTCGGTTCTGCCGCCGGTATCGCCGCGGTTGCCGGGGCTCAGGCCGCCGACCTTCCTTCGCGGAAGGCTGCTCCGGTCGAATACGTTCGCGTCTGCTCCGCTTACGGCGCTGGCTTCTTCTACATCCCCGGCACCGACACCTGCCTCCGCATCGGCGGTCGTGTTCGCGCTGAGTACGCTGTCGGCTCGCGTTATGGCGACGGCAATGACGCTTACGGCAGCCGCGCTCGTGGCCGTCTGAACGTCGACGCTCGTACCGCCACCGCTTACGGCACCCTGCGGACCTTCTTCCGCTATGAGCTGACCAACAGCACCGGCGTGTACAACAACACGATCGGCGGCAACCAGGGCATCGTCGTTCCGGGCGCTCCGCGCACCACCGGCGGCACCGCTGCTTCGGGCGCCAACCTCGATCTGGCCTTCGTCCAGTTCGGCCCGATCACCGCTGGTCGCGCTCAGTCGTTCTTCGACTTCTACGCCAACGACCTCGGCTTCACCACCGTTCGTACGGCTGACTCGCGTCTGAACCTGTTGGCCTACACCGCCACCTTCGGTTCGGGCTTCTCGGCCACCCTGTCGCTCGAAGATCGCGTCTCGGGTACCGGTTCGCGTGAAGCGGCTGTCGTCAGCCCCGGCGGCGTTTCCAACTACCTCGGTCAGGACTACCCGGACGTCGTCGCCTCGCTGCGCGTCGATCAGGGTTGGGGTTCGGCCCAGTTGTCGGCTGCTCTTACCCAGCGCAGCATCAACAACGCCGGCCTGAACACCGTGTTCGGTCCGGGCGGCGCTGCCGCCGGCAACCCGGCGATCGCCAACGGCGCTGGCGTCTTCGTCGGCAACAAGGACGAGATGGGCTGGGCCATCCAGGGTGGCGTGAAGATCAACCTGCCGATGCTTGCGGCTGGCGACTTCCTGTTCCTGCAGGCTGCCTACGCTGACGGCGCTCTCGGCTATCTCGGCTGGGGTGGCAACTTCGGTTCGGGCCGCATCGCCGCTCAGAACGCTGCGCTCGCGGTTGGTGACTTCGGCGTGAACGCGCTCGGTCAGGTCGACTCGTCGACCGGCTGGTCGATCGTTGCCGCTCTGCGTCACTTCTGGACCCCGACCCTGCGTTCGGAGCTCATCGCTTCGTACTCTGAGCTGAAGCTCGGCTACGTGCTGACCAATCAGGCCGTCGCTGGCCAGATTTCGCGTCCGCTCGATCCGAAGGAGCTCATCGTTGCTGGTAACCTGATCTGGTCGCCGGTTTCGGGTCTGGATATCGGCGTCGAGGTGCTCTACACCCGCACCGACATGCGCCAGTCGGTCCTGGCCTCGAACAACCTCGGCAACCGGGTTGCTCTGGCCAACGGTGGTTCGCTCGTGAAGGCGGACGACGCCTGGGCTGGCCGCTTCCGCATCCAGCGCGACTTCTGATCGATCTTCCGATCGTGATGATGGAAGCCCCGGGGAAACCCGGGGCTTCTTTCGTTTTGAGGATTTCGCGCACCGTTGGCCGCCAGCCGGGAGGGGAAGGGCGAATTCCAGGGCAGAAGCTTGCCGGCTTGCTTGACTTGCCAGTGTGATGAGGCCTGATTCTCACCGGTGCGAGGGACCGGATTCGGTTCGAGTCGGTGGCAGGGGCGAGGATCGGGGATGGCACGGCAGGCCGGTTGGCTGTGGGGGTTCGTTCCGCTGGCAGTGCTGTGGAGCTCGGCCAACCTGATTCAGAGCGAAGCGGTGCGCAAGGATGTCGAGGCGCGAGCTCTAGCCGCCGGTGCGCTCGCGGGCGCGGCTCCGGGGATCCGCGAGGTCTCGGCCCGGGTCGATGGACGCGACGTCTATCTCGATGGCGAGGCGACGAGCGCCGATGGCGCCGCCAAGGCGCTGGCGCAGCTGAAGGCGGAGTTCGGTGTCCGGCGGGTTCTCGGGGGTCTGACACAGGTCGTCGCGCAGAAGCCCTATAGCTGGTCGGCGAGCCGTGAAGCCGACAAGGTGACATTGACGGGTTTCGTGCCTGACGAGAGCACTGCGAGAGCCAATCTCGCCGCTGCGCGCGGCCTCGGAACTGCCTTGCGGATCGAGGACCAGCAGAAGATCGCTTTCGGTGCGCCGGCGGGTTTCCCGGCATTGACCGGGGCGATGATCGCGGATCTCGGCAGGCTCTCTGCCGGCAAGGTCGCGCTCGACGATACGCGCTTCTGTGTCGAGGGGACGGCTTCGTCGCCCGAAGCCTTCCTGGCGCTGCGCGCTGCCGCAGCGGCAGCCCCTCCTGCCGGCTTTTCGCGGGTCGATTGCGCGCTCAACCCGCCGGTCGTCTCTCCTTATGTCTGGAGCGCCGAGAAAAATGCGGCTGGGGCGGTTAGCCTGTCGGGCTTCTATCCGTCTGAAGCCGTCAAGAACGAAGTCTCGGGCCTTGCGGCGCGGGCCTTTCCCGAGGCGGGTGCCATTACTGACCGCACCCAGCCGGCGAGCGGCGAGCCACCGGCCTTCCTGGCGCGGGTCGGCCGGGCCCTCTCCGAGCTGGCGCGCCTGCGTAGCGGCAAGGTCGAGATCGACGGCACGCGCTACCGCATCGGCGGCGAGGGGCCGCAGGACTTCGCCGCCTGCGAGGCCTTGCGCCTGAACATCGCCCAGGCCGATGGTCCGGAATCGGTCGCACTGGCGGCGATCTCCTGCCCGCCGGCCCCTCCACCGCCACCGCCACCGCCGGTGCCGGTGATGCCGCCGCTGCCGGAGGCGCCGCCGCTCGATCTCAGCTTCGCGCCGCCAGCGCCTGCACCACCGGGGCCGCAGCCGCTACCGACGCCGGCGCCATCGGTTCCGGCCGTGGTCGTGGCTCCGCCCGCCCCGCCGACGCCTGTGCCGGCGCGCCCGTTGCAATGGCGTGCCGAGAAGACAGAGGCTGGAATCGCGCTCTCGGGCATCGCGCCCAACGCCGCCGCCCAGGCCGCTGCGGCGGAACTCGCCCGCGCCGCTCTGCGGGGCGGCGCGTTGACCGACCGGACGCGTGTCGAGCCCAATCTGCGCGACGCCGCCGATTTCGACGCCGTCACGCGCTTCGCCCTCGGACTGCTCGAGAAGATCGAGCGCGGCAGCGTCAGCCTGGCCGGCGGCAATCTCACGGTGACCGGCGCGGCGCGCGATCTGGCGAGCTGGACGGCCTTGCAGGAGGCACTGAAGGCGCAGTCCTTGCCCGCGGGGCTGGGATTGTCCGGCGCGCCGCTGCTGACCCTCAGCCGCTATGGCTTCTCCGCGGCGGTCGACAGGACAGGCGGAACGCTGTCGGGCCATCTGCCGGATGCCGGCTCGAAGCAGGCGATCGCCGAGCTGATCGAGGCCTCGCCCTTGCGCGGTAAGATTCGCGATGAGACGACGATCGTGCCTGCGGCTCCGGCCGGCTTCGGGGTCGCGGCCCGCAGCGCCGTGCAGGATCTGCTTCGGCTCGATCTGGGCTCCGTCGATCTCGTCGACCACGAGGTCAGTGTTCAGGGGCTGACCTGCCGCGAGCTGATCCGCTCGGAGGTCGAGACCAACGCCGCGAGCGGCTTGCCGGAAGGTTTCACCGGCAAGGCCGAGATCGGGATGCGCCAGACCGGCTGCGTCATCGATCCGCCGAGCACCTGCCAGAACGATCTCGATGCCCTGACCCAGCGCTATTACGTGATGTTCGGCCAGGGCACGGCGGTCGTGACGCTCGATTCGGTGACCGAAAGGGCGATGACCGAGGCCGCGGCGATCCTGAAACATTGCCCGGATACGCGTGTCACCGTCGAGGGCCATGCCAACATGGACGGCGAGCGCGCCGGCTTCAACAATCTCGATCTGTCCCGCCGGCGCGCCTTCCGTGTGCGCGAGGAACTCATCCGGCGCGGGCTGGAGCCCGAACAGCTCGAGGTCAAGGGCTATGGCGTCGACCGGCCGCTGGTCGCCCATGGCGACCCCGACGCCAAGGTCAAGAACCGCCGCGTTCAGTTCACCGTCGCGAAATAGGGCCGCACGCCATGCTGTATCTTGCGCTCCATTTCGTCTGGTTCCTGGTCGCAGCCTTCGCGATCGGCCTGGTGTTCGGCTGGTTGACCAGCCGCGATGGTCTGCGAACCCTGTTCGGTGGTCCGGCAATGCTGGTCGCCTTGCTCTGGGCCGGCGCCGCCGCACTGGTCTGGCTGCGCGTGCTGAACAACCAGCCGGCCTTCTGGGTCGAGACCGGGCTGCTTTATGTTGCGGTCTATGCGGCCGGCTGCGTTGTCGGCTCCCTGCTCAAGGGGACTGCGGCGGTCCCCGAAGCGGCGCTCGCGCTGCCGGCGCCACGTCTGGCGCTGCCGCAACCGGCGCGCGCCTTGCCCGCCCCGGGCATGGCGGCACGGGCCGGCTCCGCGGTCGCGCCAGAGCCAGCGCCCATGCCCAAGCTCGACGGTGAGGAGGCCATTGTCGGGCTCCGGCCGGCCGGCTATGTCGCGGCGCGCGGCGGCGCCGCCGACGATCTCAAATTGATCAAGGGCGTCGGGCCCCAGAACGAGGAGCGTCTGCATGCGCTCGGCATCTGGCATTTCAGCCAGATCGCCGCCTGGACGCCCGCAAACGTCGAATGGGTCGGCGCCTATCTCGCCTTTCCAGGGCGGATCGAGCGTGAGGAATGGGTCGCACAGGCCAAGGCGCTGGCCGGCGCGGCCCCAACGGCCGATCAGGTCGCGGCGGTGGCCCTGTCCGGGGCCGCTCTCGAGGGCATCTGTCCGGGCAATCTTCTGTCGGCCGCGCGCAGCGGCAAGCCCGACGATCTGACGTTGATCGATGGGGTCGGCCCGGTGGTCGCCGAGAAGCTGAACCGGCTCGGCATCTGGCATTTCGACCAGATCGCCCCGCTCGGCAGCGAGGAATTGCGTTATCTCGCCCATCATACCGGTTTTCCCGGACGCGATGTCGCCGAGCAATGGCGGGTCGAGGCCCGCATCCTCGCCGCCGGCGGCGAGACGGCGCATTCGCGCGCCGAGAAGGAGCGGCGCGGCAAGGATTGACGGCCGCGCCCGCTCGCGAAGCGGGCAGGCTCAGGCGGCGTGCTTCTCCGCCCGGCCGATCAGCCGGCCGATCCGCCTGGTCATGTCGCGGCTGCCGAGCAGCGGGGCGTGGCCCTGTCCGGGCGCGGTAAAGATCTCGCAATGCGGATGGCGCTGGCCCATTTCGAGCAATGTCTGCTCGGCCAGGAGGTCCGAGTTCTCGCCGCGGATTGCCAGTACCGGGACATGGTTGAGGGCTGCGAAATAGGGCCAGAGAACCGGCAGGGGCGCCTCGAGATCGAGCTCCTCGAGCGTCTTCAGCAGCCTGGGATCATAGTCGGGAACGAGCGTGCCATTGCGCTGCTTCCAGGTGCGCCGCGCCATGATCTCCCATTCGGCATCGCCGAACAGCGGGAATTGCTGGTCTGCGAGCCGCTTCAGGATCTCGGCCCCCTCAGCGAAGCTGCGCGGCGTCGGCAGCTTGCCGACATAGCCGCGGATGCGCAGCAGCCCGCGCGCGTCGATCACCGGGCCGACATCGTTGAACACCACGCCCTTGATCAGGCCGGGGCGCGCCACTGCGAGCGCCATGGTCAGGAGCCCGCCGCGGGAGGTTCCCACGAATGCGGCTTCCTCGATGCCGGTGGCGGCGAGAACCTGCATGAGATCGTCGAGCTCGACGCGGATCTCGTAATTGCGCCAGTCGCGGTCGTATTCCGAGCGGCCGCGTCCGCGATAGTCGAGCGCGAGAACCCGCCGGGGCTGCGCCGGGTCGCCGGAAAGCGCCAGTGCCAGCTCGTGGAAATCGGCGGCGGTGCGGGCGAGGCCCGGCAGGCAGACCACGGGCAGCGACAAGGCCGCAAGCGAGCCATAGTCGCGCACATGCAGCTTCAGCCCGTCGCGGGCGCTGATGAAGAGCGAGCGGAATCCGCTATCGGCGTCCATGGCGACCCATGTTTTCCAGCTGCGCCATTCCGGAACTGCTCCGCATCGCGGCAGCCGGAATGACACGTGTTTCCAGGTGACGGGAACGGCGCGTTCACGCTGCTTGTGACATGGCCCGCCTGCCATGGCCAAGGGCCATGGTGCCGTTCGCTTCACTCGCGCTTGCCGCCGCGCTTCAGATCCTGGTCGATCATGTAGGCGGTGCGCTGGTTCAGCCGCTGGCGATAGACCTGCAGGTTCTCCATGACGCGCTGGACATAGTTGCGCGTCTCGGTGAACGGGATGCGCTCGACCCAGTCGACGGCATCGACCTCCGGCAGCCTGGGATCGCCATAGGCGGTGATCCATTTCTTCACATTGCCAGACCCGGCATTATAGGCGGCGAAGGTCAGGATGTAGGAGCCGCGCCAGTCGCCGAGCAGGTCGTTGAGATGGGCGGCCCCCATCTGCGCCGAGTAGAGCGGGTCCCTGGTCAGGCGCTCGAGTTCGAAAGGCAGCTGTGCCCGCCTAGCCGTCTCGCGCGCCGTCGCCGGCATCATCTGCATCAGCCCGAGCGCGCCGGCATGCGAGACCGCCGCCGGATCGAAGGCGCTTTCCTGGCGGGCGATGGCATGGACGATGGCCCGCTCCATCGGATCGCCGACGGTCGGGAATTCCGGCACGCCGAAGGTCGGGAACGCCGCCTCGTCGAGGGGAAAGCCGCGCTGCAGGGCGATCTTGCCGATGGTGAGCAGAGTCTTGGCGTCGGCGCGCTGGCGCGCCATGTCGGCGATCGCCTCGAGCGCAGCGGTATCGTGCAGGCGTTGCGACAGGTCGATCAGCATCTGGCCGGCAAGGTCGGGCGCTTCGATGTCGTAGAGCAGCATGGCTGCCTTGAAGCCGGGCAGATGCGCGAGCGGCGCCGCGATGGTGCGGCGGACCGGCAGGTCGTTGAGGCCGAGCCGGGCCCGGGCGAGCTGGCCGTAATAGGCGACGGGGTGCTCGGCGGCACGGGCATAGAAGGCTTGTGCCGCCTCGGCCTTGTCGAGCGCGTCGGCTGCGCGGCCCTGCCAGTAGGCGGCGCGCGCCACCGAGATCGGCGTCTCCGCGATCTTGGCAGCCTCGGCGAAATGCTTCGCCGCCCGCTCGGCATCCTTCTCGAAGCGCAATGCGATCCAGCCGGCATGCCATTCGGCGTCGATGCGTTCGGCGGCGTCCTCGGCGCCGTGGCCGGAGACGACCGCATAGGCGGCCTTGGCGTCACCCTCATCGAGGAGCTTGCGGGCGACCAGCCGGCGTTCCGTCCACCAGCCATCGCCATCGCCGAGCAGGGCCGGATCGCGCGGGATATCGGCCAGGGCCTTGGCCGCGTCGGCCGCCTTGCCGCTGCGGCGGGCCTGTTGCGCCTGCAGGAAGGCGAAGGAAATGTCCTTCTTCAGGGCGGCCGGCACGGCCTCGATCTGCTTTTGCGCGATCGGGCCCTTGGCCTTTGCCGAGGCAAGCCTGACTTTCGCCAGTGCGACATAGTCCTTCGACACGCGGGCGGCATTGCGCAGTGCCGCTTCGCCATTCCCGGCGAAGAGATAGCGCTCGGCGCGCAGGCGGTGATGGGCGGGCGTCAGCTTGTCGCCGAAATTGTCGAGGACGATCTTCTCGAGTCCGGCGCCGAGATGGTCTTTGAGCCAGGTTCGGCGCGCGAGCGCGAAGGCCTCGTCCTGACGTCCCTCGGCGGCCAGTGCGCGGGCGAGCGCGACGCGGCCGGCCGGGCTGATCGGCTCGCGGCCATGGAAGAACCGCCGGATGGTGTCGGGCCGGCGCCGGTCGGTGACCAGGGCCGCTTCGGCCCGGCGGCGGAAAGGCGTGGTGCCCGGATAGTTCGGGAACTCGTCGAGAAACTCGGCAATGCGTTCGAAGCTCACGACATTGGTCAGGCTGCGCAGCGCGACCCATTCCAGCATGCCGCGCACCGCCTTGTCCTCGATGCCACGGGCGATGCCGTCGCCTTCCTCGAGTTTGCCGGTGCGATAGGCGGCGACCGCCTTCTTCAGTGGGGCGAGGTCGACCCGCTCTTCCGGCTGGATGATTTCGGCCGGGGGGAGGGGCGAGACGGGCGGCTCCGTCTGCGGCGCGAGCGAGGCGGTCACGCCGACATCGACATTGCTGCTTCCGGCATCTGCTGCGCGCGTGTCGACGCTCGCCAGTCGCTCCTCCTGGAAGGGGTGCGAGCCGTCTGGACCCGCGGTGCAGGGTCCGGTTGTCACCAGAATGAGCGTCAGGCCAGCTCCGAAGAACCGTCGGCCCGGCGATAGCGCCATCAAGGGTCCCCCCAAGCAAGCCGGATCGTAGCAGTAAGCCATGCTCCCGCAGGGAGCTTTACGAAGTCCTAACTATGCGGCCACGATTTTTGATGGGTTGCCGGCTTTGCGGACTGCGGCTGAAAGGCTATGTCTGTCGCCCGTTTCTCGCGCAACTATGTCGATTTCAGGACCGCCCATGACCAAGCATGCGCCTTTCACCGGTTCGCTCACTGCGCTGGTGACGCCGTTCAAGGACGGCAAGATCGATGAGGCATGCCTTCGGGCGCTGGTCGATTGGCAGATCGAGAGCGGCAGCCACGGGCTCGTGCCCGTCGGCACCACCGGCGAGAGCCCGACCCTGAGCCATGACGAACATGGCCGCGTCACCGAGATCGTCATCGATCAGGCCAAGGGCAGGGTGCCGGTGATCGCCGGCGCCGGCTCCAACAACACGATCGAGGCGATTTCGCTGGCCAGGCATGCCGAGAAGGCCGGCGCGCAGGGCGTGCTGGTGGTGACGCCCTATTACAACAAGCCGACCCAGGAGGGCTTGTACCAGCACTTCAAGGCGGTGAACGACGCGATCGGCATCCCGATCATCATCTACAACATCCCGCCGCGCTCGGTGGTCGACATGTCGGTCGAGACCATGAAGCGGCTCTACGAGCTGAAGAACATCGCCGGGGTCAAGGACGCCACCGCCAATCTCGCGCGTGTTTCGCAGCAGCGCCATGCCATGGGGCCGGACTTCATCCAGCTCTCGGGCGAGGACATGACGGCGCTGGCCTATATGGCCGCCGGTGGCCATGGCTGCATCTCGGTCGTCGCCAATGTCGCGCCCAAGCTCTGCGCCGAGCTGATGGTCTGCGCGCTGAAGGGCGACTATGCCGGCGCGCTGAAGCTGCAGGACCGGCTGGTGCCGCTGCATGACGCCGTGTTCAAGGAGCCGGGCCTGGCCGGAGCCAAGCACGGGCTGAAGCTGCTCGGCCGGGCCGGGGAGGAGGTCCGCATGCCGCTATTGCCGGTGACGCCGGCCACCGGCGAGATCATTCGCGGCGCCATGGTTCACGCCGGGCTGCTCAATGCTTAAGTGAGGCTGTCGGCGGCCGCCAGTCGCGGCCGCCGGACGCCGGAGTTTCCTGAATGACCAAGCCTGATCCCGAGCGCTACAAGCTCGCGGCCGATAATCGCAAGGCCCGCTACAACTACGCGATCACCGAGACGCTGGAAGCCGGGATCGCCCTGCAGGGCACCGAGATCAAGTCGCTGCGCGGCGGCAGGGCGACGATCGGCGAGAGCTATGCCGGCCCGATGGGCGACGAGCTCTTCCTGTTCAACGCCCATATCCCGGAATATCTCGAGGCGAACCGCTTCAACCACGATGTTCGCCGGCCGCGGAAGCTGCTGCTGCACCGCCGCCAGATCAACAAGCTCATGGGCGCGATCCAGCGCGAGGGCTTCACCGTGATTCCGCTCAAGGTCTATTTCAACGAGAAGGGCCGGGCCAAGGTCGAGCTCGGTCTCGGCAAGGGCAAGAAGCTGCACGACAAGCGCGAGAGCGAGAAGGCCCGTGACTGGAACCGCGACAAGGCGCGAATCCTGAAGACCGGCGGATAGTGTCGCCGCGGCTATTCTAACCCGACCATCCTCGTCATTTCGGACAAGCGGCGCAGCCGCGCCACTCTGGAATCCATTGTAGGGCGCAGAGCCTTACGATGGATTACGGCGCTCCGCTTCGCTGCGGCCGGAATGACGGGAAGAGGCTGGCCGCGGCATTTGGAGGGCGAACGACTATTGGGCTCTCAGCTATCGGTCGGCTCGTCGCTCTGGCGGATGCCGTAGCGCCGCTCGAGACCGGGATGGCTGGGAGCGCCATGGCCGGCAGGACCGCGCGGACTCCGCTCGGTGGGATCGCGCCCGACCTTCTGCATGAGGTTGCCGAGCTCGACGAACTCGTCGCATTGCCGGCGCAGATCGTCGGCGATCATCGGCGGGCTGGTGTTGATGGTCGAAACCACCGAGACCTTGACGCCCTTGCGTTGCACCGCCTCGACCAGCGGACGGAAATCGCCATCGCCCGAGAAGAGATAGATATGGTCGAGATAGGGGGCGAGCTCGAGCATCTCGATCGCCAGCTCGATGTCCATATTGCCCTTGACGCGCCGGCGCCCGCTCGCGTCGGTGAACTCCTTCGCCGCCTTGGTGATGACCCGGTAGCCGTTATAGTCGAGCCAGTCGACCAGCGGGCGGATCGAGGTGTATTCCTCGCTCTCGATCAGGGTGGTGAAGTAGAAGGCGCGGATCAGGTTGCCGCGGCCCTGGAACTCCTTGAGCAGCCGGCGATAATCCATGTCGAAGCCGAGCTGCTTCGAGGTCGCATAGAGATTCGCGCCGTCGATGAAGAGGGCGATGCGTGACTCGGCTGCCATGGCAATAACTCCCGCTCAAATAGGCTTCGACAAAAGGGATCGAGAAAAATGACGGTCTAACAATGTCTATTGACGGTCGAAATTCCGGCGCGGGCGGGAAATTCCGTGGCACCTCGCCGGAGCGGTGCCTGCGCGGCGCCCGGCTGACGAGGTCATTATCCTCGCCGCAGGGGCGTGCGCCTCAGCCCTTCGGGAATTCCAGCCCCATTTCGCGGTAGCGCTCGGGATCGTCGCTCCAGTTTTCGCGGACCTTGACGAACAGGAACAGGTGGACCTTCGCCTCGGCCGCTTCGGCGATCTCGACGCGTGCCTTCTGGCCGATCGCCTTGATCGTCTGTCCGCCCTGGCCGAGCACGATCTTGCGCTGGCTTTCGCGCTCGACATAGATCGTCTGCTCGATCCTGACCGAGCCGTCCGGCCGCTGCTGCCAGCTTTCGGTCTCGACGGTCGAGCGATAGGGCAGCTCGTCATGCAGCCGCTCGAACATCTTCTCCCGCGTGATCTCGGCGGCGAGGAAGCGCAGCGGCGCATCGGAAATCTGGTCTTCCGGATAGAGCCAGGGACCAGGCTTAAGCCGCGTCTCGAGCCAGCTCAGGATGTCCTTGATGCCGTAGCCGGTCAGGGCCGCGATCATGAAGGTGGTCTCGAACTTACCGCGCTCGTTGAGCTGCGCGGTGATCGTGAGCAGCTTCTCCTTGGCGACCGTGTCGATCTTGTTGAGGATCAGGAATTTCGGCTGCTTCAGCTCGGCGAGCTTCTCGAGCAGCCGGGTGTTCTCCTCATGGTCGAAGCGCTCGACATCGATCAGCACGCCGATCAGGTCGGCATCGCTTGCGCCGCCCCAGGCGCTGGTCACCATGGCGCGGTCGAGCCGGCGCTTCGGCGCGAAGATGCCGGGCGTGTCGACGAAGATGATCTGGGCCGGGCCGGACAGCGCGATGCCCCGTACCTGGGTCCGCGTGGTCTGCACCTTGCGCGAGACGATCGAGACCTTGGCGCCGACGAGCTGGTTCAGCAGCGTCGACTTGCCGGCATTGGGGGCGCCGATCAGCGCGACGAAGCCGCATCGGGTCGGCAGTTGAGGCTCAGCCATGCTCGCCCTCCGCATTCTCGTTCCACAGGCCCTGCCGGCGCAGGAGCGTTTCGGCGGCGGCCTGCTCGGCGAGACGCTTCGAGCGTCCCTCGGCTTCCGCTTCCACCAGGGTTCCGATCCGTACCACGATCCGGAACACCGGGGCATGGTCGGGCCCGGAGCGGCCGAGCTCGGCATAGGTCGGCGTCGGATGGCCCTGGCCCTGCGCCCACTCCTGCAACGCCGTCTTGGCGTCGCGCAGCGGCGTTGCGGGCTTGAGCAGGCGCTGGCCGAAGCCGGCCTCGACCAGCTTGCGGGCGGCCGCATAGCCGCCATCGATGAAGACGGCGCCGATCACGGCTTCGCAGGCATCGGCCAGGATCGCCTTGTTCTTGCGGGCGCCGGCCAGAATCTCGCCTTCGCCGAGCCGCAGATTGGGGCCGAGCTCCCAGGCCGTAGCGACCTCGGCACAGGTTTCCTTGCGCACGAGATCGGCGAGGCGACGTGACATGTCGCCTTCCTCGGCCTGCGGGAAGGTGGTGAACAGCATGTCGGCTATAGAGAGACCGAGCACCCGGTCGCCGAGGAATTCGAGGCGCTGATAGCTGGCCAGCCGCCGCTGATCGGCGCTCATATGGGTCAGCGCCGTCTCCAGCAGGGAGCGCTCGGCGAAGCGATGGCCGAGCCGTGCTTCCAGCCGCGCGAGATCCGGCAGCTTGCGGCCGGTTTCACCAGGTTTCGTCACTTGATCGTCGTGAACATGCGGCTCCAGCGCACCGTCCAGGGCCATTCCCAGAGGCGCCAGGCGGAGGCGCCTTCGTCGATCGAGAAGAAGATGATCTCGGCGCGTCCGACGAAATTCTCGAAAGGCACATAGCCGACGCTGCGATCGCGCGAATCCAGCGAGTTGTCGCGGTTGTCGCCCATCATGAAGAAGTGGCCGGCCGGAACCTGGAAGACCGGCGTGTTGTCGAAGGTGCCGGTGTCGCCCTCGCGCTCGATGATCTGGTGGCTGACGCCGTTGGGCAGCGTCTCGCGATACTGGATCGCCGGGGTGGTGCGGCCCCACGGGTCGGTGGTGACGAAGTCGGCGATGCGCTCGCGCTTCACCGCCTGGTTGTTGATGTGCAGTACGCCGTCGATCATCTGGATCCGGTCGCCCGGCAGGCCGATGACGCGCTTGATGTAGTCGGTCGAATTGTCGCTCGGCAGCTTGAACACGGCGATATCGCCGCGCTTCGGCTCAGCCGCCCAGACGCGGCCGTTGAAAAGCGGCGGGCTGAACGGCACCGAGTGCTTGGAATAGCCATAGGTGTACTTCGAGACGAAGAGGTAGTCGCCGATCAGCAGCGTCGGGATCAGCGAGCCCGAGGGGATGTTGAAGGGCTGGAACAGCAGGGTGCGGATCACCAGCGCGATCAGCAGCGCCTGGACGACGACCTTGACCGTCTCCAGGAACCCGCCTTCGTCCTTGGCCTTGCTCTTGATTTCGGCGTCGTTGGCCACAAGGGGCTCCCGCTGGCTACCTGTTCGAATGCGCGGTCTAGCCGAATGTCGGGCGAGGGACAACGCGCATCGCGTCACGGCCTCGTGCGTGGCGCAGCCTCCGGAAGGCGCATGGTCGGCCTGCCTGGTGCGCGGGCGAAGTACAGCGATGCGCGTTGACGAAAATGCCGCACAAGAACAGTCTTGTCGATGACTGACGCTTTGGGGGAATCAACATGAGTGCAAAGAAGTACGCCGCCGAAGCCATCGGCACCTTCTGGCTCACCTTCGCGGGCTGCGGCAGTGCCGTGATTGCCGCGGGGTTCCCTGAGGTTGGGATTGGATTGCTCGGCGTCTCGCTCGCCTTTGGTTTGACCGTTGTCACCATGGCTTATGCGATCGGCCACATCTCGGGTTGCCATCTCAATCCGGCGGTGACGGTCGGCCTTGCTGCCGGGGGACGATTCCCGGGCAATCAGGTGGTTCCCTATGTCGTCGCCCAGGTCCTTGGCGGCATTGTCGCTGCCGCCGTTCTTTATCTGATCGCTTCGGGCGCTCCGGGGTTCGATCTCGCCAAGGGCTTCGCCTCTAACGGCTATGGCGAGCACTCTCCCGGCAAATATGGACTCGGCTCCGCCTTCCTGACGGAAGTGGTGATGACCATGATGTTCCTGTTCATCATCATGGGCGCCACGCACGGCAAGGCCCCGGCGGGCTTCGCGCCGCTCGCCATCGGGCTCGGGCTCTGCCTGATCCATCTCGTCAGCATTCCCGTGACCAACACCTCGGTGAACCCGGCGCGTTCGACAGGGCCGGCACTTTTCGTCGGCGGCTGGGCGCTCGGCCAGCTCTGGCTGTTCTGGATCGCGCCGCTGATCGGTGGCGTGCTCGGCGGCATCGCCTATCGCTGGCTGAGCAACGAGCCTGAAGCTCAGATCACCGGCACAACCTCCGCTTCTGCCAAGTAGGCGATCAAGAATTGAGTAAGGTCAGGCCCGTAGGGGCCTGGCCTCGATCACCACGAAGGCCTGGGCCATCGGCGGATCGTCGGTCAGCGAGACATGGACGATGATCTCATGTCCCGGCGGCGTCATTTCGGCGAGTTTTGCCGCTGCGCCCCCGGTCAGTTTCATGGTCGGCCGGCCGCCGGGCAGGTTGACCACTTCCATGTCGCGCCAGAACACACCATGGCTGATGCCGGTGCCGAGCGCCTTGGCGCAGGCCTCCTTGGCGGCGAAGCGGCGGGCATAGGAGGCCGCCCTGGTCGCCCGGCGGTCCGATTTCGCCTGCTCGCCTTCGGTGAAGATGCGCTGCGTGAAGCGTTCGCCGAAACGTTCCAGCGAATTCTCGATGCGGCGGATGTCGCAGAGGTCTGAGCCGATGCCGAGGATCATGCCGAGGCTTTAGCCGATGAGGACTTCGCTGGGAACTCCACCGTCACTGCGAGGAGCGCAGCGACGAAGCAAGCCAGGGCGTTTCTCTGGATTGCTTCGCTTGCGCCCGCATGACGATCATCCGGCGGCGCGGCCCTCGTCCATCGCCCGGCGCATCGTGGCCAGCGCGGTTGCCAGGCCGACGAAGATCGCCTCGCCGATCAGGAAATGACCGATGTTGAATTCGACGAAGGCGGGCACGGCCGCGAGCTTGCGCGCGGTGTCGTAGTCGAGCCCGTGGCCGGCATGGACCTCGAGGCCGAGCGAGGCGGCGAAGACGGCGCCTCTGGCGAGGCGCTGGAATTCGGCCTCGGCCTTGTCGGCATGACCATCGGCGACGGCGTGGCACCAGGTGCCGGTGTGGAGCTCGACCACCGGGGCGCCGAGCTTCGCCGCCATCGCGATCGGTGCCTCGTCCGGCTCGATGAACAGCGAGACACGGCAGCCGGCGGCCGCCAGGCGCGCGATTGCGGGGGCGAGAGCTGCCGCCTGGCCTACGACGTCGAGCCCGCCCTCGGTGGTGCGCTCCTCGCGCTTCTCCGGCACGAGGCATGCGGCATGCGGCTTCAACTGCTCGGCGAGGCCGATCATCTCCTCGGTCGCCGCCATCTCGAAATTGAGCGGCTTGGAGAGTTCGCGTGCGAGCCGCGCCATGTCGGCGTCGCGGATATGGCGCCTGTCTTCGCGCAGATGGGCGGTGATGCCGTCGGCGCCGGCGGCGATGGCAAGATGGGCGGCCCGGACCGGATCGGGCACGGCTCCGCCGCGGGCGTTGCGTACGGTGGCGACGTGGTCGACATTCACACCAAGGCGCAGGCGGTTCTTCGGCATCGTCAGGCTCCCCAGATCCTGCTCCAGCCTCTACGCCCTGGCCGGCTCCGGCTCAAGGCAACGGAGTTGATCGGCCTCTTCAGCGTTATTGATCGGTCGCGGCGCCATCGGTGAATTTTCGCGCCGGTCGCCTGTACGGGGAGCGATCTGTTGTTAAGGCCTGCGCGCTATTCTGCGGCAATGCAGTACTCCGTCTCGGACCGAAAACATTTCGAAGCGGACGTTTCGCCGGATCGGCGCGACGCCAGCCAGTCGCCCGATCGGTCGCTGGGCCGGGTGGTTTCGTGCTCCGGCGCGCGCGCGACCATCGCTGCCACCGTCTTCGGGCCGGCCCTCGGTCCGAACAATATCTGGGCCGTCGGCCGCCTGATCTCGATCAATCTCGGCGAGAGCCGCATCGTCGGCATGGTCTATCAGATGCGGGTGATGAATCCGGGCTGGGAGGAGAGCGGCGCGAATGCGATCGGCATCGAGGTCGAGCTTCTGGGCGAGGTCGTCGACCGGCCGGATGGGAGCTGCCGTTTCCAGAGCGGAATCTCGACCTATCCGCCGCTGGGCGCGCTGGCGCACCGTATTCGTTCGCGCGACCTTGCCGCCGTCCACGATCTCGGGGGCCAGGAAGGCGCAGAGATCGGAACCTTGTCGCAGGACGGCGCGATTCCCGCGACGGTCAGCGTCGAGCGCCTGCTCTCGCGCCATTTCGCGGTGCTTGGCACCACCGGTGTCGGCAAGTCGAGCGCGGTCGCCCTGCTGCTGCGCAAGGCTGTGGCGGCAAAGCCGAATCTGCGCGTGCTGATCCTCGATCCGCACAACGAATACGCCCACGCCTTTCCCGAGAATTCGGTCCGCATCGACGCCCAGACGCTCGATCTGCCGTTCTGGACCTTTCGTTTCGACGAGTTCGCCGACATCGTCTTCCGCGGCCGCCCGCTGGTCGAGGAGGAGGCCGAGATCCTACGCGAGGTGATCGCCGTCGCGCGCAGCCGTTACCGCAGCGGCGCTGCCCACGACATGGCGCGCGACCTCGGCAGCAGCGTGCTGAAGCGGCCGCTCGATCTCGGCGCGCGCCGCCCGGCGGAAATGGGCGGAGCGGCGGGTCTCGCCGTGCCCTATCGCATGGTCGATCTCTTCGCCGCGATCGACGAACTGATCGGCCTGCACGAGCAGCGCTATCCGCGTACTGCGCTACGCTCGCTGCGCGTGCGTCTGGAGACGTTGCATGCCGATCCGCGCTATGGTTTTCTCTTCGCCCATGCCAACAGCATCGAGACGATCGCGCCGGTGATCGGCCAGATCTTCCGCGTGCCGCATCAGGGCCGGCGGGTCACGGTTTTCCAGCTCGCCGGCCTGCCTTCCGAGGTGGTGAATGCGGTGGCCTCGAGCCTGGCGCGGCTGGCCTTCGATCTCGCAATCTCGAGCCGGGGCGGATACGAGATCCTGCTGCTCTGCGAGGAGGCGCATCGCTACGTGCCGCACGATCCGAGCCTGGGGTTCGCGCCGACGCGCCACGCCATCGCCCGCATCGCGCGGGAAGGTCGCAAATATGGCGCCTATCTCGGCATCGTCACGCAGCGCCCGGGCGAGCTCGATCCGACGATCCTGTCGCAATGCTCGACGGTCTTCGCCATGCGCCTCGCCAATGACGCCGACCAGCAGATCATCCGCGCGGCGATTGCCGACGCCTCGGCCAGCACGCTCGCCTTCCTGCCTTCGATCGGCAATCGCGAGGCGATCGCCTTCGGCGAGGCGGTCGCGACGACGATGCGCATGCGTTTCCTCGACCAGCGACCGGAGGAGCTTCCGGCCATGGCCGGTCACGGGCCGGGAACCGCAGGCCGGCCGGAGCCCGGCCTCGAGGAGCTCGTCGCCCGCATGCGCGGGCTCTGATCGCCGCAGATCGGGGGGCGCCGCCGCTCGCTGGCGGCATGTGCGCCGCCGCCAATGCGTCAGGCCGTTTCCAGCGCCCGATCCGCCGGCGCAGCGGCCTGGTGCACGAGCTTGGTGACCAGCCCGTCGATGGCGGTCTCGGCAGCGGCAATCGATGCGCGCAGACGTTCGTCCGCGAACTCGTCGTATTCGATGGCGATCGCATGCGTTTCGGTGAGGCCGATATAGCCCATCGGCACGGTCAGGCTGCGTTCGACGAGATTGATGGCCTCCAGGCGCCCGCCGGCACCGTAGCCGTGATCGCCGCGCGAGGAGAGGATGACCAGCCGCTTGCCGGCGGGCAGCATCGGCCAGTACGGCTCGCCTTGCCGGCTGCGGTCGAAGCCGAAGGTGACGCCGACCCGCACGACATTGTCCACCCAGGCCTTGAGCTGCGCCGGAAGGCCGAAATTGTACATGGGCGCACCGATCACGATCAGGTCGGCCCGGAGAAGCTCGCTCGCCAGCAGGTCGCTCTCGGCGAGCAGCGCCTGCGCCGGGTCGTCTCGGCGTTCGGGCCGGGTGAAGGCGGCGGCGATCCAGTCGCCGCTGACGGGCGAGGGCGGCTGCTGCCCGACATCGCGATAGGTCAGGCTGTCCTGCGGTCGCGCAGCTCGCCAGCGATCGACGAAGCGATCGGTCAGTCGGCGGGTATGCGACCCGCGAGGATCAGTTCCAGACCGCCCGGGGCGGGCGCTGGCATCGATCTGCAGGATGTGAAGCGGTGTCATGAGGGGGCTCCATGAAGTCGAATTTCTCATGCGAAACTCTCGCTTCTCCTCAGATATCTCTCTAAGAAACTGCAGACAAAAGCGAATTTCTCAGCCAATAGATGATTTCAATTCAGCCATGACCGCGATCCGGAAACTCCCGCCGCTCGGTGCGCTGCGCGCCTTCGAGGCGGCGGCTCGGCATCTGAGCTTTCAGAAGGCCGCCCAGGAGCTGGCGGTGTCGCCGACCGCGGTCAGTCATCAGCTTCGCTTGCTGGAAGCCACGCTCGGCCTTTCGCTGTTTCATCGGCATGTCCGGCGCGTCTCGCTGACCCAGGCCGGCGAGCGGCTCTATCCGGTGCTCAGGGATGGCTTCGACGATTTCGCGCGCGCCATCACCGATCTCGCTCCGCAGAGCGAGGTCAGGGCGGTGACCGTGACCGCGACGACGCTCTTCACGGCCCGCCGCCTCATTCCGGCTCTGAACGCCTTCCAGGCGCAGTGGCCGCAGATCACGCTGAGGCTGCATGCCTCGGATGCGACCGTCGATCTGTCGCGCGATACGGCCGATCTGGCGGTGCGCTACGGCCCAGGCCCGTTCGCAGACCTCGTTTCGGAACCCTTGTGCCAGGAACGTTTCGGGATCGTCTGCAGCCCCGCGCTCGGCATCCAGGGGCCGGCCGACCTGCAGGCTGTCACACTTATTCATTCGGAGTGGCAGCGCCGGGACTGGCAGCCGGATTGGGCGCGGTGGCTGGCCGCGGCCGGGATCACGGGGATGAACGCCGAAGCCGGCCTGCGCTTCACTGACGAGAACCACGCGATCCAGGCGGCGATCGCCGGCCAGGGTGTGGCGATCGCCAGCCTGGTCCTGGTCGAGGACGAGCTGTCCCGCGGCGTCCTCGTCCACCCGTTCGGGCCGGTCGTCGAGGGACATTCCTATCATCTGCTCGCCACCGAGGAAGGCGCGGCGAGGGCCGACGTCCAGGCCGCCCGGCAGTGGCTCAAGTCGGTCGCGGTGCCGTGACGGGCATGGGTGCCTGCCGGCGGCCCGGGCAGGGCGGCGTAAAACCTTGCATCTGTGGCATTCTGCCTGTAAGAGCGCCCTTCATCGTTTCCATCGCATCGACGACATCTGGAAGGAGCCCGCGGGATGGCTCGCGTTACCGTTGAGGATTGCATCGACAAGGTCGAGAATCGCTTCGAGCTCGTTCTGCTCGCGAGCCATCGCGCCCGCATGATCGCCTCCGGCTCCTCGATCCTGGTGCCGCGCGACAACGACAAGAACCCCGTCGTTGCCCTGCGTGAGATCGCCGAAGAGAAGCTGACCCCCGAGGATCTCAAGGAAGATCTGATCCATTCGCTGCAGAAGCATGTCGAGGTCGACGAGCCCGAGGCCGACCCGGTGCCGCTGCTGACCTCGCAGTCGCATGTCGCCACGCCCGATTCGGAAGTCCAGTTCGACCGGATGAGCGAAGAGGACCTGCTGCGCGGCCTCGACGGGCTCGTGCCGCCGACCGAGAGCGCCGACGACGAGGACTGAGCGCATGCGCCTCGGCCAAGGCCGGGCAGTGTGAACAATTGTTGACGATGATTGCTAAAGCCCGGCCTTGCCGGGCTTTTTCATGCCCGATGCGCGGCATGCCGCCTTGCCGCCCGGCAGGCCTACGCAGATATTGGATGAATTCTATGACGGCGATCGGCGGAGCGGGGCCCGCATGGGCATGATGCGGCAATACGAGCTTGTCGACCGGGTCAAGCGCTACAATCCCAATACGGACGAGGAGCTCCTCAACCGCGCCTATGTCTATGCGATGCGTGCGCATGGCACGCAGAAGCGCGCCTCGGGCGATCCCTTTTTCGCCCATCCGCTGGAAGTCGCGGCGCTGCTCACCGATCTCAAGCTCGACGACGCCACCATCGTCGCGGCCGTCCTGCACGACACCGTCGAGGACACCGAGGCGACGCTGGAGGAGATCGAGAACCTCTTCGGTCCCGACATCCGCCGCCTTGTCGACGGGCTGACCAAGATCAAGAAGCTCGATCTCGTCTCCAAGAAGGCGGCGCAGGGCGAGAACTTCCGCAAGCTGCTGCTCGCCATCGTCGACGATATCCGCGTGCTCCTGGTGAAGCTCGCCGACCGTCTGCACAATATGCGCACCCTGCACTACATGGCGCCCGAGAAGCGCCTGCGCATCGCCGAGGAGACGGTCGAGATCTATGCGCCGCTCGCCGGCCGTATGGGCATGCAGGAATTGCGCGAGGAGCTCGAGGAGCTCGCCTTCCGCCACATCAAGCCGGAAGCCCACGAGACCATCACGAAGCGGCTGGAGGAGGTGACCCAGCGCGAGGGCCGCGTCATCAGCGAGATCGAGAATGATCTCAAGACCAAGCTCGCCGAGCGCGGCATCGAGGCGCAGGTCTATGGCCGGCGCAAGCGCCCCTATTCGATCTGGAAGAAGATGGAGCGCAAATCCGTCTCCTTCGAGCAGCTTTCCGACATTTTCGGTTTCCGCGTCATCGTCGAGAAGCCCGAGGACTGCTATCGCGTCCTCGGCATCGTGCACATGACCTGGCCGATGGTTCCCGGTCGCTACAAGGACTACATCTCGACGCCGAAGCAGAACGACTACCGTTCGCTGCACACCACCGTGGTCGGTCCCGGCCGCCAGCGCGTCGAACTGCAGATCCGCACCGACAAGATGGACCGCGTCGCCGAATACGGCATCGCCGCCCATGCCCGCTACAAGGACGGGCGTACCGCCGGCGCGATCGGCGAGGCGGATGAGAGCCGCGCCTATCAATGGCTGCGCCGCACCGTCGATCTCCTGGCCGAGGGCGACAACCCCGAGGAGTTCCTCGAGCACACCAAGCTCGAACTCTTCCACGACCAGGTCTTCTGCTTCACGCCGAAGGGCCGGCTGATCGCGCTGCCGCGCGGCGCGACGCCGATCGACTTCGCCTATGCCGTCCATACCGATGTCGGCAACACCGCGGTCGGGGCCAGGATCAACGGCCGGATCGCGCCGCTCCTGACCGAATTGCAGAACGGCGATGAGGTCGAGATCACCCGTGCCGAGGGGCAGGCGCCGCCGGCCGCCTGGGAATCGCTGGCCGTCACCGGCAAGGCCCGCGCCGCCATTCGCCGTGCCACCCGCGCCGCCGTGCGCCGGCAATATGCCGGGCTTGGCCGCCAGATCCTCGAACGCGCCTTCCAGCGCGCCGAACGTGCGTTTTCCGACGAGAAGCTCAAGGCGGCGCTGAAGCGCCTTGCGCGCAGTACCGTCGACGATGTCTTCGCGGCCGTCGGCCGCGGCGAGATGTTCTCCGGCGATGTGGTGAAGGCGGTCTATCCGGATCTGGAGCCCGAAAAGCGCCTCGCGCTCGATGCCAAGAGCAAGGGCGGTGCGGCCGGCAAGGGCTGGTTCGAATTGCGCCAGGGCGGCGAGAACCTGAAGTTCAAACTGCCGGAAGAGAGCCCCGGCGCCGATGCGATCCCGATCCGCGGCCTCGGCGGCGACCTGCCGGTGCGCTTCGCGCCGGGCGGCGGCGCCGTGCCGGGCGACCGCATCGTCGGCATCCTGACGCCGGGCGAGGCGGTGACGATCTATCCGATCCAGTCGCCCTCGCTCGCCGCCTTCGACAACGAGCCGGAACGCTGGCTCGACGTGCGCTGGGACCTCGACGACAAGCGCCCGCAGCGCTTCCCGGCGCGCATCCAGCTCAACTCGATCAACGAGCCGGGCTCGCTCGCCCAGATCACCACGACGATCGCCGAGCATGACGGCAATATTGATGCGGTTCAGATGGTCCGTCCGACGCCGGATTTCACCGACGTAACCATCGATCTGACCGTCTGGGATCTGAAGCATCTTTCCGCGATCGTCAGCGAGCTGCGCGAGAAGCGGGTGATCAGCCGGGTCGAGCGGGTGGTGGCGTAGGCGCTTCCGTCATGGTCGGGCTTGTCCCGACCATCCACGTCTTCCCTCGGGCAAGGCGGTGTTCAAGGCGTGGATGCTCGCCACGAGGGCGCGCATGATGGTTCGAGATACGGTTTTGTTCACCCCGCCCGGAACGCCGCCGCGAGTTCTCTGACGAAGGCGTTGGCGCGCGGCGTCACGACATTGCTGCGTAGCACCACCTCGGAGGCACCGAGAACGGGCAGGCCCCACGCGGCGCCGACATCGACCGACCCGCGTGGCGCGATCCGTGCCGCGAGCGGCGAGACGCCGAGCCCACCTTCCACAGCCGCGAGCACCGCCGCCATGCCGCCGCCGATGAAGGATTCGCGCCAGGGCCGGCCGGCGCGTTCCAGCGCTGCGACGGCATGCAGCCGCAGGCGGCATTCGGCGACGAGATTGACCAGTGGCAGCGGCCCGTCGGGCCGTGGCAGGGCAGGGGCTGCGAACCAGCCGAAAACGTCGCGGCGCAGCACTTCGCCCGTCCGTCCCTGGCCGAGACGCAGTATGACCGCGACATCGAGTTCGCCGCGCTCATAGGCCGCCTCCAGCGCTGCGGAAGGCTCGATCCGCAACCCGATGACGAGGGTCGGATCCTGCCGTGCCAGCCGCGCCAGCAGGGTCGGGCAGTCGGCGCCGACCGCCTGTTCGCTGATCCCGATCGTGATGCGTTCGGCGGGCTGCCGGAAGGCCTGAAGGGCTCGCTCATGCGCCGCCATCAGTTCGCGTGCGGCCGGCAGGAAGCGCTCGCCGTCCGGAGTGAGCCGGACCAGCCGGGGATGGCGCTGCAGCAAGGTCTGGCCGAGGCTCGCCTCGAGCCGCTTGATCCTGGTGCTGACCAGCGACTGCGCCGTGCCGAGCGCTTCGGCCGCGCGGGTGAAGCTGCTGAGTTCGGCTGTGCGCAAGAAGGCGCTGACGGCGTCGAGATCGAGCGTGGTGGTCATATGATCATCAATAGATATCATTGATATCAGTAATGATACGATTTTCAGATTTATGGGACAAGCCTAGCTTGGGGGTGTTCGCGGGCTCGCCCGCTTGCCGACGGAGTTTGCAATGCCCCTGATCCGAATTTCGATGCGCCGGGGCCATCCGGCCTCGCATCCCGCCGCCATCGTCGACGGAATCTATCGCGCCCTGCGTGCCACCTTCGAAGTCCCTGAGAACGACCTGTTCGCAGTGGTCCACCAGCATGAGGCCGAGGAATTCGTCTTCGATGCCAACTATTTCGGTTTTCAGCGCTCGGACCGGCTGGTGATCGTCCAGATCACCGTCGCCAACACCCGCGGCGTCACCCAGAAGAAGGCGCTCTATGCCGCGATCGCCGCGAACCTCCAGCGCGAGCCGGGGTTGAGGCCGGACGATATCTTCATCAGCCTGGTCGAGGTCAAGCGCGAGGACTGGTCGTTCGGCGGTGGGATCGCGCAGTACGTGGCGTAGTCGTTGGGCGAGGAACCGCGGGGAACCCTCTCCTGAAAGGAGAGGGCAGGGTGAGGTGTAGGCCGTCGGACCAGTGCCGCGAGCGCTGGCCGCGCCGCCGCGGTCAGGCTCGCGATATCCCTCCCGAACACCTCACCCCTACCCCTCTCCTTCCAGGAGAGGGGATCCCGCGCTTCTGCTGACAACGTTGTGTGCATAGGCACTGGAAATGCCAGGAACCTTCGCCATAACTCTGCTCCATGGAATGGAGCGACGAGGGCACGATCATCGGCGTCCGCCGGCATGGCGAGAGCGCCGTGATCCTGGAGGTGATGACGCGTCTCCATGGTCGCCATCTCGGTCTCGTCCGCGGTGGCCGCTCGAGCCGGCAGCAGCCCGTTCTCCAGCCGGGGAACGCGGTTTCACTGACCTGGCGGGCGCGGCTCGACGAGCATCTCGGCGAGTACAAGGTCGAGCTCCTGAGCTCCCACGCCGCCCGCCTGATGGCGCAACCGGTCGCCCTCTACGGGCTCGCCAGCATCGCCGCTTTGCTGCGGCTCCTGCCGGAACGTGATCCGCATCCCGCCTTGCACGAAGGGCTCGGCGTGCTGATCGAGCATCTCGACGAGGTCCGCCTCGCGCCGGCGCTGATCGTGCGCTTCGAACTCGCCATGCTGGGCGAACTCGGCTTTGGGCTCGAGCTCAACCGCTGCGCCGTGACGGGTGTGCGCGAGGAGCTCAGCCATGTCTCGCCGAAATCGGGAAAGGCGGTGAGCCGCAAGGCGGCGGAGCCCTATCTCGACCGCCTGCTGGCCCTCCCGCGCTTCCTCAGCGAAGGGCAGGGCGCGAACCAGCCGCTGCCGGCCGAGATCGCCGCCGGCTTTGCGCTGACCGGGCATTTCCTGCGGCGATACCTTTACGAGCCGCGCGGGCTCGCCGAACCGCCCGAACGAGCTCGGTTGCTGGAGCTGGCTACGAAAATCCACTGATTTTCACGGCAGGCGCATCGGTAAACTTTGCAGTTGCCAGCGCGGGCCTGCATTTTCATGGGAAGTGATTCGCGGCCGGACGCGGCCGCAAAGTCGAGGTTGAGTGTACCATGGGTAAGCCTGTCGAGCCGCCGCCGGAGGAGGAGTCCGAGCGCGTCGATCTGAAGACCGCGCTCGAGGAGCGCTATCTCGCCTATGCGCTCTCCACCATCATGCATCGCGCTCTGCCGGATGCGCGCGACGGGCTGAAGCCGGTCCATCGCCGCATCCTGCACGCCATGCGTCTGCTCCGGCTCGATCCCGGCCAGGTCCACAAGAAATGCGCCCGCATCGTCGGCGACGTCATCGGTAAGTTCCACCCGCATGGCGACCAGTCGGTCTACGACGCGCTGGTGCGCCTCGCCCAGGATTTCGCCCAACGCTACCCGCTCGTCGACGGACAGGGCAATTTCGGCAATATCGACGGCGATAACGCCGCCGCCTACCGCTACACCGAAGCGCGCATGACCGAGGTCGCGCGCCTGCTGCTCGACGGTATCGACGAGGACGCGGTCGATTTCCGCGAGACCTATAATGGCGAGGACGAGGAGCCGGTCGTGCTGCCGGCCGCCTTCCCGAACCTGCTGGCCAACGGTTCGCAGGGCATCGCGGTCGGCATGGCGACCTCGATCCCGCCGCACAACGCCGCCGAGCTCTGTGACGCGGCGCTCTATCTGATCCAGCACCCGGAGACGAGCTCCGAGCAACTGATGACCTTCGTGCCGGGACCGGATTTCCCGACCGGCGGCATCATCGTCGAGAGCCGGGCCTCGATGATCGAGACCTACAGCACCGGGCGCGGCGCCTTCCGCACCCGCGCCCGCTGGGTGAAGGAGGAGCTCGAGCGCGGCGCCTGGCAGGTCGTCGTCACCGAGATCCCCTATATGGTCTCGAAGGGCAGGTTGATCGAGAAGATCGCCGAGCTCCTGAACGAGCGGAAGCTGCCTCTGGTCGCCGATCTGCGTGACGAGTCGGCCGAGGACATCCGCATCGTCATCGAGCCGCGGGCCCGCAATGTCGACGCCGCCCTGATGATGGAATCGCTGTTCCGGCTCTCCGAGCTCGAAGCGCGCATTCCGATGAACATGAACGTGCTGACCGGCGGGCTGGTGCCGCGCGTGCTCGGTCTCGCCGAGGCGCTGCGCGCCTGGCTCGACCATCGCCGCGACGTGCTGCTACGCCGCTCGCGCTTTCGTCTCGGCCAGATCGAGAAGCGGCTCGAGATCCTGCGCGGCCTGCTGATCGTCTATCTCGACCTCGACCGGGTGATCAAAATCATCCGGGAGGAGGACGAGCCGAAGATCGAGCTGATGCGCGTCTTCGAGCTCAGCGAGATCCAGGCCAACGCAATCCTCGACACCCGGCTGCGCGCCCTGCGCAAGCTCGAGGAGATGCAGCTCAAGACCGAACTCGACGAGCTGACCGCCGAGAAGGGCCAGATCGAGGGGCTGCTCGCCTCCGAGGCGACGCAGTGGAAGACCATCTCCTGGGACATCCGCGAGGTGAAGAAGCTGTTCGGTCCCGAGACCGCGATCGGCAAGCGCCGCACCAGCTTCGCCGACATGCCCGAGACGACCGAGATCGACCTGACGCAGGCCATGGTCGAACGCGAGCCGGTGACGGTGGTGATCTCGAAAAAGGGCTGGATCCGGGCGCTGAAGGGCCATGTCCAGGATCTGTCGGGCCTGTCCTTCAAGGGCGATGATGGCTTGCGCATCGCCTTCTTCACCGAGACCACGGCGAAGATCCTGGTGATGGCGACCAACGGCAAGATCTTCACCCTGGAGGCCTCGAAGCTGCCCGGCGGGCGCGGCTTCGGCGATCCTATCCGCCTGATGATCGAGCTGGAGGAGAGCGCCGAGATCGTCGCCGCCTTCCCCTATCGCCCAGGGCTCAAGCTGCTGATGGCGACGACCGAGGGACGCGGCTTCGTGGTCTCCAGCGACGACATCGTCGCCAATACCCGCAAGGGCAAGCAGGTGCTGAACGTCGATGCGCCGGTCGAGGCGATGCTCGCCGTGCCGGTCGAGGGCGACCATGTCGCGATCATCGGCCAGAACCGCAAGCTGCTCTGCTTCCCGATTTCGGAGGTCGCGGAGATGAGCCGGGGCAAGGGCGTCAAGCTGCAGCGCTACAAGGATGGCGGGCTCTCCGACGCCAAGGTCTTCGCTTTGGCCGACGGGCTGACCTGGCTCGACACCTCGGCACGCACCTGGACGGTGGCACAGGCCGAGCTGCTGGAATGGCTCGGTCACCGGGCGGAGGCTGGTCGCTTGCCGCCGAAGGGCTTCCCGAAGAGCAACAAGTTCGGGGGGTAGTCGAAGCGTCGTCCTCGGGCGCAGACCCGAGCCTCTCTCGCAGGCAGAGGCACCGGCCAGCATTTGAAGCACCCTGGGATGTACGGGGCCTCGCCTCGTCAAAAAGTTACGTTGTTTCAGAGACTTGCGCCGAATTCCGGAATCAATCCGCCAGCGGCTTGATTCAATCTCTCAGCGGATCGCAGGGCCGACCATGCCGACTTCGAGCCCGAGCGTGATCTTGTCGGTGACCGCCCATTCGACACCGGCGCTGACCTCCGGCCTGACAGCGATGTCGGAACGCGAGAATGGCGCAGAGAACGGCGTCGCGCCGTAGCGATAGATCTCGTTGGCGGCTGCCATGCCGAGCTTGGTGTAGAGCAGCACGTCCGGCGTCGCGAGCACGCCGGCCTTAATCTGGAAGGCGCCGGCGATGTCGCGGGTGAAGCTCGCCTGGCCGAATCCGGGATTGCTGTAGCCGCCGAAGCCCGGCGCATATTCCAGCGCCCCGACGATGCCGTAGACGAAGTCGCCGTCGCGCCACATCTTGCCGCCTTCGAGGCCGATGGTCGGCCCCGCCGAGGTGCCGTAATGCTTCGAGCTGGTGACCTGGAAGCCGCTCGAGATGCGGGCGTAGGAGCCTTCCCACTTGACCCCGCCCGGCGCCAGGGTGGGCTGCGACCAGGCGAAACTCGGCAGGGTCGCGAACCCCGTGAAGGGCAGGAAGGCCTGAGCCTGGGCCGATGTTCCGGCGCAGGTCAGGCTCGCAAGTCCGGCGAGAAGGGCAAGACCTCTCGCTCGTGCCAGGAATGCGGGCGCGCTCATGCTCATGATTTAGCAGATGAGGGCGCGATTGTCGCGCTTTTGTGGCGTCGGCTCGGGCCGGCTCAGGCGACTTTGGTCTTCAGCCGCAGGAAGCGCATGGTTCGGTCGGCGGTTGCGCTGTCGAGCCTCGTATAGTCGCGCAGATCATCCTCGAGCGTCTTGGCCGCGAAGTAGAGCCGCCGACCGCGCAGGCTGAGGACTGCCCGGAAGGTTTCCTGGTCGAGGTCGAGCGCGCGGGCCAGCACGGCGATGCCGCTGACGTCGCGCTGCAACAGCACCCGCAATGCCTGTTCGTTGCTGATCTCCGCGGCCGCGCCCAGCACCTGGGCGAGATGGAAGGCCCGGTCTTCGTCGGCCAGCATGGTCACCACTTCGGCGAGCGTGCGGACCTTGGTTCGCAGATCGGCCAGCAAAAGCTTGACCTCGAGCCGCTGTTGCCGCGCCTGCCTGGCGAGCGCGGCCGAATCCTGGCTGCGCTCGCCCTGCTCGGCGACCTGCTCGACGATGCGCAGCACGCGCTGGACGCGTTGCGGCGAGAGGTCGCTGCGACGGACCAGCGCCTCGCCGACCGCGACATCGTCGCCGCCTCGTTCGAGAAGCCGGTCAAAGCCGTGCTCGGAGAATTGCGCGCCTTCATTGCCGCTGACGGTACGCAGCACGGCATTGTCACCGCGCTCGACCAGGATGTCGGTGACGCTTTCCGACAGGCGCGCGCGTTCGGCTATTGCATTGAGATGCGCCTGGGTCTGGCTCACCGCGATGGCCGCGAGGTCGGTGTCGGTGAGGACCGGAGACAGCTTCAGCACGAGCTTCGCCACTTCGGAATCGGCGTCCTCGGCCAGCGAAACCGCGACCTGGTGCGGCAGGCTCGGCGTCGCCGCGACGCTATCAGCGTATTGCTTGCGGTCCTCGCTGTCGAGATGCGGCAGGGTGCGCAGCGCGATGTCGCCGTAATGCTCCTTGGAGATGTCGCTGGGTTCGCCGTCGAGCAGAAACAGGTCGGTCACGGCATTGAGAAGCTGGCGCCGCGAGTCCGAGGACATGTCCGCCGGCATGCGGGAGAGCGACTGCAACATGGGTAGGTCCGGCCATTGTGAGCGCGCGACGCTGCGAGCGAAGACCGCAATCTGCCTCATGTCTCTTTGATTTAGTCTTAAGCCGAAGGCCCAATTTGGGCGGTTCGGCAAGCTTGAGAGTGCGGGCACAGGGCGCGGTCAGCCATTTCCGGCCGCTCCGCAGGACGTCTCTGCCGGGCTGCCCCGGAACTTCCTTCCGAGTGCCATGTTTTCGAGGCACCGGTCACGGCATGTGGCGGCAGAGCGATACTTGCCCGGAGCCTTGTGTGAACTTCTCTTCCCAAGACACTCAGCGTCGTCCCGTCATCTCCCAGGAGCCTCGTCGGCAGGCGGCCGTCATCCCGCCTTCGCGCCGTTCGGTTCTCGCCCTTCTGGCCTCGACCGCGGCGCTCACCGGGCCGGCCATGGCCCAGAACGCGGCGAATCCGCCGGGCGGAGCCGCGCCGGATGCTCCGTTGCCGGGGACGCCGCGCCAAGGCAGCTTCAGCTACGCCGAGGTCGTCAATCAAGCACGTATCCTCGCCGAGCGCCCCTTCGACGATACGCAGCCCGATATCCCTGACGCGCTGAAGGCGCTGACCTATGACAGCTATCGCGAGATCAGGTTTCGCCGCGACAAGGCGCTCTGGCAGCAGGACGGAACGGATTTCCGTCTGCAACTGTTCCATCTCGGCTTCCTTCACGACCGGCCGGTCCAGATTCACGTCGTCTCGAACGGCAATGCAATTCCGCTTCCGTACAACATGGCGCTGTTCGAGTTCGGCAAGGCGGCGGTACCGCAGAAGCTGCCGGTCTCGCTGGGCTTTGCCGGCTTTTCGGTCACGGCGACGCTGAACGACCTGAAGCTGCAGGACGAGGTGATCTCCTTCCTCGGCGCCAGCTATTTCCGTTTTCTCGGGCGTGGCCATCGCTACGGCCTGTCGGCGCGGGCGCTCGCTCTCGATGTCGGCGGCGAGGCGGATGAGGAGTTTCCATTCTTCCGTTCGCTCTGGCTGGAGCGGCCAACGCCGGAAAGCCTCGATCTGGTGATCTATGGGCTGGTCGATTCTCCCTCGGTCAGCGGCGCCTTCCGTTTCGTGGTCACGCCCGGACCCCAGACCAGTGTCGCGGTGACGGCGACGATCATTCCGCGCAAGCCGATCCAGCGCATCGGCATCGCGCCGCTGACCTCGATGTTCGTGGCCGCCGAGGGCGACCGCGAGCAGCGCACTGATTTCCGCCCCGAGATCCACGATTCCGACGGGCTGATGCTCCATACCGGCGTCGGCGAATGGATCTGGCGACCGCTGCGCAACCCGAAGGCGCTGACCATTTCCTCCTTCCAGGACAAGAACCCACGCGGCTTCGGCCTGATCCAGCGCGATCGGGAGTTCGGCCACTATCAGGACCTCGAGGCGCATTACCATGCGAGGCCGGGCTACTGGATCGAACCGGTCGGCGAATGGGGCGAGGGGCGCGTCGATCTGATCGAGATCCCGACCCAGGGCGAGGAGTTCGACAACATCGTCTGCTGCTGGACTCCGAAGACGCCGCTCGAACCGGGGCGCCAGACCGAGCTGAACTACCGGATGACGAGCGTCTCGACGACAGAGACCTTGCACGCCATGGGGCAGGTCCAGAGCAGTTTTGCGGCCGACGATGTGCCGGATACCGCTGCGGGGCTGGTCCGCAAGCGCTTCATCGTCGATTTCAACGCCGGCGACCTCGAATTCTACCTGAGCGATCCCAAGCGCGTCACAGCCGTCGCCTCGGTATCGGCCGGGGCCGTCACCAGCACGATCCTGGCTCCTAATTTCGCGGCAAAAGGCTTCCGGGCCATCGTCGATGTGGCGCTGCGCCCCGACGAAAGCACCGATCTGCGCCTCTTCCTGCGGACGTCGCTGCGCTCGCTGACGGAGACCTGGACCACCAACTGGTCGGCTCCTGCGAGCGGCGGCTGAGGCGCTTCAGGCGGCCGGCAGACAGGCCGGGCCGAGAGGCTCGAAGCTCTTATAGGTCAGGATGAACTCCTGATGGCCGAGCTCTTCGGATTTGGTCCGTGCGCCCTGCGCCAGCGAGACGACGAGGTCGCGGATTTCGGTGCCGACCTCGTCGAGGCTCGCCCGCCCTTCAAGGATGCGGCCGGCATCGACGTCCATGTCGTCGCTCATCCGGCGATAGGTCTCGGGGTTGGCGCAGATCTTCACCACCGGCGAGATCGCTGAGCCGACGACCGAGCCACGGCCGGTGACGAAAAGCACGCAATGCGCGCCGCAGGCGATCAGCTCGGCAATCTCGGCATTGTCGTTGATGTTGGGGAAGCCGAAGCGGACCTCGCCATCCGGTACCACGTCGAGAAGATAGAGCCCGCCCTTGGGTGGGATGTCGCCCGGCTTGATCAGGCCGGAGATCGGCGATGCCCCCGATTTGGCATAGGCGCCCATCGACTTCTCCTCGATGGTCGAGAGCCCGCCCTCGGCATTGCCGGCGGCGAATGAGCCATAACCTAGCGTCGCATAATAGCGCGCCGCCTTGGCGACGGATTTCTCCAGCTCGGCGCCGAGCTCGGGCGTGATCGCGCGCGCCGCCATGATGTGCTCGCAACCTATCAGCTCGCCGGTCTCCTCGAAGATGCAGGCGGCGCCCTCGGCGATGAGCTGGTCGAAGGCGCGGCCGGCCGCCGGGTTGCCGGTGATGCCGGAGGTGCCGTCGGAGCCGCCACAGACCGTGCCGATCACCAGTTCGTTCACCGCCATCGGAACGGTCTCGGTCTCGTCGAGCAGGCTGCGCTGCTCCTCGACCCAGGCGCGCCCCTCCTTGATCGAGGCGCGCGTTCCGCCCGTGCCCTGGATGACGATCGTCTTCACCGGGCGGCCGGTCGCGCGGACGGCGCGCTCCAGCGCGTATTTGTTGAAGCTCTCGCAGCCGAGCGAGATCAGCAGCACCGCCCCGACATTGGGATGGGTGCAAAGCTGCTCCATCATCCGCTCGGCGTAAGGGTTCGGGTAGCAGCCGGGGAAGCCGATCGCGTGGACCTCGTTCTCGCGCCAGGGCAGGGCGATCTCGCGCGCGACGTGATGGGCGCATTCGACGAGATAGGCCACCGCGACGACGTTGCGGATGCCCTTGCGGCCGTCACTGCGCAGATAACCCCTGAGCTCGCTCATTGGGTCGCTCCTGCCTTGCGCTCGTCTTCGAGATGATAGGTCGGCGTGTAGTCGCTGCGCATGTTCTGGACATGGACATGGCTGCCGGCGGCGATGGCGACCGTCGCGACGCCGATCGGCGCGCCGTATTTCAGGATCTTATCGCCGGGCGCGATCGCCCGGCGTGCGACCTTGTGTGCCAGGGGCACATCGCGGTCGAGCGTCGCCGCGCCCGCACCGGTCTCGATCGCCTCGCCGGCTGGCAGGCGGGTGCGCGCGACGAAGACGTTGTCGCGGGGATCGAGCAGGATCAGGCGCGGGTCGTGGCTCATCAGAACTTGCCGAACTGCAGATAGGCCTGCTGGGGGTCGGTTCCGGCGAGGATTGCGGTACGGACCTTGTTCTCGGCCGTGATCGCGGTCTCGGACTTGGTCAGCACTTCCTCGATGATCTCGGCGGGGATACGGACCACGCCGTCGCGGTCGCCCAGGATGAAGTCGCCCGGACGGATCCAGACATCGCCGATCTTGATCGGCTCTTCGACCGCCTTGGGCTGCCAGAAGCCGACGATGTCGCGCGGCGTATAGGCCTTGAAGTAGACCTGATAGCCCATGTCGATCATGAACTCGGTGTCGCGGGCCAGGCCGTCGATGACGCAGCCGCGCACGCCCTTGTTCTTCAGGGTCTCGGCCGAGAGCTCGCCCATCAGCGCGCAGCCCTCGGTGTTGGGCTGGCAGACCCAGACATGGCCGGGCTTGGCGCGCGAGAGCAGGCCGGTCCAGGCGAGCAGCGTCTCATGCGCGTCGAACTCGCCGGTCTTGCCCTCGAGCGTAAAGGCCGGACCCGCCAGCTTGGTTCCGGGCAGAAGCGGGCGCAGTTCGGACGGCAGGACGAAGTCCTTCAGCCCCATTTCGCGAAGAATGTCGTGAATTACGCCGGTGTAGCAGCGCTCTAGGCGCTCGGTCAGCTGGTCGACCATATTTCCTCCAATACGGGCCGCCTGAGAGGGCGGCGGCCCTCGCGGTTAGCTATCGCCCGTTGCCGCCCGCCTGGGCAAGTGCTCGTTCTGCAGCCCGGTCGTGCATCTCAAACGATTTAGATACTCACGGGCCGGCGCTAGACATGGCTCCCGCCTTTCCGGCGTCGGTGCCGCTCGGCGATCAGCCGACGCGTTCCCAGCCCTGCGGCATCAGCCGCTCCTGCGGCAGGAAGCGCGCCTTATAGGCCATTTTCGGTGAGCCATCGACCCAATAGCCGAGATAGACATAAGGCAGGCCGAGCTTGCGGGCGCGCTCGACATGGTCGAGCACCATGAAGGTGCCGAGCGAGCGCAGCTCGAGATCGGGATCATAGACCGAATAGACCATGGAGAGCCCGTCGCTGAGCCGGTCAGTCAGCGCCAGCGCGAAGAGATCGCCCTGGCCGCGCCCGGTGAAGCCGCTATCGGGCCCGCGCCGGCGATATTCGACCAGGCTGGTCTCGACATGGGTGTCCTCGATCATCATGGCGAAATCGAGCGCCGACATCGTCGCCATGCCGCCTTCGGGATGGCGCACGTCGAGATAGGTGCGGAACAGCGAGTAATGCTCCGAGCGCGGCTGCGGCGGCAGCGCCTCGCCGATCAGGTCGCTGTTGCGGGACAGCACCTTGCGGAAGCTGCGCGACGGCCGGAAATCGTCGACGACGATCCTGACCGAGATGCAGGCCCGGCAGGTCTCGCAGGCCGGGCGGTAGGCGATGCTCTGCGAGCGCCGGAAGCCGCCCTGCGAGAGCACGTCGTTGAGATCGCGCGCACGTCCGCCGACAAGGTGGGTGAACACCTTGCGTTCCTCGCGGCCCGGCAGATAGGGGCAGGGCGTCGGCGAGGTCAGATAGAATTGCGGAGCATCCCGCAGGGGGCGCGTCACGTTCGAAGGGCTCCGTCAATCGCGTGCTGCGAGTGTAGCACCCACGACGCCGGCAACAAGCGCCGCGCGGTTCAGGCGCGCACCACGACCAGGCCGGTCAGCAGATCGTGACCGAGGCGCCGGTCGGAACGGGCCAGGCCGCAGAGGATGTCGAGGAACCAGAGCGCGACCGTGCCGGCCGCGACATAGAAGAACAGCGCGTGCACCGCGGCTGCCAGCGCATCCGGGCGTCCGCCGGAGGCGGTTTCGACCCGAAGGCCGGCCATGCGCATGCCGAACGTCGCCTGCTTGCGGCCGCCGATCGTGATGGCGGCGTAGCCGAGCGCGACGCCGATGGTCGCCCCGCCCATCAGGAGCCAGGTCAGCCCGAAGGTGACGATGCCGAGGATGCCGAGCAGGACGAGGACGATCCAGGTCAGGAAGAACAGGATGACGACGTCGCCGATCCAGGCGAACAGCCGCGAGCCGAGCACGCCGCGCGTATCCTGTACCGGGCGCTCCTCCAGCGGGAGGGGCTGGCGATAGGAAGAGGGCTGGCTCATTTGGTGGTCGACTTCCTTGTCCGTGCGGGCAGGCTGCTGATCGGAATTGGCGCCCGCTCCGACAATGTTTGATCAGCCTCCCGGTTCCGCAAGCCCGCGATGCCGAAAAGTGCAAGCGGCTTTCGCCCAGGATCACGCACTGGTTCGTTGAGAAGGAGACCGATTCACGCTCCCGAAGTGTCACTGACCGGAGCGATCGGTCTCTTGGCCGCGCGGATAGATTCGCCGCGGCGCAAAACCTTCCCGGCACAGCGCCTGCTCGATCGCCGCGGTATGGTGCTCGTCACGGGTTTCGACGGTGACGTCGAGCGTCACGCCCTTCGCCGGCACGTCGAGGAAGAGCCGGCCATGGCTGACCTCGAGGATGTTGGCGCCGAGCGTGCCGAGCAGGCTCGCGACCTTGCCGAGCAGGCCCGGCCGGTCGCTCGCCGTCAGGCGGAAGGCGGCGATGCGCTGCTCGCGCTCGAGTTCGCGGACCATGATGGCCGCCAGCAGCCGCGTGTCGATATTGCCGCCGGTGAGAACGAGCCCGACCTTGCGGCCGCGATAGCGCTCGGGTTGCTGCAGCATGGCGGCGAGCCCGGCCGCGCCGGCGCCCTCGGCGAGCGTATGCTGCAGGCAGGCATAGGCGTTGACGGCGCGCTCGATCAGGTCTTCGCCGACCAGCACGATGTCTGAGACCAGCGCCCTGACGATCGGCAGGGTCTGCACGCCGACCGTCTTGACGGCGATGCCCTCGGCCAGAGTCGCGCCGCCGATCGGCAGCTCGGCTGCGTGCAGCGCGTTGTGGAAGGAGGGGTAGAGCGCCGCCTCGACGCCGATCAATTCGATGCCGGGCTTCAGCGCCTTGGCAGCGACAGCATTGCCGGCCATCAGCCCGCCACCGCCGATCGGGATGAGCAGGACGTCGAGATCCGGTGCCTCGCGCAGCATTTCGAGCGCGACCGTGCCCTGGCCGGCCATCACCGCGGCATCGTCATAGGGGTGGACGAAGACCAGCCCTTTCTCCTGCGCCAGTTTGCGGGCCTGCTCGGCGGCCTCGAACAATGTTTCGCCGAAGAGCACGACCTCGGCGCCATGGGCGCGGGTGTTCTCGACCTTCACCAGCGGCGTCGGCTCCGGCATCACGATCGTCGCCGGAATGCCGAAGCGCCTGGCATGATAGGCGACCGCCTGGGCGTGATTGCCGGCCGACATCGCGATGACGCCGCGGCGCTTCTCCTCGTCGCAGAGGCTGAGCAGCTTGTTGACCGCGCCGCGTTCCTTGAACGAGGCGGTGGCCTGCATGTTTTCGTGCTTGACCAGGACCTCGGCTCCGGTGAGGGCCGAGAGGCGCGGCGCCGGCATCAGCGGTGTCCTCAGCACATGGCCCTCTATGGTGTGCGCTGCGGCCTCGACATCGGCGAAGCTGACGGCGAATGCGGTCTCTGCCACGTTTTCCCCCCGGAGCGCTTTTCAGACCTGGCGCGGCGACAGCGCGCCATCGCCGAAGAAGCCGCCGGGACGCAGGATCAGCGTCACGGCGAGCAAGCTATAGACGGCGATGTCGCGCTGTTCGAGCGGCATCGCCGTCGACCACGCCATCTCGAAGGCGGCGATGGCGAGCCCGCCGAGGCAGGCGCCCGGAACCGAGCCGATGCCGCCGAGCACGGCCGCGACCAGCGCCTTGAGGCCGAGTGTGAAGCCGCCGGAAAAACCCATGCCGCCATAGATCACCGTGACGATCACGCCGGCCGCGCCACAGGCGGCACAAGCGATAACGATGGCCCGGTCGTGCACGGCGCGCGCATCGATGCCGAACAGGGTGGCGGTGCGGGCATCGTCCGCCACGGCCCGCCAGGCCCGGCCATAGGCGGAGCGGCGCAGGTAATGGATCAGTCCCAGCGCCGCAGCTAATCCACCGGTCGTCATGGCGAGCCCGACCGGCGTGGTCGTGACGATGAAGTTCTCGGCCCGGGCCAGCGGCAGCGGCTCGTTGAACACCGGTGGCAGCCAGCGCAGTTCGACACCTTGTGCGAGACGCAGATACTCGGATAGCGCGATGGCGAGGCCGATCGTCGCGATCAGCACCTGCTGGCCATTGGCCTTGTCGAGATGGCGCAGCACGAAGCGACCCATGGCGAAGCCGTGTATGGCGCTGACCGCGATGGCGACCAGGAAGGCGATGGCGAGGCCGGAGGCCGGGGTCGAAGGCGCGAGCGAGAAGACCACGGCGACGCCGACCACGGCGGCGGCGGCGCCCAGGGCCGAGAATTCGCCGAAGGTCAGGATGATGCGGCCGTTCAGCCCGTAGATCAGCGCATAGGCGCTGGCGAGCAGGGCATAGACCGCGGCGGCGGGCAGGGCGGATAGCGCCTGCTGCAGGAAATAGGCGAGCCCCGGCGGCAGCAGCGGCAGCTGCGCGATCGGCGTCGCCTCGGGGTCGACCGGCGGATCGGCCTTGTTCTCGAGGTAGAAGCGCCGCAGCAGCAGGAAGCTCGCATCGGTCATCGGCCGCCCGTCCGAGGCGAGGCCGGCGAGCGCGCCGCGCGGCAGCGGCGTGCCCTCGCCGGCGAAGATGCAGTCGATGGTGCGTCGCCTCGGCTGCATGTCGGGCCGCTCGACCCGGTAGACGATGCGCAAAATGCCGGGGCGCGGACCCTGGCCGCTGCCCTCGATCACGATCGTGCTGTCGCTCGGGTTCAGTGCCGGGATCGCCAGGCGGCAGGCGCGCCGCTGGTCGGTGTCGAAGCGCTGCCCGCAGGAGGCGAGCGCCAGGCAGAGCAGAATCGACGTGAGCAGCGCGCGCATCGAGGCTGAGGCTAACGCGCTTCATGGCTGCGCGGAACATGCCTCATGCAGAGCGCCATGCTCGGGCTCGACCCGAGCATCTCTTTCAGGAGATTCTCGGATCTGCGCTTCGCTGCGCCCGAGAATGACGGCTCTTGTTCAGCCGCGTTCCTTCAGCATCCGCGCGACCTTCGGCGCGAAATAGCTCAGCACCCCGTCGGCGCCGGCGCGCTTGAAGGCGAGCAGGCTCTCCAGCATCGCCTTGTCGCCGTCGAGCCAGCCATTATTGGCGGCGGCCATGATCATCGCGTATTCGCCGGAGACCTGATAGGCGAAGGTCGGTACCGCGAAGGTCTCCTTCACCCGCGCCACGACGTCGAGATAGGGCAGGCCGGGCTTGATCATCACCATGTCGGCGCCTTCCTCGAGATCGAGCGCCACCTCGGCGATCGCCTCGTCGGAATTGGCCGGGTCCATCTGATAGGTGCGCTTGTCGCCGATCAGCGTGGCATTGGTGCCGATCGCGTCGCGGAACGGGCCATAATAGGCCGACGCGTATTTCGCCGCATAGGCCATGATCTGGACGTCCTCGAGCCCGGCGCCGTCGAGCTCGGCACGAATCGCGGCGACGCGCCCGTCCATCATGTCGGAGGGAGCGATGACGTCGGCGCCGGCCTCGGCCAAAGCGAGGGCCTGCTGCGTCAGGATGTGGACGCTGGCGTCGTTCAGCACCTTCTCACCATCCATGACGCCGTCATGGCCATGCGAGGTGTAGGGGTCGAGCGCGGCGTCGCAGATGATGCCGATCTCCGGCACCGCCGCCTTGATCGCCCTCACCGCCCGGCACATCAGATTGCGGCTGTTCAGTGCTTCCGAGCCGGTCGGGTCGCGCAATTCGCGCTCGACGAAGGGAAAGGGCGCGATGGCCGGGATACCGAGCGCCGCGGCCTCCGCCGCCTGTCGCACCGCCTCGTCGATATTGAGCCGGTCGACGCCGGGCATCCAGGCGACGGGGGAACGCGCTTCGCGCGAATCCATCAGGAAGATCGGCCAGATCAGGTCGTCGACCGTCAGCAGGTTCTCGCGCACGAGGCGGCGCGACCAGTCGGCCTTGCGGTTGCGGCGCATGCGGCGGGTGAGGCCGAGGGAGGTCGAGGTCGGGGCCTCGACCAGTCTTGCTTGCGGGGCGGGAAAGGACCGCACAACCCGAGATGCCATGAACGCCTCCAACCTGCCCGACAGCAGTCTTGAGCGTTGCTTTAGCACATCGGAACCATTCCAAAACAGGTACTGGCGTCGCATGCCGGCCCGGCGTGTCGCGCCGTGCGCCCAGGCCCGGGCGGGGTGTCTGCCGCCTCGCGTTGACAAGCCCGGCCACGGCTTCCAGAACCGGAAGCGACAGCAGGATGGCATTTCGGACATGACGCAGGACCAGGAGATCATCTGCGAGCGGCGCGGTGCGGCGGGTTTCGTCCTGCTCAACCGTCCCAAGGCGCTCAACGCGCTGAGCCATGGCATGGTGCGCGAGCTTGCGCGCGCGCTCGACGCCTGGGAGAACGACCCGGCGGTGACCCGCATCGTCGTGACCGCCTCCGGCGAGAAGGCGTTCTGCGCCGGCGGCGACATTCGCGCCCTCCACGATTTCGGCAAGGCCGGCCGGCAGGACGAGATGCTCGCCTTCTGGCGCGAGGAATACATCCTGAATGCGCGGATCAAGGCCTATCCCAAGCCCTATATCTCGCTGATCGACGGCATCGTCATGGGCGGCGGCGTCGGTATCTCGCTGCATGGCAGCCATCGCGTCGCCGGCGAGCGCTATCTCTTCGCCATGCCCGAGGTCGGCATCGGCTTCTTCCCGGATGTCGGGGCGACCTTCGCGCTGCCGCGCCTGCCGGATGCCGCCGGCGTCTACCTCGCCTTGACCGGTGACCGTGTCGGCCAGGGCGATGCGCTGGCCTTAGGTCTGGCGACGCATGCCGCCGCCTCGGCCCGCATGGGCGAGCTCGCCGAGGCACTGACCGGAACCGCGCCGGTCGACGAGATCCTCGCCGCCTTCGCGCAGCCGGTCGCGCCCGGCAAGCTCTTCGCCGAGCGCCAGGCCATGGCCGCCGCTTTCGGCGCGCCGACGCTGGCCGGCATCCTCGCGCGTCTGGAGGCGGGCGCCGCCGCAGGCGAAGCCTTCGCCACCAAGGCGCTCGCCACCATCAGGGCGAAATCGCCGACCAGTGTCGCCATCGTCTTCGAGCAGATGCGTCGCGGTGCATCCCTCGATTTCGCCGGAGCCATGGCGCTGGAGTTCCGAATCGTCTCGCGTATCGCCCATGGCCAGGATTTCTATGAGGGCGTCCGGGCGGTGGTGATCGACAAGGATCAGGCCCCGGTCTGGCAGCCGGCCAGCATCGAGGCGCTCGATCCGGCGGCTGTCGAGGCCCATTTCGCGCCGCTGGGGGCGACTGAACTCGTTCTGGGCCGCCCGGCGTGAGCCTGACGCGCGAGAGCGATGTCCTGCGCAGCCAGTCCGGCGGCGCTGCCGGTGAGGGCAAGTCCGGCGGCAGGCGCTGGCGGACGATGCTGGTCTGGCTGCTGCGCCTGCTCTCCGTCGCCTGGATGGCGAAGGGGCTGCTGCAATGGGCCGTGATCCTCGGTCTCGGCGCCGATGCCGTCCCCCCCTTCGAAGCGCGTCCGCTGACCTTCCAGGCGATCACCGTCTATTTCGCGGTGTTCGATCTCGTTGCCGCCGTCGGCCTCTGGCTGACCGCGACCTGGGGCGGCGTGCTCTGGCTGCTGGCGGCGATGAGCCAGCTCCTGCTCGGCTTCTTCTTCCCGCGCTGGCTGCCGCTCTCGCCGGTGCTGATCGGCAGCTATGTCATGCTGATGCTGGCCTATTTCGTAGCGACCTGGGCGGCCGAAAACCAGGAGGACTGAACGCGCTGCGGCCGCTCGAATGCGAGTGGCCATGGTAAGAAACGCTTTAGCTTAAGGGATTTGCGGTTCATTTCGCATTCACCCAAATGGGTAAATCCCTGATTCATCCTGATATTTAAACTCGTTTTCATCCGCCCTCCCTATGGTGTCTCTCAGAAGCGGACCGGGAGACAAATCCTGGCCGGTATACAACAGGCGGGATATACCATGAAAAGCAACGTAAAGACTGCGGCTCCGGCCGTGTCAGAGGAAGTTCAACTCAAGGTGAAGCCGCTTTATCTTGAGTCGCTCACCTTGGTGGAGCGCCTGCATCGGCGTCTGCTCGATGTCATCAAGGACGAATTCGAGCGTCGCAACCGCGACGACGTCAACAGCGTCCAGGCCCTGCTGCTCTACAATATCGGCGATGCCGAGCTCAGCGCCAGCGAGTTGCGGACCCGCGGCTACTATCTCGGCTCGAACGTGTCCTACAACGTCAAAAAGCTGGTCGAGCTCGGCTTCCTGCACCATGCCCGTTCGCGGATCGACCGGCGTTCGGTGCGCATCAGCCTGACCGAGAAGGGCCACGAGGTGCACAACCTGGTGAAGGGCGTCTATGACAAGCACGTTCGCACGGTCGAGCAGATCGGCGGCATCGCGACCGACGATTTCGAGCGCATGAACAACGCCCTGCTGCGTCTCGAGCGCTTCTGGACCGACCAGATCCGCTACAAGCTCTGAGGCCGCGCGCTGCCGTCCGATCCGCAAATCCCCCCGGCCGGAGGGCCGGGGTGCGCCGCTGCGACTGCCGGCGATAGCCCGGCACCGATCAAGCACAATTGAACGCGACGCAACGTCGCCCCAAAAATGCCGCTCTCATCATAGCGTGTTAACTGTGGTAGGGGATCGTCCCCAGCAACCAGCGCGGCCCGGCCGTGCTGAAGGGGCGGGTTTCGTCCCGCTTTATGTTGACTGCGAAGTCCGAGGGGTACGATCGATGCCGCATATCAGCCTGACGCGTCGCGAGACGGTGCTGGCCCTGTTTTCGAGCGCCGCCGCCGGCGTCAGCCTGCCGGCTTTCGCCCAGCAGGCCGAATGGCGCCAGAACTACGATGCGGGCGCCCGCAATGTGGTGCTGCGCTCCTCTACCCCGATGCTGTCCCCGGCGGCGCTCGCCGCGACCGAGCAGGCGATCGCGAACTATCGCGATCTCGCCGCGCGCGGCGGCTGGCCGGCACTGCAGGTCGGTGATCGTCTCGCCGTGGGCTCGAAGGGGCAGGGCGTCGTGCAGCTGCGCCAGCGCCTGATCATCACCGGCGATCTCGATGCGTCGGTCGGAACCAGCAATGTCTTCGATTCCTATGTCGAGGGCGGGGTGCGCCGCTTCCAGGCACGCATGGGCCTGTCGACCACCGGCAGCGTCAACCGCGCCACCCTGAACGCGCTGAACGTGCCGATCGAGCGGCGTATCCGCCAGCTCGAGACCAACGTCGTCCGGCTGCGCACCTGGTCGGGCAATCTCGGCAACCGCTACGTCGTCGCCAATATCCCGGCGGCTGCGATCGAGACCGTCGAGAACGGCCATGTCGCGACCCGCCACGCCGCGGGCGTCGGCAAGGCCGACCGCCAGTCGCCGCTGCTGCAGACCAAGATTCCCGAGGTCAATTTCAACCCGACCTGGACCGTGCCCGCATCGATCATCCGCAAGGATCTGATCCCGATGATGCGCAAGCAGCCGGGCTATCTCACGGAGAACCGGATCCGCATCATCGGCCCGAGCGGCGAGATCGCGCCCGAGCGGGTCAACTGGAACTCGGACGAGGCGACGCGCTACACCTTCCGCCAGGATCCGGGCGGCGAGTTCAACTCGCTCGGTTTCGTGCGCATCAATATCCCCAGCCCGCATGGCGTCTACATGCACGATACGCCGGCCAAGGGCATTTTCGGCGACGATTTCCGCTTCGTCTCCTCGGGCTGCATCCGCGTCCAGAACGTGCGCGACTACATCACCTTCCTGCTCAAGGAGACGCCCGGCTGGGATCGCGCCAAGATCGACGAGACGATCCAGTCCGGCGAGCGCATCAACGCCCGCATCGCCAACCCCGTACCCTGCTACTGGGTCTACATCACCGCCTGGGCGACGCCCGATGGCGGCGTGCAGTTCCGCGAGGACATCTACAACAAGGACGGGCTCGGCCCGGTCCCGGTCGCCCGGCTCCAGGGCGAGCAGGACATCTGAGCAGGTCTTTCCTGCCGTCCAGTTGATAAGGGCTCCCGGACAGCTGTCCGGGAGCCCTTTCTGTTGTCAGTGTTCTCTTCGGCACGTTCGATCCCGCCGTCAGACGAAATTGTCGGCGATGATGTAGCCGAGGATCGAGATGCAGCTCATCACGATCGCGATTTCGAGAAGTCCGAAGCCCATGGTCGCCTCCGCCGCTGGATGAGCAACGCCCGGACTTCGTCATGGTTCCGCCGCTGAGACGGCGAAATTGCGACGGCGCTTGTAGCGGACTCTTCTGACGCGACGACGGCACGCACCGGTTGCGCCTCTACGGCGACAAAACCGCATTCCCCTTTTGCCGGGCATGGTCTAAGCACGCGCCAGCGCCGGGCAAGGGTTGCGCCGGCCTCGCGACCAAGCCAAACGGACGCGCCTCGGGTCGGCACCGTGCCGGCCGCAGGCGGCGCGTCGATGGAGCAGACCATGAGCCGTGACGCCGCCCCCGAGAAGCATCTCTCGAACTCCTTCTTCGCCGCTTCGCTCGCCGATCGCGATCCCGAGATCGCCCGCGCGATCGAACTCGAGCTCGGTCGCCAGCGCGACGAGATCGAGCTGATCGCCTCCGAGAACATCGTCTCGCGCGCCGTGCTCGAGGCGCAGGGCTCGGTGATGACCAACAAATATGCCGAGGGCTATCCCGGCCGGCGCTATTATGGCGGCTGCCAGTTCGTCGACATCGCCGAGAAGCTGGCGATCGAGCGTGCCTGCCGGTTGTTCGATTGTGGGTTCGCCAATGTCCAGCCGAACTCCGGCAGCCAGGCCAACCAGGCCGTGTTCATGGCACTGATGCAGCCCGGCGACACCTTCATGGGGCTCGATCTCGCCGCCGGCGGCCATCTCACCCATGGCGCGCCGGTCAACCAGTCGGGCAAGTGGTTCAAGGTCGTGCCCTACGGCGTCTGCGTCGTCGACCAGCAGATCGACTATGACGCGATGGAGCGCCTCGCGGTCGAGCACAAGCCGAAGCTCATCGTCGCCGGGGGCTCGGCCTATGCCCGTCATTGGGATTTCGCCCGCTTCCGTGAGATCGCCGACAAGGTCGGCGCCTATTTCATGGTCGACATCGCCCATTTCGCCGGTCTCGTCGCCGGCGGCGCCCATCCCTCGCCGTTCCCGCACGCCCATGTCGTCACCACCACCACGCACAAGACCCTGCGCGGTCCGCGCGGCGGCATGGTGCTGACCAATGACGAGGCGATCGCCAAGAAGATCAACTCGGCGGTGTTCCCGGGCCTGCAGGGCGGGCCGCTGATGCATGTCATCGCCGCCAAGGCCGTGTCCTTCCACGAGGCGCTGCAGCCCGAGTTCAAGACCTATGCCCATGCCGTCGTCGCCAATGCCAAGGCGCTGGCCGAGACGCTGAAGAGCAAGGGCTTCGACCTCGTCACCGGCGGCACCGACAACCATCTGATGCTGGTCGACCTGCGCTCGAAGAAGATCACCGGCAAGGCCGCTGAGGCCGCGCTGGGACGCGCGCACATCACCTGCAACAAGAACGGCATCCCCTTCGATCCGGAGAAGCCGATGGTCACCTCCGGCATCCGCCTGGGCACCCCGGCGGCGACCTCGCGCGGCTTCGGCATCGCCGAGTTCCAGCGCGTCGGCGAGCTGATCGCCGAGGTGCTCGACGGGCTTGCTGCGAATGGCGAGGAGGGCAATGCCGCGGTCGAGCAGGCGGTGAAGGCCAAGGCGCAGGCGCTGACGGCGCGCTTCCCGATCTACTGAGCAGGCTCCGGCCGGGGCGATCTTTAGGGGAACGTCCCGGTCAGCTTGATCATGAACAGGTTCTCCGGTCCGCCGGGCGCGTCGCCCCGGCCGGTCCGGCTGAGTTCCGCGCTGAGGTCGAGCCCCTTCGTGACCTTGTAGCCGGCCGCGGCGCTGCCGCCGAACTGCCCGTCCTTGACCTGTGCGGCGACCGCGACGTTGAAGTGATCCTCCGTCGCGCTGAGCTTGAGGTTGAGATCGACGGTCGGCTTGCTGACGTCCTTCTTGACGATGCCGGTGAGGTCGAAGGAGCCGTATTTGACCATGACCTCGCCTTCCACCTTGTCGATGGCCGCAGATCTGGTCACCACCTGAAGCGAGAGATCGAGCTTCAGCCTGTCCCATTTCAGCTTGCCGGTCAGCTTGGCGCCGACGAGTTCGGCCGTCGGGTCGAAGACGATGCCGCCGACGCCGAGCTTCAGCGCGCCGAGCTTGACGACCTCGAACTGCAGCTTCTCCAGCTGCTGCAGGCCGAGCGTCACCGCTCCGCTGTTCGGCTTGGTGACGAACAGTGCCGCGCCTGCGCCGAGCGCGAGCGCCGCGCCGACGACATAGACGACGCCTTTGTGCTGATCGACCCAGACGCCGAGCGCTGACGAGCCGGCCGCCTGCTTGAAGGCATCGACCTGCTTCTCCAGGGATTTGTACGCCGACGATTTCTTGATCTGCTTGAAGTATTCGTCGGCGGCCTTGGACAGAACATCGTCGCCGATCGAGCGGAGTTTCTGGATGTCGTCCGGCGAGAGCTGGGTGGTCTGGCTCTTGAGTTTGGCATTCGCGAAGCTCAAGAGCCCCTTCTGGGCGGTCGCCAGCACGACCGGGCTCTTGAGGATCTCGGCGAGACGTTCGGGAGACCTGTGGATCTCGCTGTCGAGAAGGTCGAACGCCAGCACGACCAGGCCGCCGAAGGCGTCGCCCGTAGTGTCGTTGGACATCTGCAAAACTCCGATTGGCGAGCGATGGGGATCGGCAGGCAGCGCAAACGGTGAAGGGCAGGCGGGTCGCAGGTTCCATCTTGGCATGAGAAGGCAGCTCGCCCTGCGTCTTTTTTGCGAGGTGCTTCCCTTCATCGGTCATAGCGCCATGCGATATTGCGCTTGCCCCCTTGCCGCCGCCCGGTCGTTTTTCGCTGGCCTGCGACGGCATGGCTGGGGCAAGGAAGGGCCGCGGACGGTATCGTCCCTCAAGCAACCCTCGAGGCCCAAGGTATGCGCTGTCCTTATTGCGGCTCGCTCGACACCCAGGTGAAGGATTCGCGGCCGACCGACGATCACGCCTCGATCCGGCGCCGGCGCGTCTGCCCGGATTGCGGTGGCCGCTTCACTACTTTCGAGCGGGTGCAACTGCGCGAGCTCACCGTGGTCAAGCGCTCGGGCCGGCGCACCGCCTTCGATCGTGACAAGCTGCAGACCTCGATCGAGGTCGCTTTGCGCAAGCGCGCCGTGGCTCCCGAGCGTATCGAACGGCTGGTCAACGGTATCGTGCGCCAGCTCGAAAGTTCGGGCGAGGCGGAGATCATGAGCTCGACCATCGGCGAGCTGGTGATGGAAGGGCTGAAATCGCTCGACGACGTCGCCTATGTCCGCTTCGCCTCGGTTTACAGGAATTTCCGCGAGGCCCGCGATTTCGAGGAGCTGCTCGGCCAGCTCAGCAGCGATGAGGGGGAGGGCGAAGCCGAGCCCGTCGGCGAAGGGGCCAGGCCGCGCGACGATGTCTGATCGCGACGAGATCGACCGCGCCTTCATGCGCCAGGCGCTGGAACTCGGTGCGCGCGGCCTCGGCCAGACCTGGCCGAACCCATCGGTCGGGGCCGTGGTGACCCGCGATGGGCCGGAGGGACCGGTCGTCGTCGGGGCCGGCCACACTCAGCCTGGCGGCCGACCGCATGGCGAGGCGATGGCCTTCGAGCAGGCCGGTTCCGCGGCGGCAGGGGGCACGCTCTATGTGACGCTGGAGCCCTGCTCGCACCGGACCCTGCGCGGCGGCACCCCTTGCGTCGAGCGCACCCTGCTCGCTGGCGTGCGCCGCGTCGTCTCGGCCATGGACGATCCCAACCCCCGCATCGCCGGGCTCGGCCATGCACTCCTGCGCAGTTCCGGGGTGGAGGTGGTCACCGGCGTGCTCGAAGATCAGGCGCAGCGCAGCCATTGCGGCCATGTGCTGCGGGTCACGCAGGGCCGGCCGATGGTGACCTTCAAGGTGGCGCGTACCGCCGACGGCTTCGCCGGCGGGGCAGGGCGGGCCCGCATCAGGATTTCCTGTCCGGAAGCCGGTGAATGGGTTCACCGCGAGCGTGCCCGTTACGACGCGATCATGCTCGGTATCGGCTCCGTCCTTGCCGATGATCCGCTCCTGACCGTGCGGCTCGCCGGGCTGGAGATTCGTTCGCCGGTCCGGGTCGTGCTCGATTCCAATCTGCGCCTGCCGCTGGATTCCCAGCTGGTGCGCGGCGCCGGCGAAGTGCCGGTCTGGGTGATCGCGGCAGAGGACGCGCCGGTCGAGGCCGAGGCGCGCCTCGTCGCCGCCGGCGTCGAGGTGATGCGCGTCGGACGCGCCGCCGACGGCCATCTCGATCTCGGCGAGGCGCTGCGGCTGCTCGCGGCACGCGGCATCACCCGGGTCTTTTCCGAGGGCGGGCCGACCATCGGTGAAAGGCTGGCGCTGGCCGGCTTTGCCGACGAGGTCATCGTCTCGACCTCGCCGATCGTGCTCGGCGAAGCCGGCGTCGTCGCCGTGCGGCCGGGCCTTGCGGCGCTGCTCGCCGATCCCAAGATGTACGCCATCGCCGAAGCCGGGATCATCGGCCAGGACCGTTTCCAGCACTTCACGAGGATTGCCTGATGTTCACCGGCATCGTCACCGCCATTGGCACCGTCACCCAGGCGCGGAAGATGGGGCCGAGCCTGAAGCGGCTCGCCATCTCCTGCCCTTGGGAGGCAGAGGGCATCGAGATCGGCGCATCGATCGCCTGCGCCGGCGTCTGTCTCACCGTGACCGCCCTGAGCCCGCGCGAGGATGGCGAGCCGGGCTGCGTTTTCCAGGTCGAGGCTGCGGCCGAGACGCTGTCCAAGACCTTGGTCGGCGACTGGGATGTCGGGACGCCGATCAATCTCGAGCGCTCGCTGAAGATGGGCGACGAGCTCGGCGGCCATCTGGTCACCGGCCATGTCGACGGCGTCGGCAGGATCATCAAGGTCGATGCCATCGCGCCCGATCCGGATGAGCCCTGGGGGGCGACGGCGCGCTTCCATATCCGCGCGCCGCAGGGCCTCGCCCGCTTCATCGCGGCCAAGGGCTCGATCTGCCTCGACGGCACCTCGCTGACCGTCAACACAGTCGAGGACGACGTGTTCACCGTCCTGCTGATCCCGCATTCCTTCAGTGTCACCACCTGGGGGCAGCGCAAGCAGGAGGACGGCGTTCATGTCGAGGTCGATCTGATGGCGCGGTATGCCGCGCGGCTTGCGGAGGCGCGCGGGCAGGGCTAAGAGCCGGTCCTGCCTCAGCCCTCATCCTGAGGAGCCGCGCAGCGGCGTCTCGAAGGATGGTCCAGCGCGCTCTGGACCATCCTTCGAGACGCCATTTCTGACGAAACGGCTCCTCAGGACGAGGGCTTGATTGCTTTCGACCTGGTCGAAGGCGCCTCGACGATACCAGAAGGAATTCCCGCATGGCCGGACCCCGGCAATCATCGGCTGCCTCAGCCGCCCCGCTCGACGGCGCACGCGTCCTCGTGGTCGAGGCCCGCTTCTATGACGGCCTCGCCGACGAACTGCTGCAGGGCGCGCTCGCCGTGCTCGAAAAGGCCGGCTGCCGCGTCGATCGCGTCACCGTTCCCGGCGCGCTCGAGATCCCGTCTGCGATCGTCATCGGCTTGCGTGCCGCCGACGAGGCTGTCGATCCCTATGAGGCGGTGGTCGCGCTCGGCACCGTGATCCGGGGCGAGACCGGTCATTACGACATCGTCGCCGGCGAGAGCTCGCGCGCGTTGATGGACCTCTCCGTCGCCTTCGCCCTGCCGCTCGGCAACGGCATCCTGACCGTCGAGAACGAGGCCCAGGCCTGGGCCCGTGCCAATCGTTCCGAGATGGACAAGGGCGGCGGCGCGGCTGAAGCTGCGCTCTCGGTGCTGCGCTACAAGCGCTCGCTGGTGGAGGAGTCGAAATGAGCCGGGCCGAGATGCGCCGCGGCGCCCGGCTGGCGGCCGTGCAGGCGCTCTACCAGATGGAGGTCGGCGGGCGCGGCGTGGTCGAGGCCATGGCCGAGTTCGAGCATTTCTGGATCGGCAAGGAGGTCGAGGAGATCGAGCTGCCGAAAGCCGAGCTGAATTTCTTCCGCGACCTGCTCGGCGGCGTCGTCAGCGAGCAGCGTCTGGTCGACCGCGCCGTGGACGATGCGCTCGCCGCGGGCTGGCCGCTGAAGCGCGTCGAGGCGGTGGTACGCGCGGTGCTGCGCGCCGGTGCCTATGAGCTGGCCTTCCGCAAGGACGTGCCGGCGCGCGCCGTGATTTCGGAATATGTCGCGGTCACCCGCACCTTCTACCAGGGCGAGGAGATCGGCATGGTCAACGCCGTGCTCGACAAGCTCGCCCGCGAGTTCCGCGCCGAGGAATTCGACGTCCCGGCGGCGTGAGCAGGAGGGCAACCTCCGAGCCCTCATCCTGAGGAGCCGTTCCGCCAGGAGCGGCGTCTCGAAGGATGAACCAGATTGCACCCTTGGCATCCTCTGAAGCATCCTTCGAGACGCCGCTTCGGGGCTCCTCAGGGTGAGGGCTGCACTTGGCAAGTGAGATCGCAATGTCGAGAGAAGACGCGCGACCCGGTGAATTCGAGCTGATCGCCCGGCATTTCGCCCCGATCGCCGGCCGTGACGGCCTCGGGCTTCTCGACGATGCGGCGCTGCTGCGGCCGGCGCGGGGCTACGAGCTCGTCGTCACCGCCGACGCGCTGGTCGCCGGCGTGCACTTCTTCCCGGACGACCCCGCCGGCTCGATTGCGCGCAAGGCGCTGGCGGTCAACCTCTCCGATCTCGCCGCCAAGGGCGCGCGGCCCGACGGTTTCGTGCTGACGCTCGCTTTGCCCAAGGGCTGGGCCGAGGATTGGCTCGCAGCCTTCGCCCAAGGGCTCGCGGCTGTCGCGGGCGAGGCGGGCTGCCCGCTGATCGGCGGGGACACGGTCTCGACGACCGGCCCGCTGACGCTTTCGATCACCGCCTTCGGCAGCGTGCCTGCCGGGCGGATGGTGCTGCGCTCGGGCGCCAAGCCCGGCGATCTCGTGCTGGTCACGGGGACGATCGGCGATGGCGCGCTCGGCCTGCGGGCGCACGGCCCGGACAGGCCGGGTTGGGTCGCCCGCCTCTGCGAGGCCGACCGCGCCTTCCTGGCCGATCGCTATCTGCATCCGCAGCCGCGTCTGGCGCTCGCCCAGGCCCTGCAGCTTCATGCCTCGGCGGCGATGGACGTCTCGGACGGGCTCGTCGGCGACCTCGGCAAGCTGCTCGCAGCCTCGCGCGTCGGCGCCGAGATCGAGCTCGACACGGTGCCGCTCTCGGCCGCGGCCCGCAATGCCGTCATGGCTGATCCCGCATTGGCGGAACTGGCCTGGACCGGCGGCGACGACTACGAAATTCTCTGCACGGCGTCCGAGGTGGAATTTCCTTCCCTTGCCGCCGCGGCGCAGGCGGCAGGACTCGGTCTTGCGCGCATCGGCCGCGTTACGGCGGAGGCAGGGACCGTGCGATACAGCGAGGCGGGCAGGCCGCGCAGCTTTGCGCGAGGCTCCTTCGTTCATTTCTGAGAGCGGCCCCGGCCGCGGAAAGTCGGCGGCCTGCAAATGAACCAGCATGTTCCGGTGAGCGACGACACCCTGGCGAAGCGCAATGCGGTCGTCCTCGCCTGCGCCCAGTCGCTCGGCGGCGCCAGCCCCGCCATCGTCGTCTCGCTCGGTGGCATCGTCGGCTCGCAACTCGTTACCGACCAGGCCTTCGCCACCGTACCGGTCAGCCTGATGCAGCTCGGCATCGCCTGCGGCGTCATCCCGGCGGCGATGTTGATGCGCCGGCTCGGCCGCCGCAACGGCTATCTGATCGGGGCGCTGATCGGCATCGTCGGCGCCAGCATCGCCGCCAGCGGCACCGGCAGCCGGTTGTTCTGGCTGTTCTGCATCGGCACCTTCCTCTGCGGTGTCTACGGCTCCTTTGTGCAGAGCTATCGCTTCGCCGCGGCCGACACGGCGAGCGAAGCCTTCAAGCCGCGCGCCATCTCCTGGGTGATGCTCGGAGGGCTGGTCGGCGGCGTGATCGGCCCGCAATCGGTCTATTGGACGCGCGACCTGACGCCGGCCGCGCCCTTCGCCGCGAGCTTCCTGGCGCAGGGCGGGCTCGCTCTGCTCGCCGTCGGCGTCATCCTTCTGCTGCGCGCTCCGCCCGTGGTCGAGAAGCGCTCCGGCGGCGGCCGGCCGCTCTCCGAGATCATGCGCCAGCCGAAGTTCGTCGCCTCGGTGACGGCGGCGCTGGTGGCCTACGGGCTGATGAGCTTCGTGATGACCGCGGCGCCGCTCGCCATGGTCGCCTGCGGCCATTCGATCGGCGATGCCGCCCTCGGCATCCAGTGGCATGTGCTCTCGATGTTCGGGCCGAGCTTCTTCACAGGGCGCCTGATCGCCCGCTACGGCAAGGAGAAGATCACCGCGCTCGGCCTGCTGCTGACCGCCGTCGCGGCTATCGTCGGCCTTTCCGGGCTCAGCGTTGCGCATTTCTGGATCGCGCTCGTCCTGCTCGGCGTCGGCTGGAATTTCGGCTTCATCGGCGCGACCGCGCTGGTCACCGACTGCTATCGCCCGGAGGAGCGGGTCAAGGTCCAGGCCGCCAACGATTTCCTGGTTTTCGGCTCGGTCGCCATCGCCTCCTTCTCGGCCGGCGGCCTGCTCAGCGCCGGCGGATGGGACAGCGTCAACTGGCTGGTTTTCCCGCCGGTGGCGGTCGCGCTCGTCCTGGTCGCTTGGCAGGGTCTGCGCCGCCGTTCCGCCGCCGCCTGACAAGCCTGCCGAATTGTCAGTTGTCGGGTTTGCGATTCCGTCGGAAACTTGGCAACAATTCGGCAGACACTGGCGATCGGCGCTACGGGCGCGATTCTAGAGCCCGGAAGAGCAGTCCCTGGCGTTCAACAGACCGGCGACAAGCCGGCTCCGTCGGGGCGTCCTGCCCCAGATGCAGATCTCAGGGACAGGAAAGTCGATGTCGGCCTTGCTCATCATCATACTTCTGAGTGCGCTTTCGATCGTCTACGGCATCTGGGCCTATAGCGACGTGATGAAACGCGACGCCGGCAATCAGCGCATGCAGGAGATTTCCGGCGCTGTCGCAGAGGGCGCGCAGGCTTATCTCAAGCGGCAATACGTCACCATCGCCATGGTCGGCGTCGTGCTCTTCGTCGGCCTCACCTGGCTGCTCGGGGCCTATGTCGGCATCGGCTTCCTGATCGGCGCCGTGCTTTCCGGCGTCGCGGGCTTCATCGGCATGAACGTCTCGGTGCGCGCCAATGTCCGCACCGCCCAGGCGGCGATGCAGTCGCTCGGCCAGGGGCTCGACGTCGCCTTCAAGGCCGGCGCGGTCACCGGCATGCTGGTCGCCGGCCTCGCTCTGCTCGGCGTCGCCGTCTATTACGGCTTCCTGACCTCGATGAAGGGCTTCGCGCCCTCCAGCCGCGTCGTCATCGATTCGCTGGTGGCGCTCGGCTTCGGCGCCTCGCTGATCTCGATCTTCGCCCGTCTCGGCGGCGGTATCTTCACCAAGGGCGCCGATGTCGGCGCCGACCTCGTCGGCAAGGTCGAGGCCGGCATTCCCGAGGACGATCCGCGCAATCCGGCGACCATCGCCGACAATGTCGGCGACAATGTCGGCGACTGCGCCGGCATGGCCGCCGACCTGTTCGAGACCTATGCCGTGACCCTGGTCGCGACCATGGTGCTCGCCGCGATCTTCTTCGCCGGCCAGCCGGTTCTCAACACGATGATGCTGTATCCGATGGCGATCGGCGCGGCCTGCGTCGTGACCTCGATCATCGGCACCTTCTTCGTCAAGCTCGGCGCCAACCAGTCGATCATGGGCGCGCTCTACAAGGGCTTCATCGCCGCCGGCGTGCTCTCGATCGGTGCGATCGCGGCGGTGACGCATGTGATGTTCGGCGGCTTCTCGGCCCAGTTCACCACGGGGCAGGGCGTCGCCTTCACCTCGGGGGGCCTCTTCGCCTGCTCGCTGGTCGGTCTCGCCGTGACGCTGCTGATCGTCGTCATCACCGAATACTACACCGGCACCGGCAAGCGCCCGGTGGTCTCGATCGCCCAGGCCTCGGTCACCGGCCACGGCACCAACGTCATTCAGGGCCTTGCGGTGTCCCTGGAATCGACGGCGCTGCCGACCATCGTGATCATCGCCGGCATCATCGTCGCCTATGGCCTCGCCGGCCTGTTCGGCATCGCCATTGCCACCACCGCCATGCTGGCGCTCGCCGGCGTCGTCGTCGCGCTCGACGCCTTCGGCCCGGTCACCGACAATGCCGGCGGCATCGCCGAGATGGCCGGCCTGCCCAAGGAGGTCCGCCAGTCCACCGACGCGCTCGATGCGGTCGGCAACACCACCAAGGCGATCACCAAGGGCTATGCGATCGGCTCGGCGGGGCTCGGCGCGCTGGTGCTGTTCGCCGCCTATACCTCGGACCTCAACTACTTCGTGGCCGAGGCCAACAAGGCGGGCTCGACGACCTTCCAGTACTTCAAGGGCGTCAGCGTCGATTTCTCGCTGTCGAACCCCTTCGTCGTCGTCGGCCTGCTGCTCGGTGGCCTGATCCCCTTCCTCTTCGGTGGCATGGGCATGACCGCGGTGGGTCGCGCCGCCGGTTCGGTCGTCGAGGAGGTGCGCCGGCAGTTCCGTGAGAAGCCGGGCATCATGGCGGGTACGGAGCGGCCGGACTATGCCCGCGCCGTCGACCTGCTGACCAAGGCGGCGATCAAGGAAATGATCGTGCCTTCGCTGCTGCCGGTGCTCGCACCCTTCGTGACCTTCTTCGTCATCAACGCCATCGCCGGCAAGAACCAGGCCTTCGCGGCGGTCGGCGCCATGCTGATGGGCGTCATCGTCACCGGCATCTTCGTCGCGATCTCGATGACCTCGGGCGGCGGCGCCTGGGATAATGCCAAGAAGAGCTTCGAGGACGGTTTTGTCGACAAGGACGGCGTGCGCCACATGAAGGGCTCGGAGGCTCACAAGGCCTCGGTTACCGGCGACACCGTCGGCGACCCCTACAAGGACACGGCCGGCCCCGCCGTGAACCCGGCGATCAAGATCACCAACATCATCGCGCTCCTGCTGCTCGCCATCCTGGCGCATAGCTGAGCGGCGAGACCCGCCTGAACAAGGCCTGGCCCCGCGGAGCGATCCGCGGGGTTTTTCTTTTGCTCGCAATATCTTACGCGCTGAAATGGAATCAATTCGCGAGGCAGCTGAATCAAGCTCCGAGCCTACGGCCAGATCCGTAGCGTTCCTGCACGACCGGCCTGTCGCCAGCTGTCATGGTCGGCCCGATCCAAGGAGAGCCCGATGACCGCCCCAGCCGCTTCAGCCCCTGTACGCTCCGGACACGCGACGGACATTGCCCTGCTGCTCGTGCTGGCGACACTCTGGGGCGCCTCCTACAGTTTCATCAGGCTTGGCGTCGAGACGATCCCGCCGTTGACGCTGATCGCGGCGCGCACCCTGATCGCCGGCGCGATTTTGCTTGTCGTCATCCACTTGCGCGGACTCGCCCTGCCGCGCGAGCCCGTGATCTGGCGGCGATTCCTGATCCAGGCCTGCCTGAACAGCGCCGTGCCCTTCACGCTGATCGCCTGGGCCGAGACCAGCGTCGAGGCGGGCCTGGCTTCGATCCTGAACGCCGGCTCGCCGATCTTCGCTTTCCTGCTGAGCCTGTTGTTCTTCCGCGCCGAGGCGGCCGCCGGGCGCAAGCTCTTCGGCGTCGCCGCCGGCATGCTCGGGGTCTGCCTGATCATCGGCGTCGAGGCGCTGTCGGGTTTCGGCCGCGAGCTCTGGGCGCAGCTTGCTCTGGTCGCGGCCGCGGCCTGCTATGGCGGCGCGGCGCTGTTCGGCCGCAACTTCAAGGGGCTCGATCCGATCATGCCGGCGGCGGGCTCGCTGATCTGCGGCGCTGCGATCCTGATCCCCTTCAGCCTGCTCGTCGACCGGCCTTGGACGCTCGCGCCGTCGGCCAGCTCGATCCAGGCGCTGCTGGCCTTGTCGGTATTCTCGACCGCGCTCGCCTTCATCATCTATTTCCGGCTGATCGACCGGCTCGGCACGGTCGGGGCGACTTCGGTCGCCTATCTGCGCGTACCGACCGGCGTCGCCATCGGCGTGATCTTTCTCGGCGAGCGCCTGAGTCCGACCGCCTGGGCCGGGCTCGCGCTGGTCGTGATCGGCGTGTTCGCGATGACACTGCCGGGGCGCAAGCCACCAACGAGTTGAGCGAGCGCTGATCACAGAAAGTCCTGCGGCAGCGCCTCAGGGCTTTTCTGTTTCGCCGTTGAGCAGGTTTGCTCAGGAGCCGAGCGGATTGAACTTGGTGACGCCGCGGAACAGGTTGCGCAGGAAGCTCTGCTCCTCGCCGCCGGTCGGGGTGGTGCGGCTGATGAAGTCGAAGATCACGCCGTCCTGCAGGCCGTAATTGGCGATGCGCTCGACCTTGAAGGCTTTGTTGAAATAGATCACCAGCACGCGCTGGTCGATCACCGTGAAGTCCTGGAACTGGAAGCGGCGGCGCACGGTCTGGCTGATGTAGTAGAAGGTGCGGTTGCCGACGGTCGAGGTCGTCGAAGGCGTGCCGAGCGTGGTCAGCACCGTCTGCACATCCATGCCCGGCCTGACCTTGGCGATGAGATCGTCATCCATGACGAAGCCGCGCGTGAATTCTTCGTTCAGGCCGGCGGAGGTCGGGACGCGAAAGCCGAGATTGGTGCCGCTGCAGGCGGCGAGCGGCAACATGGCGGCGAGCGAGCCGATCAGGACAGTGCGGCGGGTCGGAGCAGTCATGCGGAGAGGGTCCAACGGCAGGCACGCGACAGCGAGGCCGCGCTTGTCATGAGGGGTATGCTTGGCGTAACGCCCGAGCATGGCTTTGGCAAGGCGAGCGCAAACAGCGGGGTGGCGGCGGTGATTTTCGGTCTGTTCGGCAGAAGGACCGACCGGATGGTGCCGGTCAACGCCTTGCTCGGGCGTATTGTCGCCGCTTCGCGCGAGCCCGCGCTCTATCTGGAAGGCGGCGTGCCCGATGATTTCGAGGGTCGCTTCGAGGCTCTGACGCTTCATGTCTTCCTGGTCCTGCGGCGGCTGCGCGAGCTGCCCGAACCGGCGGCGGACGTGGCCCAGGACCTCGTCGACGCCAATTTCAGCTATCTCGAGCTCGGCTTTCGCCAGGGTGGCGTCGGCGATGTCTCGGTGCCCAAGCGCTTGAAGAAGATCGGCCGCAGCTTCTATGGCCGGGTCGGCGCCTATGAGGAGGCGCTCGCGGCCACGGCCGGGCCCGACGCACTCGCCGTCGCGCTGAGTCGGAACATTGCGCCACAGGCTGATGCCGAGGCGCTCGCCCGCCATGCTCGTGCCGTAGCGGCACAGTTGGCGACCCTCGATCTCGAGGGTATCCTCGCCGCCGATCCGATTTTTCCCAAGTTCGAGAGCAGCCTGTCCAAATGAGTTCCGCCAGCAAGGACGCGTTGCCGCTGCGCCATCCCGTTCGCGTCGAGACCATCACGCTGCGGCCGATGACCTTCGAGCTCGCGGCGCCGCAATCCGATTTCGCCACGATCGCGCGCCATCTCGGCGTCGCTTCGCTGGAGTCGCTGAAAGCGAGCTATTCGCTGTCCCGCAATGGCGATCGGGTCAAGCTCGAAGGCAAGATCGGCGCGGCCTTACACCAGATTTGCGTCGTCACGCTCGAGGCCTTTCCCGTCGCGCTGACCGTGCCGGTCAAGCTCGACTTCCTGCCGGAGGCGGAGATCGCCGCCGCGGCCGGGGCCGACCAAGGCGAAGGCGAGATCGACATCGAAGTCCTGCTCAATGAGGAAGATCCGCCGGAGCCGATCGTCGACGGCGTCATCGATCTCGGCGCGATCACCCTCGAATTCCTGGCGCTGGCGCTCGATCCCTATCCGCGCAAGCCCGGCGCCAGCTTCGACGAGCTCGCGCCCGAAACTGCCCCCGAATCGCCTTTTGCGGCGCTGGCACGCCTGAAGGGGGAGGAATGATCCCGGCCCTGGTCGCCGCTTTTTCTTGCGGCTCGCGTTCAACTCGCTATTGTCCGGCCGCGTCGAGCCGCTCCAGCCAGGGGCGCCGCCCCTGGAACTGATCGCCTCCTCATGACACGTCCGGTTACACTCGCGCTCGATGCGATGGGCGGCGACCACGGTCCGTCCATCGTCATCCCCGGCGCCGCCCTCACGCTGGAGCGCCGCCCCGACGCCAAATTCGTGATCTTCGGCGATCAGGCGATCGTCGAGCCGCTGCTCGCCGCGCATCCCAAGCTCAAGGCCGCCACCGTCTTCCACCACACGGACGTCTCCGTGAAAATGGACGACAAGCCGAGCCAGGCGCTGCGCTATGGCCGCTACAAATCCTCGATGTGGCGCGCCATCGACGCGACCAAGACCGGCGAGGCCGATGTCACCATCTCGGCCGGCAACACCGGCGCGCTGATGGCGATGTCGAAATTCTGCCTGAAATCGATGCCGCAGGTCGACCGCCCGGCGATCGCCTGCCTGTGGCCGACGGTACGCGGCGAGAGCGTCGTGCTCGATGTCGGCGCGACCATCGGTGCCGATGCGCAGCATCTGGTCGATCTCGCCGTGATGGGCGCGGCCATGGCGCGCGTCGTCTTCGACATCGATCGTCCGAGCGTCGGCCTGCTCAATGTCGGGGTCGAGGAGATCAAGGGCGTCGAGGCGGTCAAGGAAGCCGGCCGCATCCTGCGCGAGGCCAATCTCGCCCATCTCGACTATCAGGGCTTCGTCGAGGGCGATGATCTCGGCAAGGGCACGGTCGACGTCGTCGTCACCGAAGGTTTCACCGGCAATATCGCCCTGAAGACCGCCGAGGGCACGGCCCGGCAGATCGGCGAATATCTGCGCGCCGCGATGAGCCGGTCGCTGATGTCGAAGATCGGCTATCTCTTCGCGCGTGGTGCCTTCTCGGCGCTCAAGGACAAGATGGACCCGCGCAAGGTCAATGGCGGCGTCTTCCTCGGCCTGGAAGGCATCGTCATCAAGAGCCATGGCGGCACGGATGCGATCGGGTTCGCCAGTGCCGCCGAAATGGGCTACGAGATGGCACGAGAGAACCTGATGGCGAAGGTGCGCGAGATGGTCGCGGCGACCTCGCGCCCGGATGCAAGCCCGAAGAGCATGCAGACGGCCGTCAGCGAATAGGGAAGAGAGACGCTCCTTTGTCCATCCTGCGATCCGTCCTGCGCGGCTGCGGCTCCTATTTGCCGGCGCAGATCGTCAGCAACGCCGATCTGGCCAAGAAAGTCGACACCACCGACGAGTGGATCGTGCAACGAACCGGGATTCGCGAGCGTCGCGTCGCGGCCGAGGGCGAAACCACTGCGACGCTCGGGCTGAAGGCGGCGCAGGCCGCGCTCGCCGATGCCGGTATCGACGCCAGCGAGATCGATCTGATCATCGTCGCGACGGCGACGCCCGACAACACCTTCCCGGCGACCGCGACGCAGATCCAGGCCGATCTCGGCATCACGCATGGCGCGGCCTTCGACCTGCAGGCGGTCTGCTCCGGCTTCGTCTTCGGCCTCGCCACCGCCGACAAATTCCTGACGAGCGGTGCCGCCAAGGCGGCGCTGGTCATCGGCGCCGAGACCTTCTCGCGCATCCTCGACTGGGAGGACCGCACCACCTGCGTGCTCTTCGGCGATGGCGCCGGCGCCGTGGTGCTCACCGCCGAGCAAGGCGAAGGCACTTTGGCCGATCGCGGCGTACTCACCACCCATATCCGCTCCGACGGGCGCTACAAGAACAAGCTCTATGTCGATGGCGGGCCCGGCTCGACCAAGACGGTCGGGTTCCTGCGCATGGAGGGCCGGGAGGTCTTCAAGCACGCGGTGATCAACCTCGCCGAGACCGTGCGCCACACCTTCGAGGAGACCGGGCTTTCCGGAGACGATATCGACTGGTTCGTGCCGCATCAGGCCAATCGCCGCATCATCGACGCCACCGCCCACAAGCTCGGTATCGGCGAGGACCGGGTCGTCATCACCGTCGATCGGCATGGCAACACTTCGGCGGCCTCGATTCCGCTTGCCCTCGCCGAAGCCCATGCTGATGGGCGGATCAAGCGCGGCCAGCTCGTGTTGATCGAGGCGATGGGGGGCGGCTTCACCTGGGGCTCCGCCCTGATCCGCTGGTGACCGCCTCTCGGCCTTTTAGCTAAGTTGTTTCGATTTATCGCTTTTTTTTGACGTAAATTGCTGGTGAATATCAAGAATTCAACCCTTGCGTGCGGCGCGAGGATTGACCGGAATGACCTTGGCGCCTAGAGCAGAAGGCGAAAATGCGGGGGCGGTCATCCAGAGCGCGCCCGTGCCGACACTTGGTTGAGAGCCGCATGCGAGTTTCGGATCGGAGCGCTGCTGCGCCCGTCCGGAAGCGCCCGGTTCTGGCATCCGCTATTCCGGTGCGTGATGCTTCGACAAGGTAGTGGCTGCTCGGTAACGCCTTTGGAGGGAGCTGATGGCAGGGCAAACTGTGACGCGCGCGGACCTGTGCGAGGCGGTCTATCAGAAGATCGGCCTATCGCGGACGGAATCGTCCAAGCTCGTCGAAGCAGTCCTCGACGAGATCTGCGACGCCGTGGCGCGTGGCGAGAACGTCAAACTTTCTTCGTTCGGCTCCTTCGTCGTGCGCGACAAGGGCGAGCGAATCGGGCGTAATCCCAAGACTGGCGTAGAAGTTCCGATCGAGCCGCGTCGCGTGATGGTATTCAAGCCCTCGAACGTGATGAAGGCCCGGATCAACGGCCAGAATGGCGAGGGTGACGAGGAGTGAGCCTGGAGTTCCACAACGGCGATACCGAGGCCGAATTGGACACCAAGAGCCCAGACGCTTTCCGTACGATCAGCGAGGTCGCCGAAGATCTCGACATACCCCAGCATGTGCTGCGCTTCTGGGAGACGCGCTTCTCCCAGATCAAGCCGCTGAAGCGTGGCGGCGGCCGACGCTATTATCGCCCCGACGACGTCGCCCTGCTCAAGGGCATCCGCCGCCTGCTCTATGGCGAGGGCTACACGATCAAGGGCCTGCAGCGGATCCTCAAGGAGCAGGGGCTGCGCCATGTTCAGGCGATCGGCCGTGGAGCCGAGATTGCGCCGCAGCCCGGCGCTGCGATGCGGCCCGCCGCGGTCCCGAGCGGAATGGCGACTGCCGACGAGATCGCCGCGTCACAGTCGCGGCCAACCGGCGAACCGGGCTTCGCTGCAAAGGCGCTGCTCTCTTCGTTGCCGCAAGCGTCCCAGCCGGAATGGCCCAGCCAGGACGATCTGGCTTTCCTCAAGGCGACATTGCAGGAGCTCGCGGAGTGCCGGCGCCTGTTGCATGGGGCATTGAGCACCGCCGAGAGCGCCGAAGAAGTCTGACGGGGCCGGTGGGCGGTCATAGCGGGCGGGTCTGGCGGTCCCTTCGCCCGCTGGCCTCAGCGCCGGAAGGCGTCGGGCCAGAAGCCATTGCGCTCCAGCAGCAGGATCGCGACGATCACGGCGAGCGTCACCACGAGCGTCATGAGCTTGGCATTCCATGGCGTGCCGCGGCCGATCAGCCAGATCAGCGTCAGCCCCATGATGAGCGGGATCGCGATTTCCATGGCTGCAGTCTAGGGCGCAGCACAGCTCGATGGAAACATCAAAGACAGCAAGCAGCGCATTTCCCGAGGGGTGAGCCGCGGCCCGTTCAGTCCTCTTGTGAGACCGGGGCGTTCGCGCCCTGCTGGATCGCTGCCTCGGGCACGCCTTCGACCAATGGCCGCAGGCGGGTGAGCTCGCTCGCCATGAAATCGAGGAACAGCCGCACGCGCGGAGCCTGACGCAGATCCGGATGGGTCAGGAGCCAAAGATCGGCGGCATAGCCGGCCTGCGGGGGCCCGAGACGCTTCAGCCCGGGGCGCTTGTCGCCGATGAAGCAGGGCAGGAAGCCGACCCCGATCCCGGCCTCGACGGCCTCGGCCAGGCCGAGCACCGTGTTGAGCTTGTAGACGACGCGCTCCGGCTCGATGTGCTTCTGTACGTATTGCACGACTTTGAAGGCACCGAACTGGTCGTTGAGCGAAACCCAGCGCGCCTGCGCGAGCTTGCTCTGGTCGGCGGGCGGACCTTCTGGGAAATCCTCGCCGCGTCCATAGAGAGCCCAGCCGATCCGTGCGGCGCGCCGGCCGACGAGGTTTTCCGGCGGCGTGTCGGTGGCACGAATGGCGACGTCGGCGTCGCGCTTGCTGAGGTTGAGGGCCTGGTTGCCGAGCAGGACGTCGAGCCGGATGTTGGGGCATTGCCGCATGAAGGCGCTGAAGAGCGGCGTCAGCAGCTCGACCAGCAGGGAATCATTGGTGGTGACGCGCAACTCGCCGGCAGGAAGGATCTCGCGCCCGGCGAGGCGGCGTGTGAAGCCGGTGATGTCATGGTCGAGCCGTTCCGCCAGGGCCGCCATCTCCTCGCCGGCCGGCGTCGTCACATAGCCGCTGCGATGACGCTCGAACAGGCGCGTGCCGAGCGCTTCCTCGATCTGGCCGAGGCGGCGAAACACCGTCGAATGGTTGAGGCCGATCAGTTCTGCCGCCGCCGGCAGGCTGCGGGCCTCGGCGATCGCCTTGATCAGTCGGAAATCGTCCCAGGCGACTGTGTAGGGCGGGTTCGGCAAGGCGTCGGCTCCGGGGGCAGGGCGCCCGTGAACGGGTTCCCGTAAAATGGTGCGGGCGGCGGGTTGCAGCAACCCGCCGCCCGTTCAGCCGGAAATCGGCGGCTCAGGCAAGGGCCGCCTGGCGCAAGCCCGGGAGCGGGCCGGAGCGCAGGGCGAGGGCGCCGTCGCCGATCAACACATGGGCGAAGGCCGTCAGGGCGAGAAAGGCCGGATACTCCCAGCCGCCGTTCGGCGCGGTGAAGAGCCAGCCATTGGGGGCGTGGACGGCGAGCGCGCCGAGCAGGACCGGCAGCAGCGCCAGCGAGACATAGCGGCCGTAGAAGCCGGTCAGGATGGCGAGGCCACCGACGAGTTCGGCGAGGATGATCGGCCAGGCCAGGAAACCAGGCAGGCCGAGCTGGCCGAGGAAGCCGGCGAAGCCCGGCACGGTGAAGATCGCGAGCTTGAGATAGGCGTGGGCGATGAACATCAGGCCGAGCGCGACGCGCAGGCCGAGGGCGCCATAGGGGGCGAGACGGGTGTCGATCATGATGGTGCTCCAAAGGTCGAGAGGGAAGGCCGGTCGATCTGCGGAGGAAGATGCACGCTGCTATCGTGCAATTCAAATTGGAATGTTACGATAACTAAATTGCGAAATCGCAATGTTATCGGACTGGCCAAGAGCCTCGTGACCACCATCTTGGCGTCAATGAGGGCGGCGCTCTGCAGCCCGGAAGGACCGCCACAATGCAGATCAACGGCATCCACCATGTCACCGCCATTGCCGGCCCGGCGCGCCGCAATCTCGATTTCTACAGCCGTGTCCTCGGCCTGCGCCTGGTCAAGAAGACCGTCAATTTCGACGATCCGACGACATGGCACCTTTATTTCGGCGACGCCGATGGCGCGCCCGGCACGATCCTGACCTTCTTCCCCTGGGAGCATGTCGCGCCCGGCCGGCTCGGCGTCGGCGAGACGCAGGAGACCGCGTTCCGCATCCCCGCGACCGCACTCGACTACTGGACGCAGCGACTTGCCGCCCATGGCGTCGTGCATGAGGCGCCGGAGCGCCGGTTCGGGGAAGCCGTGCTCGCCTTCCGCGATCCGGACGGCATGCGCCTTGCCCTCGTCGCGGTTCCCGGCAGCGACAGCGAGCCGGCCTGGGACAATGGTGAGGTGCCTGTCGCATCCGCGATCCGCGGCTTGCACGGCGTCACCCTGCTCCTGGCCGAGACCGGGCCGACGGCGGCGATCCTCTCGGAGGTCTTCGGCTTTGCCGAGGGCGGGCGCGAGAACGGCATCGTCCGGATGCGGGCCGCCGGCACCGTCCGTGGCGGAATCGTCGACTTGCGCGAGGGCCGCGGCTCTCTGCCTGCCCGCCTCGGCGGCGGCTCGGTCCACCATGTCGCGTTCCGCGCGCATGACGATGCCGAGCAGGCGCGGATGGTGAAGACCTTGTCCGACAGGTTCGGCCTGCGCGTCACAGGGCAGAGGGACCGGAACTATTTCCGCTCCGTCTACTTCCGCGAACCCGGCGGCGTATTGTTCGAGATCGCGACCGATGCGCCGGGCTTTGCCGCCGATGAGCCTGCGGAGCACCTCGGCCATGAACTCAAGCTGCCGCCGCAATACGAGAAGCGCCGCGGCGAGATCGAGGCCCTGCTGCCGACCCTCGCCTGAACCAGACCCGCACGCCGCCTCTGGCGAGGCGCCGATCCTACCGTTCCAGCATCGAAGGAGACCCTGTCATGGGCGAACCCACTGGCTTCATCCATCGCTTCGAGCCGGCGACCGCGCCGGGCCTGTCGCCGCTTTTGCTGCTCCACGGCACCGGCGGCGACGAGAACGATCTCTTGCCGCTCGGCCGCGCCGTCCTGCCGGGAGCGGCATTGCTCTCGCCGCGCGGCCGGGTGCTCGAGGGCAGCATGCCGCGCTTCTTCCGCCGGCTTTCGGAGGGGGTTTTCGACGAGGCCGATCTGACACGGCGCACGCATGAACTGGCGGATTTCATCGCCGAGGCGCGGACGCGATACGGTTTGCCGGCGCCGATGGCGCTCGGTTTCTCCAATGGCGCCAACATTGCGGCGGCGCTGCTGCTGCTTCGCCCCGAGGCGCTCGCCGGCGCGGTCCTGCTGCGGGCGATGGCGCCGTTCGCCAAGGCGCCGGAGGCCAGGCTTTCAGGCAAGCCCGTGCTGCTGCTCTCGGGCCGGCTCGACCCGATCATCCCGGCGGACAATGCCGCCGGTCTTGCTGCGACATTGGAAAGGGCAGGGGCCGACGTCGAGCATCATGTCCTGCCAGCGGGGCACGGCCTCTCGCAGGCGGATATCGGTCTCGTCGAGAAATGGCTGCAGGGTCGCAGGGTGCAGGCGGTCTGATAGGGCTGCGTCGTCTGGTTGTCATGGGATGCCGCCGGGCCTGACTTGCCCGGCGGGGGCTCGGTCACACGTGCTTCGAGAGATAGCACATCAGTCCGAGCCCGCCGAGAATGACCGAGATCATATAGGGGCCGAACAGGCAGGCGACGAACACCGCCGCGATGAAGCCGAGCATGAGGCCGTTGCGCCAATCCAGGATCATGATGACAACCTCCTCTGATGGGGCATCATCATAAAGATAGAGTTGACCCGCTGAACCGCATTTGAACAAAACAAGTTAACGAAATCCTGCATTTGCGGGCATTTCCTTAACTGGTGGCGGCAGGCTCAGCAGTTGCCGTGCCTCCGCCGCGGTCGCTGGGCGACGGCCGTATTCCGGGCAGAGCGCGACGATTCTCTCCACCAGGGCTGCGTTGGAGGGAGCAAGGGGCTCGCGATCGAGCCGGACATTGTCCTCCAGACCCGTCCGGCAATGGCCGCCGAGTTCGAGCGACCAGCGATTGAGCGTGATCTGGTCGCGGCCGATGCCGGCACCGGTCCAGGTCGCATCCGGCGCCAGGCGCTTCAGGGTCGCGATGTAGAACTCGAACACGGCTCGGTCGACCGGCATGGCGTTCCTCACGCCCATCACGAACTGCACATGGAGCGGCCCCGTGATCGCCCCGGCGGCGCTCATCTCAGCCGCCTTGAAGATCATCGACAGGTCGAAGGCTTCGATCTCCGGCTTGACGCCATAGGCCTTCATCTCGGCGGCGAGCCAGTCGACAAGTTCGGGGCTGTTCTCGTAGACCCGCGTCGGGAAATTGCAGGAGCCGGTGGAGAGTGAAGCCATGTCGGGACGAAGCGGGATCATGCCGCCGCGCTTGCGCCCGGCACCGGAACGGCCGCCGGTCGAGAACTGCACGATCATGCCGGGGCAATGCCGGCGCAGCCCCTCGAGCAGCCGGCCGAAGCGCTCGGGATCGGAGGTTGGCAGGCCCGCTTCATTGCGGACATGGCAATGGACGAGGCTCGCACCGGCCTCGAACGCGGCCTGGGTCGACTCGATCTGCTCGGCGATGCTGATCGGTACCGCCGGGTTGTCGTGTTTCGTCGGCAGCGAGCCGGTGATCGCGACTGTGACGATGCAGGGCAGGGTCATCGCTGGCGGCCTTTCGCGAGGCCCTCGGTGAAATTAATTCCCGCCCTGCTGACAAAGGCGGGCCGGCGGCGCCGTCCCAGCGAGGCGCCTGCTTGCGGCTGGCCCGCCCCGGGTCCACCTTGCTGCCATGGTCACCTTGTTCATCGCCTTGGCGATGCTGGCCACTGTCGCGACGGCGCTCTGGCTGGCCTTCGATGGCAATGCCGTGATGGCGCTGCCATTGGCGATCGTCTTCGCCGGCTTGCTCAGGACGTTGGTGCGCCGCAGCCGGCGCCAGGGCATCACTCCGGCCGAGATCGCCAAACGCCCGCCAGGGCGCGAGCCCGACTGATCGATAGCAAGCGGCCGGCAGGGTCCGTTCGTAGCCTCGGGCTTGGCCGCCCGCGCATCGCTTTGGGGCCCGGCCTGCATCCGGCAGGACACGCGGCGAGCTAGCGGCTGTAGCCCGACCCCGAATTCGGATTGTTGAAGCCCGGCCCGTAGCCACCGCCCCAGCCGCGCTCATAGCCCGGCTGGCGGTAATGGAGCGGGGCGCGTTCGTAGCCATAGCGGCCACGTTCGTAACCATAGCCTCGACGAGGTCCGTAGCCCTGGTGCCGCCCCCGCGCGCGCTGCTGCCACTCCAGATTCCGCTGGATCTCCCACATCCGGTGCTCGCGGTTGTGCCGGGCATAGGCTGCAGGAAGCTGGTCGAGTTCCTCGATTCGGACCGGTGCTGACCGGTCGGGCGCGGCAAGCGCTCCGCCGGAAAGAGCGGGGGCGGCCACGGCGAGCCCGGCAACGAGGCCCGCGATCAGAAGGCGTCGGTTCATCGGATGTCTAATCCTTCACTTGAGGCGGCTGGTGGCCCCCGTCGGTTTGCCAACCTTCTGTGAGGATGATTGTTCCAGGGCGCTGAATGGCGCCTGAATGCGCCACGCGCCGAAAGGCCTGCCGAGCGACCGTGCCGGCGGTGCTTGCCAGGAGGCGGGGATTCAGGCGCAAACGCGTCTCGGCTGGGCGCGCGCCGGCGGCGGCTTGTGCCCGGTGTTCAGCCGTCATTCGAGGAGTTGAGTTCCTCCGGTGTCAGCCCCTCGCTGCCGCCGATGCCGGCAGCTTCACGCAGCACCGCATTGATCCGGTCCTGCCAGCCCGGCCCCGCGCTCTGAAAATGTTCGAGCACCGCGCGTTCAATCCGTAGCGTCACCATTTCGCGCGCGCCTGGCAGGGCTGCCGGCTTTGGCGTCGGCGCCTTGGGCGGCGCCGGCTTGAACAGAGCCTCGGCGAGCTTGCGCGGGTCGCTCGGCCGGCGGGTTCTGTCTTGGCTCATGGTCCGTGCCTCTGATGCGGGTGCGGCGGCCGAGCTCCTCCGGAGTCGGCCGGCCGTGTCGAATCTGGTCGATCTGAGCAGCTGGATGCGACCCCCAGCAATTTGGGCCTGAAGCTCCGCAAGGCGCTCGAAACGAAACCTCCTGCCACGCTTCTGGGGACGCGCGGTCAGGGAGTTCTATAAAAATCTAGTACGCTCAATGGTTTGCGTCAATCGCCGTGTTGGCGACGGAAGTCGCGGCCCGGCAGCGGGCGAGGCGGCAGGGGTGGGAAGGGCTGGCGGCCGGGCAGCGTGCCCCGGATTGCAGGACGAAGGCGTCGTGGGTCGGGAGTTCCGCCAGGGGAACCGCGCCACAGACCGTTCGGCTCGCCATGTCCCAGTGGTTTGGCGGGACCGGCGGCGGGGATAGCCGATCGATCCCACAAACGACAACGGCGCCTGACGGCGCCGCTTTCGAACCAGCCGGAAATTTCGGCCGGTAATATGGTCGGAGCGAGAGGATTCGAACCTCCGACCCCTTGTCCCCCAGAGGCTCAAAATAGCTTTTCGGGCCGCAGCGCACTTGTTCATGTCTCGTCACAAACCCTTGCGCTCGCGAGCCAAATTGCTTCATACCTCTTCACAAGGGTTCAGGCATCATCGCGTTTTGCGACCCTCCATGAACCCAGGGTTCTGATTAGCACAAGTGCACGAGACTGCAAGGGACGCGGGACATGCCGGTAGTCAGACTGACCAGCGCGTTCATCTCCGGGATTGTCCCGCCCGACAAGGGAGCGACGGAATACTGGGATGAAATCACTCGCGGATTATGCCTTCGAGTCTATCCGAAAATCGACAATGCGACGTGGACATTCAGGTATCGGCCGAAATCGGGCGTGGGTTATGAGCGCATTACGCTCGGAAAACTGCGAGATCTGAGCCTCGGCAAGGCGCGCGAAAAAGCTACAGGGTTACGGGCCGCGGTGAATGATGGCGGCGACCCTCAGAAAGAGCGCCGGCAGGCTAGGACGGAGGCGAAGCAGGCGCTGCGCTTCGACGCGCTGGCGACGGCCTATGTCGAAGGCTACGCCAAGCTCAACAAGTCGTCGTGGAAATACGACGAGATGTTGCTGAAGCGCCCGCGCGACGCATGGGGAAAGCGCCGACCGGAAGAACTGCGCCGGGCTGATGTTTCGGCGCTGTTGCTGGAGATCGCGGCTACAGCGCCCGTCAGTGCGAACCGGACGAAGACCGTCCTGTCGAAGCTTTTCAATTGGGCGGTGGATGTCGGGCACCTGCCGGCTAACCCGATCGCCGGCATGAAGCGCATCGTGAAGGAGGGGAAGCCGAAGGAGCGGGTGCTGACCGATCCCGAATTGCGGGTGCTCTGGGAGGTGCTGGAGAATACGAAGGACATCACCCGCGACGTGGCTGATGCGCTGCGCCTCCTGATGTTGACCGGCCAGCGCCCCGGCGAGATTGCCGGCATCGAGCAGGTTGAGATCGTGGACATCGGCAAGGCGAGCGAAGCCCGGATCGAGATTCCCGCGGATCGGATGAAGGCGCGCCGGGCGCATATCCTGCCGCTGGCGCCTCTGGCGCGGGCGATCGTTCAGGAAGCGCTAGAGCGCCGGAAAGAGGAGGGGGACGTAAACGCACTGCTGGCGTCGCGCTACTACAACCGCGACACGCTGGCGCGGCATTCGCTCTCTCATGCCCTTCGCCGGCTGATCCCAGACATGAAGATAGACGGCCTAGACGCGAAGGCCGTGGCGACGCTTCAAGCCGATCCACCGACGCCGCACGATCTGCGGAGAACTTGCGCCAGCGGCATGGCGCGGCTCGGAGTCGGCTTCGAGGACCGCCGGGCGGTGCTGGCGCACATCGCCGACGACGTGCACGGCCAGCATTATGACCGCTACGACCGGCTGGCGGAGAAGCGCCAGGCGCTCGCGCTTTGGGAACAGCACGTTCAGACGGTGCTTGAGCGCGGCGATGGCGGCAATGTCGTTCCGATGCGGCGGAGGAAGTGATGGCGAAGAAGAGCAAGAAAGATGAAGGCGAGCCGATCACTTACAAATTTCGTGATGGCGAAGGACCGATTTCTTTCGAGGAAGTCCCTAACGCAAGCATTACCGATCCCAAATTTTGGAATTGGTACAAGAAACAGGGCGTTCCAATTTCTGAACTTCCGGCGGAATGGCGTAGGACGATGCAGGAGGCATTAGAGGATGCTGGAATGAGCTTTCCGGGCGGAGATCCGGATTTGCGCGCGCGCGTGATTGAACAATTCGTGGCAGCGGGGGGGAGGCGCGAGCACGCCACCGGCGTCTTGAACCCCGGGGTCGATCTTAAGCATCCGTCCAGCAATTGGTATGCGTGGCAAATCTGGATGAGACTCGACAAGGCAATGTCATTTTGGCCTCAAACCGAGAAGTATCCGCCTGATGAATATGCCGCGCTCGGAATGGCGTTTCAGGCTGGTATGCATGCTGCGACTCTGCGGTTGTTGGCGCTGGATAAAATTGCGGCCGGCGGGTTAAGGGCAAAGGAACAGCTCGACGACAATCGGGAAACGGCAGTTCAGACAAATCAGCAGGCCGCTGAAATCTGGAAGGCAAAGGCGATTGAGCTTGCCCGTAAGAAGCTGAAGCCGAGCAAGCGCTATTCTGCGGCCGAGGTCGCTAAAGCCATCCACGAAGAACTGTCTAGTTGGCTGCGCGACCAGTACGATCTGCTTGGAACTGAAGAGAAAAAGCGCCGCTTTCCTCCTCCGGATACCGTCCGGCGAGCCATCCCCCTAAAAATAGTTGGCAAAGACGGGTAAGCGCTGCCAGCCGATATGGTCTCATTTGGTGTCGTCCGCAGCAAATCGGAGCGACACGGTGAAACAAGACAATCTCGACACCCGCTTTCTTACGAAGCCCGAGACGCTGGCCCGCGTTCGGCTTTCTGGCTCTACCGTCGATCGGTTGGAGGCAAAGGGGCTTTTCCCGCGGCGGGTGAAGCTCGGCCTTCGCAAGGTTGGTTGGAGCCTGGCTTCCATTGAAGCATGGGAGCGGAACCGCCCGACCTCTTCCGTCGACCTCTCGGCCGCGTGAGGGAGGCGCCCGTGTCCAACTTGATGTCGCCCGCGCGCCACGCGCTTCTTACCCACCTTGCCGGCCTTGAGCCGCCGAAGGGAGAGCTGGAAAGCCGCGCGCTGGAAATCGCAGGTATCACGGCGCGCACCGCGGCCAACTTCATTCGGGCCTTGGTCGACGACGATCTGATCCGCGTGGTTGGAGGCTTCGGTGCTGGCGGGCTGTCGCGCGGCCTCTTCATCACCGAGGAAGGTCGCCGCGCTCTAGCTGACACGGTCGTCGCCGCGCCAGACTTCAACCGGAAGGTGGATGACCGTTCGGCAGAGCTGGCAAAGGTCCTGGCGAACCCGGCGGTTATCCGCGCCAACGCTCGCGATGTTCATGCTCATCTCGTCGGTGATCAGCCGGATCAAACCGCAAGGCGCAACCTCCTCAACGTCGAAGAGCTGATTTCGATCCTCAATGGCGTCATTCGGATTAGCGAAGTGGGCAGGTCCGCATGAGCGCGACCGTGATTCCGTTCCCGCGGGTGAAGAACAGGGCGTTCGTCACGCGCCACGCCACCCGCATGACCCAGATGGCTCCCGACAAGGGCGAGGCGCACCTGCGGCGCCTGCTCGATCAGCAGATGGATGTCATGCGCAGGCGCGGCATCCCTGAGCCGGCGATCGTCGATGAAGCGCGCGCTGTCGAAGCGGCGATCCGTGCCGCGCTCTGGCACGTCGTGATCTTCGAAGGAGGCTCCGCTTGAGCGCAATTGCGAAGGCCGACGCCACCGGCCGATCGACGCGGCGCCGGAAGGTCAACCGCTTCAAGCAGCGACCGAACTCGCCACCGGAGGGGAAGCCTTGGTTTTGGCTGACGAAGGAGATGATGGACAGCCCCGCGTGGGCGGTGCTCTGCGAAGATCCCAACGCCGTCATGGCCGTGCTCAGGGTCAGCTATGAGCACATGGCGCACGGCGGCACGATGAACGGCGAACTGCCTGCCACCTATCGCGATTTCCACCGCTGGCGGATTCCGCAGGGGGGCATCACGAAGGCCCTCATCAGAGCATGCGCCCTTGGCTTTCTCAGACGCACAGGGCGCGGTCAGAGGTCGAACGGTCGATTTCGGGGAGCACCATCCCAATGGGCCTTGGAGTGGCTCCCTCTCGCCGATGGCACATTCGAGAGCAACCGATGGAAGAAGCTCGAGACGGAGGAGGAGGCCCGCGCAGCAGTCGTCAGGGCCATGGCCGAGCACGGCGGTGCTGGAGAGCATCCCCGCCAAGATATTATAAGTGATATCGATTCAATAGCAGAGAAGCCCGCAGTTTCTCGCGTTAATCGACTTCGAAAGACCGCCTAACGCTACTGAATCGATAGTGTCGTAGTGATATCGATTCAATAGCAGAGAGAACCGGGCCGCGGCGCCCCGATCTGCGCCGTTTCAAAACCAGAGGAACCACTATGACGACGGACACAGTTCCGGCGAACGCCGCCGGCTTGCCTGAAACCGCCACGGCCCTCATCGGGAAGCTGGGCTCTCCCATTCTCAACCTGCAGAACACGGCACGAGCGCTGGACATCGTCGCCAGGGCGACCATCCACGAGCGCGGCGGGTTCATGGTCGACAAGATCAAGAAGCGCTGCCCCGAGTTCGCTGGCTACACCGTCATCGTGATGACGGAGGACGAAGCCGAGGCGGCGAGCTTCCTCACCACCGAGCTCATCGAGCGAGCACATGACGTGGCCAAGCTCTTCGAGGCGGCTGCTGACGGCGAGCTGCAGTCATGAGCCTAAACCGTCGCACCCTGTTCGTCGGCGCTGCGTCCTGCGCTGTTGCGCCTGCTCTCCCCGTTGCTGTGACAGCAACGCAGGTGTCCGCACCCGTCGCCGTGCAAAGCATGACCGACACTGAACAACTCGCCCGGTTTCGATACCTGTTCGGGCTCTTCGACGAGGATGGGCAGCGGGCCGTCACAAACCTGCTGAGCAAGATGCTTGAGGCTCAGGAAGTCGAGGAGGCCCGGTCATGAACGCGAAGCAAACCGATCGCGACCTCGTGGAAGCCCTTGAGCTCTGGCAGCGGCTCAGCCCTGCCGATCGCGCCGAAGCCCGCGCCTATTTGAAATGGATGGTCGAAGACGGCCGCCCCGAAACCGATCCGACCCGCGATGATCCCGCGTGGCAGGAAGCGAAGCGGCGGATGGCGAGCGAGATGGAGAACGCACGATGAGCAGGATCATTGAGCCGGTTCACACCGCCGCAGTCGGGCTCGGCAACATCCGCTTCTTCAAGTCGCTGCTGCCGGGCGCGCACCTGATCTGGTTCGCCTATGAGGATATTCTCAAGGCTGCAGGATTGGCCCGGCACATGCGCCGGCATTTCGAAGCGATGCTGAAGCAGGATCATCGCGACATCATCAAGCCGGTGATGACGCCTGACGGCCCGGCGACGCTGGCGCCGCACTATATCGCCCAGGGCTTCGTCGACGCCATGGAGGAAATCGGGCGGATGCCGGCTGGCTTTGCCTCGGCCTACACGCACGGCGCGGTTGCCGCCATGTCGGTGATCACGGGCGATCTCGGCCTCAGCGGGACTGAGGCAATGAACTACGTGATTGCCGCCTTCCGCAACAGCAACGGGATCGAAGGCCCGCACCCGACGATCGAGGCCTCTTCATGAGCGCCGTGCCGGATATCGCAAGTCGGCTTCACGACGTCGAATGCCACGTCAGCACGACGCATGAACTGGTCGATGCCGCCTCGATGGCGGCCAAGGCCATCACCGATGAGAAGCAGCGCAACGCCATCTCCGCGCTGCTCTGGACGATGGACAATCGGCTGGATGAACTGGCCCTGGATCTTGAACGGCTCCGGGAGGCCCACGCGACGGAGGCCGGCAATGCAGCCTGACCCCGTCCGCCGGTGCCAGCTCGCCATGGTTGTCGTCCACGTTGCGGTTGAGATCGGCGACGATGAAGGAGCCATGGAGGAGCAGGAGGAATTCGACGCTGCCATGGCGGTGCTGGTGCAAACACCGCCGGCTGATGCGGAGGATGCCGCCGCGCGCCTCCGCTGCCTCGCGCAGATCGGCGAGACCTACCTTGAAGACACGTGGACTGCGGGCCGGCTGTACGACGCGATGAGGACGATCGCGGACGGCCTCACGGCCCGCGAGGCCAGGAGGATGGAATCATGACCTTGCGTGGAAGCAACTCTCTGAATGATCTGGCGGCAAGGGTGGCAGAACAGCACACCGCCATGAAGCAGGCCGAGATGACGGCTGCGTTGGCCGCGATGAATGCCGGCTTTCTGCTCATGCAGGCGAAGGGCGAGTGCAAACATGGCCAATGGTTGCCGTTCCTGAAGAAGGCCGGGATGGCAGAACGGCAGGCGCAGCGCCTGATGCAGTTGGCCCGCTCGGGCCTTGAACCCGACACCGTGTCGGATTTGGGCATTAAGGGAGCGCTGGATCTGATTTCAAAGCGACGTCTGCCGAACGACGGCGATGTCCTTATCGTCGCGGTCGGCAGTCGAAGTGAATTAGGCGATCTGGAAGGTGATATCACTGCTTGGATTTGGCACTCCCGAAGGGCGGAGGGCCATATCGACATTGTTTCAATGGATATAACCGGGCAAGCCATTGCTCTGCGAAGGCCGGTTTCGGCTACCGCAGAGAATATCATCTTCCTGTTCGTCGATCGCATGCTGGATGAACGACACGGCGAAATGCGCTTCACGACTCTCCGGGATGATGGCCGCATCGTCGCGTACTGCGAGGACTTCCGGGACAGAGTGCTGAGAATGCCGGAGAGCGCAGCATGACGTGGTCGGATGTCTTCCGCGATCTCCTGGAGATCCAGCGGTTGCGTTGGACGATCAGGTTCTTGCTTGTGAAGCTGGCGTTCGTAAAGATGCGACACTGGTTAAGGGGGAGAATGACAGCATGAGTGCGGTTTCCGATCACGAGGTAGAACTGGCGGAGACACGGCAGAGGGCCGGCCTCCTCTGGTCATATCTTGAGACGATGCGTGGATTCGCCATCGACGCTCAAGGTCGGACGATCGTGCTCGGCTTGTCTGCAGATGAAACCTTGGAGTTCTTGCGCCTCGACCCTATCGTGAATTCTGAAGCCCATGGGGGCGAGGTATGCGAACACGAGGCTGCAGAAGAGCGATACTACGCGTTGCGCGAAAAGCATGATGCCGCCCGTGGCGCCGACGCAGTTGAGAACCTCAAGTTCTGGAACGGGATCAGATCGAGCCAGTAGCCTGTAGCTCGGTTTCCGGCCTCATGGGCTGCGCCATAGCCTCGACCCTGGCCACCACTTCGTCGGATGTGCTGGGGGCGGCAAGCTCGTAGAGGACGGTCGGAGGCAAATTCCAACCCGGTCGGATTTTCGCCCCGATCCGTTCCGCAACCCTCATGAACTTGCGTGCCGTCTCGTCGCTCATATCGAATTCGCTTTCGAGCCAACGCCCGAAGTTGCCGTGACCGATCCGCTCCTTCACCGCGATCAGGTCGCGCCCGATCTCCACGATGTCCTCGGCGGTGCGGCGCATGCGGGTGAAGCTGGCGCTGCTGCGGGTCAGGTGCGCCCTGACCCCGGATCGCGGGTGAGTCCAACACCAGTTTGCGCGTGTTCTTGAGGTCTTCACAGCGTGGCGGTTGTATGCTGGCTTTAGAACGATTGCTGTTTGCTAGGGAGGAAGCTGTGGGGGCGGCCAAACGACGAAAAGCCGAGATCGATAGGTTGAAGGCTCTACCGCGGGAACAACAGGAGGCTTATCAGGCACTGAGAGCAGACGAACGGATAATAGAACAGGGAATCGACATCGAAGGAGACCCTGAAGCTCAGGTCACAGCTCTGGCTAGGGTGCTTGCCCATAAATTTCAGAGCGGGATTGAGGCCGGTGATCTTGATGAACCTACCTCGTACCTCTTGACGAAGGCTCAGAGGACACTTGCAAAACTCGCAGACGTGCCAGTGGCGTGCAAGAAAGGTTGCTCACACTGCTGCAATATCTGGGTCAGCGCTTCCGTTCCCGAGATCTTTTATCTTGCCAAGCTGCTCAGGGGGCAGGCCAGCGGCAGGGAAATGGCTGTTCGTAAGGCTCATGCTGCAACCGAGCCCTATACGCACGAGCAGCGACCGTATCACCCGTTTCCATGCGGTTTTTTGGAGAACAATGAGTGCTCCATTTACGAGCATCGCCCAGTAGCTTGCCGCCTTGCATCCTCTGGTGACGCGGAGATCTGTGCACGCTCGTACAACAACATTACGGACGAAAATATCCCCACCTCGGTTGCATATTTGATGGCAAGGGAAGGCGTGTCGCTGTCATTGCTTATCGCATTGCAGAAAGCAGGGCTGCCGCAAGAGCAATACGAGCTAAACGCGGCCCTCGTCACCGCCCTGGATACTGATGATGCAGAACGGCGATGGCTTGCAGGCGAGGATATATTTGCAGGGGTTAAACAAGATCCGGGCGGATTGAAGGACCTCCCGGAGGTGGCTCATCTCTACAAAAGAGCCTTTCCAGCGTAATTCCTCAACGTGATCCGTCTCCTTGCAGGCGCTCCCGGAGCGATGTCAGTGCCGCCTATCGGAACAGGGAGAGGAGGCGTGACCATAGGCACTGACGGCCGTTGTGGTGAGTTCCATGACAGCTTGGGCGGAGAGAGGTTTGAATGACCGAGAATGCGGCGATGACGATAGGAACTATCTCGCTCACACCCGAGGAGCAGGCGCTGGTCGACCGGATTGAGTTCGACCCGCTCGCTCTTGCCGGTGATCATGCGCGTTATCTGTCAAATTCGGACATCGCTTCAAAGCTCATGTGGAGCATATTCAGGCGCGATGCGATACCGCCTGCACGATTAGCGTGGTTCACTGATCCTCAACTCAATTTTGGCCGACTAAAGGGATCGAGGGAGAGCAACTTCAGGAGGAATAATCCTGAAGACGAGGAGATGATCCGGCATCCCCATTTCTTGAAGTACCTTCGCTATTTCATCTTCGGCGCCGACTTGCCGCGCGATCTTTGTGAGGAGTTCGCCAAGCGGGTTGCCGATTGCTATCATGTGAATGGATCTGACGCGCTCGAGCTTGGCGATTGGGCGCGAGGCGAAGTCCGCAGGAGACGAATGGACGGGCAGCACTCTGCCGAAGAATTTCACAAGCTCGCCCTCGATTGCGGCGTTCACGCAATGTGGGTTGGCACAATTTATGATCGCGTGAAGATCGCGCCTCCAGCAAGTCGATATCGCTGAGCGCCGTGTGCGCCCGACCATGCGGCCGGTTTCGGAACGCTACCCATCCGTTTCGGTCACGTTCGTTACCTTTTAACTTGACTTTAGCAGGGCTGCGCACAATCTCCGTTGTGCAAAGTCGCCCCGCCTGCCGAATTGTCGCCGGATGGCGTGCGTGGTCAGCAATCGCTGGTCTAGGCAGGCGGGTCGCAACCATCACCGGAAATGCCAGATATTTTCGATCCGCGGGGCGAGCATGCCTCTCCAGCGGCCGGGATCTTCCTTGTCGCGTCGCTCTCCGCGGGCAATAGCGCCGGCGCACATGTCGGCGAGCTGCACCATCCGGTCGCGGGCAGAATCGGAAAAGCTGACCTTCCTGATTGCGCCGGGGCCGGTATGGCGTCTGAGGTAGACCGCCAGCTCGTTTCGGAATGCCCGCTCGCCGCTTCCGTCTATGACGACCCTGGCGTTCGATAGCAGGCCGCCATCGTAAGCCAGCATCGACTTCACAAAGAAGCTGTAGAACCGTTCCTTATCGGAGCGAAGGTTCGCGCTGTAGATCAGCTCCTTCTTCACCACGATCGCGCGGACGCAGAAGTCGAACGGCGCCACAGTACGGAAGAACTCGTCGCGCACCTCGTTTCGGCTCTTGCTGAACTTGAACTCTTGCCGGAGCTTCAGGCGCTTCGCCAGATCCTCAATGGCAGTACCCGTTCGGACAGCCTGCTCAGGGTCGCGGAATGCAACGAGAGCGGCCACGAAGTGCGGGGAAGACCCTTTGGCAAGCTTGAAGCCGGCATCGCCCGACTCATCGATAAAGATCAGCATGCCCCTTGGTGATCGCAGGTCGCCAGCCGCGCAAGAGTCGACGTTGAGTTACGCGCCTTTTCCACCTTGTCCACAGGCTTTCCACAGTTGGCGCACAGCACAACTACCGGACGATCACCCCGGCAATGATGCCGAGCGAGGCGGCGAGCAGGAAGAGGGATGCAGGGCGTCCCATCAGATGAACACCAGGCCATCGGGCCTGTCCTCGCTCTCATAGACGCTGCCGCCAGCGCCGGCAGATGCCCGGTTGACCGCCATGGCCGAGGCCACTGCGCCGTCGATCCGGTCGCGGCTCTTGCCCTTGTGGAAACTGATGTTCCCGGCTTTGTCGCGCTCAACGGCGATGTTTTCGAAGTTCCAGCGGAGCACGGGATTGCCGCCGTGCCGGAAGCGCCGGCCGACAATTGCGCGCTCGAGTTCTTTGATAGCGGGCGCCATCGTCACCCAGCCCTGGCGCATCGTGACGACGGGAAAGCCGTCTTCCCCGAGCGGCGCCATGACCGCCTGGGCATAGGCGGGGTCGAAGGCGATCTCTCGAACGTCGAAGCGGCCGCAGAGATCGCGGATATGCTGCTCTACCGCGCGATAGTCGGTGACATTGCCCGGCGTCGGGATGATGAAGCCCTCCTCCGCCCATCGCGGATAGGGCACTTTGTCCCGATCGGCGCGGGCCCGGAGATTGTCGCCGGGAACGAAGAACCAGGCGGCAACGTCGAAGCCAGCCTCGTCATCGCCCCAGCACGCAATCACCGCCGTCAGGTCCGTGGTCAGACCCATATCGACGGCGATCCAACACGGTTCGCCCTCCAGCGCTTCCAGATCAACCGAGGTGCCGCCTTCGTCATAGACGCCCATGTCCACGAAGGGCGCGGCGCTGTGGTCGAGCCAGACGTTGAGATTGTATTGGCGAAAGTCCTCCCGATCAGCGGGGCGCTCGCGAGCCTCCCGCGCGAGCTGCCGCATCCCTTCCAGATCGGGAAAGCCCTGCGCGAGCCCCGGATTAACGGCGTGCCAAAGCTCTTCGTCCTGCCAATCGCAGTCCGCCGGCGACTGGAAAAGGACCGGCAGAAAGCCCGGATCGAGGTCGGGCTGAGCCGCAACCTTCAGCGCATATTCGTACAGCCCGTAAGCGAGGTTTTCCTTTCCCCTGCCGGCGGTGGTGATGATCACGGTGAGCGTGTTGCTCGCCTTCACCATGCCGGTGCGAAGCGCGGTCCAGAGCTTCCGGTTGCGCCAAACGTGGAGTTCGTCGGCGAGCACCAGCGACGGCGTCTTGCCGTGCTTCAGATCGCCATCCGACGAGATTGTCCGAAAAACCGTGCCACTCTTGCGGTGCTCGATCTTGTTCTCCGACTCTGTGACCCTCGCCACCTTGTCGAGCCAAGGCGTCGCGGCGACGATCGCCCGCGCCTCGTCAGCCGCTTCCGTCGCCTGTTCTTCGGCAGCCGCCGCTGCGATGATCCGGCCGCCCGGCACCCTCTCGTACCCGAAGGTATGGAGCAGCCCGAGGCCGGCGCCGATGGTCGTCTTGCGGGCGCCGCGCGGGATCATCACGAAGACGGTCTTGACCTGACGCGTCCCCGTAGCCGTGGCAGGCCCGTATATGCGCCTGACGATGCGCTCCCAGAAATCGGGGAGGTCGAAGCCGCCGCTCTCCGACTTCGGATGACGAAGCGCGCGCAAGAACTCCACCGCCCGTTCCCCGCGTCCGTGCGGGTCCGGGATAGGCGAACCGTCAGAGACCCAGGCCGGCTGGAGCGCCATCATTGGCTTCCCCTCCCTCCGCTGGACCCGATAGGCCGCGCCGCGAGCGCGCCGCCGGGGTGAGCCCGAGCTCGGCCGCGAGCCGCGCGACGATCTCCTGCGCCTTATTCATCACGCCATGGGCCGGGTGCGGCTTCGGCTCACCGCCCTTCGTTTTCACGAAGGCGCCGTCCTGCTGGATCGCCTTCACGCATTCCGCGACCTGCCAGCGCGCGATCAGATAGGCAGCGACCGTGCCGAGCGTCGCCGGTGTCAGCAGCTTCCTCGAGGCGAGGTCCGAGACGATGCGATCCCATTCCGAGCGCATCACCTTCGGCACGTCTGCCGGCAGCGGAGCGCGGCCCGACAAGCCGCCCTCGATCGCCTTCAATTCTGTCGGGCGCCTCCCTCTCATGAGCCAGATTTCCCGTGGACCGAATTCGGCGCACCCTTGCGCTGTGGGCCCCAAGCGGTCTCCTGCCCCATTGGGAAAGTCTCAACGCCCCCCGGGGTATCGTGAGGCTCCATCAGGCAGCGGAGGCGAGGGAAGCTGGAGCGATGGAGAGGATAGGCCATGAACTCATCGAGCAGCGGCCGATGCTTTCTCTTGACGAAATCAAGCGCCGCCGGGCTGACATTCCAATGAGCCCTGGCGTCTACGCATGGTTCTTCGACACAGCATTGGGCTTTGGCACTGAACCGCTGTTTCGCCGTGAGGGTCGGTTCCTGCTCTATGCAGGCATTGGCGACCCACTCCGACAACGCCTGCTCAATCACTGCCGTAACTCTTCCGGCTCTTCGACGATGCGCCGCTCGCTTGGCGTCCTGCTGACCACAGAGCTCGGACTGCAGGCACGCCGGTATGGTGTTCGACAAAAGCTCGCCTTCGAGCGCGCAAGCGAGCTGCTGTTGACTGATTGGCTCGCCGCTCATGCGCGAGTGGTTTGGGTTCCCTTCGAACAAGCAGGCGAGCTGGAACGGCTGCTGATTAGCCACTATCGGCCTCCACTGTGCCTTGACGGAAATGCAGGCGAGCACGCGACCTATCTGAAGCGGCTGCGAGCCCAGAGCCGGGCTGGCTGATCGGTCGCCCGAAGCCACCTTCGGACGTGATGGCCTTCCGCCTGTTGCAGTCGACGTTGAAGGGCTGCCAGTTGGATCGATCCCAGAACAGGGCCATGTCACCCTTGGGTCGTGTCCCATAGGGTGGTGTAGCTGCGGGTGGTCATCGGCGATTGCCGGTTAGGTTTGGGTTGCGAACGCAAACCCTGACCCGAGAGATCCCCGATGACCGACGAGATGATGAACCTGCGCGGGCTGCTGGAGAAGAGCCCTGACG
>NZ_JAFKFX010000005.1 GCF_017308075.1 Allobosea sp.
AAACCGGCGAGATCATCGCCTGATCAATCCCGGCAGCGGATATGGCAAGGGCCCCGATCGGGGCCCTTGCCATATCCGCCGCTCCACGACGCCAGTGGCCTACTTTTGCTCCGCCACCCTGGCCTGGAATCCGACCGCCGTTGACACGAATGCCGCATGCCCGAGCATGATTTACCTTCGGTCAGCTATGGGGTGCCGGGCTCAAAATCTGACATCTAATGGCCGCTGCCCAATGAGGAAAGTTCCAGACGCCGATCAGGATAATCGGGGACCGATCGGGATCGAGTAGCCGTATGATTTCTTTCAGATAATCCCGCCTATCCTGTTTAGACCGATCAAGTCGCTCTAGCCTCTGGCCGGCTCTTCTTCATGGGCAGAGGCTGCCTCTGGCCTAGGCGAGCTTCCCGGCGGATAATTAGGCTGATCGGGATGGATGCGGTTTTCTCCCGCACCGCCAGAGGTTTACGCTATCCTGATCCCTCCTCCTGACCGGGACTAGACGGGCAGATCAGGATAGCATTGTCACCCCGGAAATTCGGACCAGTCGCCCTCGTCAGGCCAAGCCACCTGCAACCCAAGTGACTGCGCCCATGCCTCGCGGGCCTCAGCAAGGGGCGGAAGGGGCCACACCCACTTCTGACCGACGCCCCGGACGGTCAACTTGCGCCGAACCACCCCCATCAACTTTAAGGCCTCGGCCATCCGACGCTCGCCTGGATCACTCGCAACGATCCGGTTTTCGATTGCCCAGCGGATCAGAGGACGGAGCATCACCACCAATTCTGCGTCGTGCGCCGCGCGCTCCACACCGGGCGCAACGCCACCCCATAGCATCTCGCGTACGATGGCATCTGCACCGGAGAGCCCTGCGAGCTTCTGGTCGGAAAGCTCGCGGGTTTGCGGGATGCTAGCCCTTGGGTGCCAGCCGGTCAGGTCGATGGCGAGGAGATCGTGCAGCATCGCCGCCAGCCCGCCGCTCTCCATCTCCGCGAAAAGCGCGTCAAAATATGCCCTGTCGTTCTTGCGATGGTCTGACACACAGAAAGCTGCAAAGCGCCGTTCTCCCGGTGCGGCAGGAATCACCCAGTCGTTGTTCGACGCGATGATGATGTGCAGGTAATTGGGCTGGTTCGTCGCGTCCACTCCCTTCGGCTCGATGAAGAGACTTGGCTCAGTCACCATTCCCTTCAACTGCGAAGAACTGCGGCGACTATCCCAGTCGACCTCATCTGCGAATAACAACACGCAGTCGCGGAGGTGGACGTTGAACCGGCTGTCCAGCACCGCCGCCCCCTGCGTCTTGATGCCATGCTGACCGAATATCTGCATCATGGCCCGCCCGAATGCTCCCTTGCCGGTCCCGAGGCCGCCTCGGAACACGAGCGCTGTCTCGGCGGGGCTGCCCGGCTGCTGCACGGCATAGGCTGCCCACTTCGTGATGTATTCGGCGCTGGCGGCATCGCCCGAGGCGAGAACATCGCGGATGTGTGACTGCATCAGGGACCAGTCGCCTGGGACAGGTTGCACAGCAAATCCGGTCCAGAGGTTGAGCTGGTCGCCGTCAAGCACGTCTGCCCCACCCGGCAGGAAGGTCAGAGTCTTGTGCTGGCGGCGCTGCGGGTTGCTTTTCCACCACTTGCCAAGCGGCATATGAATGTCTTTGCCGTCCTTGTTCGTGCCGACCTTCTTCTGACGGTGATCATACCGGTTGCCAAAGTCCTCAAAGGACTGGAAGGCGACGTAGCCACGTCCGTCCGGGGTCGGGATACGCTCCATGATCCGGCACTTGCCCGAGGTGCCCATTGTCTCGATTACGACATGACGAGCGTTCAGCTCGGCAAGCTCTGGGTCGATGGCCTCGACCCGCGCCCGTGCGATCTGGCGCGCCGCGTATTCCCGCGGCTTTGGCTGGTCTAGCACGTTGCCGCTGACCGCATAGTCCGGGTCAAGGATTACGGCTGCGATGACGTCGTCAGTGCAGCCCGCTCGCACCAGATCGCAGAGGACAGCCCAGAGGCATTCAGACCGGCTCGGGTACTTGGCGGGGTCGTCAGGGTCGCCCCCATTTACGATCAGCATCTTGGTTCGGGAAGAAACCGCCGCTGGGAGATCATCAAGACTTCCCAGCTTGGGCAGATCGTCAGGTAAGGTCGCACGCTTGGCCCCCCGGCTACTGCTAGTGGCCGGCGTCACGTCCGCCCGAGGGAAGTCTGAAACTCGGAGCCGGCGCTGCCAGTCTGCCCATGCGAGGCGGGTTGGAGCGTCCACGCGCCCGCGCCACCGCTTCTTCCCGCCGGCAACGTTCACGGTTCCGGGCAGGCGCATGATGCGGCTAACATCTACTGTGGGCGCGTCGCCGTCTAAAAGCCCGGCGATTACACGGTTCAGACCCTCAGCAAGTTCAGGCTGCACATCCTCGTCATCGTGCAGCCGCCAGAAGCACTGGAACCCCCCGCCGCTGTCCACGATGGCTGTAGGGCTGGGCAGCGAGACGGGCCAGCCCTCCCCGTCAACGACAAGCCTACGAATGCGTTCCCGCTCGGCTTCCGTATGTGCCGCGAAAGCCGCTAGCTGTTCCGGCGTCGGGGCCGCTGTCGGCCAGCCGCCATCAGGTACCCGGGCGTCAATATCAACGTGGAGCCCCCGGACTCGGGTGACCTCCTCCTTCTTGGCCTTCCGGTTTGTGTTGAGCGACAGGTCGTTGACCGAGAAGTACAAGTTTAACCTACCCACCCTTTCCCCGGCCCAGGCAGCAAGCGCAGCAAGGTCGGTGAACGTCCGGGTCTCAGTCTTGCCACCGTCTCGCGGGATTGCCGTAGGCCACCACGGGCCATTCTCCGACCATTCGCGAAGGAATGCTGTCAGATCGTCCAATCCCTCGTGGTTCGGCCGACCGATCATCCGGCAGCCCTCGCCTCGGCTCGCGTGGCGATCCAGCCCGCGACTTCGCGCTCAAGCCAAGCAACCTTGTTGGCGCAAAGGCGAAGCTGCTGCGGAAATGCTCCCTGTCGGATTAGCTTGTAGATCGTGGGTTTGGAGAGGCGGGTGCGCACGGCAACCTCCTCGATCGTCAGCAATGTGTCAGTAGTTGGCATCGAGGAATCTCCAGATACGTTGGCATCTGGGGAGAGGCTAGCGGGGACTCTGGCTCCTAGTCGGAGCGGTAAAGGGGGCCGATTTCAGCCGGCATTCCCGCTACTGCGAAGCTGGGTGTCCACCGCCCGCATCAATTCCGTTCGGTCTGGCGGATTGCCGAGCGTCGCTCGGGCAATGGCCTCGGACGGCAGTGCCGCCAGCAGGGCGTCCATCACAAAGGTAAGCATCGGATACGGTTTGTTTCGGTTCGTCTCCCGAAAGATGTTGCCCCGGCTCCATTCGTTACCGCGATCCACCCAGATCTGCGCTGCTTCGCGCACGGCTTCTCGGAAGCCCGGCTCCCGGACCTTATTCCCGCTCTGACCACGTCCTAACTGGGCCGCCTGAAATGCTGCGAGGCCAACGTCAAGATCGTGCGGGTCCACGGATAAAGAAAGCTCGTCACCGTCCGCTTCACCACTGTCAGGAGATATCATCCGGGCAAGTTCGAAGGAGACTGCGGCTCTCTCCTCAATGTCGAGCTTGTCCCACGCCTCTATGAATTTCAGCAGGGCCTTCCTCTCCGCACGCACCTTTTGGAAGGCAAGCCGCTCGAAGTTGAGCGGGCCTGCGGCGAGATATGCGCGGCGGATGCGGGCGATTTCCTCTCCACTTAGCCCCATCGCTCGTCCATCTCGCCAGCTCCGTTCAGCGCGCCGCAGTGCGCAAACCAAAAAATGACACCTATCAATATTGCCATCTTGCATTCGACCCTGAGATGCAGATATATGGCATTATTGACACCCACCAAGGAAGAGAGCCATGACCGACTATGACGTGCCTACCCTGAGCGGCCTCGACTATGATCCGCAGAATTTTCGAGACACTTATGAGACCGATTTCGGTGCCGAACTTTGGACCTACCTTAGGCGCCCAGACAACCTCGTGAGAATGGTTACAGCCACCTATCTGGATCGCGCCGCAGTCGAGCCGCTTGCGCCGGGGCTGCTGCGCACATTCGGTCCTGAAGTGGCCGAAGACCGTATCAAGCAAATGATCGGGCACATGACGCGGCAGATCATGACTGCTATGGGCTACAAGATTGATCGCAACGGCCTGCGCATCACCCGCGAGAGCATGTTCACCACCGCGACGCGCTACCGCAAGGACGAAGCCCGCAACCGGTCGATGACGATCACGCCTGAGCAGCGTCGCGCCTGGCTCGAAAAGACTGCCAACAGCCCGTTCAACATCTGGTTCGCGGGCAAGGTAAATCGTGCAGACGGCTCGCTCGACCTCGACAAGCTCTACGAGGTCGCGCGGCAATATGACGTCGAGAAGGACTACCGGCATCTCAACCCGGGACAGCAGCGGATGAATATCGGTATCGCGCTACGCCGCAAGGTGCCGGTGGCAGATTACCGCCAAGACCCTACATCGTAGAGTTATTGGCCTGAGACCGTTGTTCAGGCCCGCTGGGACGAATTGGATAGCCCGCGATTTCCGCGGCACCCATCGACGCGGGAGAATGAAGACTATGACTGCGGTGGGGCTTCACGACGGGTACGTTGATTCTCTCTCTTCCTGGCGGCCTGCGATCGGCCGATTCATGGGCGGATTAAGAAATCCAACTTCGCAGGACTGCGGGATTGGACCGCCACCACGCCTGAAGCCTGAGAGCGGCTTCCAGCGCCTCAACAATATCGTCTAGCTGGGATGCCAGCGGAAGTTGAGTGTCCAAACAAGGCGTGTCGATCACGATGCCCAGCAGCCGACCAGCAGGTCGCAGATACACCCCTATACCCGCCGACGATTGAAAAGCCGCTGTAGGGGCGTGGAATCTGCTCCATTCGGCTGTCCCAGTTGCTAGAGCCGGCGAGGCCATGGATTGACCGGAAGAAAATCGGGCGGGTTGCCGAGTGTTGCGCGACGCAGTGTTGCGCGACGCATCATAAGGCGATCCACGGGCGCAGCGCCTCTACCTCGCTCCCGTTGAAGGTCGTGGTCGCGATCTCGCGCAGAACAACCCTGGCTTCGGCGGCTTGAGGAGTGTCGGGGCTCGATCAGCCAGCCAGCCGTGTTCGTCTTGGTGAACGTTATCCACCCGTCTCGATCGGGTGGTGGATCAACATGAGCACGCCGGAAGCCCCGGTGTCGTCATCAGTACCGAAAACGACTGGAATCCTACAAGTGTCCAGAATATCGGCGTCGGACGATCGCTCCGTGCATGTAGTTGATCATCGTGTTGAAGTCGAAGACGGGTCGGTCTACGGCTTCCTGAACCGCGCGCGCATAGGGAGGTAAGTCACTGCATTCGAGCAGGATCGCCCCGGTCTCCGGTGCTTGACCGATCAGGTCCCGGGCGACGGCAACGACCTCCGCTTCGATCGCGGCACTGTCCAAAGTGCCTTTTTCCTCGAGGATCGCGCTTCGGAATTCCGGCTGCGTTTCCATCCCCGCGATCGATTTCGGTATCGAGGGCGAGATCCCGAGCAGGTCGAAATGCTCGGCCCGCAGCAATGACGCGTTCGCGGTAATGATCCCCACCGGCTTGCCGGTCGCCGCATGGATGAACGGCACCTGCATCAGGCTCGACAGAAAAACCGGGATCTCGACGGCCCCAGCCACCTGGCGTTGGAACAGCGCCATGAAGCCGCATGCGCCTGTTATCGCGCGCACGCCCCGGCGCTCCAGTTCTCTAGCCGCCTCGACGAAGGGCTCCGCGAGAGCCGGATCGCGCTGGGTAAGCAGACGTTCGATCGATGCCCCCCGCACCTCCTGATAGCAGACAGGAAAGTCGTAGGTCGTCGCGTTGCCGACATTGCCGGGCACGCAGGGATATGCGGCATCGAGAATAAGGATGCCGATGGGCTGCCCGTACCAGGATTGGCTCTTCGTACGAACACTATAGGCCGTCACGATCGTCATCTCCGCATCAATTAAATCAATTTCGTATAGCAATATTTATTAGTCAATCGGAAACTAAGTTGGCGATAAATGTCGTGACTGCGATCGTAGAAGTGGCCCTGCCTGTGGGCTTTGCCGGCGGAGCATGCACTCGAAGGGCTGGTCCAACGACCGATCACCGGCGACGGCCGGAGAATTCCGCCGGAAATTAGCAGTGCATGCCACTTTCTTATAGTGGACACCGGCGATTGTAAGAACGAGACTGGACTTGCCGATATGCATCTCGGATGGCTGAGATGCCCAATTCGGTTGCAGTGTAAAAACGCCCGGGGATCTCTGCAATCATGGCCAAAGCCAAGAGGAAACAAGCGGACGCGGAAGACGCGAGTCGGAACGACGATCGCCCATCTTCTGGAAGCCGTGGTGAACTGGGCGACAGATTGCGCAGTATCCGCCGGAAGCGGGGGTGGACGCTGGACCAGGCGAGCGGAGCGACGGGCGTTGCGCGCTCGACGCTGTCGAAGATCGAAAACGGCACCATGTCGCCGACCTTTGATCTGATCCAGAAGCTGGCTCAGGGGTTGTCGGTCGATCTCGTCCAGCTTTTCGGCGGGGGAGCTGCCGCTGGGGCGCCGGGGCGCCGTAGCCTGATGCTGCACAACAACGGCCCCGTGCTCGAAAGCTCGACCTACTCGCACGCCCTGCTGGCCGCGGACCTCTCCAAGAAGCGCATGCTTCCGTTTTTATCCCGCATCAAGGCCCGCTCTTTAGGCGACTTTTCCGAGATGAATCGCCATCAAGGCGATGTCTTCCTTTATGTCGTCAACGGCGAGATCGAGTTCTATTCGGAATATTATTCGCCGGTGAAGATGTCTTCCGGGCAAAGTATCTATTTCGACGGACAGATGGAGCACGCGCTGGTCTCCATATCGCAGAGCGATGCCGAAGTGCTCTGGGTTTGCGACAACTGGTCGGGACAGAACGACATCGACGTCTGAGGGGGTATCGCGCGAGCTGGCGATCAGTCGAGCTCGCGACCGGATGAGCGCGTCGACCGATCAGGACGCGCTTTCGAGATGCCAAGCGTTTCCCCCGCTCGCCAACATCGCCCGAATCCTATGGGCGATCACGAGCGAACCGCATGCGTCAGGATCGCACCGGTTTCGTAGTAGGCGGCTTTGGCAACCGTGAATTGCTCGGCATATGAGCCGATTGGCTCTACCGGAAGCCCGGCAGCATCGCCGGTCAGCAGCGCTGTGGCCGCGCTCGTGCCGAACACGGTTCCAGGAGCGATTCCACGTCCGGAATATCCGAAGCAGGCATAGGCATTAGGGCCGAAGGCCACGACTTTCGGGATGTGATCCTTTGTCATCGCGATGCGACCGCGCCAGGCATGCGAGAACCCGGTCCCCTGCAGCGCCGGAAACAGAGAGGCGAGCTTGCGTCTGGCCCAGGCGTGGTGGATCCTCGATCCAGGTCCATCGCTGTTCCCAACGCCCCCGACGATCAGGCGGCCGGCCTTGTCGGTCCGGAACGACGACATCACCATCGCCGTATCCCAGCACCCCTCGCCGCCGGAGAGGATCGTCTCGCGCTGTCGCTCGGGCAGCGGTTCCGTGGCGAACTGGCAATAGCTGACAGGGGTGAACTGGGGAGCGAAAGGCCCGTCGAACTGGCGCTGATAGGCGTTCGTGGCAAGCAGGACCGCTTGCGCGCGCACGGTATGGCCATTCGCCACGGCCATCCACTGGCCATCCCGGTAACGGAGAGAGGCAACGGCGGTCCTGGCATGTATGGCGGCGCCCGATGCCCTGGCCGCACGCGCGAGCCCGCGACAATAGCTCAAGGGCTGGACGGTGCCGGCTCGCGCATCCCAAAGGCTGCCGAAATAAGCTGGCGTGCCCGTGCGTCGCGCCGTTTCGGTCTCGTCGCACAGCTTTAGGGGCGCTCCATACAAAACACCTTGCCGATGACGCTCCTGAAGTTCGCCGACCGCCGCTCTGGAGTGCGCCAGATGCAACGTCCCGTTGCGAACGGCGTCGCATGCGATCCCTTCCGCCTCAATGATGGAAAACACTCGCTGCGGTCCGTCGCCCAGGATCTGGATCAGGCGGCGGCCCGCCTCGAGCCCCATCTTCTCAGTCACCTCGTCGGGCGGAAGCCAGAGGCCCGCGTTGACGAGCCCGACGTTGCGGCCCGATCCACCATGCGCGATGGCCTCGGCCTCGAGCACGCAAACCGACGCTCCCCTGCGCGCGGCCTCCAGAGCAGCCGCGCAACCTGTGAAGCCGCCTCCGACGACCAGGAGATCGACTGCGAGATGCTGCGAAAGCGGGGGAGCATCGACGTGCTCCAGCGAGCTGTTGCGCCACAGGATTGCCTGATCTTCCGAAGTCATGAGCTCATACCGATACAAGCCGCTCCGCGGCCGATGACGAATTCAGGAGATGGGCGACTCCCGCCGAGGTCGACTCCGCCTCATGTGCCGAAGTAGGCTTCCTCGATGGCCCCGCTCCTGACGATCGCCTCCCGCTCGCCCGAGGCGGTGATCTGCCCGGAGGCGATGACGACGCATTTGTTGCAGGAGGCCAGCGTCTCGGAGAGGCGCTGCTCGGCGATGAGCACGGTCAGGCCGAAGGTCCTGCCCAGCTTGACGATGCTCGCGAAGATCTCAGTGACGATCTTCGGGGCCAGCCCCATCGACGGCTCGTCCAGCAGCAGCAGCTTTGGGTCCATCATCAGGCCACGCCCGATCGCCACCATCTGCTGCTCTCCGCCAGACATGGTGCCTGCGAGCTGTCCGCGACGCTCCGCCAGGCGCGGGAAGAGATCGTAGACGAATGCGAGGCGCTCCTCGCGCGACTTTCCGGCCGGCAGCGTGGTCGCTCCGAGCGACAGGTTCTCCGCGACGGTCAATTCGCCGAACACCTGCCGCCCTTCGGGCACATGCGCGAGACCGAGGCCGGGACGCCGATGCGGCGCCATCGCGGTGATGTCGGTGCCATTGAACACCACCTTGCCCTTCGCGATCTGCAGGGATCCCGATATGGCGCGCAGCAACGTCGTCTTGCCGGCGCCATTGGGGCCGACGACACCGAGAATGTCTCCCGCATCGACGCGCAGGGAAACGTCGCGGATCGCATCGGCACCGCCGTAGCCCGCGGAAAGATTGTCACATGTCAGCATGGGCGAGCGTGTCCGTTCCCAGATAGGCGGCCTTGACCTCCGGATCGGCAAGAACATCGTCCGGCAGTCCGTTGGCGATGATCTCGCCATGGTCGAGGACGATGATCCGATCGACGAATTTTCTCAGCGCAGGGACGGTATGGTCGATGATAATGACCGTGAACCCGGCCTTGCCCAACTCGGTCAGCAGGTCGGACATCACGATGATCTCACTGCTCGCGACCCCCGCGAATGGCTCGTCCAGCAGGATCAGACGGGGGCTGGCCGCAAGGGCGCGCGCAAGTTCGACCAGCCGGAGTTCGAAATTGCTGAGCTGCTCTGTTTCCGCGCCGAGTTTGGAGCCGAGCTGCAACTCGCCGGCCATACGCGTGGTGATCTGGAACGCCTGCTCGAGCCCGAGTTTCGAGGCCAAGCACCCGACCAGGACATTCTCGAAGACCGTCATCTCGGGAAATGGTCGAGCCACCTGGAAGGTTCGTCCAATGCCGAGCCGCGCGATAGCGTCGGGCTTCTGCCCGATCAGTTGCCGGCCGTCGAACACGGCCCTTCCTCCGCTCGGCTTCACAAAGCCGCTGAGCACGTTGAACAGTGTCGTCTTGCCTGCTCCGTTGGGCCCGACGACCCCGATGATCTCGCCCTTCTTCGCATCGAACGAGACGCCGCGCAGAGCATAGTTTCCGCCGAACCGGACGGCGATGTCCGAGCATTCGAACAGGACCTGCTGAGAGACCTGATGCGAGCCGCCTTGCCAGAGCGAGCCGCTGGCTCCTGCCTGCTGGGCCGAGGGAATTTTGGAGACGATCCTGTCGGTGCCGCGCGACTTGAAGCTTCGCACCAGCCCGGCCGGCATGAACAGCATCACCGCGATGATCGCCGCGCCCAGCATGACGCCCTGGACGCCGGGCAGCGCGGCGCCGAACTCGGCATAGAGAATCTCGGTCAAAGGAACGAGCACGGCTGCGCCCAGGAGCGGCCCCCAGACGGTGCCGACGCCGCCGAACATCGAGATGATCAAGGCCTGCGCGGAGACATGCATACCCAAGACGCTGTGGGGTGTCACGACGAGCATGACGAGGCAGTAGAGCCCGCCGGCGAGGCCGGCCAGACCGGCGCTGATGGCGATGGCAACCATTCGCAGCCGGAAGGCGGAGAGGCCGGAAGCCTCGGCGGCCGCCTCGTTCTGGCGCAGCGCCTGCAAAGCCAATCCGAACCTGCTCTTCTGCAGGCACAGCGCCAGGGCCACCGCGAGGAGCAGCATGCTGATGTTCACGAGCGTCAGGACGCGCGGATCGCCGAACTGCAGGTGGAAGCCGGCATTCTCCCGTCGCAGCGGCAGGGCAACTTCCTGAAGGCCCAGCCATTCGGCGCAGTACATCGCCGAAATCGGAAAGGTCAGCATGGCGAGCGCGAAATAGTGGCCGCGCAGGCCGAACGTGATCCTGCCAATGACGAGCGCGGCGGCAATCGCGACCAGGCAGCCAACCGGAATTCCGACGAGCGGGGTCACATCGAGCTTCGTCGCCATCAGCGCTGTCGTATAGGCGCCGAGGCCGAAGAAGATCGCATGGCCGAACGACACCATGCCGGACAGCCCGCTGAAGACATTCCAGCCGACGGCGAACAGCGCCCAGATGGCGACCAGCGAGACGATCAACTGATAATAGGCGCTGCTGACGAAGAACGCCGCCAGCAGGAGCCCGACCGCAGCAACGCAGAGCGCCACGACATCGTTGCGAGACCAGCTGAACATCGTCAGAGCCTCGCCGCGTTGTTGCCGAAGAAGCCCTGCGGACGCAGCACGAGCAGGGTCAGGAAGATCAGGAAGACCAGCACATTCTGCAGTTGCAGCGGCACGATAAGGGACGCCATCTGCTGGATCACGCCGATGGTGAGCCCGCCCCAGAAGGCGCCGATGAACGAGCCCATCCCACCGAGCACGACACCGGCATAGAGGACGATGATGAACTCGAAGCCGACGAAGGGGCCGACGGGGTAGAAGGTGGCCATGAGCACGCCCACAAGCGCGGTGATGCCGCAGCTCAACCCGAAGGCAATGCCGTAATGTCGATCGACGTCGATGCCGACATAGGTCGCGGCCGTGGGCTTGTCGGCCGCGCCGCGCATGCGCGCGCCGAGATCGGTCTTGCGCAGGAATTGGTACATCAAGAACACGACGGCCACGACGATGATGGTGACGATCACGCGCCCCTTGTTGACGAATATCATCAGGTCGTTTGTCCCGAGCGCCCAAGCTTGGGACGAGATGTCGGACGTGATCGACTGCGGGCGCGAACCGAACATCATCAGAAAGACGTTCTGAAGCAGCAGCGAAATGCCGAGCGTGACGATCAACTGCGCCTGGTGGCCGCCGTCACGCGTCGTCTCGATCACCTTCATGCCGCTGACATGGCTCAACAGCATCTTGTGCAGGAAGACGCCAAAGCAGAAGAAGACGGGAAACGCCAGAATAGCGGCGACCAGCGCCAGCGCGAATGAATTGAACTGCAGGAACGACGCGAGAAAGAGAACCAGCATCACGCCGAAATACATGCCGGCGGTAATGAACTCGCCTTGGGCGAAGTTCACGACGCGCATGATGCCGAACACCAGGCTCAGTGCCGCGCACAGCGCGCCGTAGACGCAGCCCATGGCGATGGCTGGCACCAGCTGCTGCAGGAAAGCTTCGATATCTGCCATTTTGATGGGTCTGCCGAGGGTCCGAAAAGCAACGGCCGGACGCGCCTGCGTGGCGTGTCCGGCAGTGGATCGATCACGCCTTCTTCCAGATCGCCTTGGCGACTGCGTCGGAACTCGGCCCGATCACGACCGGAACGCCGTTCTGCCACTGCAGGACGACCATCGGCGAGCCGACGCGGCGGCCTGCCGCATCGAACTTCATCGTCCCACCGACGAAGTAGCGCGCCGCCGAGGCGCCGCCGCTCAGGTCGGTCTGGCGCAGTGCCGTGGACACGGCCGCCTTCTCCGCGATCTTGGCGCGCTCCAGCGCATCCTTGAGCAGCCAGACCTGGCCATAGGTGGAAATGAAATCCTCAGTCAGCCAAGGCTCGCCGGCGCGCTTGCGCAGGCCCTCGGTCATCTCTTTGATTTGCACGCCTTCCCAGTTGCCGACGACGACGACCATGCCCTCGACGAGATTGGGCTTGATGTTGGCCACCACCTCCGGCGAGCCGTTCTGCGGCGCGACGGTCACGATCGGGATTTGCGCGCCGCCGAGCTGGAACTCCTGCAGCTTCTCGATGATGACTTTGAGGTCCGGAATCGTCGTGGCGTAAACTAGCAAGATATCCGGCCGGGCGCGGCGGACCTTCTGCGCGATGGAGGTCGCATCGGTGAGAGGCGGCGTGTAGGTCTCGTCGACGACCAGCTCGAGCGCGTTCGCTGCGACGACCTTCTCGCGGATCGCCTTCATCACGGACTGGGCCGGCAGCGAGCTGTCGGCTATCGCCGCCAGTCGCTTGGGCCGCGCGCCGGTGGCTTGCTGGGCGAGGTTTATAACCGCCGGAATGGCATCTTTGGCCAGCGCGCTGGACACCGGCGCGGTCTGGTAGATGTGCTTGAAATCGCGCGCGGTCAGCAGGTCCGAATAAGAGTAGGTCATCCACGGCAGCCCGGCACGCTCGGAAATCTCCGTGGCGGCAAGCGTGAAAGAGCTCAGCCAGGCGCCGAGACCGGCGACGAGGCTCGGCTCTTCGGACAGGACGCGCTGAGCGGCGCTCTTGGCGCGCTCGGGGCTGTCGCCGGCATCGGCCACGACGACTTCCAGCTTCGCGCCGCCCAGCGCCGCGATGCCGCCGGCTGCATTGACATCGGCCACGGCGAGTTCGGCGCCTTTGCGCATTAGGGCGCCGGAGCGGGCATTAGGCCCGGACAAGGGCGTCAGCAACAGGAACTTGATCGACTGTCCCTGCGCCAGCGCAGGCACCATGCCAAGGCCGAGAGCCGTGTTGAATGCGATGGAGCCGGACAGGAAGTCTCTACGGTCGATTTTGAACATGGCTAACCCCTCGTTTATTTTATGTTACCTTTAAGATGCTTACTGAGCCCAGGTCGATTTCAGGAATTCGTACCAGTTCCTTCCAACCACGTTCTCGATGACGCGCGAATTCAGGCCGGCTTTCGCTAGCGCATCGAGCATGTTCGGGTAGCAATCCAGGCGCTCGAGCCCTTTCAGCACCGGGACATCGGCGAAGCTGGTCAGGCGGCGACCATAGCCCTTGTCGACCGCGATCATCTCGAACCAGTCCGGCCCCCAGCCCTGCGCGATATCGGTGCCGATGCCGATGCGCTCGTCACCGGCGATGTTCACGACATGCGCGACGGCGGCTGCGAAATCATGAACATCCGACTCGATTCCGCGCGCCAGGAAATGCGGCACGCTGGCGACACCGCAGAAGCCGCCCTTGTCGATGATGTAGCGGATCTCCGCATCGGTCTTGTTGCGCGGATGATCCTTCAGCGCCCTCGGGCAGCAATGCGAATAGGCGACCGGCCGCGAGGAATAGTCGATCACGTCGCGGGCGGTCACCGAGCCGACATGGCTGAGATCGACCACGATGCGGTTCTCGTGTAGAGCGTCGACGAGGTCGCCTCCGAAGTCGGTCAAGCCCCGATCGGTAGACTCGTAGCAGCCGCAGCCCGCCGTGTTCGCAGTGTTGTAGGTTAGCTGAACGATCCGGAGCCCAAGCTCGGCGAAAGTGTTCACATGCGGAAGGTAGTCTCCGAAGCCGGTGCTGTTCTGCCAGCCGATGATAATGCCGACCTTGCTCGAGGCCTTGGCCGCGTCGATGTCCGCTACGGAATAGATCTGCATCGCAATGTCGGAATTGTCGCGGATCAGCTTCTTCAGGTCCGCCACATTCTTCATCGTCGACGGAAAGTCGTCCCAGACGCAGGTCGTGCAGTTCGCTGCCGTCAGACCGCCTTTCTGCATCTGAAGAAGCAGTTCACGATCCAGATTGGATACAACCAGGCCGTCGATGATCATCATGCTTCGTCCCCCCGTAATCATGTCGTGCGTCGCGATCAGCCCCTCGCTGCCCGCGGCCCCATGCCGGACAATGTCCAGATGCGTCTCGAGAGAGTGGACTTTAGAGTTTCATAGAAGTCAATATGCTACGATCGGAAACTTCCAATCGATTCTGCTTTTCGTCGCAACGACCTTGCTGGTGACGGTAGAACGCCTTGCCGCCGCTCGCACGAGCTGAATCTGCGGCAAGATGCTGTTCTGGCGCAGATTCTCGGCCTCTGCTTCCCCGTTCGCGCCTTGCGAGCGGCGGTCATGGAATCGGGCGGCGCAGAGCTTGCCGAACTGGAGATTCATGCGAGCTTTGAGACGGAATTTCGCGCAAAGGAAATTTCACATCCTATAGACACCACGCCGATGTCGCCGGCCTCGTCAATCCGCGGAGATCGGCCAGCCGCACGAGGAGATTCCCGATGATCCGGATTACGCTCGCTGGGGGCGCGGGCTGGGTTGGCAAAGCGCTCCTCCCGGCTATCTCAGCTGCCCCCGCCCTTGAACTCGTTGCCGGTGTTTCACGCAAATCGGCCGGGCTGGACCTCGGAGCTGCTGCAGGCCTCCCAGCGAACCGGCTTCCGGTTTTCGCGACGGTGACGGATGCGCTCGCCTTTCCATCCGACGTCTTGATAGATTAAACTCTGCCCGACAGCGTCAAACTGAATACGCTTGCTGATCCGCCCCCGCCGAGAGGTCCATGGGGATTGTTAGTGGACGGTTGGCCTCGGCGCCAGCGCGGGCGGCGTAGCCGGTCTGGATAGCGCAGCCGCCCGCGCGGTCATGGCGGGCACGAAGACTTCCGGAGCCGGCGGCTTGTAGCCGAGCGAGCCGTGCGGGCGCACCGTGTTGAAGTGGCGCCGCCAGCTTTCGATGACGATCTTCGCTTCAGCGAGGGTATAGAAGATCTCGCCGTCGAGAAGCTCGTCGCGGAGTCTGGCATTGAACGACTCGATGAAGCCGTTCTCCCAGGGGCTGCCGGGCGCGATGTAGGCGGTCTTCGCGCCAACTGCGCCGATCCAGGCCTGCACAGCCTTGGCGACGAATTCGGGGCCGTTATCTGAACGAACATGCTCCGGCACGCCGCGCAGGATGAACAGGTCCGAGAGCACGTCGATGACGTCGGCCGCCTTCAGCCTTCGGTCGATGCGGATCGCCAGGCATTCATGGGTGAACTCGTCGATGATGTTCAGCATGCGAAACTTTCTCCCGTCATGGGTGCGGTCCTCGACGAAGTCATAGGACCAGACGTGGTTGGGCCGCTCGGCACGTAGGCGGATGCAGGATCCGTCCGCGAGCCAGAGGCGGCCGCGTTTGGGTTGTCGTGCCGGAACCTTGAGCCCCTCGCGTCGCCAGATCCGCTCGACCCGCTTGTCGTTCACGACCCAGCCCGCCGTCGAACGCAGCAGCGCGGCGATCTTGCGATAGCCGTAGCGGCCGTAGCGACGGACCAGTTCGACCATGTCGGCGATGAGTTGCTCCTCATCGTCGCGGCCGCGCGGGATCCGGCGCTGGGTCGAGCGGTGCTGCCCGAGCACGCGGCAGACCCGCCGCTCCGATACCTTCAGAGCGAGCCGGACATGGTCGATGCAGGCACGGCGACGCGCGGGGCTCAGTAGTTTCCCGACGCCGCCTCCTTCAGGATCAGCTTGTCGAGCGTCAGGTCGGCAACGGCGCGCCGGAGCCGGGCGTTCTCGGCCTCGAGCTCCTTCATCCGCCTCACCTGATCCGTCTTCAGGCCGCCGAACTCGCGGCGCCAGCGATAGTAACTAACCTCCGTAACCCCGATCGAACGGATCGCGTCGGCAACGGATTGGCCCTGCGAGACCAGCACATCGACCTGGCGTAGCTTCGCGACGATCTCTTCGGGCTTGTGGCGCTTCTTCGGCATCTCGGTCCTCCTGTCTGCCAAAAGACATACTTCAGGGTGGACCAATTCAACGGGGGTGGATCACATGTGGTGGTCGACACTCAGGAATAAGCGCGTGCGATTATGATGAAATCGACCTGACCGCCAAGACGTGTGGGGTCGGAGTGCTAGCCGTTGGCAACTTCTCCATCACTGCGACGCTGCTCCGCCGCGTCGCGCGCAAAGCGATCAAATACGTTCCGGATGTCGAGATCATCGACTATGCCTCGCCGTCAAAGCCGCCCCCCCCCTCCGGCACGGCTCGGGAACTGACCGAGACTCTTGGGGGTGCTCTGTTGGGCCTCGATCAGGCTTTTCCGAACGACATCCTCGATGCTCTCATAATCAAGCAGGAAGCCTTGCGATGGATTTGTGAGATGCGTGAACCGTATTCTTGCACGCGGCGTTAGCCCCTACGACACCACTGCGCGCGGGAGGGTCAGCAAACGAGACAAGGAGGCGGCGCCGCTCGATGACCGTGCTACCAAAGGCGTGCTGGGCCGCTGGTCAGAGCTAATCGAAAAAGGCCATCCGTTCTACAACGAGCTTCATACGGCACTGAACCAGCTGTGTGACCGGTACGGCAAGAAGCCAAACGGCCTTTGCCGCGTCTCGGTTGTGAGCACCGACCCTGCCGAGAGCGGAGTCCACACATCAGCAACCAACTCCTCGGCCGCTGCCCTGTCATGCGCTGCGCGAATGCGCTTTGCTTTCTGCTCGGTCAACTCCAGTGTTTCCCCCACAGTTCCAGTGCCGTGCGCTTCTCGGTGAGGTAGCTGTACCGGTTGTACGTTCCCGCGACTCCCTCGATCGCATGGCCCAGAACGCGCTCGATGTGCTCCTGCGGGATGCCGAGGCGCGCCATGTGCGTTGCAGCAGAGCGGCGCAGGTCATGCAGCGTCCAGCCTTCGATCTTCGACAGTTTGTCGAGCCGGGCCTTGGCCTTCGAGAAGCCTGACACCGGTCGCCGGCCAGCCGTAGTTGAAAACAGGTAATCGCCACCGCTCCACCTCGGCAGAGCTTCAACGATCAACCGCGCCGGAGTCGAGAACGGCACGACCTGCGGCCGATCGGTCTTGTAATGGTCAGCCGGAACCTCGAAGGCCGCTTGCTCAGGCAGCAGCCATCCCCTCTGCATCTCGGCCACCTCCGCCCGGCGCTGGGCAGTCAAGATCAGCAGCCGGACCATGTGCCCGAAGGGATAGCCCATCTTTCCAGCAGCCTCCCATACAGCCTTGAGCTCGGTCATCGACAAGACCCGCTCACGGGGCGAATAAGCCAACTCCGGGCGACGCATTCCGGCGACAGGGCTGGCGGCGAGAAGCCCGCGATCCACCGCCCAATTGAACAGCTTTGTGACGTGTTTGCGAACCTCACGCGCCGGGCCAATGCCATGCTTCATCGCGATATCATCGAGCAGCTCATGCGCCGTCGCCCGATCTATCGTGTCGATCGGCTTTCCCCGCCATGCCGGAACGATGAGCGTATTCAGCAGCCGCTCGGTGTCGCGCCACTTTACGGTATGCGCCTTGGAGTGAAGCTCGACGAACCGGGCGCATATTACCTCAAAGGCCCGCTCGCCCTTTTGCCGAGCGTCATCCCGCTTCTTGTCGGCCGGGTCATCGCCCCGATCGGCCAAGTCGAGCGCTGCGCGGGCCTGTTCACGAGCCTTCTTCAGATCGATCAATGGATAGGTGCCCAGGGTCATCCGGCGCAGCGCACCCCGGTTTCCCCCTTCGCCTCGGCCTGCCACCCGATACATCACCGACCAGCTCTTCTTGCCCGCCTCGGTGATGCGTACGGCGAGGCCGGGCGTCAGCGTGTCGAAAATTTCCAGCCGCTTGCCGGCCTCGGGGCCGAACTTCTGGACGGCAATCTCCGTCAGTTTCTTCTTCACACTGGCCTCCCGGGGTAATGCGCGGGTAACGGATTGGAGGGCTATTCCCCGTTACGCGCCGATACCATAGGAGACCGATATAGACCTCAACATGATGAACTTAAAGAGATATCGAATACGTCCGGAACCCGACAAAGACCCGCAGATATCGGAGGCTCGCTTCTTGGTAATGGAGAGGTCGAGAGTTCAATCCTCTCTCGCAGCACCAGCCCATCCCCTTGAAATCATTGAAGCGCTTGACCCGCCCGGGCTTCCGTCCATTCTGACGTTACAAAACTCGTAACAAATCAGGCGGCGCGGCATGGCCGGGAAGGTCCAGTATCTACTCAATCGAGACGGCCGCTTCTTCGCCCGGCTCGTCATACCGAAAGAGCTTCGTCCGTTCATGAACGGCAGGACAGAGCTGCGCACTGCACTCGGCCCTGACTACCGGACCGCCGTGAAAAGGCTCTCTGGCGCCGTCGCCCTGCTTCAGCACGAGATCGCACTCGCGGAGCGTCGCGCCGTCGGGGCTGGCGAGCGCAAGGTCACCGTGGGTAGATATTCCCTCGCCGTCGATCAGATTGCCCTTCGGAACTATCAGTGGCTACTTGCATTCGACGACGAGCTCCGGAACCGGGATCCTCGATACGCCTCTGTCGGCATCGACGACCTGCTGGTCGCAAAGCTCAGAGACGGCATGGCTGGGCGCCTGGCGGACGGTGAGTTGGCGGAATTGGTCGGGGAGCGCATCGAGCGCTATCGCCGGCTCGGCAATACGACCTCTATCCTCGGCACGGACGAATGGCGCACCTTGGCTTGTGGCATCTGCGTGTCCGAATATGAAGCTCTGGCTCGCGCTGCCGAGCGCGATGAAGGGGACTTCACTGGCAAGCCGGCGCATCCCTTGATCGCTCAGGCGACGCCAGAACCTGACCAGATGTCCGCCGTCAGCGCCCTTGAGACGGTTTAGGGGTTTTCGGGAAGGGAGGATTTCTGGATCATCGCAGCCATTCAGGAGCGCAGATGAGACAGAACCGAAGGACCGCGGCAGCGAACTCCGGGCCGGAGAAAGCACCGGCAGAGCAGGTCGTGAAGGACATCCGGCGAGCGACCCGCC
>NZ_JAFKFX010000036.1 GCF_017308075.1 Allobosea sp.
AAGCTCGATCCGGAACTGGTCGATCTCGCCACCCACATCATCGACAAGAAGCAGGCGAAGTTCGATCCGAGCGGCTTCGAGGATCACTACGAGGAGGCGCTGCTCGCGCTGATCGAGGCCAAGCGCAAGGGCAAGAAGCCGCCGGTCGCAAAGCCGGCGGAGCGTCCCAGCAATGTCGTCAACCTGTTCGAGGCGCTGAAGAAGAGCCTCGGCGAGGAGAACTCGTCGCGCGAGCCGCCGCGCAAGAGCTCTTCGCAGCGCAAGGCTTCGCCCGGGGCCGGCAAGCCGACGAAGAAACCTGCCGCTGCCAAGACCAGGAAGAGTGCCTGACCCGCCGCGGAGGGCGCCATGGCCAATCTCGACCTCTACCGTTCGAAACGCGACTTTTCACGGACGCGGGAGCCGAAAGGCGCGGCGAAACGCCGGAGCAGGGCGGAACAGGCCGGCGGCGTCTTCGTGATCCACAAGCACGCCGCACGCCGTCTCCATTACGATCTCAGGCTCGAGCATGATGGCGCGCTCTGGTCCTGGGCGGTGACGCGCGGCCCGAGCCTCGACCCCGCCGAGAAGCGTCTCGCGGTCCATGTCGAGGACCATCCGCTCGAATATGGCGGCTTCGAGGGCACGATTCCCGAAGGCGAATACGGCGCCGGCTCGGTCATCATCTGGGACGAGGGCAAGTGGCTGCCGGAGAGCGATCCAGTCCGCGGCATGGAGAAAGGCCATCTCGCCTTCACGTTGGAAGGCCACAAGCTCGGCGGCCGCTGGCATCTGGTCAGGCTGAAACCGCGCCGGGGCGAGAAGCGCGACAACTGGCTGCTGATCAAGGTCGACGACGATTTTGCCTGTGACGACGAGGATATCCTGGAAAGCGCGCGGGATTCGGTGAAGTCGGGCCGCAGCGTCGCGGAGGTCGGCGAGGATCCCGCAGGCGACGTCTGGTCGACCGACGAGAAGCCTGCGAAAGGGCGTAAGCCCAAGAGTGCCAAGCTCAAGACCGCCAGGCCCAAGAGCGCCAAGCCCAAGACCGGCGAGCCCAGCGCAGCAAAGGCCAAGGCGGCCGGCCGTCCGGCCAAGGCCGAAGGCGAGGAACTGCCGCGCTTCGTCGAACCCTGCCTCGCGACCCTGCAAGACAAGCCGCCGAGCGGCGACAACTGGCTGCACGAGGTCAAGTTCGACGGCTACCGGCTGCAGGCGCGGATATCCGGCGGAAAGGTCAAGCTGCTTACCCGGACCGGTCTCGACTGGAGCGAGCGCTTCGGCGCGCCGATCGCCGCGGCTCTCGCGGCGCTTCCCTGCGAGACGGCGCTGATCGACGGCGAAGTCGTGGCATTGGGCGAGAACGGCATTTCCTCCTTCTCGGCGCTTCAGGCCGCGCTGTCGGATGGCGAGACGGCCTATCTTGTCTTCTATGCCTTCGACCTGCTCCATCTCGACGGCGAAGATCTGCGGGCGGAACCGCTGCTCGCGCGTAAGGAAAGGCTGGAGGAGCTGCTGCAGGCTGCGAAACCCGACGCAGCCCTGCGCTACAGCGAGCACTTCGTCGAGCCGGGCCAGACCATGCTCCGCCATGCCTGCCGCATGGGGCTCGAAGGCGTGATCTCGAAGCGGGTGGACGCGCCCTATCGCAGTGGTCGGGGTCGCGACTGGATCAAGTCGAAATGCACGCAGCGCCAGGAATTCGTCATTGCCGGCTATGTCCCGTCCAAGGCCTCGCGCAACCAGCTCGGCTCGCTGGTCCTCGGCTATCATGAAGGCGGGGAACTGAAGCCGGCAGGCCGCGTCGGCACCGGCTTCACTCGCAAATCGGCCGCGGATCTCAAGAAGCGGCTCGACGCGATCGCCGCGAAAACCGCCCCTTTCGAGGGCGCCGCTGGACGCGAGCGTGGTATCGTCTGGGTGAGGCCCGAGCTCGTCGCCGAGATCGCCTTCGGCTCCTGGACGGCCTCGAAGACGCTGCGGCATTCGGCCTTCCTCGGCCTGCGCGAGGACAAGCCGGCTGATGAAGTGATCGAGGAGAAGCCGACCAAGGCTGCGGCGAGCAGGGGGCGGTCAGCGGCAAAGCCGGCGCCGCCGAGGGCATCCCGGCGGGAGACCACCGTGACGTTGAGCAATCCCGACAAGCCGCTCTGGCCCGATATCGGCTTCACCAAGCAGAACCTGCTCGACTACTACGCCAGTGTCTGGGAGCGCATGGCGCCCTTCGTCGTCGAACGGCCCCTGAGTCTGCTGCGCGCGCCCGATGGGATCGGCGGCCAGGTCTTCTTCCAGAAGCATGCCGGCGCCGGGCTGCACAAATCCGTCTCCCGGATGAAGGACAAGGATGGCGAGGAGCTGCTCTTCATCCGCGATTTCGACGGTCTCGCTGCCTTGGTCCAGCTCGGCACGGTCGAGATCCATCTCTGGGGCGCGAAGGTGGATGCCGTCGAAACCCCGGATCAGGTGATCTTCGACCTCGACCCGGACAAGGGCGTGCCGATGGAGCGGGTGCGCGCGGCGGCGCTGACGGTCCGCAATCGCCTTGATGAGCTCGGTTTCGCGAGCTTCCTCAAGACTTCCGGCGGCAAGGGTTTCCATGTCGTCATGCCGCTGCAGCCGAAGTCCGGCTGGGCCGAGATCAAGGCGTTCGCCCGCGATTTCGCCAAGGCGATGGAGCAGGCGCAGCCGAAGCTCTACACCGCGACCTTGTCGAAGCAGGCGCGCAAGGGTCGGATCTTCGTCGACTATCTCCGCAATGGCCGCGGTGCGACTGCGATCGCCCCCTTCTCGACCCGCGCCCGTCCCGGCGCGGCCGTCGCCATGCCGGTGGCTTGGGAGATGCTGGAAGAAGGCCTGGCGCCGGATGCCTTCAAGGCGCAGGAGATCATGGATAAGGGCCTCCCGGCGGATGCCTGGGCCGAATTCTTTGCGCCGAAGCGGGCTCTCAAGGGCCGCTGATCAAGCGGCGACCTCGCCGCGGTCATAGCGCCGCTGCGCCTCCTCGACCTCACCGATATGGGCCTCGGCCCATTGCGTCAGCGCCTGCACGGTGCTGGCGAGCGTCCGCCCGAGCGGCGTCAGCGCATATTCGACGGTGACCGGCACCGTCGCGAAGGCGCGCCGGCTGATCAGCCCGTCGCGTTCCAGGCTCTTCAGCGTCTGCGACAGCATTTTCTGCGAGATGCTGTCGATCCGCCGGCGCAGTTCGTTGAAGCGCAGCGTCTCCCGCTCGAGCAGGATCAGGATCAGAACCGCCCATTTGTCGCCGATCCGGTCGAGCACGCGCCGGGTCGGGCATTGGGCGTTGAACGGATCGGGGCGCTGCAGCATGGCGGTTTCCGGCAGGTGACCTTGTGCGGCGAAAGTGCCTTCTTGAGCGAAAATCGCACAGGCGCCATCTGGTGTCCATCGGGATGCAGGTTCCCAATGGATACCAGGAGATCGACATGAATATCGCTTTGATCGGCGCGACCGGCTTCATCGGCTCGCGCCTGCTCGCCGAACTGACCCGCCGCGGCCACCAGGTCACCGCCATCGTCCGCAATTCCGAGAAGGTGCCGGCAGGCCCAAGCGTCTCTGCGCGGAAGGGTGACGTCTTCGATCGCGATGGGCTCGCGGCCCTGATCGCCGGCCATGACGCCGTGATCAGCGCCGTTCACTTTTCCGCCAGCGACCCGGCCGGGCTGCTCGCGGCGGTGAAGCAGTCAGGCGTGAAGCGCTATCTCGTCGTCGGGGGTGCGGGCAGTCTCGAGGTCGCGCCCGGCGTGAAGCTGTTCGACACGCGGGACTTCCCGGCGGTGTATCTCGACGAAGCCAGGAAGGGCGGCGTGTTCCTCGACCTGCTGAAGGCCGAGACGGCGCTCGACTGGAGCTTCCTCTCGCCTTCGGCGCTGATCCAGCCCGGCGAGCGCACCGGCAAATTCCGCCTCGGCAAGGATCAGCTCCTCGTCGACGCGAACGGAAACAGCGCGATCTCTGCCGAGGACTATGCGATCGCGCTGGTCGACGAGCTGGAAAAGCCGGCGCATTCGCGCCAGCGCTTCACCGTCGGCTATTGAACGCAGCCGTATTCTCTGGAAACCGCTGCGTCATCCCGGACAAGCCGCAAAGCGGCGCTGATCCGAGATCCATCGTAGGGCTGCTGAGCTTTACGATGGATTCCGGGGCAGGCCCGGGATGACGCCAAGTCGGCAATGGCCAGTGGTCGCCCAGCGTTCAGAGCAGCCCGCGCTTGGCGAGGTTGCGCATCAGATGCGAGGCGCCGAAGCGCCAGGGCTCGCATTCGTCGGTACGGCGCATGCGGTTGATCAGCGCGCCGAGCTCGGGCGCGGCGATGGTGACGACGTCGCCGTATTTATGGGTGAAGCCGCCGCCCGGCGCGTCGCGATCCTGGATCGGGGCGAACATCGTGCCGAGATAGAGCGCCGCGCCGTCCGGATAGTGGTGGTGCGGGTTGAGCATCTGCGCGGTGAGATCGGCCGGGTCGCGGCTGATCTTGGCGATCGAGGACGCGCCTTCGAGCTTGAAGCCGTCATCGCCCGCGACGCTCAGCGTCACCGTGGTCCGGCGGACATGATCGAGCGAGAAGCCGGCATCGAAGAAGCGGATGAACGGGCCGATCGCCGCCGCGGCGTTGTTGTCCTTGGCCTTGCCGAGGAGCAGGGCCGAGCGGCCCTCGACATCGCGCAGGTTGACGTCGTTGCCGAGGCTGGCGCCGACGATCCGGCCGTCCGAGGCGACGATCAGCACGATCTCGGGCTCGGGATTGTTCCAAGTCGAGCCCGGATGCAACCCGGCATCGGCGCCGGTGCCGACCGCCGAGAGCGGCTGGCCCTTGGTGAAGATCTCGGCATCCGGGCCGATGCCGACCTCGAGATACTGGCTCCAGGCGTTCTGGGCGATCAGCACCTCCTTCAGCCGCATCGCCTCGGGCGAGCCCGGCTTCAGCTTGGAGAGGTCGTCGCCGATCAGCTTGCCGATCTCGCCGCGGATCGCGGCGGCGGCGGCCGGATTGCCACGGGCCTTTTCCTCGATGACCCGCTCCAGCATCGAGATTGCGAAGGTGACGCCGGCGGCCTTGACCGCCTGCAGGTCGACCGGGGCCAGCAGCCAGGGCTTGCTCGCGTCCCGGCCCTCGGCCGGGGTGTTGGCGAGGATCTCGGCGAGACTGCCGACCCGCTCGCCCTTCGCCGCGGCGAGCGCCGCTGCCGGATCCGTGCTCTCGCAGAGATCGCGCATCGTCGCGAAGGCCGAGCTGATGTCGACGAGGTCGTCGCCGCGCAGGACGACGACCGACGGCCCCCCGAGTTCGGGCCGCCAGACGCGGCCGGCCAGCGCGGCGCGGGCGGCATCGGCCGGCAAGGTGTTGGCGGGCGTGAGCGAGAGCGTCGGCATCGGGATCGGATCCATCGAGAAGGGCGTACTGGCCGGGCAGAACAGCCGCTTCCGCAGGATTGTGCAAGACCTGGGGGCTGCTTCCATCGCAGGGCGGCGATGTCATCGTTTTGTCATTGAAACGTCGCCCCGGCTTCATGCTAGCTTGCGCACCAACGACAAGAGCCGCCTGCACGCTGTGGCAGGGCGGGAAGGGAGAATGCCATGACCGTGAAACTGACGACGCTTGCCTCGGTGGCTGCTTTTGCTCTGGCCGCGGCTTCGCCGGCCCTAGCCCAGACCGAGATCCAGTGGTGGCACGCGCTGACCGGCGCCAATAACGACGTGGTCGTCAAGCTCGCCGAGGAGTTCAACGCCTCGCAGAAGGACTACAAGGTCGTCGTCGCCTATAAGGGCTCCTATCCGGACACGCTGAACGCCGGCATTGCCGCCTTCCGCGCCGGCAACGCCCCGCACATCCTCCAGGTCTTCGAGGTCGGCACCGGCACGATGATGTCGGCCAAGGGCGCGGTTAAGCCTGTGCACGAGCTGATGAAGGACGCCGGCGAAGCCTTCGATCCCAAGGCCTATCTGCCGGCGATCACCGGCTATTACTCGACCCCAAAGGGCGAGATGCTCTCCATGCCGTTCAATTCGTCGAGCATGGTGATGTGGTACAACAGGGACGCCTTCAAGAAGGCCGGCCTCAACCCCGACGCGCCGCCCAAGACCTGGCCGGAAGTCTTCGAGGCCGGCAAGAAGCTGAAGGCCGCCGGCTTCGACAAATGCGGCTTCACCAATGCCTGGGCGACCTGGGCGAACATCGAGCAGTTCGGCGCCTGGCACAACATTCCGCTGTCGACCAAGGTCAACGGCATGGAGGGTTTCGACGCCGTCCTCAACTTCAACAAGAGCCCGATCTTCCTGAAGCACTGGACCAATCTGGTCGAGCTGCAGAAGGACAAGACCTACGATTATTCCGGCCGCACCAACACCGGCGAGGGCCGCTTCACCTCGGGCGAATGCCCGATCATGCTGACCTCCTCGGGCTTCTTCGGCAACGTCAAGGCGAACGCCAAGTTCGACTGGGCCAATGCGCCGATGCCGTATTATCCGGAGGCCGCCGGCGCCCCGCAGAACTCGATCATCGGTGGCGCCTCGCTCTGGGTGATGGGCGGCAAGAAGGCCGAGGAATACAAGGGCGTCGCCAAGTTCTTCACCTTCCTGTCGAATGTCGACCGCCAGGTGAAGCTGCACACCGAGTCCGGCTATCTGCCGATCACCAAGGCCGCCTATGAGAAGGTCAAGGCTTCGGGCTTCTACAAGGACAAGCCCTATCTCGAGACCCCGATCCTCGAGCTCAACAACAAGGAGCCGACCGACAACTCCAAGGGCCTGCGCTATGGCAGCCTCGTCCAGATCCGCGACATCTGGTCGGAGGAGCTGGAGGCCGCGCTGAACGGCCAGAAGTCGCCGCAGGCGGCGCTCGATGCCGCGGCCGAGCGTGGCAACCAGATGCTGCGCCAGTTCGAGCGCACGGCCAAGTAAGGCCACTGACCGGAGGTCGGGACGCCCGTCCCGGCCTTCTTCTTCCTGCCAGGGCGGCCGATGCAGAAATACGCTCACTTCAAGGGCCTGACGATCCCGCTGCTTCTGCTCTTGCCGCAGCTCGCGATCACGCTCGTCTTCTTTTACTGGCCGGCGAGCCAGGCGGTCTGGCAGAGCTTCCTGCTGCAGGACGCCTTCGGCATCTCGACCGAATTCGTCTGGTTCGAGAATTATCGCCTGCTCTTCTCCAGCCCGGAATACTACAAGGCGCTGATCAATACCGCGATCTTCTCGGTCTTCGTCGCAGGCCTGTCGCTGTCGATCGCCCTGCTCTTCGCGGTGATGGCCGACCGGGCGATCCGTGGCGCCGAAATCTACAAGACTCTGCTGATCTGGCCCTATGCGGTGGCGCCCGCCATTGCCGGCGTGCTCTGGATCTTCATGTTTGATCCCTCGCTCGGCATGCTGGCGCGTGGCCTGCGCAGCCTCGGCATCGCCTGGAATCCCAAGCTCGACGGCACCGACGCGATGACGCTGGTGATCATGGCGGCGACCTGGAAGCAGATCAGCTACAATTTCCTGTTCTTCCTCGCCGGCCTTCAGTCGATCCCGAAGAGCGTGATCGAGGCGGCGGTGATCGACGGCGCCCGGCCGATGCGCCGCTTCTGGACGATCATCTTCCCGCTGCTCTCGCCGACGACCTTCTTCCTGCTGGTCGTCAACCTCGTCTACGTCTTCTTCGACACCTTCGGCATCATCGACACCGTCACCGGCGGCGGGCCTTCGGGCGCCACCACCACCCTGGTCTACAAGGTCTTCTCCGACGGCAAGGGCGGCTCCGATCTCGGCGGCTCGGCCGCGCAGTCGGTCGTGCTGCTGATCATGGTGATCGCCATGACCGCCTTCCAGTTCCGCTTCATCGAGCGCAAGGTGAACTACTGATGGCCTCCGTGCCTACCCTCCCGTCATGGTCGGGCTTGTCCCGACCATCCACGCCTTTGGTGGTCGAGGGCCGTGTTCAAGACGTGGATGCTCGCCACAAGGGCGAGCATGACGGCTGGACGAGCGGAGGCGCGCGCTGATGGCCTCCGTGCTCTGGCAGGAACTCACCGCCGAGGAATTGCGGGCCAAGGCGGCGAGCGACGCCGTCGTCGTGCTCCCCGTCGCCTCGATGGAGCAGCACGGGCCGCATCTCGCCGTTGGCGTCGACACCGTGCTCTGCGGCGCCGTCTGCAAGCTCGCGGCCGAGCGCGCCGGGGATCTCGAGGTCGTGGTGGCGCCGACGCTCTGGTGCGGCATGGCCGAGCACCACATGGCCTTCGGCGGCACCTTCACCTTCGACATCCCGACCTATCGCGCCGTGCTGCTCTCGCTGCTGAAGAGCCTGGAGCGGCACGGCTTCCACCGCGTCGTGATCGTCAACGGCCATGGCGGCAACATCGCTGCGCTCTCGGCCTTCCTGCCGGATTTCGCCCGCGAGACCTCGCTCTCGATCCGGGCGACGACCTACTTCTTGCTGGCGCAGCAGGAGATGGCGCCGTTCATGGAAGACCAGACCAGCGTGATGCATGCCTGCGAGGTCGAAAGCGCGATGATGATGGCGATCGCCCCCGACCTTGTCCGCAACGAGCGGCTGCCCGAGGCCTTCGGCATGCGCGATGCCGACCCGGCGGCGCTGATGCGGCCGACGGTGGCGCGCTATCGCCCCTTTCGCGAGATGACCGAGACCGGCGTGATCGGCGATGCCCGCAGGGCGACGCCGGAGAAGGGCCGCGCCTTCCTGGATGCGGCGGCGGACGCGCTGGTGCGCCTGCTGCGCGAGCGTGGAGACCACGCCTGATGGTCGAGGACCGCCGCCTTGGCGATGCGATCGCCTATACGATCCTGACGATCGGTGTTCTGATCGTCGCCTTCCCGGTCTGGCTGACCTTCGTCGCCTCGACCTGGGACAACGCCACCATCATCAACGGTCAGTTGCCGCTCTATCCCGGGCCTTATCTGTTCGAGAACTATTACCGGATCCTCTTCGTCGGCACGTCGGGCACGACCCGCGAGCCGGTGATCGGGATGATGTTCAACTCCTTCGTGATGGCGATGGCGATCGCGCTCGGCAAGATCTTCATCTCCGTGCTCTCGGCCTATGCCATCGTCTATTACCGCTTCCCGTTTCGGATGGCGGCGTTCTGGATCATCTTCGTCACGCTGATGCTGCCGGTCGAGGTCCGCATCTTCCCGACCTTCAAGGTCGTCTCCGATCTGCGCATGCTCGACAGCTATCAGGGCCTCGCCGTGCCGCTGATCGCCTCGGCGACCGGCACGCTGCTGTTCCGCCAGTTCTTCATGACCATCCCGGACGAATTGCTCGAAGCCTCGAAGATCGACGGTGCCGGTCCGTTCAAATTCTTCAAGGACACGGTCTGGCCGCTCTCGCTGACCACCATCGCCGCGCTGTTCGTCATCCAGTTCATCTATGGCTGGAACCAGTATCTCTGGCCGCTCTTGGTCACCACCAAGGATTCGATGCAGACCATCGTCATCGGCATCCGCAAGATGATCGTCACCTCCGACGCCCTGACCGAATGGCAGCTCGCCATGGCCACCGCCATGCTGGCCATGCTGCCGCCGGTCCTCGTCGTCATCGCCATGCAGAGGCTCTTCGTGAAGGGCCTCGTGGAAACCGAGAAGTAAGCCGCCAATGGCTCAGGTCACGCTCAGCAACGTCAAGAAAGTCTATGCCGGCGGCGTCGAGGCGGTTAAGGGCGTCTCCTTCGACATCCCGGATGGCGGCTTCTGCGTCCTCGTCGGCCCCTCGGGCTGCGGCAAGTCGACCCTTCTGCGCATGGTCGCCGGGCTCGAGACGATCTCGGCCGGCGAGGTCGCGATCGGCGAGCGTGTCGTCAACCAGGTCGAGCCGGCCGACCGCGACATCGCCATGGTCTTCCAGAATTACGCGCTCTATCCGCATATGAGCGTCTACGACAACATGGCCTATGGCCTGCGCAATCGCGGCACGCCCAAGGACGAGATCGAGAAGCGCGTCGCCGAGGCGGCCCGCATCCTGGCCATCGAGCCTTTCCTGCAGCGCCGGCCGCGCCAGCTCTCCGGCGGCCAGCGCCAGCGCGTCGCCATGGGCCGCGCCATCGTGCGCAAGCCGCAGGTCTTCCTGTTCGACGAGCCGCTCTCCAATCTCGACGCCAAATTGCGCGTCCAGATGCGTGTCGAGATCAAGAAGCTGCAGCGCGCGCTGGGCGTCACCGCGATCTACGTCACCCATGACCAGGTCGAGGCGATGACGCTCTCCGACAAGCTCGTGGTGATGAATGGCGGCCAGGTCGAGCAGATCGGCGTGCCCTCCGAGGTCTATCGCAAGCCGGCGAGCCGCTTCGTCGCGACCTTCATCGGCTCGCCGCCGATGAACCTTCTGCCCGGCAAGGTCGACGGCCCCGGCATCGTCGCGCTCGGCGAGGCGATCCTCCAGGCCCGCGACCTGCGCGAGGATCTGCCGGCCGGCACCGCGGTTGAGGTGGGCTTAAGGCCGGAGGATGTCGAGATCGCCTCGGAAGGCGCCGCCGGCTCGCTGCCCTTCGATGTCGATTTCGTCGAGGAGCTCGGCGCGACGCAGCTCTTTCATGGCCGGCTCGCCGAGCATGGCTTCGTCATGCAGGCGGCGACCGGCGATGTCGCGGCGCAGCCGGGCCGGCTCTGGATCACCGTCGATCCCGATCGCGTCCATGTCTTCGACGCAGCCACCGGCTTGCGGCTCGGCCGGGCCTGAGCGCACCCAGGGCGCCTGCTTTCAGCGGGCGCCATCGCGTCATTCCGGGCCACTCGCTTTCGCGAAGCCCCGGCATGATGGCGGAGCTCGGACAAAACATGGGAGACGCCAACCGGTCGCGGCGCGACGGCGGAAACCATTCTCCCGATTTGCTCTTTACAAGCGCCCGCGCCGGGCTTTCCCTGAGGTCAAGGCCGGAGCTGCCCGCATGAGGTCGTTCGACCCGTCTGGCGCGGCAAGCAGAGAGCCGTCTCGGGTAGCGTCATTCGGGAGTAGCGTCATGTCCCGCCTTCTCGGCATTCTGGCCTTCATCTTTGCCGCACTCGCCGGCCTCGGCACGGCGCAGGCCGGCGTCAATGTCCGGATCGACCTCGCCGCCCAGCGCATGACCGTCAAAACCAGCGACGGCGAGGTCCACAACTGGGCGATTTCCTCCGGCCGCAAGGGGTTCCGCTCGCCGAACGGCGTCTATCGGCCGACCCGGCTCGAACGCAGCTGGTACTCGCGCAAATATGGCGGTGCGATGCCCCATTCGGTCTTCTTCCGCGGCGGCTATGCCATCCATGGCACGACGGCCGTCGGCGCGCTCGGCCGGCCGGCCTCGCATGGCTGCATCCGGCTCCACCCGGCCAATGCCGCCAAGCTGTTCGCGCTGGTCAAGAAGCACGGAGCCGGCGCGACCCGCATCGCGCTCAACGGTGCAGTCACCGACAACTACTCGCGCTTCGCCAGCGCCTCGGGCGGCAGCAAGGTCGCCAAGGCCAAGCTGAAGAGCAGCAAGAGCCAGGTCGTCCGGGCCAAGGCCAAGGCGGAGAAGGCGCAATTTGCGGCCAGGCAGCGCAAAGCACCGGGCTGGGGCGAGGCGCGCGAGCAGATCCTGCTACGACCGGGCCTGCCGCCGGGCGCCTATGGCTACCAGCCCTATGGCGGCGGAGGTTATGGCGGTTCGGGCTGGCGCTGAGGTCCTCCTCAGAGCGCCGCGGCCGAGACCCGCATCCAGCCTTCGAGCGTCTCGCCGGGCTGAAGCCGCCTGAGCGGTGAGGCGGCGCGGACCACGGCCTCGCTTGGAGCTCCGGCGGCGTGGCTCTGCGGCTCGACGCAGAGGAAATCGGCGCCGGCCGGCGCCCAGACCACCGGGCAGCGCAGACTCTCGCTCGCGCTGATCGTGATCGCAAGCCCGGCGGAGGGCGTCTCGATCCGTGCCGAGCCGTCCCAGCCGAGGAAGCTCCAGGCCGTCTCGGCCCCGGTGGCGAAGACTGGTTTGCCGGCATAGGGGCCGCCCGCCGGGAGTGCCTGCGTCCCGGTCGCGCGGAACTTCTCGCCGAAGATCAGCGCGCCGCTCGCGGTCATACCGAGCCGCGTATCGGGCGCGCAGGGAAACCAGGGATGCAGCCCCATGCCGAAGGGTAGGGCCGTGTCCGACTCGTTGGTGAGCGAAAGTGCGATGGTCATACCGCCTTCGCCGAGCCGGATGTCCTGCCTTGCGCGGTAGCGATAGGGGTCGGGGCCGGCACTACGGCGGTGGAGCAGCGCGGTATGGCCGGTGCTCTGTTCCGCGACCTCCCAGGCTGCCTGCCAGCCGAAGCCATGAATCGTGCCGGAAGGATCGTTAGCCGGCACGGTGAAGCGGCTCTCGCCATCGTCGACGAGGCTGTCGAAGGCGCGGTTGGCGAAGGGCAGCATCGCCCAGCAGCCGAACTTGTTCGGTGCGTTCGTCCATGGCGCGAGAGCCTCCGGCGCATGCAGCAGCCTGTGAGAACGACCATCGGGTCCGCGCCATTCCAGCGCGGCGACGATGCCGCCATGCGCGGGCGAGATCCGGGCGGCATAGGGGCCGGCTGCGAGGGCGAGCATGGGGATGGCTCCGTTCAGGCGATCAGGGGCTGCAGCAGCTTCTGCATTGCGCGCATGCGCGGCAGCAGATTGGTCTCGATCTCGTCGCCGGCGACGCGCTGCGACTGGACCGAGAGGTTGAAGGCGGCGGCGACCTGACCGCGGCCGTTGACCAGCGGCATGGCGAGTGAGACCAGGCCGAGCTCGAGCTCCTGGTCGACGATCGCATGGCCCTCAGTCCGCACTTGCGCGAGGATCTCCATCAGCTTGCCGATTTCGGTCACCGTATGCGGCGTCAGCGCGTTGGGCTTGCCGGCGAGGATGCGGGCGCGTGCCTCCTCCGGATCGAGCGCGGCGAGCAGCACGCGGCCCATCGAAGTGCAGAAGGCCGGCAGGCGTGAGCCGGTCGAAAGCCCGACCGACATGATCCGGCGCTGGGCCGAACGGGCGATGTAGACGATCTCGTGCCCGTCGAGCAGGCTGGCCGAGCAGGATTCGTGGGTCTCTTCCGAGAGGCGTTCGAGGAAGGGCTGAACGAGCTTCGGCAGCGCCGTCGAGGACAGCCAGGCATAGCCGAGCCGCAACACGCGCGGCGTCAGCCGGAAGAATTTTCCGTCGAACTCGGCATAGCCGATGCGTGTCAGGGTGAGCAGGCAGCGGCGGGCGGCGGCGCGCGAGAGATCGGTGGCGCGGGCGACTTCGGCGATGGTCAGCCGGTCATGCCCGGCATCGAAGCACTCGATCACCGCCAGGCCCTTTTCGAGCGCCGCCATGTGATCGGGCGAGGCCGGCAGCCGACCTGCTTCGCTGCTTGACCCTGCCAAGACCTGTCCGTAAAGTTCGAAAATGAGAACGATGTGCGATAAACGCACAACTGGTGAGGAGATGTCAAGGTGGCGAAATTCGTCTCCCTGCAGGAGGGGATCGAGGAGGTCCTGCGCGATGGCGACCAGGTCTCGATGGAGGGTTTCACCCATCTGATCCCGCATGCCGCCGGCCATGAGGCGATCCGCCAGGGCCGCAAGCGGCTGACCCTGATCCGGATGACGCCGGACCTGATCTACGATCAGATGATCGGCACCGGCTGCGCCGAGAAGCTGATCTTCTCCTGGGGCGGCAATCCCGGCGTCGGCTCGCTGCACCGCCTGCGCGACGCGATCGAGAATGGCTGGCCGCATCGGCTGGAGATCGAGGAGCATAGCCACGCGGCCATGGCCAACGCCTATGAGGCGGGCGCCGCCAACCTGCCTTTCGCCGTGTTCCGCGGCTACAAGGGTGTCGACCTGCCCAAGGTCAATCCAAATATCCGCTCGGTGACCTGCCCCTATACCGGCGAGGTGCTGGCGACCGTGCCGGCGCTGCGTCCGGATGCGGCGGTGATCCACGCGCTGCGCGCCGATCGCGAGGGCAATGTCCTGCTCGAGGGCATTGTCGGCGTGCAGAAGGAGGCGGTGCTGGCGGCGAAGCGCTCGCTGGTCACGGTCGAGGAGATCGTCGAGGATTTCGGGCCGCGCAACGCCAATGCGGTGATCCTGCCGTCCTGGACGGTCACCGCCATCGCCCATGTCCCGGGCGGCGCCTACCCGTCCTATGCGCATGGCTATTACAAGCGCGCCAACGAGTTCTACATCGGCTGGGACAAGATCGCGCGCGAGCGCGACAGCTTCTTGTCATGGATCAAGGCGAACGTCCTGGAAAAGGGCCCTGATGCGTTCGCGCAATATGCCCGGCCCCGGCGTCAGGCGGCGGAGTAAGCGTCATGAGCCATACTCCAACCGAGATGATGACCATCGCAGCATCCCGGCTGCTGACCAATGACGATATCTGCTTCGTCGGCATCGGCGCCCCCTCGGCCGCCTGCAACCTCGCCCGGCTGACCCATGCGCCCGGCATCACGCTGATCTATGAATCCGGCACGCTCTCGACGCGGCCGAGCGTGCTGCCGCTCTCGATCGGCGATGGCGAGCTCTGCGACACCGCGCTAACCACCGTGCCGGTGCCGGAGATGTTCCGCTACTGGCTGCAGGGGGGGCGGATCACCATCGGCTTCCTCGGCGGAGCCCAGATCGACCGCTTCGCCAATCTCAACACCACCGTGGTCGGCGACTATGACGCGCCCAAGGTCCGCCTGCCGGGCGGCGGCGGCGCGCCGGAAATCGCCAGCAATTGCGGGCAGATCTTCATCACCATGGCGATGGGTTCGCGCGCCTTCGTCGAGACGCTGCCCTTCATCACCTCTTTCGGCCACGGCACCGGCAAGGGCGATCGCGAGAAGCTCGGCCTCAGGACCAAGGGGCCGACCCGGGTGATCACCGATCTTTGCGTCATGGCGCCGGATCCGGAGACGGCCGAGCTCAGCGTGATCTCGCTGCATCCCGGCGTGACCCGCGAGCAGGTCCAGGCCGGTTGTGGCTGGCCCCTGCGCTTCGCCGCCGATCTCACCGAGACCCCGGCGCCGAGCGCCGAGGAACTCGAGGTGCTGCGCGGCCTGCATGCGCGCACCAGGCAAGCCCATGGAGTGGCGGCATGAGCCTGATCTTCCCGCGCAGCGGCCTGAAAGCCCATCCGCTCAACAACTCGCCGGAGTACAAGAGCACACTGAAGCGGGCGCCCTCGCAGCCGCTGATCCTGCTGCCGCACACGTTGTCGGAGATCAGCGGGCCGGTCTTCGGCCATAGGGCGGTCGCCGAAGGCGATTCCGATCTCACCCGCCAGCATGCCGGCGAGCCGCTCGGCGAGCGCATCATCGTCAGCGGCCGCGTGCTCGACGAGGATGGCCGGCCGGTGCCGCATACGCTGATCGAGATCTGGCAGGCCAATGCCGGCGGGCGCTATGTCCACGTCAAGGACCAGCATCCGGCGCCGCTCGACCCGAATTTCACTGGCGCCGGCCGGGCCCTGACCGATGCCGAAGGGCGCTATCGCTTCGTCACCATCAAGCCCGGCGCCTATCCTTGGCGCAACCACCACAATGCCTGGCGCCCGGCCCATATCCATTTCTCGCTGTTCGGGCCGAGCTTTCTGTCGCGCGTGATCACCCAGATGTATTTCCCCGGCGATCCGCTCTTCCCCTTCGACCCGATCTTCCAGTCGATCACCGATGCGAAAGCGCGCGAGCGTTTGATCTCGCGCTTCGACCTCGACACCACCGAGCCGGAATGGGCGCTCGGCTACCAGTTCGACATCGTGCTGCGCGGCCGCGAGATGACGCCGACGGAGGAGCCGCATGAGCACTGACCGCAAGGCCCCGCTCGCACTCACGCCCTCGCAGACGATCGGGCCGTTCTTCGCCTATGCCCTGACGCCGCGTGCCTATGGCGGCAAGGAGCTCGCCACCGAGCAGGTCGCGGCCGAAGGCGTCGCCGGCGAGCGCATCCGCATCGAGGGCACCGTCTATGACGGCGACGGCGTACCGGTCGGAGACGCCATGATCGAGACCTGGCAGGCCGATGCCGAAGGGCGCTTCAACGCCGCCGGCAATGCCGGTTTCACCGGCTTCGGCCGGGCCGAGACCAGCGCCGAGGGCGCCTATTTCGTCGAGACCGTGCGTCCCGGTGCCCTGCCGGGGCCGAACGGCGCGATGCAGGCCCCGCATCTCGCGGTTTCGGTCTTCGCGCGCGGCCTGCTGGTCCGGTTGGCGACACGGATCTATTTCGACGATGAGCCCGGCAATGCCGGGGATCCGGTGCTGGCCCTGGTGCCGGAAGCGCGGCGCGCGACCTTGATCGCCAAGCGTGGCCCCGGCGGTGTCTTCCGCTTCGACATCCGGCTCCAGGGTGAGGGCGAGACGGTCTTCTTCGACCTCTGACCGGCGCTCCACCATTGCTCCGGCGAGGGTTGGTAGCGAAATGGCCTGCATGCCCATCGACGCATACGGATCACGATTGATCCGGCGCCCTGCTTGGGGCATCGCTCACACGGTCATTCGCCTTAACCCCTGCCCATCCCATGATGCGGGGGGCTCATGCCGGAGCCTGTCATGCCCTCACCCCTGATCGCGCTCGACTGGGGCACGACCCGCGCCCGCGCCTTCCTGATCGGCGAGGACGGCGATGTGCTGGACAAGCGCAGCGCCGATCGCGGTATCCAGTCGGTGCCGGCAGGCGGCTTCCCCGCCGCCTTCGAGGCGATCGCCGGTGATCTGCGCCGGGCCAACCCGGAGGCCGCCATTCTGCTCGCCGGCATGGTCGGCAGCCGCAATGGCTGGATCGAGGCGCCCTATGTCGCCTGCCCGGCGAGCCCGGCTGAGATCGCCGCCGCAGGCCTGCGCGTGACGCTTGACGACGGCACCGCCGCGACCGTGCTGCCCGGCCTCTCCTGTGACGAGGGCGCCTTCGACGTGATGCGCGGCGAGGAGACGCTGGTCGTCGGGCTCGGCCTCGGCGACGGCATCGCCTGCCTGCCGGGCACGCATTCGAAATGGGCGCAGGTCGAGGGCGGCCGCATCACCCGCTTCGCCAGCTTCATGACCGGCGAGGTCTATGGCCTCCTGCGCGAGCATTCGATCCTGTCGCGGCTCGCGGTGGAACCAGCTGAGGAAGACGCCGTCGAAGGCGCGCGCCGCGGCCTCGCCGCCGCCGCGCGGCCGGGAGGTCTGCTCAATGCGGCCTTCGCCGCCCGCTCCGAGGTGCTGGCCGGGCGGATGAGTGGCGGCGCCGTCGGCCCCTATCTCTCCGCGCTTCTGGTCGCGCAGGAGATCGCCGGAGCCCGCGCCCTGTTCGGTGGCCTCGACAACCTGCACCTCGTCGCCGACGGCGTCCTTGCCCGGAGCTATGGCCGGGCGCTCGCAGCCGCGGGGCTCGATCATCAGCTCGTCACGCCGGAAGCCGCCTTCGTCGCCGGCGTGGCGCGCCTCGCTGCGGATCTGCCGGCGTGATCGTCGTCTTCGGATCGCTCAATCTCGATTTGGTGACGCCGGTCGAGCGTCTGCCTGGCCCCGGCGAGACCGTGCTCGGCCCGGGCTATGCCCTCCATCCCGGCGGCAAGGGCGCCAACCAGGCACTGGCTGCGCGCCGGGCCGGTTCCACGGTCGTGCTCGTCGGTGCCGTCGGCCGCGACGCCTTCGCCGATCTCGCTGTGGACTTGCTCGCCGCCGACGGCGTCGACCTGACTCATCTCGCCCGCGTCGCCGCGCCGACCGGCGCCGCCTTCATCGCTGTCGATGCGCAGGGCCAGAACCAGATCGTCGTCGCTGCCGGGGCCAACGCGCAGGCGAGCGCCGACGCGGTGGCGGCGATGGCATTGGGCGAGGGCGACCTCCTGCTGCTCCAGCGCGAGGTGCCCGAGCCGGAATGTGTTCGCGCGGCACAGGCCATGCGCGCAGCCGGCGGGCGCGTGATCCTCAATCTCGCCCCGGCCGGCGTGCCGGCTCAGGAGCTGCTCGGCCTGACCGATATCCTGATCGCCAACGAGCACGAGGCGGCGCTGCTGTCGCAGGGCCTCGGCTGGGAGGAGAGCGAGCCGGACGCGATCGCGCAGCGGCTCGATGCCGAGCGCGGCATCGCCTGTATCGTCACGCTCGGAGCCGACGGCGCCGTCGGCTGGTATGGCGGGGTTCGCCGCCGGCTCGCGGCACCGGAGGTCGCGGTGGTCGACACCGTCGCCGCCGGGGATAGTTTCGTCGGCGCCTTCGCCGCGGCACTGCAGGCCGGTTTCGGCTTTTCGGGCGCATTGCAGCGTGGCCTCGCCGCCGGCTCGCTCGCCTGTACGGTCGCCGGCGCCCAGCCCAGCGTGCCGCGCCGCGAAGCGATCGAGGCGCTGGTCGGGCAGGGCTTCCTGTAGATTCGTCGCGATCGGCTTCCGCGACGGTTAAGCCTGTCGCACCGTCAAGGGCCCTGAAGGGTGCCGTGGCCCGCCGGATTCATGCTTCGTCAGCACTCTGCGCGGCTATCTCGCCCGGGAAACGCGCGAAAGGATGTTGGATGGCGCCGCGGCCGATCTTCTGGTCCCTGGGCATGGCCGGCGCCGCCGGATTGCTGGCGCTGAACTACGCCGGTGATCTCGACCAGATGTCACGGGCCGAGCCGCTGCTCGCCGCCGCCGCCGCTCCGGAGCGCCCGGCTGCCAGCGCCGGTGAGCGCCGCTCGCTGGCGATCAATGCCGATTATCGCGGCCACTACATCGTCCATCCCTCGATCGACAACTACCGCGTCAAGATGATGGTCGATACCGGCGCGAGCTTCATCGCGCTGACCGATGCCGATGCGCGGGCGCTGGGCGTCAAGCCGGAGCGCTCGGCCTATACCTACGCTCTCAGCACCGCCAATGGCGTCGTCCGGGGCGCGCAGGTCAGGCTGCGCGAGGTCCGGCTCGGCGAGATCATGGTCCGCGATGTCGAGGCGGTGGTGCTGCCGGCGGGTGCGCTCCGCATGAGCCTGCTCGGCACCTCCTTCCTCCGCAGGCTTTCGGGCTACGAAGTCCAGGGCGGCCGGATGGTCCTGCGCGGTTGAGAGTACCGGTTTCCATCGCCATTCCGTTAGGCTATGCCCGGCTTGCGTCCCTGCCCTGTCATGCTCAGGCTGCATTCATGTAGCCTGTGGCCTTTCCGCTCAGCATGTCTCCTGCGGGCTCTGCCTGGCCCGCTTTCCTCGAAGATGGATGGCCCGATGTTTCCGAAGCCGCTGCCCGAGCTTTTCCCGAACACCTTCGACTATGAATCGCTGCCGATGGTGAAGCCGACCGGCTTCCGCGAATACGATGCACGCTGGTTCTTCGGGAAAGAGCTCAACCTGATGGGCGTCCAGGCCGTCGGCATGGGGCTCGGCACGCTGATCAGGCGCATGGGCGTCAAGCCCGAGATCGTTACCGCGCATGATTTCCGCAGCTATTCCTCCTCGATCAAGATGGCGCTGGTCACCGGCCTGATGGCGGCTGGCTGCAAGGTCCATGATATCGGCCTCGCCATGTCGCCCATGGCCTATTTCGCCCAGTTCGAGCTCGACGTGCCCTGCGTCGCCATGGTCACCGCCTCGCATAACGACAATGGCTGGACCGGCATCAAGATGGGCGCCCAGCGTCCTGTCACCTTCGGCCCGGACGAGATGGGCCAGCTGCGCGACATCGTCCTCGCCGGCGACTTCGACCTGCCGGGCGGCGGCTCCTACCAGTTCGTGCCGGATTTTCCGGCACGCTACATCGCCGACCTGACCAACCGTCCGAAGATCAAGCGCAAGCTCAAGGTCATCGCCGCCTGCGGCAACGGCACCGCGGGCGCCTTCGCGCCGCAGATCCTGGAGGCGCTCGGTTGCGAGGTCATCCCGATGGATGCCGAGCTCGACCACACCTTCCCGCGCTATAATCCGAACCCCGAAGACATGAAGATGCTCCACGCCATGGCCGACGCCGTGAAGCAGCACGGCGCCGATGTCGCGCTCGGCTTCGATGGCGACGGCGACCGCTGCGGCGTCGTCGACAATCATGGCGAGGAAATCTTCGCCGACAAGATCGGCGTGATGCTGGCGCGCGATCTCGGCAAGCTCAATCCGGGCGCGCAATTCGTCGTCGACGTCAAGTCGACCGGCCTGTTCTCGACCGATCCGGAGCTGCAGAAGCTCGGCGTCAAGACCGATTACTGGAAGACCGGCCACTCCTATATCAAGCGCCGGGTCCGCGATCTCAACGCACTCGCCGGCTTCGAGAAGTCGGGCCACTTCTTCTTCAACGCGCCGGTCGGCCGCGGCTATGACGACGGCGTCGTCACCGCCATCGCCGTGATCGACATGCTCGACCGCAATCCGGGCAAGTCGATGGCCGAGCTCTACGCCGCCGTGCCCAAGACCTGGGGCACGCCGACCATGGCGGCGAAATGCGCCGACGAGATCAAGTACGGTGTCAGCGACAAGATCACCCAGCGAATCCAGGCGATGCAGGCGGCGGGCGAGAAGATCGCCGGGCAGAAGATCGTCGACGTCGTCACCGTCAACGGCGTTCGCGTCGTCAACGAGGACGGGACCTGGGGCCTGATCCGCGCCTCCTCGAACAAGCCCGAGCTGGTCGTCGTCTGTGAGAGCCCGGTCTCGGAAGCGCGGATGCGCGAAATGTTCAAGGCGATCGACGGCGTGCTGCGCGAGAATCCGGAAGTCGGCGCCTATAACCAGACGATCTGAGCGGCCTCGCCGCTTGCTCTCCCGCAGATCCGCTGAAAAGCCGGTCTGCGGGCACGGCGCTACGACCGGGCGGGCCTTTGAGCCCGTCCGAGCTAGAATAACGAACCCGAGCATTCCAGCGCTTCAACGGATGCGGACATGTCTTGGCGCGGCTCTCGCCGCCCGGTGCGTGCTTCGGGAACGCGCCTCTCCCGGAAGCCGAGGATTCCTATAGGATCGGACCGAAAAGTGGACTCCACTTCTCGGAAAGCTCCGATGCGACAACACTGAGATAGATCACCGTGACCGCGTCCGAACGGACGCGCGGCGCTCTAGCGCTTATCGTCCGTCGCCGCGGCGTTGCGGGCCTTGTTCTGACCGCCGACCTCGTCGAAGAAGCGCTTGACGTCGCCGAGTTGCGCCGCAGGCTGGCATTCCGGCGTGCAGGAATAGCTTTCGCGCTCGAGGCCGCGCTGCACGGTCAGGATCGAATCCGAGGCCGCACGGACCCGCACGAAGGATTCCGCCAGCAAGGTGCCATTGGCATCGAGCGCGATCAGATTGGTCACGCCGAAGCTCTTGCCGGTGACCACCATCACGCCATTGCGCTGGACCGTGACATCCGCGATCGCGGGATTGCCGACGATCACGGTCTGCGCCTTTTCGGGCAGGCGGACCACTTTGGCGTGATCGACGGTGACGACTACCGCGCCCTGCTGGCTCTCGGCGGGGGCTGCGGCCGGGGCCGGGGCGGGACGAGTCTGTGCGATCGCGGTGGAGAAGACGGCGCCGCCGGCCGCGATGGCGGCGATGAGGACAAGCCGCGAGGCGGTCATCGCAATCAACATGGTGGCGCCCCAAGGTTTCCAACGGGTCGAGCAAAGCCGAAAATGATGAATCAATCCCTAAAAGGGCGATCTGGCGCGGGCGGATAGGCCCCATTCCTGAGGCAAGGCTTTGGACAATGTGCCAGAATTGGGAGAGACGCCCCCCGAATGGAGGCAGAAATAAAGTTGTCAGCTTGAGTGATGGTACGCAAATACTGTAATAAGTAAAATTATAGCAATATTTATACGCATATTTAACCGTCGAGTTGGGATAGGGCTGTGTTAACCATCCAAGAAGCGTCCGGAAAATTTGCCGAATTCTTGAGTCACTTTAACCGATCAGCAATGCGAGCTGTGTAGCTTCGCAATTGTCGCTGACCGAAGCCGATCCAGAGCAAGGCAGCAGTCAAACCGTGGTGCAAAAGGAGACTACCATGACCAAGTTTTTCGCTCGCTTCGCCAAGGACGAGTCCGGCGCGACCGCCATCGAGTACGGCCTGATCGCCGCCCTGATCGCCGTCGTCGCCATCGCCGGCATGGAAGTGGTCGGTACCAACCTGCTCGCCAAGTTCCAGGAAATCGCGGCCAAGCTCGTCTGACACTGTCGGGCTGACAGGTCCGGCCAGTTACGATCTGTCGAGACGCCCCGGAGAAATTCCGGGGCGTTCTCATTTTAAGAACCTCTGCGACGCCGGCGGTAAGCCTTTGGTCAGCCCGTTGCCGCAGTATCCCAGCCGAACGCTGAAACCGGGTGGATGCCATGTCGCTGCCGCTGATCGCCGTCCTCGTCATCTTCCCCGCCGCGATGGCCTATGCCGCGGCTAGCGACATCGTCACGATGACGATCTCAAACCGGCTCTGCCTGCTGCTGGTCGCGGCCTTCGCGCTCTGCGCCGCCAGCCTCGGTCTGAGCTGGTCCCAGATCGGCTCGCACGTCGCCGCCGGGCTTCTCGTACTCTTGTTCGGCATCGGCCTGTTCGCGGCCGGCTGGGTCGGTGGCGGCGACGCCAAGCTCGTCGCCGCCACGGCGCTCTGGTTCGGCTTCGAACCATTGCTGTCCTATCTGCTGGTGACGGCGATCGCCGGGGGGGTGCTGACACTCCTTCTGCACCAGCTGCGGCAGGCGCCGCTGCCGGGCCGGGCCGAGAACTGGGCCTGGGCGAAGCGACTGCACGGCGTTCAGCAAGGCGTGCCCTATGGCGTGGCGCTGGCGTTCGGCGCACTCGCGGTTCTCCCGCAAACCGCGATCTGGCGGGCTGCGATCGGTGTTTGACCGGGGATCGACGGCTTCCAGCCGAAGGTGTCGGCAAAAAGATACGTTGGGTTAACCATAAGTTGACGATTCCGGCGGCACGATCGGTCTGAGGGCTGGCTCGTGCTGGCCGAGGATCGCCAGCCATGAGTCCCGCCAGAATCGTCATCCTCGCAGTCGCGCTGGTCGCCGGGCTGGGCGCTGCGTTGCTGATCAATCGCCCCCCCAAGATCACCAGCCCGTCGGTGACCAAATACGAACCGGCGCCGACGGTCGAGGTTCTGGTCGCAGCCGCGGATGTTCCGCTCGGCAATCGGCTGGCCGCCAGCGATCTGCGCTGGATCGCCTGGCCGCTGGCCAGTCTGCCGACCGGCGTGATCCGGCGTCAGGATGCACCCGAGGGCGAGGCGGAGTTCGTCGGCCAGGTCGCGCGGGCACAGCTCTTCGGCGCCGAGCCGATCCGCCGCGAAAAGCTGATCCGCACCGATGGCTCGGGTTTTCTCTCCGCCATCCTCCCCGCCGGCAAGCGCGCCATCGCCATCACCACCGAGCGCAGCGGCGCCAACACCGCCGGCGGCTTCATCCTGCCCAATGATCGCGTCGATGTGATCCGCACCAGCCGCGACGACAGCAACAACAGAGACGGCTCGGCGCCCATCAGCGAGGCCGTTCTGGTCAATGTCCGTGTTCTGGCGATCGGCCAGAACGTCCAGGAAAAGAACGGCGAGAAGGTCGTGGTGGGCGAGACCGCGACCCTGGAGCTCGACCCGCATCAGGTCGACATCGTCGCGCTCGCCCAGAAGACGAGTTCGCTCTCACTGGCGCTGCGCAGCCTCCAGGATGCGGGCGAACTGAGCCCCCCGACCACCGAAGGCGGGATGACCCTCGTGCGCTACGGCGTCACCAGCAAGGGCGTGAAGCCATGATCCCCGCCAGCACCGATTTTCGTCTCCGTCGCCCCGCCTTGCCGCGGCGGCGTTTCGCCCTGGCCTTGCTGCCGCTCGGCGCGCTGATCGCGGCCCCGGCGGCGCTGGCGCAGAGCAAGGGCGCCGCCCCGGTGCTCAATGTCGGGGCCAGCGAGCATGCGATCTCGCGCCGGCTCGACCTTTCGATCGGACGCTCGTTGATCGTGGAGCTGCCGCGCGACGCCAAGGAAGTCTTCGTCGCCAATCCCAAGGTCGCCAACGCCGTCGTGCGTTCGGCCCGCAAGCTCTTCGTGATCGGGATGGCCGATGGCTCGACCTCGATGTTCGTCATGGATGCCGAGGGCAGGCAGATCACGGCGCTCGAGATCGAGGTGGGGCGCGATCTCAACGTGCTGCGGCAGACCCTGCGCTCGGCGATGCCGCAGGCGCAGATCCAGGTGAAGCCGGCCGGCAACTCGATCCTCCTGGTCGGCAATGTCGCCAGCGCCTCCGAAGCGACGCAGGCCATGGACATCGCCAACGCCTTCGTCGGTATCTCCGGCGAGGGCACCAATGCCACCAGGGGCGCGGTCATCAATTCGCTGACCATTCGCGGCCGCGACCAGGTCATGGTCAAGGTCGTCGTTTCCGAGGTGTCGCGCAAGGCGATCAAGCAGCTCGGCATCAACTCGACGGGTGAATGGAAGCTCGGCAAGTTCAGCATCACGCCGTCGATCGACACGCCTTTCTCCTTGCAGCCGCAGCAACTCGCGGCGACCGCGATCGGAGCCGGCGTCGGCAACTCCACCAATTTCACGCTGCGGGCGCTGGAGCGCGCCGGATTGTCGCGCGTGCTCGCCGAGCCGACCGTCACGGCGATCTCGGGCGAGAGTGCCAAGTTCACCGCGGGCGGCGAGGTGCCGATCCCGAACGGCTATTCCTGCGACACGACCAATCGCTGCGTTCTGAACATCACCTACAAGCCGGTCGGGGTCTCCCTGAACTTCACCCCGATCGTGATGTCGGAAGGCAAGATCTCGATGCGGATCGCCACCGAGGTCACCGAGCTCGACTTCGAGAACCAGCTTCGCCTCAACCCGACCGAGACCACCGCGGTCAACGCCCCGGGCTTCCGGGTCCGCAAATCCGACACCACGGTCGAGCTGCCTTCCGGCGGCACGTTGGCGACGGCGGGCCTGATTCAGCGGGTTTCACGCCAGGCGATCAACGGCCTGCCCGGCCTGATGAACATTCCGATCATCGGCACGCTGTTCCGTTCGCGCGACTATCAGCGCGAGGAGACCGAGCTGATGATCGCGGTGACGCCCTACATCGTGAAGCCGGTCGACCCCGGACAGCTCAACCGGCCGGATGACGGCTTCGTCGAGGCGCACGATGCCCAGACCGTGCTGATGGGACGGCTCAACAAGATCTACGGAACGACCAGTGGCGGACCTGTGCCTCAGGCCTATCGCGGCCGTGTCGGCTTCATCGCCGACTGAGGGCGGCGGCCATGCATCTGCAAGGGATGGTGAGCGTGACGACAGAGGACAGAACCAGGATGTGCCGCCGCAGCCCGGCAGGTCTGCTTTCCGTGCTCGCGACCGTGCTCGCCCTCGGGGCCTGCGCCAAGGGCGACCTGACGGCGGGCGGCGCTCCTTTCGATACGCGCGAGCGCCATCCGATCGTGCTGCGCGACGCTCCGCGCTCGCTCGATGTCTTCGTCGGCCGCGCCGGCGGCGGGCTCGATCCGCGTCAGGCCGATGATGTTACCCGCTTCGGCCAGGACTATCGTCGCAGTGGCCGCGGCGGCCTAGTCGCCGAAGTGCCGACCGGCTCCGGGCGCGAGCTCGCCGCGCGTGACACGCTCGACGGCATTCGCCGCTCGCTGGCGCAGGCTGGCGTGTCCCAGGGGGCGCTCCAGGTCAGGACTTATCCGGTTGTCGATCCCGGCCTCGCCTCGCCGATCCGCCTGACCTATGCCTCGCTGCAGGCCGGGCTGCCGCATGCCTGTGGGCAATGGCCGGAGGATGCCGGCGTCTCGAGCTACAAGACCGACGCCTCGAACGAGCCGCTGTGGAATTTCGGCTGCTCGACGCAGGCCAATCTCGCCGCGCAGGTCGCCGACCCGCTCGACCTCGTCCGCGCCCGCGGCGAAGGTCGGCTCGACACCCAGAAGCGCATGGAAGCGATCAAGAAGCTGCGCGAAGGCAAGGATCCCTCGACCCTTTATCGCCAGGAGCAGACTGCGATCAGCACAGCCGTCGGAGGCAAGTGATGGCAGCTGGACCGCTTCATGAGACGGAAATGCCCGGCGAGGAGATCATCGCACCGCTGCCGCGCATCACCTTGCAGGCCTTCTGCGAGACGCAGGAAGTCGCTGCCGCGATGCAGGCGGTGACGGCCGACCGGCGTATGGACAAGGCGCAGACCCGCATTCAGATGGGCGGGCCGGCTGCGGCCGTGGAAGCGTTCCGCGCCGCGCCTACGCCGAACGTCATCGTCCTGGAGACGGTCACCGAGCCGGGGCGGCTGATCGCCAGCCTCGATGCGCTTGCCGAAAGCTGCGATCCGGGCACCAAGGTCGTCGTCATCGGCCATGTCAACGATGTCCAGCTCTATCGCGACCTGATCCGCCGTGGCGTCAGCGACTATCTGATCGCCCCGCTCGGCGTGCTCGACGTGCTGCGGACCTTGTCCGAGCTCTACGCCACGCCCGGCGCCCAGACGCTCGGGCGCACCATCGCCGTGGTCGGGGCCAAGGGCGGCGTCGGCTCGTCGACCGTGGCGCATAACCTCGCCTGGGCGATCGGCCGCAATCTCAGCGCCTCGACCGTGATCGCCGACCTCGACATCGCCTTCGGTACGGCCGGGCTCGATTTCAATCAGGATCCGCCGCAGGGGGTTGCCGAGGCGGTCTTCGCGCCCGAGCGCCTCGACGCGAACATGCTCGACCGGTTGCTCTCGCGCTGCAGCGAGAATCTCGCTCTGCTCGCCGCGCCCGCCGTGCTCGATCGTACCGTCGATCTCGGCGAGGATGCGCTCGACCTGTTGCTCGACCTGCTGCGCGCCAGCGTTCCCTGCATCGTGCTCGACGTGCCGCATCTCTGGACGGGTTGGGCAAAACGCACCCTGATCGGGGCCGATGAGGTCGTGATCGTCGCGGCTCCGGAGCTGGCTTCGCTGCGCAACGCCAAGAACATGATGGATCTGCTGCGCGCCGCACGGCCGAACGATTCCGTGCCGCGGCTGATCCTCAACCAGGTCGGTATCGCCAAGCGGCCGGAGATCGATGCCGCCGAATTCGCCAAGGCGCTCGGCGTCGAGGTGCTGAGCGCGATTCCCTTCGACGCGCAGCTCTTCGGCACCGCCGCCAATAACGGCCAGATGGTCGCGGAGGTCCAGTCCGGCGGCAAGGCCGCCGAGGCCTTCATCCAGATCGCGATGGCGCTGACCGGGCGCGGCGAGGCCAAACGCAGCAAGCGCAGCCTGCTCGAGCCGCTGGTTGCCAAGCTGATGCGCCGGAAGGCCTGAGATGTTCGGCAAGAGAACCGCGATCCAGCCGGTTACCTCGGCCAAGGCGGCTCCCACCGCGACGGCTGTCCGGATGGCCGAGGCTCGGCCTGGGACGGTCGAGGCCCGCCGGCCGCCGCCGCCGGCCCCGGTCGAGTCGGTCAAGTCCGACGAATACTACCAGATGAAGAGCATGATCTTCGGTGCTCTCATCGAGGCGATCGATCTCTCCCAGCTTGCCAAGCTCGACGGCGAATCGGCGCGCGAGGAAATCCGCGACATCATCAACGAGATCATCTCGCTGAAGAACGTCGTGCTTTCGATCGCCGAGCAGGAGGAGTTGCTCGACGACATCTGCAACGACGTCCTCGGCTATGGGCCGCTGGAGCCGCTGCTGGCACGCGACGACATCGCCGACATCATGGTCAATGGCGCGAGCCGGACCTTCATCGAGACCGAAGGCAAGATCCAGCTCACCAATATCCGCTTTCGCGACAATGCGCAGTTGATGAACATCTGCCAGCGCATCGTCAGCCAGGTCGGCCGGCGCGTCGACGAGAGCTCGCCGATCTGCGATGCCCGTCTCGCCGATGGCTCGCGCGTCAATGTCATCGCGCCGCCGCTCGCCATTGACGGGCCGGCGCTGACCATCCGCAAGTTCAAGAAGGACAAGCTGACCCTGGACCAGCTGGTCCGCTTCGGCGCGATCGCGCCGCCCGGCGCCGAGATTCTCAAGATCATCGGCAGGGTCCGTTGCAATCTGGTGATCTCGGGCGGCACCGGCTCGGGCAAGACGACGCTGCTGAACTGCCTGACCAACTATATCGAACATGACGAGCGCGTGATCACCTGCGAGGACGCGGCCGAGCTCCAGCTCCAGCAGCCGCATGTCGTGCGTCTCGAGACCCGCCCGCCCAATCTCGAGGGCACCGGTGCGGTCACCATGCGCGATCTCGTCAAGAACTGCCTGCGCATGCGGCCCGAGCGCATCATCGTCGGCGAGGTGCGCGGGCCCGAGGCCTTCGACCTGTTGCAGGCGATGAACACTGGTCATGACGGCTCGATGGGCACGCTGCACGCCAACACGCCGCGCGAATGCCTGAGCCGTATCGAATCGATGATCACCATGGGCGGCTTCAGCCTGCCCTCGAAGACCCTGCGCGAGATGATCTGCTCCTCGATCGACGTGATCATCCAGGCGCAGCGCATGCGCGACGGTTCACGCCGGATCACCCATATCACCGAGGTGATGGGCATGGAGGGCGACGTCATCATCACCCAGGACCTCATGGTCTTCGACGTGCTGGGCGAGGACCCGAACGGCAAGCTGATCGGCCGCCACCGCTCGACCGGGATCGGCCGGCCGCGCTTCTGGGAGAGGGCACGCTATTTCGGCGAGGAGCAACGCCTGGCCGCGGCCCTCGATGAACTCGAGGGCCAGAACGACGCCGGCATGGCGTAACCGGGGGAGCGGGGCAACGCCATGGATCTTGGGCTGATCGCTGCCGTCATCCTCGCCGCCATCTCGGCGGGCGGCGTTGCCTATGCGTTGTTCTACCCCTCGCTCAGCGGCCAGGCCCGGGTCGAGCGGCGGCTCAAGGAGTTTGCGACTCCGGTGATCACGCGCAGCGCAGCAGAGCGCGAAGCGCAGAATCGCGCCAAACGCGGCCAGGTGGCGCAGAGCCTGAAGGATATCGAAAACCGCGAGAAAGCCCGCAACAAGGCGACGCTCGAAGTCAGAATTCAGCAGGCAGGGCTGAGCTGGTCGCGCCGGCAATACTTCATCTTCGCCGCCGTGACGGGCCTTGTCTGCGGCCTGCTCGCGCTGGTCGCGTCCGGCAAGGGGGTGCTCGGTGTCGTCGGCCTGTTCGTCGGCCTTTTCGGCGTGCCTTCCTTCTTCCTGAGCCAGCGTCGCAAGAAGCGCCTGAAACGCTTCTCGAACGAGTTTCCCAATGCGATCGACGTCATCGTGCGCGGCATCAAATCGGGCCTGCCTCTGAACGACTGCCTGCGCATCATCGCCAATGAAGCGCAGGAGCCGGTCAAGACCGAGTTTCGCCTGATCGTCGAGGCGCAGGCGCTGGGCCTCGCCCTGAGCGATGCCGCCGCCAAGCTGTTCGAGCGCATGCCCTGCCCCGAGGCCAATTTCTTCGGCATCGTGCTGGCGATCCAGCAGAAGACCGGTGGCAACCTTGCCGAGACCCTGGCCAATCTCTCCCGCGTCATTCGCGAGCGCCGCAAGATGCGCGACAAGATCGCGGCGGTCTCGATGGAGGCCAAGGCTTCGGCGGCGATCATCGGCAGCCTGCCGGTCGTCGTCGCGCTGCTCGTCTATGTGACGAGCCCCCGTTACATCGAGCAGCTCTGGCTGACCTCGACCGGCCAGGTTGCGCTGCTCGGTGCGGCGGTCTGGATGACGATCGGGATCCTGGTGATGAAGAAAATGATCAATTTCGACATCTGAGGCGACAGAACATGCTTGCGCTCCTCATCGAAAAGGTCACCGACCTCAACTTCATGCTGGCCCTGCTGGGCGGGCTCGCCGTGGCCGCGACGGTCGTCATGGTCGGCACCCCCCTGGTCGAGGGCAATGCTCTGGGCAAGCGGATGAAGAGTGTCGCGACCGAGCGTGACAAGATCCGGGCCCGCGAACGCGATCGACTGGCGCGCCAAGGCGACAAGGTCTCGCTGCGGCAGGAGCCGAAGGAGTTCATGCGCCGCACGGTGGAGCAGTTCAAGCTCGGCGATTGGCTCGGCACGGAGCATGCCAAGAGGCAGCTCGCCATGGCCGGCTTTCGCGGCCAGCAGGCGGAGATCGGCTTCCTGTTCTTCCGGGCGGTCACGCCGGTAGGGCTCTTCCTGTTCGCACTCTTCTATATCTCCTTCGTCAATGATTTCGGGCTGTCGCAGGTCAACCGGATCGCGGTTGCGATCGGTGCGGCCTATCTCGGCATCAAGGCCCCGGAGATCTATCTCTCCAATGCGACCAGCAAGCGTCAGTTCTCGATGCGGCGGGCCTTTCCGGACGCGCTCGACCTGCTGCTGATCTGCGTCGAATCCGGCATGTCGATCGAGCTCGCCTTTCGCAAGGTCTCGACCGAGATCGGAGGCCAGTCGGTGCCGCTGGCCGAGGAGTTCGCGCTGTGCACGGCGGAGCTCTCCTATCTCGCCGAACGTCGCCAGGCCTATGAGAATCTGGCGGCGCGCACCGGGCTCGAAACGGTGAAATCGGTCTGCACGGCCCTGATCCAGGCCGAGCGCTACGGCACGCCGCTCGGTACGGCCCTGCGGACGCTGGCCCAGGAGGGCCGCGACCAGCGCATGAACGAGGCCGAGAAGAAGGCTGCGGCGCTGCCGCCGAAGCTGACCGTGCCGATGATCCTGTTCTTCTTGCCGGTGCTGTTCATCGTGATCATGACCCCGGCCTTCATCAAGCTGGTCACCATGATGTGAGCCGGGCGGTGGTCGACGCCGTTTCACGTCGACCCCGTTCAAGGTGAGGCTGGCGCCGAGCCGGGACGCGCGGATGTTTTGAGCCGCCCTGGCTTTCGGCCCGGCTCTTCGCGAGGGCGCGGACCATGAAACCCAGCCGCTCCCCGCAATGATCGGATGGCCATCGGCAATGGCGCCGCAGGCCCGGATCGCGATCGGCTATGGTGACCGCCGCAGCGCACGCGCATAGCCCGCCGGCCTGAAGCGGCAGGCGAGGATGGCGACCAGGCCGATGGCCCCGGCGTGAACGAGCCAGCCGAACGAGAGACCGCCGGCTCGTTCGCCCAGGACGGCGATGATCCACGGAAAGCTGCCGGCGATCAGGAAACCACCGCCCTGCATGAAGGCCGAAAGGGCGCCTGCGTCGACCGGGTTCTCCAGATGGTCCAGCGCCACGACCATGAACAGCGAGAACGCGCCGCCCATGCCGATGCCGAGCACGATCGCCCAGAAGGCCGGGTTGAGCTCGGGGCGGAATGCGAGCCCGCAGAAACCCAGCAGCTGCAGTCCGAGCGACAGGCCGATCGAGGGGCGCCGATCCAATCTGCTGGAGGCCAGGACGGGGATCGCGAGCGCGGCGATCGCCTGGCTGGTCGCCAGCGCAGCGAGAAGGCTGCCGCTGTCGGTGCTGCTCCAGCCCATCCGCTGATAATAGGGCGCGAGCCAGGCGACGATCGAGGCATAGCTGCCATTGACGATGCCGAATCCGCCTACGCCTTCCTGACCGAAGCCGAACGCGCCACGCTGCCCGCCCCGCGCGCCTCGCGGCCCAGGTGAGCGCGTCGGAGCGAAAGCATCGGCTCAAGATGCTGGCGCTGCTCGCTCCGAGCGTGATGTTCACCGCGCTGTTCTTCGTGCTGCCCCTCGCGCTCTTCATGTTCAGGAGCGTCGACAATCCCGAGATCCAGACCCATTTGCCGCGTACGGCGCAGGTCATGCAGGGTTGGTCGGGGAAAGGCGAGCCCGACGAGGCGGCCTTCGCCGCCATCGCCGCGGATCTCGGCGCGCTCCGCGGCCAACCTTCGCTCGGACTGATCGGGCGGCGGCTCAACTATGCCCTGCCCGGTGCGCGCGGCCTTCTCACCAAGACGGCCCGGCGTCTGCCGATCGCGGAAGGAGCGTCCGCGAAGGAAGCGCTGATCGCGATCGACAAGCAATGGGGCGACCCGGCCCTCTGGGGCGTGCTGCATCAGCAATCCGGGCGCCTGACCGACTTCTATCTCCTCACGGCGCTCGACCTGCGAAAATCACCCGAGGGCGAGCTGCAGCGCGTCGCCCCGGACCAGCGCATCTTCATCGACCTCTACGGCCGGACCTTGTCGGTCAGCCTGACCGTCACCGCCCTGTGCCTGCTCATCGGCTTTCCGGTCGCGGCGGTGATGGCGAGGGCCGGAAAGCGGGCCGCCAGCTGGATGCTGATGCTCGTCCTGGTGCCGTTCTGGACCTCGCTGCTGGTGCGCAGCACCGCCTGGGTCATCCTCCTCCAGAACGAGGGGCTGGTGAACAAGACGCTGATGGCGCTCGGCATCATCAGCTCGCCTTTGCCGCTGGTGTTCAACCGGGCGGGCGTGATCATCGCCATGGTCCACGTCCTGCTCCCCTATGCGATCCTGCCGATCTACAGCGTGATGAAGGGGATCTCCGGCAACCATCTGCGCGCGGCCGCCTCGCTCGGCGCCTCGCCGCTGCGCGTCTTCCGGACGGTCTACCTGCCCTTGACGCTGCCCGGCGTGGCGGCCGGCGGGACGCTGGTCTTCGTCCTGTCCGTCGGCTTCTACGTCACGCCGGCGCTCGTCGGCGGCCCGGGCGACCAGATGATCGGCTATTTCATCGCCTACTTCACCAATTCGGCGGTGAACTGGGGCCTCGCCTCGGCGCTCGGCGCCTTCCTGCTGATCGTGGTCGCAGCGATCTACCTGGCCCTGGGCAAGCTCGTCGGCTTCAACCGTCTGCGGGTGCGCTGAGATGAGATCCGGTTCTTCCACCCCCTTCATCGAGCGGCTGGCTCTCGGCGGGATTCGCGCCTTCGCCGTCGCGGTCCTGGTCTTCCTGGTCGCGCCGATCTTCGTCGTGTTCCCGCTGTCCTTCACGGCGGGCCAGCTCCTGGTCTTTCCGCTCCCGGGCTGGTCCCTGCAATGGTACCGCGAGTTCTTCACCAGCCCGCTCTGGACCGGTGCGCTGCTCAACAGCCTGTTCGTCGGTATCGTGACGACGATCGTCGCGACCTTGCTCGGCACGATGGCAGCGCTCGGGCTTCATGGCGCGCGGTTCCGGCTCAAGCCCCTCGTCATGGCGCTGCTGGTCACGCCGATCGCCGTGCCGGTCGTCATCATTGCGGTCTCGGCCTTCTATTTCTTCGCGGCGGTCAACCTCGTCGGCACCTATATCGGCCTGATCCTGGCCCATGTCGCGCTGGCGCTGCCCTTCGTGGTGATCACCGTCTCGGCGACGCTGCAGAGCTTCGACCCCAATCTGCCGCGGGCCGCCGCGAGCCTGGGGGCCTCGCCTCTGCGCACGTTCCGGACGGTGACCTTGCCGATCATCGCGCCCGGCGTGGCCTCGGGCAGCGTCTTCGCCTTCGTCACATCGTTCGACGAGCTCGTCATCGCCCTGTTCATCACCAGCCCGCAACAGCGCACGCTGCCGCGGCAGATCTTCAGCGGCGTCAGCGAGAACATCTCCCCCACGATCACCGCTGCGGCCGTCGTGCTGCTGCTGGTCTCGGTCGTCCTGATGCTGGTGATGGAATGGCTCCGGGCCCGCTCGGAGCGGATGCGGCGTCCGGCAGGAGCAGAGCAATGACCGTAGAGATCGCAGACCTCGTCATCTCCGGAGGCCTGGTCGTCGCGAGCTCAAGCAGATCCACGAGCGCCTCGGCGTCACCATGGTCTATGTCACGCATGATCAGGAAGAGGCCCTGACCATGTCCGACCGGATCGCCGTTTTCGACCAGGGCCGGATCCAGCAGCTCGCGCCCCCCGAAGAGCTCTACGAAAGCTCCGCAAACGCCTTCGTCGCCGGCTTCATCGGCGAGAACAACACGCTGGAAGGGGAAATCGTCGGGAGCGCGCAGCGCATCGTCACGGTTCGCCTGGCCCCGGACGTCCTCGTGACGGCGACCGCGATCGATCCGCTCGCGGTCGGCGATCGCGCGGTGCTCTGCCTGCGTCCGGAGCGGATCAGCCTGGCTCCCGAGGCGGCAGACAATGCCTTCACGCTCAAGGTCGAACGGCTGGTCTATCTCGGCGAAGCCACGCGCGTCGTCTTCAGCCTCGGCGGCCAGGAGCTGATCGCGAAGGGCGACCCGATGAAGGTGCCGGTCAGCCTCGCCCGCGACGCTTTGGTGCAGGTCGGATGGCGAACCGCCGATTGCCGGGCCTTTCGTAGGGAATGACGGGCATGTCGTCGCAGGAACGGGCGGACCACGCCGGCCCGGTGATCGTGCGCGGGCGGCATATCCTGTGCGGTATCGACGGCGACGACCGGGCGGAACTGCATGCGGGCGGCGCGCTGCTGGTCACAGGCGGCCACATTGCCGGGTTCGGCTCCTTCGAGCAGCTGTCGACCGCCCATCCCGCGGCGCAGGTCTTCGGATCGGCCGGCGACATCGTGATGCCGGGGCTGGTGAACGCCCACCACCATACCGGGCTCACCCCGCTCCAGCATGGCACGCCCTTCCTGCCGCTCGAGCTCTGGCTGCCGCGCTTCATCGGCTGGCGAACGGTCGACCCGTATCTCGATACGCTCTACTCGGCCATCGAGATGGTCGAGTCCGGCGTCACCGCCGTCCAGCACATCCATGGCGGGCCGACGGGGCCGCGCGAGGGCTGGCTTGCTGCGCCCGACGCCATCATGCGCGCCTATCGCGACATCGGCATGCGCGCCTCCTACTCCTTCATGTGGCGCGACCGGAACAGGTTCGTCTACGGCGCGCAGGAGGCCTTTCTCGGGTCGTTGCCTCCCGAGCTTCGCGCACCTCTCGAGGGCATGATCTCCACGACGCCAAGCGCGGTCGGGGAGCTCGCGGCGCATTTCGAGGCCCTGCATGACCGCTTCGGCATGGCCGAGGACGGGCTGAGTTGCGTGCAGCTCGCGCCGGCGAACCTGCAATGGTGCACGCTCGAAAGCCTCGTCGCCCAGCGCAAGCTGGCGGAGCACTATGATGTCGGCCTGCGCATGCATCTGCTGGAGACACCCTATCAGCGGCATTTCGCGGCGATGGACACCGGCGGCAGCGCGGTCCGGCACCTGTCCGATCTCGGCCTGCTCGGCCCGAAGATGACGATCGGCCACGGCATCTGGTGCACCGAAGCCGATATCGATCTGCTGGCGAGCACCGGAACCTGCGTCTGCCATAATGCCAGCTCGGGCCTGCGCCTGCGCAGCGGTGTCGCGCCGGTGAAGGAGTTCCAGCAGGCCGGCATCACGGTGGCGCTGGGCATCGACCAGGCCGGCATCAACGATGACCGCGACATGGTGCAGGAGATGCGCGTCGCCTGGAATCTCCAGCGTTCGCCGGGCCATGATTTCGAGCCGCTGTCGGAGCGCCAGATCTTCCGGATGGCGACCGAGAACGGCGCCGCGACCACCGGGTTCGGCGCGTTGATCGGCCGGCTGGAAGTCGGCCGGGCCGCTGACATCGTCATCGTCGATGGCGCCTTGCTGTCGCGACCCTATCTCGATGGCGATACCGACATCGTCTCGGCTCTGGTCCAGAGAGCCAAATGCGGCATGATCCGCGATGTCCTGATCGATGGAAGGGCGGTGCTGCGCGACGGCAAGCTCGCCGCGATCGACAAGGAGGCGGTGCTCGCCGAACTCGAGACCGCGCTGCAGCGCCCGCCGACCGAAGCGGAACAGGCTCGCCGCGCTCTGGCGACTGCTCTGCACCCTTATCTGCAGGCCTTCTATCGGGACTGGCCGATGCCCGCGCCCGAAACGGGCTTCCGCAGCTTCAATGCGAGATATTGATGAGCGCGACCTCCGACCTGACCCTCAATCGAGCCCGGCTTGCAGACGGCCGTCTGGTTTCCATCGATATCTCCGGCGGCAGGATCGCTGCCCTGCGTCCCGCCGGCGATCCCGTGCGGCGTGGCCGGGAGTTGGACCTCGGTGGCCAGTTGGTGCTGCCGGGCCTGACCGACGGCCATGTCCATCTCGACAAGACCCTGCTGGCCATGCCCTGGCGACCGCATTGCTCCGCCCCTTCGATCCGAGCGCGTATCGAAGACGAGAAGGCGCATCGCCGCGCCAATCCGGCCTCGCTTGTGGAGCGTGGCGCCGAGAAGCTGCTCGAGACCGCGCTGCGCCTCGGCACGACCAGCCTTCGGACCCATGTCGACATCGACGAGGTCTCAAAGCTCGATACGCTGAAGGAGGTGCTTGAGCTGCGCGAGCGCTGGGCGGATCGGGTTCAGATCCAGATCGTCGCCTTTCCCCAGAGCGGTGTCGTGACCTGCCCGGTCGCCGCCGGATACCTGGAGGAAGCCCTGCGCATGGGCGCCGATTTCATCGGCGGGCTCGATCCCGTCGGCATCGATGGCGACCAGAAGGGTCAGCTGGACGTCATCTTCGGCCTGGCGGAACGCTATGGGCGCGGGCTCGACATCCATATGCACGATGGTGGCGAGATCGGCCTTGCCGAGATCGACGATATCGTGGCCCGCACGCGCGCCGCCGGCCTGGAGGGGCGCACGACGATCAGCCACGCCTTTGCCCTCGCCGATGCCGACCCCGCCCGGCTGGACGCGACCGCGAAGGGCCTGCGCGAGGCAAAGGTCTCGATCCTGTCCAGCGTTCCGGGTGGGGATCGCTGCCCGCCGATCCCGAAGCTGCGCGAACTGGGCGTCGACGTCTTCTTCGGCTCCGACAATATCCGCGACTGCTGGAACCCCTCCTCCGTCATCGGCATGGTCGATCGGGCCATGCTCGCGAGCTACCGCTTCGGGCTGCGGCGCGACGAGGACATCGCCGCGCTGCTCGACCATGTCACGACGATCCCGGCGCAGGTCGCCGGGCTGGGAGAGGGCGGGGTCGAGGTTGGCGCACGCGCCGACCTGATCGCCTTCGACGCGGCGCATCCGCCGCAGATCATCGTCGAGCGCCAGCTACCGAACATCGTGATCGCAAAGGGAGCGATCATGCATTCCTGAGGCCGGCAACCGCAGCAGCGCGCGGCTTGCCCCGGTCCGCCCGCGGCTTCAATAGAGCCCCCCGGAGCCGGAGGTCAGCGCCGCGCGGTCCTGCTGCCCGGCCGGCAGGCTGTCCGAGAAGCGCGGAAGGGCGGTTTCGGCAGGCGCTGTGCCCGGCTTGAAGGCTTCGAGAATGCCGCCATCGCTGGTGCGCAGGCCGGAGCCCGGATCGACGCGGATCAACTTGATCCCGGTCGGGACCCGGAACGGGACGCCGGGCTTGCCGTGCAGGGCAGCGCTCATGAAATCGCGGAAGATCGGCGCGGCATACCGGCTGCCCCAGGCGGAGGCGCCGAGCGGGGTCGGGTTGTCATGGCCGATATAGACCCCGACGGCCAGGTCCGGCGAGAAGCCGATGAACCAGAGATCCTTGGCGCCGTTCGTCGTGCCGGTCTTGCCGCCCAGCGGCTTGCCGACCGATTGCACGACCCTTGCCGTACCGGCCCGCACCGTGCCTTCGAGGATCGAGACCATCTGATAGGCCGTCAGGGGATCGATGACCCGGTCGGAGCGGTCCGTCAGCTTCGGCTCGGCCTGGCCTGCCCAGCGCGTCGCCGCGCAGCCCGGGCAGCTCCGGCGATCATGCCGGAAAATCGTCCTGCCGTGCCTGTCCTGGATCCGGTCGACCAGTGTCGGGCGAATACGCTTGCCGCCGTTCACCAGCATGGCGTAGGCGGCGGTCATGCGCATCACCGTCGTCTCGACCGCGCCCAGGGCGCCCGAAAGCACGAAAGGCATGTCGTCATAGACGCCGAAGCGCCGGGCATATTCGCCGACTAGCGGCATGCCGATATCCCTGGCGAGCCGCACCGTCATGAAATTCTTGGAACGCTGGATTCCGTTTCGCAGGGTCTGCGGACCGGTGCCGCCGGCCCGTCCGGCATTTCTCGGCCGCCAGGTGCCGAGACCAGCGCCCTGTTCGATTGCGACGGGCTCGTCCGGGATCAGGCTCGTGGGCGTGTAGCCATTGTCGAGCGCTGCCGCGTAGACGAAGGGCTTGAACACCGATCCCGGCTGACGAAGCGCCTGGGTCGCCCGGTTGAACTCGGACTGGTCGTGAGAGAACCCGCCGACCATTGCGAGAACCCGGCCGGAGAAGGGCTCCATCGCCACGATTGCACCATTGATCTGCGGAATTTGCCGTAGCCGGACGCGGGCCGGATCTTTCGCACCGGGCTCGACATAGACGACATCACCCACCGACAGGAGCTGCGAGACGCGCGCGCGCCTGGTCCAGCGGATCCCATCCCTTGCGAGGGTGACGATACGGCGCTCGGCGCGCAGGTTTCCGGCGGCGTCGAGCAGGGGATGAAGTCCGATGCGGGCCGCATCGCCGGCGACCTTCAACACCACACCCAGCCGCCAGGGCGCCACGTCGCCCAGGACCTTGAGCGCGCCCAACGCCTGCCCCCAATCGCCATCGCCGAGATCGAGCTTCTGAACCGGCCCACGCCAGCCCTTCGTCTCGTCATAGCGCACCAGCCCGTCGACCAGCGCCTTTCGCGCCATCAGCTGCAGCTCGGGGTCGACGGTGGCCCGGATCGACAGGCCGCCTTCGATGAGCTTCTTCTCGCCATAGCGATCCTGCACCTCGCGCCGGATTTCCTCGACGAAGTAACCGGCGGCGATGTTGTTCGGCGAAACCGTATAGGGGGTGACGCCCAGGGGCTGCCGTTTGGCCTCCTCGCCAGCCGCATGCTGGACGTATCCGTTCTCCACCATCCGATCGATGACGTAGTTGCGCCGCTCGATCGCGCGCTCGGGATTGCGGAAAGGGTGCAGGTCCGTCGGCGCCTTCGGCAGGGCGGCGAGATAGGCGGCCTCGCGAAGCTCGAGCTCGTGCACGGACTTGTTGAAGTAGTTCAATGCCGCAGCCGCGATGCCATAGCTGCCGCGGCCCGGGGTCGGCGCGCCGAGATAGATCGAGTTCAGATAGAGCTCGAGGATCTTCTCCTTCGAGTAGGCGCCTTCGATCCGCTGGGCGACGAGCGCCTCGCGGATCTTGCGCTCCAGGCTGGCCTGCGTTCCGACGAGAAAGTTCTTCGCGACCTGCTGCGTGATCGTCGAGGCGCCCTGCGGCCTTCGCCCGGAGCCGAAATTGCGCAGATTCGAGAGCGCGGCCCGGGCGAGACCGGTGAAGTCGATGCCGGAATGCCGGTAGAAATTCTTGTCCTCGGCCGAGATATAGGCCTCGATCACGCTTCGGGGGACAGCGGAGATCGGCAGATAGAGCCGCCATTCACGGGCGAACTCACCGATGAGACGTCCGTCGGCGGCGTGAACCCGCGAGGTAACCGGAGGCTCGTAATCCTGCAGTTTTTCGAAGCCGGGTAAATCTCTAGAGTAATGCCAGATTATAAGCCCGGTCGACGCAAAGCATGAGACTGCTATAATTGATATAGAAGATGCTATACCGGCGATGAATCGAAGAATAATACGCATGATGCGGGGTTGATGTAAATAAAATGCGGCATAAATTTGAAGAAAAGAAAAAAATTGCTATCTTATATTATGTGTCGATTGGATGACGAAGCCTTCGTGGGCGGCTGGGCTCGAACCGGTTTACGCTCGCAATGCCGTCGAAGCCGGCCATCTGCGGCCCGGCCTTCTCATTGCTGGCCCAGGCCGGAGGGGCGCGGCGCAGGGGAGGGCGAAGAGGTCGCCAAGGCTGAGCGCCGCGTGCGGATCGTCCAGGTTCTGGGCGCGATCGGCGCGCCCAGGAGGCTGGCGTGTCCGCGCTGTCCCATCGGATAGAGCTTTCTTTGCCGCCGTTCATAGGCCGCGGCCTGCGGGCCGCAGAGCCTGGCGCGCAGATCTTCGGGCCTGGAGGCTGTCTGGTTCGGCAGCGCCCGCAGCGCGGTCCGCCTGCCGCCCTCCGTTTTCGTGAAGCCGTGTTGCAGGAGCTGGGCGATACGCTCGCTGCGTTCCCTCTCGGTCGTCGCGCCGAGCACGACCGCGACCAGACGCTTTTCGCCGCGGACGGCGAGCGAGACGAGATTTCGCCCCGATGCGCAGACGAAGCCGGTCTTGAGCCCGATCGCGCCCGGAAAGCGGGTAAGGACCTCGTCGCTCGACTTCAGGACGCGGCCGTCGATGCTGACTTCGGAACGATCGAAGAAGCGCAGATAGTCCGGGAAATTGCGATCGATGGCGACCCCGAGCAGGGCCAGGTCCCTGGCGGTGGTGACCTGCCTGCGGTCGAAGAGGCCGTCCGGATTGACGAAGCGCGTGCCCGTCATTCCCAGGCGCCGGGCGGCATCGTTCATCATCGTAACGAACTCGGCCTCGCTGCCCGCGATGGTTTCGGCGATGGCAGCCGCAGCCTCGTTGGCCGACACCGCCAGCATCGCGTAGAGCGCGTCCTCGAGCGACATCGTGCTGCCCGGCGCCAGGCCTGACTGCACGGATTCCCGGGCGAGGGCCTTGTGTGAAAAGACCACGTCCTGGCCGAGCGCGACGCGCCCCGCGCGCAAGTGCTCGAATGTGACGAAGGCCGTCATCAGCTTGGTCGTCGAGGCTGGATACCAGGCGCGGCCGGCCTCCTCGGACCGGAGGACCTGGAGACTGTCGGCATCGACGAGGAGGGACGGTGTCGCTTGGGCGGAAGAGGCGAGCGCAATCAGAAGGCCGATGACGGCACTGCGGGCAAAGATCGAGGGACAGGGCAATTCTATACCGAGGCTTGGACGATAGTGTTGTCGACTGGCTTCGAGGTCAGCTTCGCGCAGATCAGATCCGCATGGCGAAGCAGCCTTGCCGTCTCGTCTGGCGAGAGCGGCAAGCAGGACCGCGAAGTGCTTGTTCGGTTCCGACATTGGCTTGCGAAATGCGGCCGCTTGATGAAACAGCCCATGCCTGATCGCGAACGGTGCTGGGCTGTTACTTTCGAGCAACAGCGGATCTCGCGCGCTGTTCGAGGAGGAGCGCCGTCTTCAACGACGCTTCGCAGGGGCTTCCGATCCGCCGCTCAGCTCGCCGAGCGGCGCTTCCACAGCGTCGTGCGGGAGATGCCGAGCAGCTTCGCGGCCTCGCCGAGATTGCCGTTCGTCTGCACCAATGCCTTCGCGATCTGATCGGCGTCGGCATCGAGCCGGGCGCGGGTGAGGTTGGGCCTCGGCAGCTCGGACAGGCGCATTTCCGGAAACAGATCGGCGGGCCCCAGCAGATCCTGCTCGGCCATCAGCCGGGCTCGCTCGATGCGATTGCGCAGCTCGCGGATATTGCCAGGCCAGTCATGGCCCAGCATCGCCAGACGTGCCTCGTCGGTGAACCCTCCCGGCGTGCTTCCGCCGGCCTGTTCCAGAAGGCGCAAGGCGAGCGGCAGGATCTCGTCGACCCGCTCGCGCAGCGGCGGGATGGCGAAACTCAAGACGGAGAGGCGAAAGTACAGATCGTCACGGAAACGCCCGTCGCGGCGCATCGCGTCGAGATCGGCATTGGTGGCTGCGACGATGCGCCCCCGGAACGCGCTGTCCTGTGCGGCCCCGACCGCTCGGAAACGCCCATCCTGGAGCACGCGCAGCAGTGCAGTCTGCAGGCGGGCATCCAGCTCGCCGATCTCGTCGAGGAAGAGCGTGCCGCCACGCGCCTCCTCGAAATGCCCGATATGGGTCTGCGCCGCGCCGGTGAAGGCGCCGCGCTGATGGCCGAAGAACTGGCTTTCGAGCAGCTCCTTCGGGATTGCCCCGCAGTTGACGGCGACGAACGGCTCCTCGGACCAGGGCGATTCCTCATGCAGGCGCCGGGCGGCGACCTCCTTGCCGACGCCGGTCTCACCGACGATCAGCACGGGAAGGCGCGATCCGGCGGCACGCTGCAATTGCCGCGCGAGCACGGCCATTGCGTCCGAGGGCGGCTCGACCTCGACGGGCCCGGCCACTGCGCCGCGCCCCCGCAGCCTGTCCCGGATGCGTACGACCAGCTCGTCGACATCGTAGGGCTTCGTCAGATAGTCGTCGGCTCCGGCCTTCACGAGGCGGACGGCCTGTTCGACCTCGCCGAAGGCGGTGACGAACATGATCGGCGTCGTCCCGAGGAAGCTCTGGGCCTGCCGATAGCAGTCCTCGCCGGAGCCGTCCGGCAGGCGAATATCGCAGAGTATGAAGGCCGGGCTGCGACGCCGCATCGCCACCAGCGCCGAGCGCACGTCCCGGGCCCAGACCGGCTCGAAGCCTTCCAGCTTCAGGCGCTGCTCGATGGCGCCACCCAGGACCTGATCGTCCTCGACGACGAGGATGACGGGGCGTTCCGTCATGGCTTCTGCTCCTCGGGTTGAAGCGGAAGGGTCAGCGTGACGGTCGTCCCGGCGCGCGGCGATGCCTCGATGCCGATGCGGCCGTTCAGGCGCTCGACGAGCCGGATCACGATGCCGATTCCAAGGCCGGGCCCCCCGGGCTCGTCCAATCCGGCCTCGTAGGCGCGTATCACGGAGCGCGTCATGCCCTCGCCGGTATCCGAGACCTTGAGCACCAGAGAGGCCTGCTCCAATCGTGCCGAAAGCCCGACTTGTCCATCCCGCGGCGTCGCACGAATGGCGTTCAGCAGAAGATTCAACAGCACCTGTCGGACCTCGAGGGCCGGCACCGGCACATTCTCCGGCAGGTCGATCTCGACCATCAGCCTGACGCCCCGCGCTCGGCTGTCGGCTTCCACGAGCAGGCGCAGATCGTCGAGATCCTGCCGCGTGAGCTGGCGCCAGTCGGCCTGCGGGCGATAGCTCGCCAGGGTCGCGTCAACGACCTGCCCGAGCGCATCGACGCCGCGCGCCAGAAAGCCGAGGGTCTCCTCGCGCACCGAGGCCTGATCGCCGAAATGCCGCAGCGTCGATACCGCCGTCCGCATGCCGCCGAGCGGATTGCGGACCTCATGCGCGATCACCGCGGCAAGCTGGCCGAGATCGGCCTTGCGCTGCTGCTCGGCCATATGCGCGAGCATATCCTCGCGCTCCCGACTGGCATGGACCATGGCGTTGAAGGCGTGGAACATCAGCCTGGAGGGCTTGTCGACCGGCATGGCCGCGGCCTCGATCGGCTTCGGGAGCCCGAGAGCCGCCTCGTATAGTCGTTGCGCGATCAGGGCAATCGGCTGCTGGATGCGGCGCACCATGAAGAAGCCCGCTACCGCGCAGAGACCGGAAAAGGCGAGATCGGCCGCCAGCAGCAGCCAGCGCAATCGCTCCCGGTCGCGCTGGAAACCGGATACGTCGAGCCGCGCCACCACCGTGCCATAGGCTTCGCTGCCCGTCTGCAATGGCCGCCAGAACCAGGCACTTCCGTCGCGCCCGCTGATCGTGCCTGCGGCACGGGTTGCGACCTCGCTCGGAATGGCCTGGGATGCGACTTTCTCACCGCGCGCGGCCACGACCATGGCCGACCGGGCATCGACGAAGGCGACCTGACGCTCGACGATGCCCTCATGGAACGAGAGCGCGTTATGCAGCGCCGCGCGGGCGGCTTCCGAATCGCCCGCCCGGACATGTGGCAGCAGCACGGCCGACAGACCGTCGAGATAGATCTGCCCAAGCAGTTCGGTCTGCTGCGCGGTTTGCCGCGCCATGACCGAGAGCGCGACCTGGGTCGAGGCCACGGCCGCAAAGAAGATCATGCCGGCGGCGGCGAGCGGCAGCCGGATCGCGACCGGCAACGCGGCGATGGAGAATCTCAGGGCCAGCTCCCGAACCATTGTCAGAGAGTGGAAATCTGGTCGTCTCAGCCGAAGATGACAATCGGCGCGGAGCGCGCGATGCCGCCGGCGCGCCGTGCCTGATTGATCCAGCCCGGATGGCCCTGGTTGCCGTGCACGATGACATGCGCAGCCAGAAGTTCCTGCGTCTTGTCGGCCGCCGGCACCGAGCCCCGGCCGCGTCGCGCGGTCAAGGCCGATGCGCGCGCGATCTCCGCCTCATGGGCGCCCTCCTCGCAGTGCAGGACGAGTTCCGCCTCCGGCCACGGATCATTGGCCAGGAACCAGGTGAGCCTGCGCTCGCTATGCGGCGAGCCGTCATGCAGGAACACGATCCGTTCGATCGCCTCCGGCGAGGATGCGACGGCCGCAAGCGGAAAGACGCCCCGCGCGACCAGATGGCCGAGCGGGTCCCCGACACCGTCGCCGGTGCCGTGATCGAACCAGCCCTGGCCGTCGATCAGCAGGAGCCCTCGTTGCGGCAGATGCGCTCCGAGCAGCGCTGCTGGATCGCCTTCTTCGAGCTGCAATGCATAAGAGAGACCGGCATGGCTGGCCGCCGCCTCGAAGCGCTCGACGCTCGCCGCAAGCTGGCGCCTCGCCTCCTCGAGGCGTGATGCGCGCATACGCGCGGCATAATGGTTGCCGCCATTGGGCACCGGGCCGATCTTGGCGATCTGCTTGGCGTCGATGATGGCGAGCGCCAGAAGTTCCGCGTCGCTCGCTTTCGCCAGTGCGATCGCCTGGGCCGCGACAGCCTCGCCGCCCGGACCGGCGGACAGCGCGACGACCACGCGAAAACGCACCGAGGCGGCATCAGCACCGGCCGGGCGCGGCATGCGCTGCGCGAAGGGACCATCGAAGGAGCCGCGCTTCAGGGTTCCCGCCAGCTCGTCGCTGCTCGTGCCGCTCCATAGCGGCACCCCCGCGACATAGCCGGCGCGCGCCAGCAGATGGCCGGCGATCGGCGTCGTCACGAGCAGGAAGCCGACCCCGATCGCGACCTTTACCCAGACGTCGGGCGAGGGGTAGGCGAAGCCGACGCCGATCAGGACGAGACCGCAGCCGGCAACGCCGGCTTCGGTCGCCGCATGCATACGCATGAAGAAATCCGGCAGGCGCAGCACGCCGGCCGCGGCGATCAGGCAGATCGCGGCGCCGGCGACGAGGAAGAGCGAGGACAGCCAGAGCATGGTCAGCGCTCCTCCTCGTTGATCGAGCCGCGCTCGATGAAGCTCGCAAAGGCGACGGTGGTCAGGAAGCCGACCAGCGCAACGCCGAGCGCGATGTCGATGAACGCCGTCGATCCGGCCGCCACGACGGCGATCCCTGTGGCGGAGACGCCGAGCAGGCTCAACATGTCGAGCGCCACCACACGATCGGGCCCGCCCGGGCCGCGCACGATGCGCATGCCGGCGCAGATCAGCGCGGCCAGCACCAGCGCCGCCGCGAGGACGACGGAGGCCTGGTGGACGGTTTCGGCAGTCATGGCAGCACCTCCTTCACGCTCCGCTCGAAGCCGTCCTTGATCTGGCGGACGCTGTCGTCGGAGACGTTCATGACGTGGACATAGAGGGTCGAGCGATCCTGGCTGACATGCAGGCTGGTGGTTCCCGGGGTCAGCGTGATCATGTTGGCGAGCAGGGTGATGCCGGCATCGCCCTTCAGGCCGAGCGGAACGGCGACGATGGCCGAGCGGTTCGCGCGCTTCGGGTCGAGCACGGTCAGCGTCACCTCTCTCACCGACAAGGCGAGCTCCTTGAGGAACAGGCCGCCGAGCCGGCTCCAGGCGAGAGGTGCGTTCACGAGAAGCTTCATGGCTGCCACTCCGCGCTGCGCTGCGGGCCGGGGCCGAGCACGGCCTCGACATAGGCGCTCTTGTCGAGCAGCTGCTCGCCGGCGCGCAACGAGAACGCGATGAACGGCTCCGCCACCACGCCGATCGTCATCGTGATCGCCGCCAGGATGATGATCGGGGTGAGCATGGCGCGCCGCGTGCCGGTGTCGGCAAGCCAGCGCTCGGTCGCGGCCGTGCTGGCGGCGGGGGCCGCCTTCCAGAACGCCTCGTTCCAGATCTTCAGCATCGAGTAGAGCGTCAGCACGCCGACGGCGAGCGCGGTTGCCGCGAGCAGGGCATGGCCGGCGTCGAGGCTCGCCTTCACGACGACGAATTTCGACCAGAAGCCCGAGAGCGGCGGCAGGCCGGCAAGCGACAGTGCCGGCACCAGAAAGAGCACTCCGAGCCAGGGCAGCGTCTTGTAGAGGCCGCCGACCTCCTTGAGCTCGAACGAGCCGCCGGCCCTGTTGATCACGCCGGCCAGCAGGAACAGGTTCGCCTTCACGATGATGTGGTGGATCACATAGAGGATCGCCCCGCCGATCGCGAGCGGTGTCGCGACGGCGATCCCGAGCAGCATGTAGCCGATCTGGCTGATGATGTGGAACGACAGGATCTTGCGGACGTCGAAATGCGCGGCGGCGCCGAGCACGCCGGTGACCATGGTCAGCGCCGCGACGATGCCGATGACCGGTGCGGTGAAGCCGAGCGAGAGATCGAAGATCAGGGTGAAGCTGCGCAGGATCGCGTAGACCCCGACCTTGGTCAGCAGCGCGGCAAAGATGGCGACGATCGGTGCCGAGGCGGTGTGGTAGGAGGCCGGCAGCCAGAAGAAGAGCGGGAACACCGCGGCCTTCGAGCCGAAGGCGACCAGGAAGAGCACGGCGATCGTCGTCACCAGCCCCTGATTGTCGATCGTCGGCAGGATCCGCGCGAGATCGGCCATGTTGAGGCTGCCGGTCAGCCCGTAGAGGAAGGCCACGCAGATCAGGAAGAGCGTCGTCGCGACGAGGTTCAGCGTCACATATTTCACGCCGGCGTCGAGCTGCTCGCGGGTGCCGCCGAGGGCCAGCAGGCCGAAGGACGAGATCAGCATGACCTCGAACCAGACATAGAGGTTGAAGATGTCGCCGGTCAGGAAGGCGCCGGTCACGCCGAGCAGCAGGCCCTGATAGAGCGGATGGTAGAAGGCCGCTTCGCGCGCTTCGGCATCGCCCGCGAGCCCGTAGATTCCGACGGCGACCGCCATCAGCCCGGTGATGACCACCATCGCCGCCGAGAGCATGTCGCCGACGAAGCTGATGCCGAAGGGCGCAGCCCAGCCGCCGAACTGCGTAGCGAGCACGGTGCCGTCCCAGGTCGCGGCGAGGAGTGCGAGGGATGAAAGCAGGAGGCCGGCGCTGACGACGAGGCTCGTGATCCTCTGGGCGCGTGGCCTGCTCCACAGCATGCAGCAGAGCGCGACGCCCAGCAGCGGCCAGATGATCGGCAGCGACAAAAGCAGATGGGCGTTCATCGAACCGTCTCCGCGGCAGGAACGTCGCCGGCGACCGGCGCGGCGGCGGCAGCCGGGGCCGGCTTGGGGCCAGGCTTCGGCTCCGCGTCCCGCAGCGCCTCGGTGTCGAGGGTGCCAAAGCGGCGATGCGCGCTCTCGAACAGGATCACGGTGAAGGCGATCAGGGCGAAGGAGATCACGATCGCGGTCAGGATCAGCGCCTGGGGCAAGGGATTGGCGCCCCCGACGAGCGTCGTGGCCCCTTCGGGAACCAGCGGCGGCGTTCGCGTTCCCATCCGCCCCGCCAGGAAGATCGAAAGATTGGCCGCGTTGCCGAGCACCAGCAGCCCGAGCACGATCCGCAGGACATTGCGCGACATGATCAGATAGGTCGACGCCGCGACGAGGACGCCGAACGCCAGAGCGAAGACGGGTTCCATCGTCACTCCTCCAGATAATAGGCGAGGAAGGTCAGCACCGCGCCGACGACGGACAGATAGACGCCGATGTCGAAGATCAGAGTGGTGCTCAGCGGCAGGCCGCCCGGAAAGGCCCATTGGTGCTTCAGATAGGGCTCGGCCAGCAGCAGTCCCGGCAGGCCCGACAGCAAGGCCAGCGCCAGCCCGGCGCCGATCAACGTCTTGGGCGAGACCTTGAGCAGGCGCAGCAGCGCGCTGCGCCCCCGCGGCAGGCTGTGCACCGCGATGCCGGCCGCGGCGATCAGCCCGCCGACGAAGCCTCCGCCCGGCTCGTTGTGCCCGCGCAGCAGGACATAGACCGAGAACAGCATCGCAACCGGCAGGACGATCCGGCTGCTGGTCAACAGGATGAGGGAGTTCATCGGGCATCTCCAGCGGTCGCGCGCCTGAGGCCGGCGATCACCGCGGCCGCGGCGATCGCGGCCAGGCCGAGCACGGTGATCTCGCCGAGCGTGTCGAGCGCGCGGAAGTCGACGATGATGACATTGACGAGATTGCGCCCATGGGCCTGCGGCAGGCTCTCGGCGCGGAAGAAATCCGAAATGCGGGCGTCGAAGGGCTGGGCCAGCACGCTGAGCATCACCAGGGTCGCCATGATGCCGGCCGCGAGCGCGATCGCCCCGTCGCGCAGCCGCTCGCCGCGCCGGCGGTAATCGCTGTCGCGGAACGGCAGCCGTCCGATGATGGCGAGCAGGATCACGATCGAGAGCGCCTCGACCGAGAATTGCGTGAAGGCGAGGTCGGGTGCGCCCTGGAACAGGAACAGCAGCGCGACCGCAAAGCCGACCAGACCGGCCGCCGCGATGCCGGCGACGAAATTGCGGGCGCGCAGCACGGCAAAGGTGGAGGCTGCGAGCAGGGCGGCGATGACGAGCTCCGGCTGCCGGCTCGCCGCGAAGTCCGGCCATGCCATGCCGCCCTGCGAGATCAGCGCCGAAAGTCCGGCCAGCGCTGCGACGGCGACGGTGTAGCCGGTATAGGTCCGCAGGCTGCCGGATTGGATCATGCGCGTCTGCCACGCGGCCAGCTGCTGCAGGCCCTGTATCAGGCGGTCATAGGCGCGATCGGGTCCCCAGCGGGGGATCGCCTCGACCATGGCGAGCCTGAGCCGGATCCCGGTCCCGTTCCGGAAGACGGCGATCCCGAGTGCCAGGGTGACGACGCTGAGCAGCAGCATCGGCGTGAAGCCGTGCCAGAGCGACAGGGTGTAGTCGATCGGGCGCCCGGCGATGGCTGCGGCGGCCGGCAGGATCAGCGCGTCGCTGACCAGCCACGGCGCCAGCCCGAAGACGAGGCCGAGTGCGGCGAGAACGAGAGGCCCGGCGAGCATGGCGAGGCCGGGGTCGTGCGGCGTCTTGGGGGTCTCGACGCGCGGACCCGCGAAGCAGCGCAGCGATAGGATGCAGGCGACCACGACCATGGCGATATTGGCGAGGAGCGCGATGCCGACGACCAGCCCGGACGCCGACGCCGCCAGGCCGGTCTCATAGACCAGCTCCTTCGCGGCGAAGCCGATGAAGGGCGGCAATCCGGCCATGGACAGGCTGCCCGCGAGCGCAGCGAGCGCCGTCAGCGGCATCGCCTGGCGCAAGCCGCCCAGCGCCGAGGAATCGCGCGTGCCGGTCTGCTGATCGATGATGCCGGCGACGAGGAAGAGGCAGGCCTTGTAGAGCGCATGGACCACGAGGAAGGTCACGATCGCCATGGCCGAGAGCTCGCCCGGAATGCCGATCATCAGCACGAGCGTGCCGAGCGAGATGATCGTCGAATAGGCCAGGACGCGCTTGAGGTCGCTTTCGCGCAAGGCGAGCACGGCACCGACCAGCATGGTCAGGCCGCCGAAGCCGGTCAGCAGCAGCACCCAGGTGGCGTGCCCTTCGAAGACCGGGCTCAACCGTGCCAGCAGGTACACGCCGAGCTTCACCATGGTGGCGGAATGCAGAAAGGCCGAGACCGGCGTCGGCGCGACCATGGCATTGGCGAGCCAGGGATGCAGCGGGGACTGGGCGGATTTCGCGAAGGCCCCGGCCGCGAGCAGGCAGATGATCGTCGGCGCCAGGGCGTGGGCCGCGACCTCGTCCTTGCGGGCGATCAGTCCCGAGAGCGAATAGCTGCCGGTGATCTGGCCGAGCAGGATCACGCCCGCCAGCATGGCGAGGCCGCCGCCGACCGTGACCAGCAGGCCCTGCTGGGCGGCGCGGCGCGACATCGCCTGCTCCGGCGAGAAGCCGATCAGCAGGAAGGAGGTCAGGCTGGTCAGCTCCCAGAAGACGACGAGCAGCAACAGGTCATCGGCGAGCACGGCGCCGAGCATCGCCGCCATGAACAGCGTCAGCACGGCATAGAAGCGCGGCAGGCGCGGATATTTCTTCAGATAGAGCGAGGCGTACAGAAACACCGCCGTACCGATGCCGGTGATCAACAGCGCGAAGAGGAGCGAGAGCCCGTCCGCCCGGAACGCCGCGGCGACGCCCAGCGACGGAATCCAGCTATAGGCCGTGCTGACCGCGGCGCCGGACGCCACCGGCGGTACGATTGCGAGGAAGCATAGCGCCAGCGCCAGGGGCACGAGCGCGACCAGGGCCGATGAGCGGCCGCCGAGCCAGGCGGCGAGCGGGGCCAGCCCAAAGGCGATGACGATGAGAAATGCGAGATCCATTGCGACCCGGTCCAGTTCGGGCCGGGGAATAGAAAGAACCGTGCCAAGGTCCGCGCCGGGAAGAAAAGTCAACCACAACAGCGGGTTGGCGTCTCAGACATGGGAATGCGAAGCGCCTGCGCGTTCAGTTTCCTGAACATTGGCGGCCGGAATGTTCCGATCATGCGACATCCAGCCCGGCCCGGCTGGGCCCCGGTGGCGCCTCGTCGGCTAGCCCGCGCGCTGGGGCTTCGCCTTGCCGCCGCGCAGCATCTCCCAGCTATTGGGCTGGCTGACCGAGCGACGCAGATAGGCGACGGTCGCCGTCGCTTCGGCCGGGCTCATATCCTGGCGGGCGAGCTGTTCGGCCTCGGCAAAGCGCCCCTGCAGGCCCAGCACCAGGACGAGGTTCTGGCGCACGCGGGCGTCGCTGCCGGGCGCGGCTACGGCCTCGCGCAGCACGCGCTCGGCCTCCGGCAGGCGCTTCGTGAGGGCGAGCGACAGGCCGAGATTGGACATGATCGTCGGCTCGTTCGGCGCCAGCCTGAGCGCGGTCTGGTAGATCTGCTGGGCGCGCTCGTGCTCGCCGAGCTGGTCGGCGACCGTGCCCTGGGCCGAGAGCACGCGCCAATCCGGCTTCTCCGGCGTGTGGGCGCGGCTGAGCACGTCGTCAGCCTCCTTCAGCCGGCCATTATCGGCGAGCGAGCGGCCATAGGCGCCGAGCAGCTCGAGATCCTTGGTGTGGACCAGCACCGCACCCTGCAGGATGGCGAGCGCCTGGGCGTTCTTGTCGAGCGCGCGCAGCGCCCTGGCGTAATAGAAGGCGGCGTTGCGGTCCTTGGCATTGGCCTCGTAACGCGCGGCCCATTGCGCCTCCTCGGCGCGCCACTGCTCCGGCCCGCGCGGCTGGCTGGCGGCGCTGCCGATCGAGCCGGTGACGTCGCCCGGTCCGCCGCGCATCTGGCAGGCGGAGAGGGCGAGGCAGGCCAGGTAAACCGCGGCGAAACGGCGAAGACGGGGACGGAACATGGGCTTGGACATCGGCCGGATCGCCTCGCCGGTTACGGAAAGCTGTTGCCAGCGGTGATAAAACGTTAACCCTAACGGACTGTTAACCCGCTGGATTCGCGCCGCCTGCAAGGGCGGCCCGGGTCCCTAGCAAGAGGTTCTGCGCCCGTGCACGCTCTGCTCCTGCCCGCCGGCTCACCGGCCATTCCCGTCCATTGCGTCGCCGCCGGCGACTGGCCGGAGCTCGGGCAAGCCTTGGCGCCGCTGGCGCGTGCTTTCGCCCGGGCGCAGGGTTTCGAGGCACGCCCCGGCCAGCATGTGCTCCTGCCGGCGGCCGATGGTTCGCTCGCCGCGGTCCTGCTCGGCGTCGAGCCGGCAACGATGCGCCGGCGCGATCCCTTCGCGCCCGGACGCCTCGCCGCCAGCCTGCCGGCCGGCGACTATGCGCTCACCGGGGATGTCGGCGAGCCCGGTCTCGCTGCGCTCGGCTGGCTGCTCTCGGCCTACCGTTTCGAGCGCTATCGCAAGCCGAAGCCCGTGCCGGGCCGCCTCGTTCTGCCGGTCGGCGTCGATGGCGAGGAATTGACCAATCTGGCGGAGTCGACCGCGCTCGCCCGCGACCTCGTCAACACGCCGGCGAACGATCTCGGTCCGGCCGAGATCGAAGCGGCGGTGCGGGCGCTCGGCGAGGCCTTCGGTGCCGAGGTGACCAGCATCGTCGGCGACGATCTGCTCGCCGGTAATTTCCCGATGATCCATGCGGTCGGGCGCGCTTCGCCGCGGGCGCCGCGCCTGATCGATCTGCGCTGGGGGCAGGAAGGCGATCCCCTTCTGACCCTGGTCGGCAAGGGTGTCGCCTTCGACACGGGCGGGCTCAATCTCAAGCCCGACGCCAGCATGCTCCTGATGAAGAAGGACATGGGGGGCGCCGCCGCCGCGATCGCCGCGGCGCGGATGATCATGCAGGCGAAGCTGCGGGTCAGGCTGCGCCTGCTCGTCCCGGCGGTCGAGAATGCGGTCTCCGGCTCGGCCTTCCGGCCCGGCGACGTGCTGGCGAGCCGCAAGGGGCTGAGGATCGAGATCGGCAACACCGATGCCGAGGGACGCCTGATCCTCGCTGACGCGCTGGCGCTGGCCGATGAGGAGGCGCCCGAGCTGCTGATCGACTACGCCACGCTGACCGGCGCCGCCCGTGTCGCGCTCGGTCCGGACCTGCCACCCTTCTACACCCATGACGAGGGTCTCGCGGCCGAGATCGCCCGCCTCGGAATGGCGATGAACGACCCGGTCTGGCGCTTGCCGCTCTGGCCGGCCTATGACGCCCTGCTGGATTCCAAGGTGGCCGAGCTCAACCATATCTCCGGCGGCCCCTTCGCCGGCTCGGTCACCGCGGCGCTCTTCCTCAACCGCTTCGTCGAGAAGGCGACCTCCTACGCCCATTTCGACATCTATGGCTGGAATCCCTCGGCCAAGCCCGGCCGGCCTGAGGGCGGCGAATGCCAGGGCGCCCGGCTGACCTATGCGCTCGCTCGGCAGCTCTACCCGGCGCGTTAAGCCTGTCTCGCGTCAGCTGTTGCGCGGCCCTGGCGCTGCGATAATGATACGGCCCCGTAACGATCGGGGGAACGGGCGCTCATGGCGCTGGAGATCAAACCGTCTCAGGCGCTCAAGCTCTGGCGCCAGGTCCATCTCGACCTGGTCCAGGACGCGCATTCCGATCTGTCGGTGCGCCAGACCGCGATCCTTTTGACGATCTATCTGGAACTGCCGCCGCATACGGTACGTGGCCTCGCCAGCCGGCTCGGCGTCACCAAGCCGGTGATCACCCGTGCGCTCGATTCGATGGGCAAGCTCGGCCTGGTGTCGCGCCGCCGCGACGAGACGGACAAGCGCAATGTCGTGATCCAGCGGACGGTCGCCGGTGCGCTCGCCGTCGAGCATCTCGCCGATCTGGTGACGGCGCGGGCGCGCGAGCTCGGCCCGGCGTAAGAGGCATCTTCGCGCATCGACCGCTCGGCGCTAGACTGGTGCCATGACAGAGATTCTCGACCGCCGTCTCACCCCTGCAAGGCCCGATCTCGCCGCTCGCCATCTCGATGGCCGGGTCGAGGCGCTGGCCTTTGCCGATCCCGTGCCGATGCGCGTGGTGGCGCCTTCCGCGCCGCTGCGGCGTGAGCCGCGCCCGGATGCCGCGCTCGATACCGAGGCCCTGGCGGGCGAGGCGGTGCGGGTCTATGAGAGCCATGAGGGCTGGGCCTGGGTCCAGCTCGCCGGCGATTCCTATGTCGGCTACCTCCCGGACGAGGCGCTCGCCGGCGATGCGGCGGTGCCGACGCATCGCGTCCGGGCACTGCGGACCTTCGTCTATCCCGGCCCGTCGATCAAAATGCCGCCTCTGGCGGATCTCTCGCTCGGCGCCATGCTCGCCGTCACCGGCGAAAGCGGCGACTTCTTCGTCACTGAACGCGGCGGCCATGTCTTCAAGCCGCATCTCTGCACCCGCGACCTGCACGAGCCGGATTTCGTCGGCGTCGCCGAACGCTTCCTCGAAGTGCCCTATCTCTGGGGCGGCAAGACCAGCCTCGGCCTCGATTGCTCGGCGCTGGTCCAGCTCGCGCTGGCGGCCGCCGGCCGCGCCGTGCCGCGCGATTCCGACATGCAGGAGAAGGGGCTCGGTGAGCCCGTCGCCTTCGACGAGGGCCTCGCCGATCTGCAGCGCGGTGATCTCGTCTTCTGGAAGGGCCATGTCGGGATCATGACCGACCCCGAGACCCTGCTGCACGCCACCGCCTTTTCGATGAATGTGATCCGCGAGCCGCTGCGTCCGGCGCGCGATCGCATCCTCGCTCGCAATGGCGGACCGATCACCGCGATCAAGCGGCTGGGCTGAGGCTAATCCGTTTGTCATTCCGGGGCAGGCCGAAGACCTGAGCCCGGAACCCATGAACACGAGCTATCCCCGATCGGCGCCGAGACAGCCCGTCCCTGGCTGGGGCGTGGCCATGGGTTCCGGGCGCTTCGCTTTGCGAACCCCCGGAAGACGACCCTTCAGTACCCCCGCGCGGGGTCGACGATGTGCTCGAGCGCTTCGCCCGCCTCGAGCCGCCTGATCTGTGCCGCGATCTGGGCCGCGACCGTCTCCGGCGCCGACATCGCCGCATTATGCGGGGTCACCGTCACCGCAGGATGGGTCCAGAGCGGCGAATCCTGCGGCAGCGGCTCGGTCTCGAACACGTCGAGCACCGCCGCCTTGAGCTCGCCGGCGGCGAGCGCGGCGAGAATGTCGGCCTCGACCTGGAGTCCGCCGCGCCCGGCATTGATCAGCACCGGTCCGCCGAGGCGCCCATTGCGCGCCAGTCCGGCGAACAGAGCGCGGTTCAGCATGCCGCGCGTGTCGGGCGTCAGCGGCACGAGGCAGACCAGGATGTCGGTGCGCGCCAGGAATTCGGCCATGCCGGCTTCGCCGGAATAGGTCGGCACGCCCTCGATCGCCTTGGGCGAGCGGCTCCAGCCGGCGACGTCGAAGCCGATGAGGCGCAGCTTGGCGACCGCATCGAGCCCGAGCTCGCCCAGCCCCATCACGCCGACGCGGACGTCGCGCGCCGCCGGCTGGTTGCGGTCATCCTCCCAGATGCCCGCGCGCTGCTGGGCCATGTAGCGCGGCAGCTGGCGCAATTGCGACAGGCAGTGCAGCACGACATATTCGCTCATCCGCGTCGTCAGATCGGGGTCGACGACCCGTGCGATCGGCACCTGCGGCAGCCGGGAATCGGCGAAGAGATGGTCGACGCCGGCGCCGAGCGAGAAGATCGCCGCGAGATTTGGCAGGCCGGCGAGGCTGCCCTCCGGGTGCTTCCAGCTCGCGACATAGTGCACGGCGCGCCGGTCGAACGGCTCGCCGAGCGTCACCACCGGCAGCTCCGGCAGCAGGGCCGCGAAACGCGCGCGCCAATCCTCGACATGCCAGACGGTCATTGCCACCAACAGGCTCATGGCTGGGATGCCTCCGTAACGGGAATGATCAAGGGGCCGCGCGCGACCGGGCCGTCGCCGAGCCGGTAGGCGGCGCGCAGGCGCGACTGCGCCGCCGAGAAACCGGCCTCGTCGCGCGCATGGACGATGCCGAGCGGATGGTCTGGGCCGACCGTATCGCCGATGCCGGCGAGTTCGACGATGCCGACGGCATGGTCGATCGCATCCTGCGGCCGAGTCCGGCCGCCGCCGAGCGCGACCACCGCGAGCCCGACGGCGCGCGTGTCGATCTTCGTGACGATGCCGGCACGTTCCGGCAGCACCGGCCGGACCAGCGGCGCCGCGGCGAGACGCGCCTGTGGCCGCTCCAGAAGATCGGCCGGGCCGCCCAGCGCCACGACCATGCGCGCGAAGCGCTCGGCCGCCGCGCCGCTGGCGAAGGCGGCCTCGATCTTCGCCGTCGCGTCATCGAGCGAGCTTGCGAGCTTGCCGAGCAGCAGCATCTGCGCGCCGAGCGCCACCGTCACCTCATGGAAGCGCGGCTCGCGCCGGCGCCCGGTAAGATGGTCGAGCGCATAGGCGACTTCGACCCCGTTGCCGGCGGCGGAGGCGAGCGGCTCGTCCATGTCGGTCAAAAGCGCCGTGGTCGGCAGGCCTGCGCCATTGGCGACGCTGACCAGTGCCGCGGCGAGCTCGCGCGCCTTCTCCAGCGGCGGCAGGAAGGCGCCGGAGCCGAACTTCACGTCCATTGCGAGCCCGTGCAGCCCGGCGGCGAGCTTCTTCGACAGGATCGAGGAGGTCAGCAACGGGATGGTCTCGACCGTGCCGGTGACGTCGCGGATGGCGTAGAGGCGGCGGTCGGCCGGGGCGAGATCGGCGGTCTGCCCGATGATGGCGCAGCCGACCTCGCGCACCACCTTGCGGAAGAGTGCGAGCCCGGGCTGGGTAACATAGCCCGGCACCGCGTCGAGCTTGTCGAGCGTGCCGCCGGTATGGCCGAGGCCGCGCCCCGAGATCATCGGCACATGGCCGCCGCAGGCCGCGACCGCCGCCGCCAGCGGCAGGCTGACCGTGTCGCCGACGCCGCCGGTCGAATGCTTGTCGAGCGCCGGGCCCGGGAGGTCGCTCCAGTCGAGCACCGTGCCGGAATCGCGCATCGCCAGCGTCATCGCGACGCGTTCCTCGGCATCCATGCCGCTAAAGAAGATCGCCATGGCGAAGGCCGCCGCCTGGCCCTCGCTGATGCCGCCATTGGTGAGACCGGCGACCATCTGGCGGATATCGGCGGCGGCAAGCTTTTGGCCGTCGCGCTTGGCGGTGATGATTTCCTGAGGCAGGCGCATCAATAGGCTCCGTCGCTGCGTTCGCCCGCGACGGTGCCGGCGATGATGTCGGCGAGCACGCCATAGAGTCCGCTGGCGCCGAAGCGGAAGGTTCTCGGCGTCGCCCAGCCCGGCCCCATCACCTCGTCGGCGAGATCGAGATAGGTTCGCGCATCGGCGAGCGTCCGCAGACCGCCGGATGGCTTCAGCCCGACCGGGCGGCCCGATGCCTTGATCGCCTCCAGCATGGTCCGCGCCGCATCTGGCGTCGCCGAAATCGCGGTCTTGCCGGTCGAGGTCTTGATGAAGTCGGCGCCGGCGGCGATGGCGAGCTCGGAAGCGGCGCGCACGGCGTCCTGGTCGGGGTACTCGCCGGTTTCGAGGATCACCTTCAGGGTCTTGTCGCCGCAGCGCGCCCTGGCCTCGACGACCATGTCGCGGGCGCTGGCGAGATCGCCGGCGAGGAAGGCGCGCCAGGGCAGGACGAGATCGATCTCGTCGGCGCCGTCGGCGAGCGCTTCGGAGAGATCGTTCTCGATCAGGCTGCAATTGCTGCCGCCGGCCGGAAAATTGATCACGGTCGCGATCCTGACGGGCTGCGCACGCAGTGCCCGGCGTGCGGTCTCGACGAATTGCGGCCACAGGCAGACCGCCGCCACCGGGCCGGGCGCCGCCACCGCGCGGGCGCAGAGCTGCAGCGCGCCGGTCTCCGTCGCCCGCTCCGAGAGATCGGTCAGGTCGAGCAGCCTGAGGGCGCGCAGCGCGAGTTCGGCGTCACCAGTCACGTCAGAGATCCGTCAGGAAGGACCGCAGCACGCGGCGCAGGCCGGTGGTCGCGGCGGCGGCGACGTCGCGGGTCTCGCCATGGCTCGGTGCGCCGCCGAGCATGCCGGCGGCCATGTTGGTGACGATGGAGATGCCGGCGACGCGCAGTCCGTGGCGCCGCGCCAGGATCACCTCCGGCACGGTCGACATGCCGACGAGGTCGGCGCCGAGCAGCTTCGCCATCCTGATCTCGGCCGGCGTCTCGAAGCTCGGTCCGCTGAACCACATATAGACGCCCTCGCCCATATTGGCGCCGCTCGTCGCGGCCGCCTTCTTCAGCCGGGCGCGCAGATGCGGGTCATAGGCGTCGACCATCGGCACGAAACGGCCGTCGCCGGTATCGCCGACCAAAGGGTTCGGACCGTTGAGATTGATGTGGTCGGTGATCAGCGCCAGGCTGCCCGGCCGCAGATCCGGCCGCAGCGAGCCGGCGGCATTGGTCAGCACCAAGGGCGGCGAGCCGAAGGCGGCGAGCATGCCGAGCGGCACGCGCATGATCGCCGGGTCGCCGGTCTCGTAGAAATGCGCCCGACCCTCGAAGACCAGCACCTTCTTGCCGTGGAGCAGGCCATAGCTGACTTGCCTGGCATGGCCGGAGACTGCGCCCTGAGGAAAGCCGGGAACCTCCGCGAACGGAATCGAGACCGTATCGGTCATGTCGTCGACGATGCGCCCGAGCCCGGTGCCGAGGACGATCGCGCAGTCGATGCCGCCATCGATGCCACGGTCGATCAGGACCGATGCCGCTTGGTCGAAAAGCGGATCCGCCGCCATGTTGTACGCTCCATCGGCGCGTCGCGCGCGCCGTCTCAGGCGGCTCTCGGGCGCCGCAAATCACGTCGGCAAATTGGCCGGTCCGAACGAGGCTGGCAACAGCTCGGCGAGCGAAAAACGCGCGCGCACCCCGTCTGTCCCGGCGATCACCACCGGCGTCTCCGGCGCGGCGAATTCGCGGATGCGCTGGCGGCAGGCGCCGCAGGGCGTCACCAGTTCCTCGCCCGGGCCGACGACCAGGATGGCCCGGATCGCGCGGGCGCCGCCTGCGACCATCGCCGAGATCGCCCCGGCCTCGGCACAGGCGCCGACCGGATAGGCAGCGTTCTCGACATTGCAGCCGGGATAGACCGCCCCGTCATCGGCGAGGATCGCCGCGCCGACCCGAAAGCGCGAATAGGGTGCGTAGGCGCGGGCCTGCGCGGCCGTCGCGGCGGCGAAGAGGGTGTCGATTTCGGTTGTCGCAGGGCCCATGGCGGCTTCAACGTTCCTTGACATAGGGCAGGCCGGAGGCCTTGGGCGGCACCGCCTTGCCGATGAAGCCGGCGAGGAGCACCACCGTCATCACATAGGGCAAGGCCTGAATCGCCTGCACCGGTACCTGGCCGATGCCGGGCAATGCAACGCCCTGGAGGCGGATCGCGATCGCGTCGAGCAGGCCGAAGAGCAGACAGGCGAAGAGCGCCGGCCAGGGCCGCCAATTGGCGAAGATCACCGCGGCGAGCGCGATGAAGCCCTTGCCGGCGGTCATCTGCGGCAGGAAGCCGGCCGATTGCGAGACGGCGAGATAGGTTCCGCCAAGGCCGCAGAGCGCGCCGCAGATGATCACGGCGACATAGCGCAGCCCGGCGACCGAGACGCCGGCCGTGTCGACTGCCGCCGGGTTCTCGCCGACGGCGCGCAGGCGCAGGCCGAAGCGGGTGTGCTTCAGCACCAGCGCCGTCAGCACGACGCAGAGCAAGGCGAGATAGACCGGGGCGGCATGGCCGGAGACGGCGATGTCATAGAGCGGTCCGAGGATGGGGATCGATTTCAGCGTCTCGACCAGCGGCAATTCGATCTCGCCGAAGCGGGCGGCGCCTTCGAGCGGCGGCGTTCGTCCGCCCTGGCCGAACCAGGCATTGCCGAGGATCACGGTCAGTCCCGCTGCCAGCATGTTGATGGCGACGCCGGAGACGATCTGGTTGCCGCGCCAGGTGATCGCGGCGAAGCCGTGGACCAGCGAGAGCGCGACCGAGGCGGCGATGCCGGCGCAAAGCCCCGCCCAGGCCGAGCCGGTCTTGTAGGCGATCACCGCCGAGGCGAAGGCGGCGATCAGCATCTTGCCTTCGAGGCCGATATCGACGACGCCGGCCCGCTCCGACCAGAGCCCGGCCATGGCGGCGCAGAGCAGCGGCACCGAGAGCCTGATCGTCGAATCGAGGATGACGGCGAGGGTCTGGACGAGCTCCATCGCCTAGCCCCCACGCCCGAGCCGCAGCGTGCCCGCGACCAGTCGCCGGAACAGCCCCTCCAGCGCCCCCGCGAACAGGATCACCACGCCGCCGATCACCACCACCATGTCGCGGGTGATGGTCGGCTTGTCGAAGGAGAGTTCGGCGCCGCCCTGGTAGAGCGCCCCGAAGAGCAATGCCGCGAGCCCGACGCCGACCGGGTGGCCGCGCCCCATCAGCGCCACCGCGACGCCGACGAAGCCGTAGCCGGCGGTGAAATCGAGCACCAGCCGGTGCTGCACGCCCATCACCTCGTTGACCGCGAGCCCGCCGGCGAGCGCGCCCGAAAGCGCCATCGCCACCATGGTGATCCTGGCCGGCGAGATGCCGGCATAGGCGGCGGCGCGCGGATTGGCGCCGACGGTGCGGATCGCATAGCCGAGGCGGGAGCGGTAGATCAGCAGCCAGACCGCGACGAGGGCGGCGAGCGCCAGCAGGAAGGCGCTGTTCAGGGGCGTCTTCGGCAGTTTGAGGCCGAGCGGCGCCAGGAGCTGATGCATCGGCGTCAGCGTCGCATGCTTGGCGAAGTCGGCGGTCTCGGGCTGCATCGAGCCCGGCTTCCCGATCACCTCGACCAGCAGGTAGACGATCAGCGTCGCGGCGATGAAGTTGAACATGATCGTGGTGATCACGACATGGCTGCCGCGCACCGCCTGAAGATAGCCAGGGATGAAGGCCCAGGCCGCGCCGCCCACGGCTGCGGCGAGGATGGCGAGCGGCACCAGCAGGATGCCGGGCAAAGGCGCGAGCCAGAGGCAGGCCAGCGCCGCGAAGATGCCGGCGACCGTCGCCTGGCCCTCGCCGCCGATATTGAACAGCCCGGCATGGAAGGCGACGGCGACGGCAAGCCCGGTGAAGACGAAATTGGTGGCGTAATAGAGCGTGAAGCCCAGCCCTTCGAGGCTGCCGAGCGAGCCTTTCAGCAGGAGTGCGGTCGCCTCCAGCGGGCTTTCGCCGATGCCGAGCACGACGAGCCCGGCGACCAGCAGCGCGGCGACGACCGAGACCAGCGGCACCAGCGCGGTATCGGCCCAGCGCGGCAGCTCGATCGGTGTGGCGCTCATGCCGCGCGCTCGCTGACGCCGGCCATCAGCAGGCCGAGATCGCGCTCATCCGCCTCCTCGGCGGCGCGCTCGCCGGTGATCCTCCCGCCGCAGAGGGCGAGGATCCGATCGGACAGCGCCATCACCTCCTCGAGCTCGACCGAGACCAGCAGGATCGCGACTCCGGCATCGCGGAGCGCGATCAGCCGGCGGTGGATGAACTCGATCGCGCCGATATCGACGCCGCGCGTCGGCTGTCCAACCAGCAGCACCTTCGGCGCCCGTTCGATCTCGCGGGCGAGCACGAGCTTCTGCTGGTTGCCGCCGGAGAATTTCGCCGTCTTCAGGGTGGGGTCGGCGGGGCGGACGTCATAGGCCTGCATGCCGGCGAGCGCATGGCAGCGGATTGCCGAAGGTGCGAGCAGCGGGCCCGGGCCGAAGGCCGGATCGTCGTGATAGCCGAGGATCATGTTCTCGGCCGCGGCGAAGGCGGTGACGAGGCCGGTCTTCTGCCGATCCTCCGGGATATGCATCAGCCCGAGCCGGCGCAGATTGGCCGGGCTGCGGTCGGCGGTGGTGAGGATCCGGCCGTCGAGGCGGATCACCCCGCGCGTCGGCTGGACGAGCCCGGCGAGCACTTCGAGCAATTCGCTCTGGCCGTTGCCGGCGACGCCGGCGATGCCGACGATCTCGCCTTCGTACAGGGTGAGGCTGGCCTCGCGCAGCGTCTCATGCCCGCGCGCATCGACCACGCTGAGCCCGGCCGCCTCCAGCACCGGCGCACCGCGCTGGCGCGGCGCCTTCTCGACCCGCAGCAGCACGCGCCGGCCGACCATCGCCTCGGCGAGCGCGGCCGGCGAGGTGCTGATCGTCTCGACATGGGCGACCATCTCGCCGCGCCGCATCACCGAGACCCGGTCGGTCACCGCCATGATCTCGCGCAGCTTGTGGGTGATCAGGATCACCGTCTTGCCCTGCGCCTTGAGCGCCCTCAGCAGTTCGAAGAGCTGGTCGGCCTCGGCCGGGGTCAGCACCGCGGTCGGCTCGTCGAGGATCAGCACTTCGGCGCCGCGATAGAGCGCCTTCAGGATCTCGACGCGCTGCTGCAGCCCGACCGAGAGCGAGGCGACCGTCGCGTCGGGGTCGATGGCGAGACCGTATTGCGCCGAAAGCCTGGCCAGCTCGGCCCGCGCTTTGGCGATGCCGCGCTTCAGCCAGGTCCCGCCCTCGGCGCCGAGCACCACGTTCTCGACCACCGAAAGCGGCTCGACCAGCATGAAATGCTGGTGGACCATGCCGATGCCGGTGGCGATCGCCTCGGCCGGGGAGCTGATCGTGCGCTTCTCGCCGCCCACCCGGATCTCGCCGGAATCCGCCTCGTAGAAGCCGTAGAGGATCGACATCAGCGTGGATTTTCCGGCGCCGTTCTCGCCGACGATGCCGTGGATCGAGCCGGCGGCGACCGTGAGCGAGACGTTCCGGTTGGCGGCGACCGGGCCGAAGGATTTCGAGATGCTGTACAGTTCGATCGCGGCAGGCGCGGTGCCGGTCATAGGCAGAGCACCATGCCGTCATGCGCGCGCGTTTCGGGCAGGGCCTCGCCATGGGCCAGCATGTCCGGCCCCATATGGGTCAGGATGATGCGCGGCGTGTCGAGATCGTCCCGGTGTGCCGCGAGCGACCGGTAGTCGAGATGGTTGGCCAGAACCCGGTCGTAGGTGTAGCACTCGACCAGAAGCGCGTCGGCGCCGGCGGCGAGTGGGATCAGCGCCTCTGTCCAGGCGGTGTCGCCGGAATAGGCGAAGCTCTTGCCGCCTTGCGTCAGCCGGTAGCCCTGGCAGGGGCCGGCGCGCTCGTCATGCACCATCGGGAAGGCCTCGATCGCGATGCCGGCAAGCTCCGCCGGCGCCTCCGGGGTGATTTCGACGAAGCTGATCGGAAAACGCCAGCGATTGCTCGAGGCGCCGGGAAAATCGGCTTCGAGCGCATGCCGGGTACGGTGTTCGATGCCGATCGGGCCGGCGATGGTCAGGGGTTCGCGGCGGCGCGAGACGAACTGCGCATCGAGCAGGAAGGCGGGCAGGCCGCCGAAATGGTCGCCGTGGAAATGCGTGAACAGCAGGGTCGAGAGGCCGCTGCGCGCGACCCTGGCCTTGTTGAGTGCGACCATGCTGGACGAGCCGCAATCGAGCAGCAGCTTCTCGTCGCCGGCCTCGATCTGGAGGCAGGTGTTGAAGCGGCCGCCGGAGCCGAACGCGTCGCCCGAGCCGTGGATGGTGATCTTCATCGCGCCGCTGCGGCGGTGTGAGCGGTCACATCGTGCACTTGGAGTCGGACATGTAGTCGTGGACCTTGACCGCGCCGGCGATGATGTCGGCCCTCGCCTTGTCGGCGGCAGCCTTCATCTCCGGGGTGATCAGCGCCTTGTTGTTGTCGTCGAGCGCCCAGCCCACACCGTCCTCCTTCAGCCCGAGCACCGAGACGCCCGGCTTCCAGCTGCCCTCGCGCGCCGCCTTGAAGGAGTTGTAGGCGGCGACGTCGACGCGCTTCAGCATCGAGGTCAGCACCTTGCCGGGATGCAGCATGTTCTGGTTCGAATCGACGCCGATGCCGAGCTTGCCGGCGTCCGCCGCGGCGCGCAGCACGCCGATGCCGGTGCCGCCGGCGGCGTGGTAGACCACGTCGGCGCCGCGGTCGATCTGCGATTTGGCGAGTTCGCCGCCCTTGACCGGGTCGTTCCAGGCGGCCGGGGTCGAGCCGGTCATGTTCTGGAAGATCTCAGCCTCCTTCTTCGCCGCCTTGACGCCCTGGACATAGCCGCAGGCGAATTTGCGGATCAGCGGGATGTCCATGCCGCCGACGAAGCCGACCTTTCCGGTCTTCGAGGCGAGGCCGGCGAGCAGGCCGACGAGATAGGAGCCCTCATGCTCCTTGAACACGACCGACTGCACGTTCGGCAATTCGACCACCATGTCGATGATGGTGAACTTCAGGTCCGGGAACTCGGACGCGACCTTCTGCAGCGCGGTCGCCTGCGAGAAACCGACCGCGATGATCGGCGAATGGCCGTCGCGCGCGAAGCGGCGCAGCGCCTGCTCGATCTGGGCATCGTTGGTCGGCTCGAAATCGCGGAACTCGACGCCGGTGTCGGTCTTGAACTTCTCGGCGCCGATGAAGACGCCCTCATTGAAGGATTTGTCGAATTTCCCGCCCTTGTCATAGACGATGGCCGGTTTGATCGCGGTCTGGGCGCTGGCGGCGAGCGCCGAAAGGGCGGCGCCGACCAGCGCCAAAGCGAGGGATGTCAGGCGCATGCAACCGTTCCCCTGTCACGCATGGAGCAGTTCCGCTGCCCCTCTATGCGTCACGATGGCACGGCTTCTTAAAAGGGCCAAGCGGCTGCGCGAGAGGTAAGCCGCCCGGCGTTTCGCAGGCGCGTCCGGGCTCCGTCAGCCGCGCTGGATCGAGACCCCGCCATCGGCGAGGAAGGCCGTGCCGGTGACGAAACTCGATGCGTCCGAGGCCAGGAAAAGCGCGGCCCTCGCGATCTCCTCCGGCCGCGCCATGCGCTTCAGGGCGTGCAGCTCCTCGACGAAGGCCAGCACCTGCGGCCCGGCATCGGGCGCGTTGGTGAAGCTCGCCGGCGTGTCGGTGCCGCCCGGCAGTAGCGCGTTGACCCTGATGCGCTGGCTCCCGAGTTCGGCGGCGAGCGCCTTGACCAGCCCGATCTGTCCGGCCTTGCTCGCGGCATAGGCGGATGCGCCGGAGAGCCCGGCCGTGTAGCCGACGAAGCTCGAGGTGAAGATCAGCGAGCCGCCGCCGCGCGCCTGCAGCGCCGGCACCTGGTATTTCGCGCCGAGGAAGGCGCTGGTCAGGTTGGTCTCGATCAGCTCGCGCCAGGCCGCGGACGAGATCTCCGCCACCGGCGCCAGCTCGCCGACCACCCCGGCATTGTTGAAGGCGATGTCGAGCCCGCCGAAGCGCTCGGTCGCCGCCTCGACCAGGCGCTGCGCCAGCGCTTCGTCGCGGATGTCGCCTGCAATGGCGAGCGCCTCGCCGCCTGACGCGGCGATCTCGGCCGTGAGCGTGTCGAGCTCGTCCTGGCGCCGTGCCGTCGCCACCACCCTTGCGCCCTCGCTGGCGAACAGGCGGGCGGCGGCGCGCCCGATCCCGGAGCTCGCCCCGGTGACGAGCGCGACCTTGTTGCTGAGAACCGTCATGTCATTGCCTTTCGTGCCGCAGGAAACTGCGGCGCGGTGATCGCAGGCGGCGGGCCGGCGCAGACACCCGCTTCCTGTCACGGCATGGCACCCGATTCCCGGCTCCGCCGTCCAGGCACCCGATTGCTGCGCGGGCGCGATCGGCCTAATCCTGAGGGCATGATGCTGAGCGACGTCGAGATCGAGCGCTATGCCCGCCATCTGGTGCTGCCGGAGATCGGCGGCCCCGGTCAGGCCCGGCTGAAGCGGGCGCGGGTGCTGGTGATCGGCGCCGGCGGGCTTGGTGCGCCGCTGCTCGCCTATCTCGCCGCGGCCGGCGTCGGAACCATCGGCATCGTCGACGACGACCATGTCTCGCTGTCGAACCTGCAGCGACAGATCATCTTCGGGACCGAGGATATCGGCGCCCGCAAGGCGGTGGCGGCGGCCGGCTTCGTCAAGCGGCTGAACCCGCATGTCCAGATCGAGGAATATGTCACGCGGATCGATCCGCACAATGCCCGCGCGCTCGTCGCCTTCTATGATGTCGTTGCCGAAGGCTCGGATAATTTCGCCACGCGCTATGCGGTCTCCGATGCCTGCTTCCACGAGGGCAAGCCGCTGGTCATGGCGGCGCTCGGGCGCTTCGACGGCTCGCTGACCACGATCCGGGCGCATGAGAAGGCGCCGGACGGCACGCCCAACCCGACCTATCGCTGCCTCTTCCCGCAGGAGCCGCCGTCAGGCACCGTCGCGCCTTGCGCCGAGGCCGGCATTCTCGGTGCGCTGCCCGGCGTCATGGGTTCGCTGATGGCGCTCGAGGTGCTCCGGGCGGTCGCCGGCTTCGGCGAGCCGCTGGTCGGCAAGCTGCTGCTCGTCGATGCGATGGCGATGCGCTTCGAGACGATGCGCTATCGCTGGGATCCGGAGAACCCGCTGAGCGGGACGGCTGTCGCCGCCACGGGATGAGCCGGGGCGCTCAGAGCGCCGCCCGCTTGGCCTCGATCACGTCGAAGAGCTGCGCCGCCAGATCCGGCCCGCCGAGCTTCTTGATGGCGCGCACACCGGTCGGAGCGGTGACGTTGATCTCCGTCAGCTTGCCGCCGATCACGTCGATGCCGACCAGCAGCAGGCCGCGTTCCCTGAGCGCCGGGCCGATGCGTTCGCAGATCTCGAGCTCGCGCTTGGACAGGTCGGTCGGCCGGGCGGCGCCGCCACGTACCATATTGGCGCGCAGATCGCCCTCGGCCGGCACGCGGTTGACCGCGCCGGCGGCCTTGCCGTCGATCAGGATGATGCGCTTGTCGCCCGCGGTGACCTCCTTCAGGAAGGCCTGGACCACCCAGGGCTCGCGGAAGAGATTGGCGAAGAGGTCGCAGAGCGAGCCGAAATTCGGGTCGCCCTTGCCGGTCTTGAACACGGTCGCGCCGCCATGGCCGTAGAGCGGCTTCATCACGATCTCGCCGAACTCCTCGCGGAAGGCCTCGATCTCGGCCTTGTCGCGGGTGATCAGGGTCGGCGGCATCAGCTCCGGGAAATGCGTGACGAACAGTTTTTCGGGCGCGTTGCGGACCTCGGCGGGATCGTTGACCACCAGCGTCTTCGGATGGATGCGCTCGAGCATATGCGTCGAGGAGACATAGGCCATGTCGAAGGGCGGGTCCTGGCGCAGCAGCACCACGTCGAGCGTCGAGAGGTCGGTGCGCTCGGGCTCGCCCAGCGTGTAGTGGTCGCCCTCGACATCGCGGACCTCGACCGGGTTGATCACGGCCGTGACCTTGCCGTCGCGCAGGGTGAGTTTGTCCGGGGTGTAGGTGAAGAGCTTGTGGCCGCGCGCCTGCGCCTCCAGCATCAGCGAGAAGCCGGTGTCGCCGGCGATGCGGACCTTTTCGATCGGGTCCATCTGGATGGCGACATTCAACGGCATGGCGGCGCTCCGGTTGGGGAGCGCTTTATCGGTCCTGCCGGCGCGGCTGCGCAAGAGGGGAGCCCTGCGTCAGAGCGTGAGCTCGAAGACGGCGGGGACATGGCGCGGCAGGCGCCAGGGCGCCAGGAAGACCGCATCGGCCCGCAAATGGCGCTGCATCGCCCAGGGATTGCGGGCCAGCCATTGCCGGATGCGCGCCTCGATCAGGCGCCTTTTGTCGGCGGTGATCGTGCCCGCGGCTTCGTCGAGCGTCGCGCGGCGCTTGACCTCGACGAAGGCGATGCTCCTGCCGCGCGCCATGATCAGGTCGATCTCGCCGCCCTTGCCGCCGAAGCGCCGTTCCAGCAGGCGATAGCCCTTGGCGCCGAGATAGAGCACGGCGAGCCATTCGCCGCGGCGCCCGGAAAGACCGGAGCGGCGGGCACGACGGCTGCGGGCCGCCTCGCTCACGGCGTCCGCGTCAGCTCGAGGGCACGGGCATAGACCAGGCGCCGCGGCTGGCCGCTGGCGGCGGTGACCTGCGCCACGGCTTCCTTCAGCGAGAGCGTTTCGAGCGCCGCCCGCAGCGCCTCGTCGAGCGTGGCGCCGCTCGGGGCGAGCGCCGCGGCGTCCGGCGGGCCGATGATCACCACGATCTCGCCGCGTGCCTCCTCGGACTCGCCATAATGGGCGGCGAGCTCGGACAGCGCGCCGCGGCGGACATTCTCGTAATATTTGGTCAGCTCGCGCGCGACCGCGCCCGGCCTTTCGCCGAGCACCATCGCCGCGTCGCCCAGCATCTCGGCGAGCCGGCGCGGCGATTCGAAGAAGACCAGCGTGCCGGGAATGGTGGAAAGCTCGGTCAGCCGGGCTTTGCGTGCCGCGCTCTTCGGCGGCAGGAAGCCCTCGAAGAAGAAGCGGTCGGTCGGCAGGCCGGCGAGCACCAGCGCCGCCAATACGGCGGAGGGGCCGGGGATGCCGGTGACCGGCAGGCCCTCCGCCACCAGCTCGGCGACGAGCTTGTAGCCGGGGTCGGAGACCAAGGGCGTGCCGGCATCCGAGATCAGCGCGAGCCTGCCGCCCTGGCGCAGCTTCTCGAGGATTTTCGGGCGCATCTGCGCGGCATTGTGCTCATGATAGGGCAGGAGCGGCGTCGCGATGCCGTAATGCGCCAGCAGCGTCTTCGAGGTGCGTGTGTCCTCGGCCAGCACCGCATCGGCGGCGGCGAGCGTGGCCAGCGCGCGAAAGGAGATGTCCTTGAGGTTGCCGATCGGTGTCGCGACGATGTGCAGGCCGGGCGCCAGCGGCTCGGCCTCGGCCCGCAGTCCGAAGGCGGTGAAGCTCGGCGAGGCATCTTTGGCGCGGCCCGGGAGCGGCGCGGCGGGAGAAGGTGCTGACATGGCGGCGAAACTGCCACAGGCGCCGCCGGGATACCATCGCGCTGGCGGCAACTCATAGTTAACAGCTTGAAAATACCATCCCTGGCTGGCAGGTATTCTCCCATTATCCGGGGGGATACGCACCGCCGGGCGCCGTCGTGACGATGCGCCCGCCCAGCAGTGGAGACGAAACCCGTGTCGCGCCCAGTTGGAACTCCAGATCAGGCGCCCCTCGTCGGCGTCTCGCGGCGGCTGATTCTGGCCAGCGGCGCCACGCTCCTGCTCACCGCCTGCAGCGGCGGCACCTCCGGTTTGCCCGGCTTCGACGGTGCAGCCGGCGGGGCTCCCGCGGCTCCCACCGGCCCGACACTCGGGACCGGCTCGGTCAAGGTCGGGCTGATCCTGCCGCTGACCGCGGAAGGCGCAGGCGCGACCGTCGGTAACTCCTTGAAGAACGCCGCCGAGATGGCGCTGGCCGAATTCCCCGGCGCCGACCTGACCTTGCTGATCAAGGATGATCGCGGCACGCCCGACGGAGCCCAGGCCGCCGCCCAAGCGGCGCTGCGCGAAGGCGCCGAACTGATCATCGGCCCGCTCTTCGCCCCCTCGGTCCAGGCCGTGGCGCAGGTCGCCCGCGGCGCCGGCAAGCCGGTGATCGCCTTCTCCAGCGACAGCAATGTCGCCACGCGCGGCGTCTATCTGCTGTCCTTCCCGCCCGAGAACGACGTCAACCGGGTGATCGCCTATGCGGCCTCGCAGGGCCGCAAATCCTTCGCCGCGATGGTGCCGGACACCGCCTATGGCAAGGTCGTCGAGGCCGCCTTCCAGCAGGCGGTGGCCGATCGCGGCGCGCGCGCCGTCGTGATCGAGCGCTTCGGCGCCGACGCCAACAGCATGCGGGCCTCCGCCGGCCGGCTGGCGCCGGCCCTGCAGCAGGCCGATGCGCTGTTCGTGCCGGGCGATGCCAACGCCATGCCCCAGCTCGGCCTGATCCTGCAGCAGGCCGGCTACGATCCGGCCAAGATCAAGCCGCTCGGCACCGGCGTCTGGAACGATGCCGCCGTCGCCCGCATCCCCGCCATTCAGGGTGGCTGGTTCGCCTCGCCCGATATGGCTGGCTTCAACGCCTTCGCCGGCCGCTACCAGAAGCGCTTCAACAGCTCGCCGACCCGCACCGCGACGCTCGCCTATGATGCGGTCTCGCTCGCGGCGGCGCTCGCCCGCACGCAAGGAAGCCAGCGCTTTTCCGAATCCGTGCTGACCAATCCGTCCGGCTTCGCCGGTGCCGACGGCGTCTTCCGCTTCCGGGCCGATGGCCAGAACGAGCGCGGTCTCGCCGTGCTCGAGCTGCGCAACGGCCAGATCGTCACGGTCAACGCCGCCCCGCGCGATCTCGGCCCCAGGACGAACTGACGCACCGAAGGCGCGTTAGTCTCGGGCGAAGCGCAGCGCAGACCCGAGAATCTCTGGCAGGATAAGGCGCCCTTGTGGGCGCCTTTTTCGTCACTAGATGCCCGGGTCGAGCCCGGGCATGACGCGCGCGGTTCGTCACCCGCCGATGTTGAACGCCGCCAATGCCGCCATGTTGACGATGTCGGAATCCTTGGCGCCGAGCGGCACGATCTGCACCGGCTTGTCGAGGCCGACGATCAGCGGGCCGATCACGGTCGAGCCGCCGAGTTCCTGCAGCATCTTGGTCGAGATCGAGGCCGAGTGGAATGCCGGCATGACCAGGACGTTGGCCGGGCCGGTCAGGCGGCAGAACGGATACTGCGCCATCAGATCGCGGTTCAGCGCGACATCGGCGGCCATCTCGCCGTCATACTCGAAATCGACGCGCTGGTTATCGAGGATCGCGACCGCCTCGCGTACCTTCGCCGAGCGCTCGCCCGGCGGGTGGCCGAAGGAGGAGAAGGCGAGCATCGCGACCTTCGGCTCGTAGCCGAGGCGCCGCGCCACGCCGGCCGCCTCGATGGCGATCTCGGAGAGCTCGCGCGCCGTCGGCATCTCGTGGATCGCCGTATCGGCGACGAGCACGGTGCGCCCGCGCGCGACCACCACGGAGACGCCGATGACGCGATGGCCCGGCTTCTCGTCGATGACGCGGCGAACCTCCTCGAGCGCGATCGAATAATTGCGGGTGACGCCGGTCACCATCGCATCGGCATCGCCCAGCGCCACCATGGCGGCCGCGAAATGATTGCGGTCCTGGTTGATCAGGCGCTGGCAGTCGCGGAACAGATAGCCCTGCCGTTGCAGGCGCTCATAGAGATATTGCGCATAGGCGCTGTTGCGATGCGAAAGCCGGGCGTTCTGGACCTCGATGCCCTTGGCGGCGAGGTCGACGCCGAGGAAGGTCGCGGTCGCGGTGATCCGATCCTCGCGGCCGATCAGGATGGCGTGGCCGAGACCCTGGTTGACGAAGGAGGCGGCGGCGCGGATCACCTGCTCCTCCTCGCCTTCGGCGAAGACGACCCGCTTCGGATAGCGGCGGACGCGCTCGGTGATGCGGTTGAGCGTGCCGGCGACCGGGTCGCGCCTCGCTGAGAGCTGCGCCTTGTAGTCGGCGGTGTCGATGATCGGCTTGCCGGCGACGCCGGATTCCATCGCCGCCTTGGCGACGGCCATCGGCACGACATGGATCAGGCGCGGGTCGAACGGGACCGGGATGATGTATTCCTTGCCATAGCGCGGGCGGGCGCCCTGATAGGCGGCGGCGACCTCGTCGGGCACGTCCTCGCGGGCCAGCATCGCCAGCGCCTCGGCGGCGGCGATCTTCATCTCCATGTTGATCGTCGTGGCGCGCACATCGAGCGCGCCGCGGAAGATGAAGGGGAAGCCCAGCACATTATTGACCTGGTTCGGATAATCCGAGCGGCCGGTCGCCATGATCGCGTCGTCGCGCACCGCCGCGACCTCCTCCGGCGTGATCTCGGGATCCGGGTTGGCCATGGCGAAGATGATCGGGTTGTCCGCCATCGATGCGACCATCTCGGGCGTCACCGAACCCTTCTGCGACAGGCCGAAGAAGGCGTCCGCACCCTTCATCGCTTCCGTGAGGGTGCGCCGGTCGGTGACGGCGGCATGAGCCGATTTCCACTGGTTCATGCCCTCGGTGCGACCCTGATAGATCACGCCCTTGGTATCGCAGAGGATGACGTTCTCGGGCTTGAAGCCCATCGCCTTGAGCAGTTCGATGCAGGCGATGGCGGCGGCGCCGGCGCCGTTGATGACGAGCCTGGTCGTCTGGATGTCGCGCCCGGTCAGGTCGAGCGCATTGATCAGGCCGGCGGCGGCGATGATCGCGGTGCCGTGCTGGTCGTCATGGAAGACCGGAATGTCCATCAGCTCGCGCAGGCGCTGCTCGATGATGAAGCATTCCGGCGCCTTGATGTCCTCGAGATTGATGCCGCCGAAGGAGGGGCCGAGATAGCGCACCGCGTCGATGAACTTGTCGGCGTCCTCGGTATCGACCTCGAGATCGATCGAATCGACGTCGGCGAAGCGCTTGAACAGGACCGATTTGCCCTCCATCACCGGCTTGGAGGCGAGGGCGCCGAGATTGCCGAGGCCGAGGATCGCGGTGCCGTTGGTGATCACCGCCACCAGGTTGGAGCGTGTCGTGTAGTCATAGGCCCTGGACGGATCTTCCGCGATCGCCAGTACCGGCACGGCGACGCCCGGCGAATAGGCCAGCGACAGGTCGCGCTGGGTCGCCATCGGCTTGGTCGGAACGATTTCGAGCTTGCCCGGCCTGCCTTGCGAGTGGAACAGCAATGCTTCTTGGTCGGTGAAGGTCGGGCGGGTGCGTTTGATTGGCGGGCGATCGTTCATGCCGTCGTTCTTTATGAGCGTTTCCTCGGGGGGAAACGACCATAGGGCAGTGCGCCTGCGCTCCACAAGGCGCGATTGCGGCGCGTTACTCTTGCCGGCGTGGAGAAGATCGCACTGCGGCACGCGCTTCGCAGGTGCGATGTCGGCGCGTCGCCTTCAGAGCCGGCCGCGGACGCGCGCGACGAAGTCGACGACATAGCGGTCGAGCTCGACCGCCTGTTCGCTGACGCGCCCGGCCGCCTCGACCACCCGCGAGGCGGTTTCGCCAGTCGAGCGCGCCTCGTCGCCGAGCGCCGCGACGTTGCCGGTCACCGTCGTCGTCGAGCCGGCGACGGCCAGAGCGTCGGCGGCGATGCCGGAGGCGATCGTCCCTTGCATGTTGACGACGCGGGCGATCGCGCCCGAGGTCGTCTCGATCGTGCCCATCGTCTCCTCGATCTGCCCGACCGCCTCGGCCGCGGTCGCGGCGGCGGCGCGGATCTCCTCCAGCGTCGCCGCGATGTCGCGGGTCGCCTTCTGGGTCTGCTCGGCGAGGTTCTTGACCTCGCCGGCAACCACCGCGAAGCCGCGCCCGGCGGCGCCGGCCCGCGCCGCCTCGATGGTCGCGTTCAGTGCCAGGAGATTGGTGCGCGCCGCGATGTCCTCGATGAAGGCGAGCACCGCGCCGACCTGATCGGTGGCCAAGGCGAGGCCGTTGACGTCCCGCCGGGTCGAGCGGACATGGCTCGCCGCCAACTGCGCCTTTTCCGCCGCCAGCCCGGTCTGCCGGGTCAGCTCGCGGATCGAGGCGTCGATCTCCTCGGCCGCCAGCGCCACGCTGCCGACGCGGTGGGAGGCGAGCTGCGCCTGCTGGGTGACGTCGACCGCCCGCTGGGTCGTGTGGTCGGCATTCGCCGCCATCTGCTGTGCCGCCTCGTGCATGTCGCGGGCCGATTCACCGACCTGACGCAAGGCCTTGCCGACCGTGACCTCGAGATTGCCCGCGAGCTCCTCGAGCGCCGAGCGGCGCAAGGTCTCGATCTCGTCGCGCCGAGTCTCGAGCGTCTTCTCGGGCGTGATGTCGAGCAGGATGCCGTCCCAGATCACCGTGCCGTCGGCGAGACGGCGGCATGTCGCTTCGCTGCGCAGCCAGACGACGCCGTCGACGCCGGCATAGCGCGCTTCGAAGCGCCAGAAATCACCGTAGCTTTGGGGGGCCGCGCGCGCCGCCTCGAAGCGCGCCCGGTCCTCGGGCAACATCTTGCCGAGCCAGATTTCCGGATCGCGCTCGACCTCCTCCTTGGTGATCCCCAGCAGCCGGTCGATCGCGAAGGAGGCGAAATGATAGCTCAGCGAGCCGTCGGGATGGGCGATGCGCTGGTAGAGCGTGCCCGGCGCCCGCTGCATCAGCGAGCGCAGCCGATAGGCGGTATCGCGACGTTCGCGGTCGTTGTGGACGACGAGCCCGACCAGCACCGTGCCGACCGCGTTGACCAGGATGATCGTCGGCACCGCATCGCGCAGGAAGCGTTCGGCCACAGTCCAGCTCGGCATGAACAGCACGGAGAGCAAGAGGCAGACCGCGCCGATCAGGCTGAGCACGACGAAGTCGCCCAGTCGGAAGGGGCGGCGCTGGCGCGCCAGCCAGGCGGCATAGGCGACGCCCGCCAGGGCATTGAGGACGATGCCGGCCAGGCCTGTCGCCATGCCGACCCCGCCCTGGCTGTAGCGCAGCGCGGCGAGCGGCAGCGCCGTCAGCACGGCCGCTATCGGCCCGCCGATCGGTCCGGCGAGGATGGCGAGCGTGTTGCGGGAGTCGACGACCAGGCCGGCTTCCATGACGAAGGGAAAGGTCATGCTGCACAGCGCGGCCGCTGCGAGCAGGACGCCGATGGCGACCTGGCGCAGGATCGGCCGCTGGTCGAGCCATGGCGCGACGACGGTCACCACCAGCGCGGCGAGCAGCAGGAAGGAAAGGCTCTCGACGAGGTTGATCAGCAGCGACATGGGGGCCTTCGGCCGGAAAATGGCGTGGTCAGCCTGCTTTCAATTGTTGAAAGTCTCCCTAACGGATGGCCTTGCCGCCACGATTTGCTAGCGTGCCGGCGCGATGCACAGCACCTCTCCCCGCGACACCAAGACACCCCCTGCCGCCACTGCCGCGAGCGCTGATCCCGGCCGCGTCACGCCGATGATGGCGCAGTACATCGAGATCAAGACCGCCAATCCGGACAGCCTGCTGTTCTACCGGATGGGCGATTTCTACGAATTGTTCTTCGCGGACGCCGAGATCGCCTCGCGCACGCTCGGCATCGTGCTGACCAAGCGCGGCAAGCATCTCGGCGAGGATATCGCCATGTGCGGCGTCCCGGTCGACCGGGCCGACGACTATCTCCAGCGCCTGATCGCCGCCGGTCATCGCGTCGCGGTCTGCGAACAGACCGAGGACCCGGCCGAAGCCAAGAAGCGCGGCGCCAAATCGGTGGTGAAGCGCGATGTCGTCCGGCTCGTCACGCCCGGCACCATCACCGAGGAGCGGCTGCTCGAACCCGGTCGCGCCAGCCTGCTCGTCGCCGTGGCGCGGCGTCGGCTCAGCGATGTCGGCTACGCCTATGGCATCGCCGCCGTCGACATCTCGACCGGCCGCTTCAGCGTGCTGGAGACCGATGCGCGTGGCCTGCCCGTCGAGCTGGCGCGTCTCGATCCGCGCGAGATCGTCTGCCCGGATGCGATCCATGAGGATCCCGAGCTGAGGGAGATCTGGCGCGACGTGCCGGCCGCCGTGACGCCGCTGGCGCGCGAGGGGCTCGATCCGGCCTCCGGAGAAAGGCGGCTGAAGGAGTTCTTCGGCGTCGCCACGCTCGATGCCTTCGGCGCCTTCAGCCGCGCCGAGATCGCCGCCGCCGCCGCCGCGCTCGCCTATGTCGAGCGCACCCAGTTCGGCGCCCGCCCGCCGCTCTCGCCGCCGCGGCGCGAGGGCGAGAGCGCGACCATGCTGATCGACGCTGCGACCCGGGCCAATCTCGAACTGATGCGTACTCTGTCCGGCGAGCGCGCCGGCAGCCTGCTCGCCACCATCGACCGGACGCAGACGCCGGGCGGCAGCCGGCTCCTGGCCGAGCGTCTCGCCGGGCCGCTCACCGATCCCCTGGAAATCGCGGGCCGGCACGATGCCGTCGCCGCCCTCGTCGAGGCCCCCGGCCTGCGCGAGGATCTGCGCCGCGATCTCGCGCGGGTCCCCGACATCGCCCGCGCCTTGTCGCGCCTGGCGCTCGACCGCGGCGGACCGCGTGATCTCGCCGCGCTCGGCGCCGGGCTGGAAGCGGCCCGCGCCATCGCCGCCGCCTTGCTGCGCCATGGCGAGATCCCGTCGGAACTGCGCGAGGCGGCATTGGCGCTCGGCCGCACCGATCCCGATCTCGGCGCCCGTCTTTCGGCGACGCTCGCCGAGGAGCTGCCGCTGCTGAAGCGCGATGGCCGCTTCGTGCGCGAGGGCTTCGACGGGGCGCTCGACGAATTGCGGCTGCTGCAGGTCGATTCGCGCAAGGTGATCGCCCAGCTCCAGGCCCGCTACGCGGCCGAGACCGGCTGTCGGACGCTGCGGATCAAGCATAATTCCATGCTCGGCTACTTCGTCGAGGTGCCGCAGGCCGTCGGCGAGGACTTCCTGAGGGAGCCCTGGCGCGCCGTCTTCGTGCACCGCCAGACCATGTCGGACGCGATGCGGTTCTCCTCGGTCGAACTCGGCGAGCTCGAGGCCAAGATCGCCTCGGCCGCCGACCGGGCGCTGAAGCTGGAATTGTCGATCTTCGCCGATCTGACCGCGGCGGTTCTGGCCCAGGCCGAGCCGATCAAGGCGGCGGCGCTGGCGCTGGCCGCGATCGACGTCGCGGCCGCGCTGGCGGAGCTCGCGGTCGATGGCGGCTGGACCCGGCCGCTTGTCGACGAGGGCGCGGCCTTCGCGATCAAGGCGGGCCGCCATCCCGTGGTCGAGGCGGCGCTGAAGCGCGAGGGCCAGCCCTTCGTCGCCAATGACAGCGAGCTTTCGGCAGCCGGCAAAAGCCGGGACGGCCGCATCTGCCTGATCACCGGCCCGAACATGGCCGGTAAGTCGACCTTCCTGCGCCAGAACGCACTGATCGCCGTGCTGGCGCAGATGGGTTCCTTCGTGCCGGCCGGCAGCGCCCATATCGGCGTCGTCGACCGGCTGTTCTCGCGCGTCGGCGCCGCCGACGACCTCGCTCGGGGACGTTCGACCTTCATGGTCGAGATGGTCGAGACCGCCGCGATCCTGAACCAGGCCGGCCCGCGGGCGCTGGTCATCCTCGACGAGATCGGGCGCGGCACCGCGACTTTCGACGGGCTCTCCATCGCCTGGGCGGCGATCGAGCATCTGCACGAGGCCAATCGCTGCCGGGCCCTGTTCGCGACGCATTACCATGAGCTGACCGCGCTGGCGGAACGGCTCGACCGGGTTGTCAACGCCACCGTGCGCGTCACCGAATGGAATGGCGAAGTGGTCTTCCTGCACGAGGTCGTGCCCGGCGCCGCCGACCGTTCCTACGGCATCCAGGTCGCTAAGCTCGCCGGCCTGCCTCCGGCCGTGGTCGAGCGCGCCCGCGCCATTCTCGGCGAACTCGAGAAGAGCGAGCGCGAAAAGCCGGTGGCGGCGCTGGTCGACGATCTCCCGCTCTTCGCCGCGCAATTGCGCAGCCCGCAGCCCACGCCCGTGGTCGCGTCCGGCCCCGATTTGCTCAGGGAAGCGCTCGCCGGGCTCGACCTGGACGAGATGACGCCGCGCGAGGCGCTGGAAGCGCTCTATCGGTTGAAGGGGCTGAACTGAGAGCGACCTCATCCTGAGGAGGCCCGCAGGGCCGTCTCGAAGGATACTCCCGAAATCTCCCGAGCCTCCTGAATCACCCTTCGAGACGCGGGCTGAAGCCCGCTCCTCAGGATGAGGGCTTGTTTAGAAGCCTCTCGATCCCCTCGGCCGCCGCGACGCCGGTGGCAAAGCAGGCCTGCAGCAGGTAGCCGCCGGTCGGGGCCTCCCAGTCGAGCATCTCGCCGGCGACGAAGACGCCGGGCAGGCGCTTCAGCATGAAACCTGCGTCGACCTCTTCGGCCCGGATGCCGCCGGCCGTCGAGATGGCGCGGGTGATCGGCGCCGTCCCGGTCAGCCGCAGTGATGCGGTCTTGATCAGCCGGGCGAGGGCTGCAGGTTCGGCCGGCAGCGGGCCGCCTGCTGCTTCGCGCAGCACCGCGATCGCGACCGGCGATAACCCTGCGGCCTTGCGCAGATGGTTGCTCAGCGTCTCGCCGGTGCGGCGCCGTTCGAGACGGGCGGCCAGCGCGGCTTCGCCGAGATCGGGGCGCAGGTCGATGGCGAGCTCGGCCCGGCCATCGCATGCGATCACCTCGCGCAACGGCCCTGAGAGCGCATAGATCGCGCCGCCCTCGATGCCGCCGCGATCGATCATCGCCTCGCCCATGGCGCGCCGCCCTGCAAAGGAAAGCGCGATCCGCTTCAGCGGCACCCCGGCGAAGCGCTCGCGCATCAGCGCCGACCAGTCGACCGAGAAGCCGGCATTGGCCGGGCGCAGCGGCGCGATCGCGACGCCCCTTGCCGCCAGGGTCTCCTGCCAGCCGCCATCCGAGCCGAGCCTTGGCCAGCTCGCGCCGCCGAGTGCCAGCAGCGTCGCTGCCGGGCGAAGCGTTTCGACCGTTCCGTCGCGTGTCGTGAAGCGCAGCGCGCCGTTCTCGTCCCAGCCCGTCCAGAGCCGGCCGGACTGCAGTCTGACGCCGAGCCCGGCGAGCCGCGCCAGCCAGGCGCGCAGCAGCGGCGAGGCCTTCATCGCCTTCGGGAAGACCCTGCCGCTCGAGCCCACGAAGCTCTCGGCGCCGAGCCCGTCGGCCCAGTCGCGCAGCGCCTCCGGCGGGAAGGCCCGGATCGCCGGCTCCAGCCAGTCGCGCGCTTCGCCATAGCGGTCGAGAAATCCGTCGAGCGGCTCGGAATGGGTCAGGTTGAGTCCGCCGCGCCCGGCGAGCAGGAATTTGCGCGCCGGCGAAGGCATGCGTTCGTAGAGCGCCACCCGGTGCCCGGCCTGCGCCAGCCGCTCGGCCGCGATCAGCCCAGCCGGGCCGGCGCCGATGATGGCGATATCGGCTTCGCTCAATTGCCGAACACGGTGTTGAGCTGGGCGCCGACCATGATGAAGCTGGTGCGCTTCGACATCTCCTTGAGGCGGACCGCACCGATATAGGTCATCGCCGAGCGCACTCCGCCCATGATCTCCTGCATCGTGCCCTCGACCGGGCCGCGATAGGGCACCTCGACGGTCTTGCCCTCGGAGGCCCGGTATTTGGCGACGCCGCCGGCGTATTTGTTCATCGCCGTGTCCGAGGACATGCCGTAGAACACCATCGCGACCGGCACCTTCTCGCCGTCGCGCTCCTCATAACGGATCTCACCCTCGCATTCGTCATGGCCGGCGAGCATGCCGCCCATCATCACGAAGTCGGAGCCGCCGCCATAGGCCTTGGCGACGTCGCCCGGCACGGTCAGCCCGCCATCGCCGCAGACAAGGCCCTTCAGACCGTGGGCGGCGTCGGAGCATTCGATGATCGCCGAGAGCTGCGGATAGCCGACGCCGGTCATCTTGCGGGTGGTGCAGACCGAGCCCGGGCCGATGCCGACCTTGACGATGTCGGCGCCGGCCAGGATCAGCGCCTCGGTCATATCGCCGGTGACGACGTTGCCGGCCATGATCGCGGCGTTCGGGAAGGCCTCGCGCGTCGCCTTGACCGTGTCGACGAATTTCTCGGTGTAGCCATTGGCGACGTCGAGGCAGATCTTGTCGATCGGCGCCTTGGCATGGACGGCCTTGAGCTTGTCATGGTCGGAATCGGTCGTGCCCAGCGAATAGAAGGCGTTGACCGAACCCGGCTCCTTGAAGAAGGCGATCAGCTCTTCCGCATCGTAATGCTTGTGCAGGGCGACCATGGCGCCGTGCTTCAAGAGGGCGCGCGCCATCGCCATCGTGCCGACCACGTCCATATTGGCGGCGATCAGCGGGAAGCCGCTCCATTCGCGGCCGGTATGGGCGAAATGGAAGCTGCGGTTGACGTCGACCTCCGAACGGCTGGCGAGCGTCGAGCGCTTCGGCCGGATCAGCACGTCGCGGAAATCCAGCTTCGGGTCGTTCTCGATACGCATGGCAAAAGCTCCGGCGGCTGGCGCAGACGGTTGAAAGGCACACGCGGGATAAGGGAGCGTGCCGGGATTCATAGCCGCTAGGAGCCGCCGGAGGCAATGCGCCGGATGTCGCGCCGGGGTTTGGTCATAAACTTTAGTAAGTGCTAAAGTTTCTCTGGACAGGGTGTTCGGGGCGCGATACTTAAGCTCATGCTTCACCAACCAGACCAGCTTGATCTGATGTTCCAGGCCCTGGCGGACCCGAACCGCCGGCAGATGGTGCAAAGGCTCAGCGAGGGCCCGGCCAGCGTCAGCGAGCTCGCCGCCCCCTTGCAGATGACACTGTCGGCCGTGGTCCAGCATCTCGCCGTGCTCGAAGGCGCCGGGCTGGTGCGCTCGCAGAAGATCGGCCGTGTCCGCAACTGCCAGCTGGAGACGCAGGCCCTGCGGGCGGCCGAGCGCTGGATCAGCGAGCGCCGGACCTTGTGGGAGCGGCGCTTCGACCGGCTCGGCGCCTTCCTTGCCGAACAGGCTGCGGAAAGCGAAGAGGAGAACGGCGCATGACGGAACGATCGGTCGTCCATGCCAGCTTCGCGATCGAGCGTCGCTATGATGCGAGCCCTGCCCGCGTCTTCGCCGCCTTCGCCGATCCCGTTGCGAAAAGGCGCTGGTCGGCCTGCCATGACGAAGGCGGCCTCGGCCAGCACAGCCTCGATTTCCGCGAGGGCGGCAGCGAGACCATGCGCGGCGCGCCGGGGCCGGGTGGCGTCTACGCGATGAACGCGACCTTCCAGGAGATCCTGACTGACGAGCGCATCGTCTACAGCTACGAACTGCTGCGCGACGATCTGCGCCTGTCGGTCTCGCTGGCGACGATCGAGTTCCGGCGCGAGGGGGCCGGTACCCGCCTCATCTTCACCGAGCAGGCGGCCTTTCTCGACGGACACGACAAGCCCGACTGGCGCGAGCAGGGCTCGCGCATCGGCTTCGACCGGCTGGCCGACTATCTCGCACTGGAGCAGGCGCCCGCCTGAACAGCCGTCTTGTCGACCGAAGTCCTTCAACCCGCTCCTTCCAAGAAGCAGGAACGCGAAGCCATGTCCCTGACGCTCTATTTCCACCCGCTCTCCGGCTTCTGCCAGAAGGTTCTGGTCGCACTCTACGAAAACGAGACGCCGTTCACGCCGCATCTCGTCAATCTCGGCGATCCAGACGAGCGCGCCGCTTTCCTGAAGCTTTGGCCGCTCGGAAAATTCCCGCTGCTGCGCGATGACCGGCTCGGCAAGCTCGTGCCGGAGACCAGCCTGATCGTCGAGCATCTCGCCCTGCATTATCCCGGCAAGCTGGCGTTGCTGCCGCAGGACCCGGTCGCGGCACTGGAAGTAAGGCGGCTCGACCGGCTCTTCGATCTCTACGTCGCCATCCCCATGCAGAAGGTGGTGCTCGATCGGCTGCGTCCGGAGGAGAGCCGCGACGCGCTCGGCGTCGCCGAGGCGAAGGCGACGCTCGCCTCGGCCTATGACCTGCTGGAAGCCGAGATCGGCGGACGGCAATGGGCGATGGGCGAGGAGTTCAGCATGGCCGACTGCGCGGCCGCGCCGGCGCTGTTCTATGGCGAGCGCGCTCTGTCCTTCCGCGACAGCCATCCGCTTCTCTGGGCCTATTTCGAGCGCCTGCGCACGCGCCCCTCCTATGCCCGCGCCCTCGCCGAGGCCGAGCCCTTCTTCCAGTTCTTCCCGCGTCGCGAGGGTGATGCCGGGCTCAGCCGCTGATCTCTGACGACCAACCGCCAGTGAAAGGAAAACGCTCATGAGCCGGACGTCCGTCACCCATGCGAGCTTCACCATCGAGCGCAGCTATGCCGCGCCGCCCGCCAAGGTCTTCGCCGCCTTTGCCGACCCCGCGATCAAGCGCCGCTGGTTCGCCGAGGGCGAGGGCTGGACGGTCGAGCAGTTCGACGTCGACTTCCGCGTCGGCGGCTTCGAGCGCAGCCGTTTCCGCTATCAGGGCGGCCCGCCGATCACCAATGAATCGGTCTATCAGGTGATTCAGCCGAACGAGCGCATCATCCTCGCCTATGCGATGGCGATCGACGGCGTGCCGCTCTCGGGCTCGTTGCTGACCATGGAATACCTTCCGGAGGGCAGCGGCACGAAGCTCGTCTTCACCGAGCAGGGCGCCTATCTCGGCGGCAAGGACGACCCGGTCCATCGCGAGGAGGGCTCGCGCGAATTGCTCGAGAGCCTGGCCCGGATTTTGGGCGAGGAGGCGAAGGCGGCCTGAGGGCTCCCGCCCGGCGTCGCTGACGCTTTCATTCAGCCGCAGTTCATCCCGGGCTGACTAAGCGGCATCATGGGCGCGGTCTGAACCGGGAAAACCTGGCTGGCTACCGCCCGCGATGTCGCGATCCGGGGGGATCAAAGGGTTGTGCTGAAGGCGCTCGACCAGCATGCCAGGGATGCCGGCCAGCCATCGGACTGGCAGGTCGCGAAGAGCTTTGCCCGGCTGACCGGCGGCTTCTGGCGCGGTGCCGGTGCCGGCAAGGCCTGGTTTTGGTCGGTCACCCTGGCGAGCGCGATCATCCTCGCCGTCTTCGCCAATGTCACCGTCAACCGCTGGAATGGCTGGTTCTTCGACGCGCTCGAAAAGAAGGACGGCGAAAGCGCCCTGATCGCCATGGCGGTCTTTCCGGTGCTGGTGCTGATCGCCGCCGGACTCGGCGTCGTCATCCTGGTTTCACGGGAAACATTCCAGGTCCATTGGCGTGCCTGGGTCACGGCGCGGCTCGCCGATGGCTGGATCGGCGAGCGCCGCTTCTACCGGCTCGGCCTTTCCGGCTACGAGCCGGCCAATCCCGAATACCGCATCGCCGACGATGTCCGCTGGGCGACCGAACCGGTGGTCGATTTCGCCATCGGCCTGCTCTCGGCTGTCATCACCGCCATCACCTTCATCGGCATCCTCTGGAGCATCGGCGGCTCGCTGACCGTCGCAGCCGGCGGCACGAGCTTTCGGATTCCCGCCTATATGGTGCTGGCGGCGATCGTCTATGCCGTGCTGGTCTCCGGCCTGATCACCTGGGTCGGCCGGCCGCTGCCGCGCCTGATCGCCGCCCGCAACGAGGGCGAGGCGCGCTTGCGCTTCTCGCTGATGCGCATCCGCGACCATGGCGAGACCATCGCGCTGTCGCGCTCCGAGACCGGCGAGCGCCGCGCCGTCGCCGCGACCTATGACAATCTCGTCGGGCGCTGGCTCGCCATGATCCGTCAGCGCGGCCGGCTGACCTGGATTACCAATGGGAGCGGTGCACTGGTCCCGGTGGTGCCGCTCCTGCTTGCCGCGCCAAAATATCTCTCCGGCGAGATGTCGCTCGGCGATGTCGTCCAGGTCGCCGCCGCCTTCGTCGCGGTGCAGAACGCCTTCAACTGGGTGCTCGACAATTTCATGCGCATTGCCGAATGGCTGGCCTCGGCACGGCGGGTCAACGAGCTCGCGGTCGCGCTCGGTACGCTCGATCATGGCCATTCCGGCGGCGAGATCGCGGTCGAGACCAGCGCCGACGGTTGCCTGCGGCTGGGGGACCTCACCCTGACCGATCGCGACGGGCGGACCCTGCTGGCCGATTTCGCCGTCGAACTGCCGCCGGGCGCGACGCTGCATGTCGCGGGCGAGCTCGGCCATGGCAAGGCGGCGCTGATCCAGGCTGTCGCCGGGCTCTGGCCCTGGGGCCGGGGCAGCGTCGCGCTGCCGGCCGAGGCGCGGCTGGCGGTGCTGCCGCAAAAACTGCATCTCTCGGAAGGCAGCCTGCGCGCCGCGCTCGATCCGGCCGGTGACCACAGCGTCGAGGCGGCGAAGGAAGCGCTGCGCAGCTATGGGCTCGCCGGGCTCGTGCCGCAGATCGACCAGCCGCGCGACTGGGACAAGGCGCTGACCACCGGCGACCGGCAGCGACTGGCCCTGGCGCGGGCCGAACTCGCCAATCCCGACATCCTCGTGCTCGACGAGGCGACGAGCGGGCTGGAGACCGAGGCGGCGCTGGAGCTGCTGGCGCATATCAGGGCGACGCGTCCGCAGGCGATCATGCTGCTCATCGGCCAGAGCCCGGGCTTCGCCGAGGTTGCCTGCCGCCATCTCACCATGCGCCGCGCCGGCGGTGTCGCCCGCATCGTCGCCGAGCCGGCGCGTCCCGTCGTTCTGGCCGAGGCCGGCGGCGGCTGAGGATCACCAACCAACCTTGCATTCAGCCGGCGTTCAGCCGCGCCCGGCGCTTCTTTCCCCTCGCTTCCACGGAGTTTTGCCATGCAGATGCACATCTGGGACGTTTATTGGGGCCTGCGGGTCGAGCAATGCCCCTGCGACGTGCATTTCGTCGAATGGCTCGAGGAAGCGGGCATCACCGGCAAGCGCATCTATCATTTCGGCACCGGCGGCCACCACTATATCGGCATCCGCTGCGCCGAGCCCGAGCTCGACTGCACCGTGCTCGGGATCACCGCCTCGCCGAAGGAATATGACGCCTTCGTCAAGCTGGCGATCGACAATCCGACCATCACCAAGAGCTATTCCGCCTATTTCGGCGACATCTACACCAGCAATGCCAAGCTGCTGCCGCGCTTCGACATCGTCACCCTGTTCCATTCCTGCGAGTTCCGCAGCGAGAAGAACGACGCCTATGGCGCGCTGACCGATCTCGAGGTCATGCAGCTCTTCACCGACCAGACCGATGTCGGCGGCCATATCCTGTTCTATACCGGCTCCTTCGCCTATGAGACGGCCAAGCCGATCATCGCGGAATGGGCGAAATCGCGCCCGGTCGAGGAAATTGGCGAGTTCAAGACGCTTCGGATCTTCCGCAAGACCGCCTGAGGCGATTGCGCCGTCCGAGAAACGGCGCTAATTCCCTTGCGTCGACCCACACGAGACAGGAGGGCTGCGTGATCACGTTCTTTCGTCACCATCGTCAGCGCGGCCCCGTTCAGGCCCTGCAAGGCTAGCTTGCAGGGCTGACCTCAGAGCCTCCTTTACGGTTCTCTCTCCGGTCTGCCCTTCGTGGTGGCGCAGCATCTGGCCTCATCGCCGGATGTCCTGCGCCCTGTTCCACTCAATCGAGCCGACGCCAACCCGGCGTTTCGCATTCGAGGCAAGGGGCGCCGGGGTGCGTCCCGCCGAATGACGGCTCGGGCAGTCCAGAGACCTGAACCATGACCATGATCAATCTGCGGAAGCTCGGCACCACGCTGGGGGCGCCGCTGTTCTCCGATCTCACGCTCGCGATCGGCCAGGGCGACCGGCTCGGCCTCGTCGCCGCCAATGGCCGGGGCAAGTCGACCCTGCTGCGCTGCCTTGCCGGCACGGCGGAGCCCGGCAGCGGCGAGATCACCCGTGCGCGCGGCCTGCGTATCGGCCATGTCGAGCAAAACGTCCCGCCGCAGTTCGGCCATCTGGCGTTCCGCGAGCTGGTACTCGGCGCGCTGCCGGCCGAGCAGGCGCAGAGCGAGCACTGGCGCGTCGAGGTCGTGCTCGATTCACTCGACGTGCCCGAAGCGCTGCGCCAGCGGCGGCTCGGAGAGCTGAGCGGCGGTTGGCAGCGGCTCGCCATGCTCGCCCGCGTCTCCGTCACCGAGCCCGATCTCCTGCTGCTCGACGAGCCGACCAACCATCTCGATCTCGGACGCATCGGCCAGCTCGAAAACTGGCTCGCCGCGCTGCCACGCGACATGGCCGTGGTCGTCGCCAGCCATGACCGCGCCTTCCTCGACGCCGTCACCAACCGGACGCTGTTCCTGCGCCATGAGCGGTCGCAAATATTCCCGCTGCCCTATTCGCGGGCGCGTATCGCCCTCGACGAGATCGACGCCGCCGATGCGCGACGCTACGAGCGCGACATCAAGACCGTCCAGCAATTGCGGCGCCAGGCGGCCAAGCTCAACAATATCGGCATCAATTCCGGCAGCGACCTCCTGCTCAGCAAGACGAGGCAGCTCCGGCAGCGGGCCGAGACGCTGGAGGAGGCGGCGCGGCCGGCGCATCGCGAGCGCTCGGCCGGCGCGATCAGGCTCGCCCATGCCGGCACGCATGCGCGCGCCCTGCTGACGCTTGAGGACCTTCCGGTCGCGACGCCGGACGGAACCATGCTGTTCAGGACCGGCAAGCGCTGGATCAACCCGGGCGACCGCATCGTGCTGCTCGGCGGCAACGGCGCCGGCAAAACCTGCCTGATCGGCCTGATCCAGGCGGCGATCGCCGGGCGGGAGATTGCCGGTGTGAGGGCGACGCCCTCGCTGGTCCCCGGCTTCGCCAGCCAGCAACTGAGCGAGTATCCCGATGACGAGACGCCGCACCGGCTGATCAGCCGCCGCTTCGATGTCGGCGACCAGCCGGCGCGCAGTCTGCTCGCCGGCGCCGGCATCGCGATCGAGCTGCAGGAAAATCCGATCCGGGCGCTGTCGGGCGGCCAGAAGGCGCGCCTCGCCATGCTGGCGCTGCGCCTCGCCCGGCCGAACTTCTACCTGCTCGACGAGCCGACCAATCATCTCGACATCGAGGGCCAGGAGGCGCTCGAGGCCGAGCTCACCGCGCAGGACGTCAGCTGTCTCCTGGTCTCGCATGATCGCAGCTTCGTCCGGGCGGTCGGCAATCGTTTCTGGCAGATCGAGAACCGGCGCCTGCACGAGGTCGACGGGCCGGAGGCCTTCTTCGCGCGCGCAGCGGCCGGGCGGGGCTAGCCCGGCAGGCTGTGTCATTGTCACCGGACCGTCGCAAAGGGCGGTCCGGTGACCCTGCGCCGGCCACATGGTGCGCATTCGCCGCGCGGCGCGCGCTTGTGGTTCGCCGCCGAGGCGCTATCTCTCGGGTCCGGGCGGTTCCGCCCCGCAATCCGCATCGCCCGCCGAGACCAGGGCATCAACACGACAAGAGCCTGCATGTCTTTCGGCCCGCACGAGCCAGGTATGCCGCTGCGCAAGCGCAGCCGCTGGTGGTGGCTCGGCCCGCTCGCCAGCACGATCATCTTCGCGGCCTCGCTGGTGGTGCTCTATTTCATCGCTCGCGAGATCGAGCCCGGCGAGCTGGCCAAGGCCTTCGCCAATGCCAGCCTCCGGCAGCTCTCTCTGGCGCTCGCCTTCACCGCGCTGAGCTATCTCCTGCTCACCGGCTATGACGCGCTCGCCTTGCGTCGGCTCGGCCTCTCGATCCCCTATCGCACGACGGCACTCGGCTCCTTCACCAGCTATTCGGTTTCCTTCACCCTCGGCTTCCCGATCGTTACCGGCGGCACGGTGCGCTACTGGGTCTATGCCGCCAAGGGCGTGCGCGCCTCGGAGGTCGCGAGCCTCACGGTGATCGCCGGCCTGACCTTCTGGCTCGGTCTCGGCATGATCTTCTGCGTCAGCCTGTTCTATGCGACGGAATCGGTCGCGCAGCTGGCGCGAACCTCGCCCCTGGTGATCCAGGCGGTCGGCGCCGTCACCGGCCTCGGCATCCTCGGCTATCTCTTCTGGGTCGCGACCGACGAACGGACCTTGCGGGTGCGCGGCTGGAACCTGCCGCTGCCCGGCCTCGGCGTGACGCTGGGCCAGATGCTGCTCGGCGCCTGCGAGGTCTCGGCCGCCGCGGCCGTGCTCTTCGTGCTGCTGCCGGGCGGCTACAACCTCTCCTATGAGAGTTTCCTCGCCGCCTATATCTTCGCCTGCCTGATCGGCATCGCCAGCCATGCGCCGGGCGGGCTCGGCGTCTTCGAGGCGACGATGCTGATCGCGCTCAGCCGCATGCCCTTCGAGCAGGTGCTCGGAGCGCTGCTGCTGTTCCGGATCATCTACTACATCCTGCCCTTCATCCTGGCGCTGGTGCTGCTGGCGCTGAACGAGATGGGACGGCGGATCAGGCGCCACGAAATCTAGGGAAGGGCGCAGCATGCCGCAGGATCAGACGGGATCGCGCCTTGCGCGAGCGACCCTCGCAGCCGGCGCCGCGGCCCGGCACCTTGTCGTCCCGGCTCGCTGCGCGCGCTAGTCATGCACGAGCTGGTCGACCCCCGAGCCCCCGTCACTGCGGCGCTGATCGAGGCGACCGGCGTCGCCGTGATCCTGCTCGACGAGCAAGGCGCCATCCAGGCCCTGAGCCCGGCCGCCCGCTCGCTGATCGCCGGGCTGGAAAAGGGCAAGCAGCTCGCGCTGGTGATGCGCGACCCCGACCTGATCGACGCGATCGACCAGGTCTCGCGCCAGGGCGGCCGGCGGGCCATCGAGCTGATCGAAAGGGTGCCGATCGAGCGCACCTTCCGCATTCATATCGTCGCGCTCGCCGGCCCTGGTGCCCGAAGCGCCGTGCTGCTGACCTTCGAGGATCTGAGCGAGCAGCGCCTGACTGAGCGCATGCGCGTCGACTTCGTCGCCAATGCCAGCCATGAATTGCGCACGCCGCTCGCCTCCGTGCTCGGCTTCATCGAGACCCTGCAGGGGCCCGCCCGCAATGACGAGGCGGCCCGCGAGCGCTTCCTGCAGATCATGCGCCAGCAGGCCCTGCGCATGGCGCGCCTGGTCGACGACCTGCTCTCGCTCTCGCGCATCGAGCTCAAGGCGCATCTGGCGCCGCAGACCCCGGTCGATCTCGGCGAGATCGCGCGCACCATCCTCGATGCGCTCGTCCTGATGGCGCGCGAGCGAGACGTCTCCCTGAGGCTCGATCTGCCGCCGCGGCCGGTCGTGGTGGCAGGAGACCGCGACGAATTGCTGCGGCTGATGGAGAACCTCGTCGAGAACGCGATCAAATACGGCAAGCCCGGCGGCGAGGTCGTGATCAGGATCGAAGGCGGTGCCGAGGCCAGCTTCAGCGTGCGCGATGACGGGCCGGGCATCGCCGCCGAGCATCTGCCGCGCCTGACCGAGCGCTTCTACCGCGTCGACAACGCCGCCAGCCGCGAGGCGGGCGGCACCGGGCTCGGCCTCGCCATCGTCAAGCACATCGTGCTGCGCCATCGCGGCAGGCTGACGATCGAGAGCGTCGTCGGCGAGGGCGCGACCTTCAAGGCGATCCTGCCGCTGCTGGCCGAGGCAGGCCGTTAACGAAATGTGACGGCTGCCGCTGCGGCTTGATGACGATCTGTCATCTGGCTGTCATATCGCGGGTGTTTTTGCGCGCCGCTAGACCTTGCGACCCAGAGAGGACATCTCATGCGCAAACTTCTCATTCTCGCGGCTGCGGCTGTCGGGTTCTCGGGCGCCGTCCAGGCCGCCGACATCACCGGCGCCGGCGCGACCTTCCCCTTCCCGATCTACGCCAAATGGGCCGAGGCCTATAAGAAGGAGACCAATATCGGTCTCAACTACCAGTCGATCGGCTCGGGTGGCGGCATCCGCCAGATCAAGGCCAAGACGGTCGCCTTTGGCGCCACCGACGCCCCGCTCAAGGGCGAGGACCTGGCCAAGGACGGTCTCGTCCAGTTCCCGACCGTGATGGGCGGCGTCGTCCCGGCGATCAACGTTCCCGGCATCGAGGCCGGCAAGCTGAAGCTGACTGGCCCGCTGATCGCCGAGATCTATCTCGGCACGATCAAGAAGTGGAACGATCCGAAGATCGCCGCTCTGAACCCCGGCCTGACCCTTCCCGAGGCCAATATCAGCCCGGTCTACCGCTCGGACGGCTCGGGCACGACCTTCGTCTTCACCGATTATCTCTCGCGCGTCTCGCCGGAGTGGAAGTCGAAGATCGGCACCAACACCGCCGTGCAGTGGCCGGTCGGCATCGGCGGCAAGGGCAATGAGGGCGTCTCCGCCTCGGTCAAGCAGGTCGCCAACTCGATCGGCTATGTCGAATACGCCTATGCCAAGCAGAACAAGCTCGCCCATGCGCTCGTCCAGAACGCCGACGGCAACTTCCCGGCCCCGGACGACAAGTCCTTCCAGGCCGCCGCGGCCAATGCCAACTGGAACGAGGCGCCCGGCTTCGGCATCTCGCTGAACAACCAGAAGGGCGCCCAGGCCTGGCCGATCACCTCCGCCACCTTCCTGCTGGTCCATGCCAAGCCGGAGAAGCCGGAAGAGACCCAGGCCGCGCTGAAATTCGTCGACTGGGCCTATAAGAACGGCGACCAGCTGGCGCTCGGTCTCGACTATGTGCCGCTGCCGGCGGGCGTCAAGGACCAGGTCCGCAACGCCTGGAAGGGCGTCACCGACCCGGCCGGCAAGCCGATCTTCTGATCGCCCTGCGACCACGTTAAAGGAAGGGGCCGGCTCCGGCCCCTTCGACCCGCCTGAAACCGACCGGAGTTCTTCGGATGGCCGCCGTGACTGACCAGATGGCATCGGGAATGCCCGCCGTTCGCCGGACCCCGAAAGGTACCTTCGACCTCGTCTTCCGCAATGCCAGCTTCCTGGCGGCGCTCTTCGTCCTGGTGCTGCTTGCCGGCATCATCGCGGCAATGGTCGCCGGCGGCTGGCCGGCCTTCCGCGAATTCGGGTTCGGCTTCCTGACCTCGAGCGTCTGGGACACCCAGAACGAGCAATACGGCGCCTTTCCGGCGATCGTCGGCACCTTGTCGACCGCGCTGATCGCCCTCGTCGTCGGCGTGCCGCTCTCGCTCGGCATCGCCGTCTTCCTGACCCAGCTCGCCCCGCCCTGGTTCAAGCGGCCGGTCTCGACCGCGATCGAGCTGCTCGCCGCCGTGCCCTCGATCATCTACGGCATGTGGGGGCTCTTCGTCTTCGTGCCGCTCTTTGCGGCCTATGTGCAGATCCCGCTCTCGAACATCGTCGAGGGCATGCCGATCGTCGGCACCATCCTGTACTCGCGCTCGCCCTCGGGCCTCGGCATCCTGACCGCCGGCATCATCCTGGCGTTCATGATCATCCCGTTCATCGCCTCGATCACCCGCGACATGCTCGAGCAGATCCCCTCGGTGCTGCGCGAGAGCGCCTATGGCATCGGGGCGACGACCTGGGAGGTCGTGCGCTACGTGCTCGTGCCGCAGGCCGGCGTCTCGATCATCGGCGCGGTCATGCTCGGCCTCGGCCGCGCCCTCGGCGAGACCATGGCGGTGACCTTCGTGGTCGGCAATGCCAACCGCCTCTCGGCCTCGGTGATGGATCCGGGCTCGACCATCGCCTCGCGCATCGCCAACGAGTTCAACGAGGCGCTCGGCCTGCAGCTCCACGCGCTGATCGCGCTCGGCTGCATCCTGTTCTTCGTCACCTTCGTCGTCCTGGTCATCGCGCGTATCCTCGTCGCGCGCGTCAAGTCCTTCTGAGGGAAGCGCAACCGATGAACCAGACGCCTCCTGCCGCCCCCGCGATGACCCCGGAAGTGCCCTGGGGCCGCGTCCGCCCGGCGCGCCGCAATGCGGACCGGCTGATGAAGATCATCGCCACGGCGTTCACCCTCGTCGCCATCACCGTGCTGTTCTGGATCCTCGGCATGCTGGTGGTGAAGGGCATCGGCGGGCTTTCGGCCGGTACCTTCACGCAGGTGACGCCCGGCCCCGGTTCCGAGGGCGGCGGCCTAGCCAACGCCATCGTCGGCTCGGCCGTGCTGACCTTCCTCGGCATCGCGCTGGCGACGCCGATCGGCGTGCTCGCCGGGACCTATCTCGCCGAGTACGGCCGGGGCTCGAAGCTCGCCAACCTGATCCGCTTCATCAACGACATCCTGCTCTCGGCGCCCTCGATCCTGATCGGCCTGTTCGTCTACGTCATCCTGGTCGAGCCCTTCCGCGGCTATTCCGGCTGGGCCGGCGGCGTCGCGCTCGGCATCATCGCGATCCCGGTGATCGTGCGCACCACCGAGGACATGCTGCGCCTCGTGCCGGCGCCGCTGCGCGAGGCCGGCTCGGCGCTCGGCGCCCCGCCTTCGGTGGTCATCACCGCGATCACCTGGCGTGCCGCGAAGTCCGGCATGGTCACCGGCATCCTGCTGGCGCTAGCGCGCATCGCCGGCGAGACGGCGCCGCTGCTCTTCACCGCGCTGAACAATAATTTCTGGTTCTCGCCGACCCTGGTCGGCGGCGTCTCCAACCTGCCGGTGACGATCTATCAGTTCGCCTCGGCCCCTTATGAGAACTGGCAGCAGCTCGCCTGGGCCGGTTCGCTGATCATCACCGTCTCGATCCTTTTGCTCTCGCTTATCGCCCGGCGCATCGTGCGCGGCGGCAAGTGAGCACCACGTCCGATCGGAAGGAACATGTCGATGCTCTCGACCCTGGAACTCAGCCCGCAGGTCCTCGACGCCCAGGCGCCGATCCGGATCGCGGTGAAGAACCTCGATTTCTACTATGGCGAGCACAAGGCGCTGAAGAACGTCAATCTCAGCTTCCGTGACCGCCACGTCACCGCGCTGATCGGCCCCTCCGGCTGCGGCAAGTCGACCCTGCTGCGCATCTTCAACCGGATCTACTCGCTCTATCCCGAGCAGCGCGCCACCGGCGAGGTGCTGCTCGACGGCCGCAACGTCATCTCCAACGATGTCGACGTCAACGAGCTGCGCTCGCGCATCGGCATGGTCTTCCAGAAGCCGACGCCCTTCCCGATGTCGATCTACGACAATGTCGCCTTCGGCATCCGCCTCTACGAGAAGCCGCCGAAGTCGGAGCTCGACGACCGCGTCGAGGGCGCGCTGCGCCGCTCCGCTCTCTGGGACGAGGTCAAGGACAAGCTGAAGAGCTCCGGCATGGGCCTCTCCGGCGGCCAGCAGCAGCGCCTGTGCATCGCCCGCACCATCGCCCAGAAGCCCGAAGTGATCCTGTTCGACGAGCCGACTTCGGCCCTCGACCCGATCTCGACCGGCAAGATCGAGGACCTGCTGGAGCAGCTGAAGAGCGACTTCACCATCGTCATCGTCACCCACAACATGCAGCAGGCGGCGCGCGTCTCGCAGTACACCGCCTTCATGTATCTCGGCGAGGTCGTCGAGTTCGACGCGACCAACACCATCTTCATGAACCCCAACAAGAAGCAGACGCAGGACTACGTCACCGGCCGCTTCGGCTGAGCCCTGCCGTTCCGCTCGCCCTCGAAGGATTCGCCCCGATGTCCGACCATATCGTCCGCTCCTATGATGCCGACCTCGAAGGGCTGCGCCGCAGCCTGGCCGAGATGGGCGGCATGTCCGAGCGCATGCTCGGCGACTCCACCGTGGCGCTGGTGCGCCGCGACACGGCGCTGGCCCAGAAGGTCATCACCGCCGACCAGCGGCTCGACAATCTCCAGCGCGATGTCGAGGAGAAGGCGGTGCTGACCATCGCCCGGCGCCAGCCGCTCGCCAACGACCTGCGCGAGCTGATCTCGGCGATCCGCATCGCCGCTGACATCGAGCGCGTCGGCGACCTCGCCAAGAACATCGCCAAGCGCGCGGTCGCGATCTCCGGCCAGTTCTCGCCGCCGCACCGCGCCGTGGTCGGGCTCGAGCATATGAGCCGCCTGGTGCAGGCTCAGCTCAAGGACGTGCTCGATGCCTATGCCGCCAGCAACGAGCAGAAGGCGATGGAGGTCTGGCGCCGCGACGACGAGATCGACGCGCTCTACACCTCGCTCTTCCGCGAGCTCCTGACCTATATGATGGAAGATCCGCGCAACATCACCTTCTGCACGCATCTTCTGTTCTGCGCCAAGAACGTCGAGCGCATCGGCGACCACACCACCAACATCGCCGAGACGATCCATTACCTGATCACCGGCCAGTCGGTGGAGGAGAGCCGGCCCAAGCTCGACACCACCAACATCCTGGTTGACCTGCCCGCGGCCAATGGCTGAGCGGATGGGCGCCTGAGCGGAGGCTCGACATGCCTGCACGCATCCTGATCGTCGAGGATGAGGAGCCGCTGACCCTGCTGCTCCGCTATAATCTCGAGGCCGAGGGCTTCGAGGTCGACACCGTCGCGCGCGGCGACGATGCCGAGCTGCATTTGCGCGACCATACCCCCGACCTCGTCCTGCTCGACTGGATGCTGCCCGGCCTTTCCGGCATCGAGCTCTGCCGGCGCCTGCGCGCCCGGCGCGACACGGAGCGGGTGCCGATCATCATGCTGACGGCGCGTGGCGAGGAGACCGAGCGGGTGCGCGGCCTCGCCACCGGCGCCGACGATTATGTCGTCAAGCCGTTCTCGCTGCCGGAGCTGATCGCCCGCATCCAGGCGCTGCTGCGCCGGGTCAAGCCCGGCCATGTCGTCGGCATGCTGACCGCCGGCGATCTCGAGCTCGACCGGACGACGCGGCGAGTGCGCCGGGCCGGCGCCGAATTGCATCTCGGTCCGACCGAGTTCCGCCTGCTCGAATTCCTGATGCAGGCCCCGGGCCGGGTCTATTCGCGGGCCCAGCTGCTCGACGCCGTCTGGGGCCGCGACGTCTATATCGACGAGCGCACCGTCGACGTCCATGTCGGGCGCCTGCGCAAGGCGATCACCCCCGACGACGCCAAGGACCCGCTGCGCACCGTGCGCGGCGCCGGCTACGCCTTCGACGAGACGTTCGCGCGAAGCTGAGGCCTCAGCGCGGCGCGGCGACGATCACCGCTGCGCCGGCGAGGCAAAGGGCTGCGCCCGTGAGGTCGAAACGGTCCGGCGGCACCTTCTCGACCAGCCACATCCAGCCCAGCGACGCGACGATGTAGACCCCGCCATAGGCGGCGAAGGCCCGGCCGGCGGCGGCGCTGTCGATCAGCGTCAAGAGCCAAGCGAAGAGCGCCAGCGCCAGAAGCCCCGGCAGCAGCCACCAGGCCGATTTGCCGAGCTTGAGCCAGGCCCAGAACGAGAAGCAGCCGGCGATCTCGGCCAGCGCGGCCCCCAGATAGATCGCGAAACTGGTCATGGCGCTGCGGCGAAGCTGGCCGCGAGCCGGGCGAAGACCGGACGGTAGGCTTCCGAGGCGAGCGGCGACAGCTCGCGGGCCTCGGCGAGGTCGAACCAGCGGATCTCGCTGTGCTCGTCATTGCTGATCCGGGCTTCGCCCACCCAGCCGGTCACCGCGAACAGATGCCACAGAGCCGGGATGACGCCGTCGCTCTCGGTCGTCTCGATGGTGGTCAAGCGCGTGAAGCTGGTCGGCTCGATACCGATCTCCTCCTGCAATTCGCGTCTCAGTGCCTGCTCGATCGTCTCGTCGGGCTCGACATGCCCGCCGATCGTGTCCCAGCAGGACGGCCTGTTGCGGCGATGCGGGGCTCTCAGTCCGAGCAGGATGTCTCCGCCCCGGATCGCCAGGGCGCAGGCATATTCGACAGGCGCGGGACGTTCTGCGGTGCGCATCGGCGTCTCTCCACCAATGGAAAAGCCGGCCCGAGGGCCGGCTTCAATTCTTCTACACAGGGGTGCCGGGTCAGGCGCGCACCTTGCTGCGGTCGCGGCGCCGGTCGGCCGCCGGCTGGTAGGCGATGCGGGCATGATAGCCGCAATAGGGCATGCCGGTCAGCGAGCGGCCGCCGCAGAAGCGGAATTCCGGCGAGGTCGGGTCGCCCATCGGCCAGCGGCACATATATTCGCGCAGGTCCATGATGGTGACGCGCTCGGAGAACGGGATCACCACCTCCTCGGCCGGGGCCGCCGGGACGTGCTCCGCTTCCGGTTCCGCCTCGATCTCCGGGACGAATTGCGGGGCGAGCGCCGTGTTGCCGCGGGTCATGCCGCCGCTCGCGGCGGCAGGGCTCGCCATTGGATGGGCCGGCGGGCGCGTCGTCGGCTTGCGCGGGCGCGGCGCGGCCGAGCCGGGATTCTTGGCGCGGCCCGAAAGGCCGAGGCGGTGGACCTTGCCGATGACAGCATTGCGGGTGACGCTGCCGAGTTCGCCGGCGATCTGGCTGGCGCTCAGTCCGTCATTCCAGAGCTTCTTGAGCAGTTCGACGCGTTCGTCGGTCCAGGCTCCAGCTTCGCTCATCGATTTCACCTGTCTTCGTCATGCCTCGCCATAGCCCGGCGACGCATAGGAAAAGATCATGGCGGAATCCGATATCGGCAGCGCCCGTCGAAGAACGGAAACCGCTACGCTCGGAACTGACGATACTGGAGACGCCGCACGAGATGTCGTATCTGACGAGGCCGACCATACAAGATGGCTTGACTCGGCCACAAGAGTCGCCGAATCGGAAATCGTCTTTTCCCCAGACAAAGCTTCGATCCGGCAGTCAGGTGAGTCTATTTGGCAACGCTGCGGCGCCCGGCCGGAATTGACAGTGCCGGACCGCTTTTGCATAGTCTTCTCAATGCGGCCGCCCTTGGGGCGGCGCTTATGTTTTGAGCGATCCGGACTTTCGAGCGATGCGGCTGACGGCGCGACGAGAAAACGGGAAAGGCCTGCGACGATAACGTCGCCGCGGGGTCGCATCGTGCTGGCAGATCGCCGCCGCGCCCCGAACCACCGCTTCACACCCCGGCGCCCAGCGCTTTCCGTTACGTTCCGTCGCGAGGACCTCGCTCCATGAGCTCCGCTTCCGTTTCCGCCAATGCCTCCGTTCTGCTGCCGACCTATGCGCGCGCACCCGTCGCCTTCGAGCGCGGCGAAGGTGCCTGGGCGATCACCGCCGATGGCCAGCGCTATCTCGATTTCGGCGCCGGCATCGCCGTCAACGCGCTCGGCCACGCCCATCCGCATCTGGTCAAGGCGCTGACCGAGCAGGCCCAGCGCATCTGGCACACCTCCAATCTCTACGCGATGCCGGACGGCGAGAAGCTCGCCCGCCGGCTCTGCGAGGCGACCTTCGCCGAGCGCGTCTTCTTCACCAATTCGGGCGCCGAGGCGAACGAATGCGCGATCAAGATGGCGCGCAAATACCATGCGGCGCAGGGCCATCCCGAGCGCTACCGCATCGTCACCTTCGAGGGCGCTTTCCACGGCCGCACGCTGGCGACCATCGCCGCCGGCGGCCAGCAGAAATACATCGACGGCTTCGGCCCCAAGGTCGACGGCTTCGACCAAGTGCCCTTCGACGACGAGGCGGCGCTGCGCGCGGCGATCACGCCGGAGACCGCGGCGCTGATGATCGAGCCGATCCAGGGCGAGGGCGGCCTGCGCTCGGTGCCGATGCGCTTCCTCAAGCTGCTGCGCCAGCTCTGCGACGAGCACGGCCTGCTCCTGATCTTCGACGAGATCCAGACCGGCGTCGGCCGCACCGGCAAGTTCTTCGCCTATGAGCACAACGGCGTCGCGCCCGACATCATGTCGATCGCCAAGGGCATCGGTGGCGGCTTTCCGATGGGCGCCTGCCTCGCCACCGAGGCGGCGGCGGCCGGCATGGTGCTCGGTACGCATGGCACCACCTTCGGCGGAAATCCGCTGGCCATGGCGGTCGGCAACGCCGTGCTCGACGTCATTCTCGAGCCCGGCTTCATCGAACACGTCGCCCAGACCAGCCTCCGGCTGAAGCAGTCGCTCGCCGAACTCAAGGACAAGCATCCCGACGTGATCGAGGAGATCCGCGGCCAGGGCCTGATGCTCGGCCTCAAGCTGCGCACCCCGAACACCGATTTCGTCGCCGAGGCGCGCGCTGCCGGCCTGCTCGTCGTCGCTGCCGGCGACAATGTCGTGCGCCTGCTGCCGCCGCTGATCATCGGCGATGCCGAGGTCGGCGAGGCGCTCGCGCGGCTCGACAAGGCCGCCGGCGCCGTCGAGGCGACGCTGGCCCGGCCGGCGGCGGAATGAGCATGGGGACTCCAGTGCGTCACTTCCTCGACCTGTCCGATTTCTCAAGCGAGCAGCTGCAGGCGATCCTGCGCGCCGGCAACGAGATCAAGGCGCGGCGCCGCACGCCGGCCGCTGCGGGCGATCGCCTGCTCGAGGGCAAGGTCATCGCCATGATCTTCGAGCAGCCCTCGCTGCGCACCCGCGTCTCCTTCGATGTCGGCATCCGCGAGCTCGGCGGCTCGCCGATGATGGTGACCGGCCAGGAGATCGAGCTCGGCGAGCGCGAGACCATCGCCGACACGGCGCGGGTGCTCTCGCGCTATGTCGACGCGATCATGATCCGCATGCTCGACCATGATTCCGTGGTTGAGATGGCGAAATACGCGACCGTCCCGGTGATCAACGGCCTGACCAAGCGCCAGCATCCCTGCCAGGTCATGGCCGACGTCATGACCTTCGAGGAGCGCAAGGGGTCGATCAAGGGCAAGCGCATCGCCTGGACCGGCGACACCAACAATGTCCTGACCTCCTGGGTGCACGCCGCCGGCCGGCTCGATTTCGAGCTCGCCATCGCGACGCCCGAGGAGCTGGCGCCGCCGCCGGCGCTGATCGACTGGGCCCGCAAGCAGGGCGCCAAGCTCTCCCTGACCAACCGGCCCGAGGCCGCCGTCGAGGGCGCCGATTGCGTCATCACCGATTGCTGGGTCTCGATGGGCGACGAGGAAGGCACGCGCCACAACCTGTTGCGCCCCTATCAGGTCGACGAGCGTCTGCTCGGCCGCGCCGGGAAGGATGCGATCTTCATGCATTGCCTGCCGGCATCGCGCGGCGAGGAAGTCACAGACGCGGTGATGGACGGTCCGCAATCGGCAGTGTTCGACGAGGCCGAGAATCGGCTGCATGCCCAGAAGGGCATTCTGGCCTGGTGCTTCGGCGCGGTGGCGACGTGATGGCCGACAACGCTGCCGTCGGTGCTGCGGCGCCGGACGACCGGGTTCTGCCTTATGCGGTGCCGGCGCTCGACATCCGTGGCCGCGTCGTCAGGCTCGGTCTCTCGCTCGACCAGATCCTCGACCGCCATCGCTATCCCGAGCCCGTCGCGCGGGTGCTCGGCGAGGCTGCGGCGCTGACCGTGATGCTCGGCACGACCCTGAAATCGGAGAGTCGTTTCCAGCTCCAGACCAAGAGCGACGGGCCGATCTCGATGCTGGTCGTCGATTTCAACGCGCCGGACAGCTATCGCGCCATGGCGCATTACGATGCCGACCGGCTGGCGCAGGCGATCGATGCCGGAGCCGTTTCGACCGGCGAACTGCTCGGCCGCGGCCATCTCGCCATGACCGTCGACCAGGGCTCGGAAGCGACGCGCTATCAGGGCGTCGTCGCGCTCGACGGCCAGAGCCTGGAAGAGGCGGGCCACCAGTATTTCCGCCAGTCCGAGCAGATTCCGACCCGGATCCGGCTCGGCGTCGGCTCGGTCCTGACCGGTGGCGGACTCGCCTGGCGTGCCGGCGGGCTGATCGTGCAGTTCATGCCGAACTCGCCGGATCGGATGCGCGCCGCCGAGCTCTCGCCCGGCGATGCGCCGGAGGGGCACGAGATCCTGGCGGGCGGCGATCATGACGGCATCGCCGACGATGCCTGGGCCGAGACGCGTTCGCTGGTCGGCACGATCGAGGACCATGAGCTGCTCGACCCGACGCTGGAGAGCGAGCGGCTGCTCTATCGGCTGTTCCACGAGCGCGGCGCCCATGTCTTCGAGCCGATTCCGGTGCGTGATGCCTGCCGCTGCTCGCGCGAGCGCGTGCTCGGCATGCTCAGAGGCTTCCCGCTCGAGGACCGCAAGGCAATGATCGCCGATGACGGCTCGCTGGTCGTCACCTGCGAGTTCTGCTCGCGACGCTACGGCTTCGACCCTGTCGAGGTCGAGGCGGAGATCGCGGCGGGGCAATAGAAAGCGTCATGCTCGCCCTCGTGGCGAGCAGCCACGCCTTGAACGCCATATTCGATCAGTGAAGCAAAGACGGGGATGGTCGGGACAAGCCCGACCATGACGGCATCGCTTACGCCCGGCACTGCTGCATCAGGCGCCGCATGAAGGCCTCGCCGGCCGAGAACTGCTCCAGCGTGATGTACTCGTCCGGCTGATGCGCCTGGTCGATCGAGCCGGGCCCGCAGACCACGGTCGGCAGGCCGGCGCGCTGGAAATGCCCGGCCTCGGTGGCATAGGCGACGGCGATGGTGCTGTTGCGGCCGGCGAGCCGCATCGCCAGCGTCTCGGCCTCCGAGCCGGGATCGGGCGCGAGGCCGGGGACGTCCGAGCTCATCACCGTCTCGATCGCAGCGCTCGGCGCGGTCTTCCGCATCCGGGCGAGCACCTCCTGCGACAGGGCGGCGAAGCGCGCCGGCACCGCCTCCGGATCGGAGCCGGGCAGGGTGCGGACCTCCCAGGAGAGATCGCAGCGATCGGCCAGGATGTTGCGGGCGATGCCGCCCTGGAACTTGCCGACATGGATCGTGTCATAGGGCGGATCGAACCGGCCGCTCTCGTCGATCTGCGTCTCGCGCTCATCGGCGAGGCGCACCAGTTCGGCCGCCAGCCGCGTGCCGGCATGGACCGCGCTGGCGCCGAGATGCGGCTTGGAGGAATGCGCGGCGAAGCCGGTGATCCCGGTGAAGAAGGTGCGGATGCCCTTATGCGCATCGGCGATGTCGAGCGAGGTCGGCTCGCCGACGAGGACGGCGCGCGGCCGCGGCAGGCTCTTGCCCATCTCGGCGATGCCGTCGACGACGCCGAGGCAGGTGACCTCCTCGTCATAGGAGAAGAACAGGTGGATCGGCGTCTTGAGCCCGGCCGCCAGGAAGTCCGGTACCAGTGCCAGCGCCAACGCGACAAAACCCTTCATGTCGACAGCGCCGCGGCCATAGGCCCGGCCGTTCTCGACATGCAGGGTGAAGGGATCGCGCGACCAGGCCTGGCCCTCGACCGGAACCACGTCGGTATGGCCCGAGAGCAGCACGCCGCCGCGATCCTGTGGGCCGATCGTCGCGAACAGCGCGGCCTTGTCGCCGGTGGCATTGGGGAAGCGAGTCGACGCGACACCCCAGCCGGACAGATAATCCTCGACGAAGTCGATCAGCGGCAGGTTGGATTTGTGGCTGACCGTGTCGAAGGCGACGAGCCGGGCGAGCATGTCGAGCGGCTGGTAGCGCTGCCTGGTCGGACGTGCGGAGGCGTTCAATGCAGGACCTTCTTCACATAAGGTGAATCGAGCGGAAACAGCGGCACTGCGACCTCTAGGGTCGTGCCGTCATCGCCGAGCATGGCATAGGAGCCGCTCATGCTGCCGTCGGGCGTCATCAGCGGGCAGCCGGAGGTGTAGCTGAAGCTCTCGCCGGGCTGCAGGACCGGCTGCTTGCCGACGACGCCCTCGCCACGGACTTCATGGACCTCGCCGCGGCCATCGGTGATCACCCAGTGCCGCGTCATCAATTGCATGGCATGGTCGGAGAGGTTCACGATCTCGATCGTATAGGCCCAGAAATAGCGGCCCTGCGCCGGCGTCGACTCCGCCTCCATGAATCTCGGCGAGACGGTGACCCGCACGCCATGGGTTTCGGCCTGGTACATGATCTGAGGCTCCGTGCCCGCAGGCGCGGTCTTCTCCCGCCGGATGTCGTTCAGCCGTTATGCCCCGGAGCCGGCTCCCGGCTCAAGCGCGAAGCGTGGGCACGGCGCTGCGCCGGCGCGTTTCCGGCGTGGACAACTGGCGCGAAAACGGTCTCGCACGCGCGAAGGCCGTGGGCTTGCTGTATGATCGCCGCCTGTTTAGAGGTTCGGTCCAATGGTGACATCCTCCGACATGCCGACCGAGCTCGCGGAGCCGGCCTCCGCCTCGCTCAGCGGCAAGTCCGGCGTGCTGCCGCGCCAGGACATCCGCACCCTCGTCGGCCGCGGCATGGTGCGCTCGATCTCGGGCGTGATCGCCGAGAGCCAGTACCAGCCGGCGAGCCTCGATCTGCGCCTCGGCGACAAGGCCTATCGCGTCCGCGCCAGCTTCCTGCCCGGGCTGAACAAGAGCGTCGAGCAGGTGCTCGAGGATCTCGCCCAGGACGAGGTCTCGCTCGAGAACGGCGCCATCCTCGAGAAGAACTGCGTCTATGTCGTCGAGCTGATGGAGTCGCTTGTCGACCTGCCGGCAACGATCTCGGCCTTCGCCAATCCGAAGAGTTCGACCGGGCGGCTCGACGTCTTCACGCGGCTGATCGCCGATCGCAGCGAGGTCTTCGACAGCGTCGCCGGCGGCTATTCCGGTAAGCTTTACGCCGAGATCTCGCCGTCGAGCTTCTCGATCAAGGTTCGCAAGGGCAGCCGGCTCAACCAGCTCCGCTTCCGCCGCCGTGGCGGGGGCCAGGAGGAGGCCTCGGGCTTTCGGGTTTCGGACCGGGATCTGCGCCTCGTCCATGAGCGCACGCCGCTGGTCGACGGACCGGCGACGATCCGCAACGGCCTCGTCTTTCGCATCCATCTCGCCGGCGCCAGCGATGACGAGATCATCGGCTACCAGGCTCAGCGCTTCACCGATGTGATCGATGTCGATCGCGTCGGCCAGTACGCCGTCGAGGATTTCTGGACGCCGCTCTACACCAGGGGCCGCAAGCGCCTGATCCTCGATCCCCACCAGTTCTACATCCTCGCCTCGAAGGAGCGCCTGCACATCCCGGCGGGCTTTGCCGCCGAGATGGCGCCGATCGATCCGAGCATGGGCGAGTTCCGGGTCCACTATGCCGGCTTCTTCGATCCCGGTTTCGGCGTCGGTGCCGATGGCGCGCCCGGCAGCCGCGGCGTGCTCGAAGTGCGCAGCCACGAGGTGCCCTTCGTGCTGGAGGACGGCCAGGTCGTCGGCCGCCTCGCCTTCGAGAAGATGGCGGCCGAGCCGGACGCGCTCTATGGCGATATCGGCACCTCGAATTACCAGGGCCAGGCCCTGAAGCTCTCCAAGCATTTCCGCAGCTAGAGCGGCGGACCGAAAAGTGGGCTCCGCTTTTCGGAGGGGCGTGATGCCTCGATAAGGCGAGGGATCGCCGGTTCGCGTCCGTTGGGACGTGCGGCGGTTCTGACGAAAATGGCCGCTCCCCTGCACGGCCAGCCCAATCCTTTGTTAGCTGCGAATCCCGATCTCCTGTCCGATCCACGGGCGCGCTGGCGACAAAATGGCGATTTCGTGTCAAATGGCGCCAAGTACCGCCTGCGACGTCGGTCTGCGATCGGCGGCGCGTTCATGTCCGTGTCACCGGCGGGGGCGTTTCTGACGCCCATCCGCTCCATGGCTTTCGTGGCCATCTATTTACAGAGGAAGGATTTTCTCATGCGCGCGCTCATCATCGCCGGCGTTCTCGCGGCCGGGCTCGCCGGTTGCCAGACCGTCGAGCAATCGGCGGCCGAGGCCGACACCGTCTGCCTCGATGCCGGCCATCGTCCCGGCACGCGCGCTTTCGAGCGCTGCCGCAGCGACGTCTTCCAGAGCTTCCGCCGCTCCAACGCCCAGGCCAGCAACGCAGTCGCGGCCGGCGTCGTCGCCGGCGCCGTCGGCGGCGCGGTCATCGCCGCCTCGTCGCGCCGCCATTACGGCTATTACGGCTGCGGCTATTACGGCTGCTGGTAAGCCCGTCATGCAGGCGTGCCGGATCGCCCGGCGCGCCTGCCTCTCGCAAATGTCGAGAATGTTGTGCCTGCCCGCTTGCGGCCGGCACATAGGCCCGGCTATATCGACGGGCGCGCGGGCGTAGTTCAGTGGTAGAACGTCAGCTTCCCAAGCTGAATGTCGTCGGTTCGATCCCGATCGCCCGCTCCATCTTCCCTTCCTCAGACCGATCTATCCCGAGCCTCGTCATTGCGGGCGCGGAACGCCGTGGCGCTCTGGATGTCGCCGGGGGCGGTCCGGCGATCCCCGGAACAACCGCGGCGGTGCGATCGGATCGCGGTCGGACCTGCGGCCTGTTCCGCCCTCAAGCGCATTTGTCGAGCCAGGGGCAGTGCCGGCTCGCGTCAAGCTCATGCGACAGCACGGATGATGGCGGCCCTTCCGCGCTTCGAGGCAGCGCGGAAAGGCTCTGGCTGGCAATCAGCCCGCCCTATTGCGCTTGCAGGGTCACGCCGGCCTTGCCGGCCACGTCCTTCCAGCGCGCGATGTCGGCGGCCAGGAAGGCCTTGAACTCGGCCGGCGAGTTGCAGACCGTCTCGCCGCCGAGCACGGCGAGCTTTTCCTGGATCTGCGTGTCGGCGCAGGCCTTGACGATCTCGGCATGCATGCGCTCGACGATCGCCGGTGGCACGCCCTGCGGGCCGAGCAGGCCGAACCAGGCGACGGTCTCATAGCCGGCAAAGCCCGACTCGGCGACGGTCGGCACGTTCGGCAAAGCGGGCGCGCGCTTGGCCGTGGTGACGGCGAGCGGCGTGACCTGGCCGCTGGTGACGAGGCCGATCGCCGGCGGCAGGTTCACCGCCATGAACTCGACCTGGCCGGAGACGATGTCGTTCAGCGCCGGGCCGGCGCCGCGATAGGGCACATGCGTCGCCTCGATCCCGGTCAGGACCTTGAGATATTCGCTGTTCATATGCGCCGAGGAGCCGCTGCCGCCCGAGGCGTAGCTGAGCTTGCCCGGATTGGCCTTCGCATAGCTGATCAGCTCGGCCATCGACTTCACCGGCAGCTTGGTGCTGGCGATGAAGATGTTCGGCGCCTTGTAGACCAGCGAGACCGGCGTGAAGTCGCGCATCACATCGTAGGGGATGTTGGCATAGGTCGCGGCGTTGATCCCGTGCGAGCCGGCATTGCCCATGATGAAGGTGTAGCCGTCGGGCGCAGCCCGGGCCGCCGCCGCCGAGCCGACGACGCCGCCGGCGCCGAGCCGGTTCTCGATCACGAAGGGCTGGCCGAGCGCGCTCTTCAGCTTCTCGGCGATCAGCCGGGCGGCGATGTCCGAGCCGTCGCCAGGCGCGCTCGGCACGATGATCGTCACCTGGCGTTCCGGCCATTGCTGGGCCGAGGCGGAGCCCGCCATGCTGGTGCAGCCGAGGGCCGCGACCAGCCCGAATGCCATACCGATGCCGATCCTTCTCATTGCGCTCCTCCAAATATGATCAAAGGCAAAGCTATTTATTGGATTGACAGGATACGTAACTCACTCTTTTGATCAAATCAATGCAGACCACCCAAAGCCGCGCTGACTCGGTCAAGGACTGGATCCGGGACGACATCGTCGCCGGCGGCCTCGCCTTCGGCGCCCGCCTGCGCATCGACGAGCTCGCCAGCCGCTACAGATCGAGCCATATGCCGGTCCGCGAGGCGCTGCGCAGCCTCGCCGGCGAAGGCCTCGTCGTCTCCGAGACCAACAAGGGCGCACGCGTCGTCACGGTCGACCGGCGCCTTGTCGAGCATCTCTTCACGGTCCGCATCGCGGTCGAGGTCGCACTCGCCCGCCAGGCGACCCAGGCGATGACGCGCGATCGGCTGGCCGAGGTCGCGGCGCTGGAGGAGGCCCGGCTGGCCTGCGTGCGGCGCGGCGACTACGCGCAGGGCGTCGAGATCAACCAGCGCTTCCACCGCCGGATCTATGAGGCGGCGGGCAATGGCGAGGGCCTTGCGGTGCTCGATCGCCACTGGCTGCTGCTGGCGGCGCTCTGGTCGCGGCTGGGCTATCGTCCGGAGCGCCTCGGCGGCGTCGCCAGCGACCACGAGCATATTCTGCGGGCGCTGCGCGACGGCGATGCCGAAGCCTGCGGGATCATGACCGCGGCCCATGTCACCAAGACGCGCCAGGACCTGCTGGACCTGATGGCGCAGCGCGGAGAAAGCCTGGCGTGATGCAAGTTCTCGACGATCCGATCAGGCAGGTGCGGCTCAGCATCGCCCGGATCACCGACAAGACGCTCTGGTCCTTTGTCGAGATCCGCTGTGCCTCGGGCGCCGAGGGCGTCGGCGAGGCGAGCCTTGCCGGGCGCGAGCGGGCGCTGCTCGATGCCGCCGTCGAAAACCTGCCGCGCTGGCTCGCCGGCGCGCCGCTGCCCGGCCTCGACACGCCGCCGCCGCTGCCGGTCGCGGCTTTGCGCACCGCGCTCGACGTCGCGCGCTGCGATGCCGCCGCACGGGCCGAAGGCGTTGGCCTTGCGCGCCGGCTCGGCGGCGATGCGGCGGCGCGCATCCCGCTCTATGCCAATATCAACCGGCGCACCCGCGACCGTTCGCCCGCCGGCTTCGCGGCGAGTGCCGCCCATGCCATCGCCCGCGGCTTTCAGGCGGTGAAAATCGCGCCCTTCGACGAGGTCGGCCCCGCTTTGCGCGACGATGCCGAAGGTCGGAAGGCGCTGGATGCGGGCATCGCCCGGATCGCCGCCGTCCGGGAGGCGCTCGGCCCGGACCGGCGCCTGATGGTCGATTGCCATTGGCGCTTCGGCGAGGCCCTGTCGGCGCGGCTCGTCGAGGCCATCCGCCCCTTCGGGCTCTACTGGCTCGAATGCCCGGTGGTCGAGGAACCCCGGCAGATCCCGGCACTCGCAGCGATGCGCAAGACGCTGAATGCGCGCGATACGCTGCTCGCCGGGCTCGAGGAGTTCACCGGCGCCCCGGCCTTCCTCGCCTATGCCGACGCCTATGACGTGATGATGCCGGACATGAAATATGTCGGTGGCGTCGACGAGATGCTGCGCACCGCCGAACGGCTCGCCGAACGCGGCATCGCCGTCTCCCCGCATAATCCGACCGGGCCGATCTGCCACGCGGCAAGCCTCCAGCTCTGCGCCGCCCTGCCGGGCTTCAGCATGCTGGAAATGCAGCTCGACGAGACGCCGCTGTTCTGGTCGCTGGCGCAGCCCGGTCTGCCGCCGGTCGATGGCGGGTCATCCGCTTTGCCGGCCGGCGCCGGGCTCGGCGTCACCCTCGACCAGCAGGCGATCGGCGAGCTCTCGACGGTCGATCTGCGCTTCTCGGCCTGAGGCGAGGTCGCGGAACCAGCGGAGCGTTCCGGTCGGAGCTCTACGATGGATCTCTGTATGCTTGAGATGTGCGTAGGTTTCGCGGCGGGCATGCGTGCTCATGCGTGCGCGTGGTCCGTTCACCACCTATCTTCCCTGCTCGCGCCGGATGCGCCTGCCTGATGGAGACCGAACCATGGATCTTGGACTCAAGGGAAAACGCGCGCTCGTCCTTGGTGCCAGCCGCGGGCTCGGTGCCACGATCGCGGCGACGCTGGCGGCCGAGGGGGCGAGCGTCGTCGCGGCGGCCCGCAATCTTGACGCGATCACCGGCTGGGTCGCCGAATTGCCGGCCGAGAGGCGCGGACGGGTCGTCGCCGCCAGGCTCGATCTCGCCGATCTCGCTTCGGTCGAGGCACTGGCGGAGCAGCTGATCGCCGAGGGCGGCGTCGACATCCTGATCGGCAATTCCGGTGGCCCGCCGCCCGGCGAGGCGCGCGAAGCCAGGCGCGCCGACTGGCTGCTGCATTTCGAGGCCATGGCCGCCAATCTCTTCCACCTCGCCCAACGCCTGCTGCCGGGCATGATCGAGCGCCGCTGGGGCCGCATCGTCACCATCGTCTCCTCCGGCGTCGAGCAGCCGATCCCGCGCCTCGCACTCTCCAACGGCATCAGGGCCGCCGTCGTCGGCTGGTCGAAGACCCTGTCGACCGAAGTCGCCGGGCAGGGCGTGACCGTGAATGTCGTGCTGCCCGGCCGCATCCATACCGAACGCGTCGACCAGCTTGACGATGCCGCGGCGGCGCGGGCGGGGGCGACGCGTGATGCCATCGCCAAGGCCTCGATGGCCTCGATCCCGGCCGGGCGCTATGGGCTGCCGCAGGAATTCGCCGACGTCGTCGCCTTTCTCGCCAGCGAGCGCGCCTCCTATGTCACCGGTGCCAAGATCCGCATCGATGGCGGGCTGATCCGCGGAATCTGAGCGGCGGGCACTGCGGCGCGATGGCCGCTTCCGGCTGAGGCTGCGAGACGCTAGATTGCGAGCCATGGAGATGTCACCACAGACCGAGATCCATGACGAGGCGCCCGCCTCGAAGGTTATCCTCTGGCTGTTGGCCGGTGGCGTCGGCCTGCTGCTGCTCGCCGGGCTCCTGCTCTGGTGGCGCGAGGGCGATCGCCTGTTCACCGACGGGCTGATCGCCGCCATCCTTGCCTGCTTCTGACCGGCCTCGCCGGTCGACCGAGGGATTTGCCTTGAACCGCCGCCTGATCCTGCCTCTCGTCGTGTTCCTGCTCGGCGCCGCCGCGCTTGCGGCAGCCGCCTTCATCACCTTCGCCCCGGGTGGACGCCAGGCCGGGCAAAGCCAGGCATCGAGCGTCGGCGGGCCCTTCGCGCTGACCACGACCGAGGGCAAGACCCTGACCGACAAGGATCTGCGCGGCGCGCCCTTCCTGGTCTTCTTCGGCTTCACCCATTGCCCCGATATCTGCCCGACCAAGCTGTTCGAGATCTCGGAGGTGCTGCGCGCCGCCGGGACGAAGGGCGAGAAGCTGCGGGCGCTGTTCATCAGCGTCGATCCCGAGCGTGACACGGTCGAGACGCTGAAGAGCTATCTCGGCTCCTTCGACCCGCGCATCATCGGTCTCACCGGCGACCGCGCCGCGATCGACGCCGCCATCAAGGCCTATCGCGGCTATTCCAAGAAGGTGCCGCTCAAGGATGGCGACTACACCATGGACCACACCGCGCTGGTCTATCTGATGGACAAGAATGGCGGCTTCGTCGGCGCCTTCAACATCGAGCGCCCGCCGGCGGAAGCGGCGCAGGAATGGCTGCGGCATCTCTGACGCCGGTTCTCGCGGCGCGCTGCCAGCTCCGATGCGATAATACTAGGATAAATCACCGTGACCGTGTCCGAACGGACGCGCGGCGATCTAGGCTGGCGGCTTGCGATAGCGCGAGGAGCGGGCGAGGCCATGCTCCGTCTTGTTCCAGGCGAAGGGGCGGTTGCTATACTCGATGAGCGCGAGCCAGGCTGCCAGCGAAACCAGCATGTAATAGAGCGGCAGGCCCGGTAGCCAGCGCAGGAGGTCGATGGCGCCGCGTCGCCAGGCCCCGAGCGCCGGCACCAGGAAAACGACGCAGACCCCGGCACCGGTCAGCGTCAGCGCGGTGGCCGAGAGCAACAGTTCGAGAGCGCTGTCCGGGTTCAGCAGCGAGCCGTTCAGAATCGCGAAGATGAAACCGAGCGCGAAGAACGGGTATCCGAGCGTGCCGAGCAGCGTGCCGAACGCCAGCACCAGGAAGGTCAGCGTCGCGACCGGCCCGGCTTCGCGCAGCAGCCGATGCGGCGCCAGCAAATGGCTGATCAGCGTCTGCAGATAGCCCTTCAGCCATCGCGTGCGCTGCTTCATCCAGGCGTTCAGAAAGCGTGGCGCTTCCTCCAAGGTCGCTGAGGGCAGGTCGGCGATGCGGCCGCCGGCCCGCACCAGGCGAAAGCCGATATCGGCATCTTCGGTGACGTTCCAGGCGTCCCAGCCGCCGACCTTGCGCAGTGCCTCGGTTCGGAAATGGTTCGAGGTCCCGCCAAGCATGATCGGCAGGCCGCAGCGCAGCAGGCCCGGATTGAAGACGTCGAAGAGCCCGGCATATTCCAGTGCGAAGAAGCCGGCGAGCCAGCCATCCCCGGTGTTGTCGATCACGAGTCGCGCCTGCAGGCAGACCAGATCCGCGTCGTCGCGCAGGAAGCGCGCGGCGGCGAGGCGCAGTTGCTGCGGGTCGGGCACGTCCTCGGCGTCGAAGATCGTGAACAGCTCGCCCTGGGCTTCGGCCAGCGCGACGTTGAGCGCGCGCGGCTTGGTCCGCGGCACGCCGCACGGCACGATCACGACCTGCATGAAAGGCGGCAGCCGCCGCGCTGCCAGCAAACGCTGCATGCCCAGGTCGGTTTCCTCGACGAGGATGCGGATGTCGAGCTTGGCGGGCGGGTAGTCGAGCGCCGAGAGGGCGCCAATGAGCTGGTTCAGGACCCTCTCTTCGCCGAGGAGCGGCACGGCGACGGTATAGACCGGCAGGCGACTGTCATCGACGCGCCAGCGCTGCTCGCGCCAGAGGTTGGCCGGAGGTTTCTCCATCAGGCTCGCGAGGCGCAGCACGACCGCGCCGAAGAAGACCGGCCCCAGGGCCAGCGCCACACCGATCAGCGTGCCGACCGGCGCGAGCGTCGTCAGCGCGGCGAGCAGGCCGACCATCAGAAGCGCGAGCCCCTTCTGCGAGATGCTGCTGCCGGTGCGGGCGCTAAAGCGGGCAAGGCCGGGCTCGTCGAGGCCGGCGGCCCGGCGGGCGAGCATGCGGGCGTTGCTCACGCGCAAGCCCGCAGCCAGCGCCGAGGGCGTCACGATCACGAGGTCGTCGCGGCGCTGCGGTTTGCCCGCCATGAAGCGCCGCAACGGCGCGCCGGCTGGCGGTGCACAGGCGAAGCGGGTGGGGCTGCCGGGCTCGTTCGCGATCCGTGCCACGCCCTCGCGCATGATCGCCGCGAGGTCGCCCCCCGGCAGGAGCGGCGGAACCTGGGCCGAGAAGCGCAGGTCGAACTCCGTGGCGAGGCTCCGGTAGAACGCCTCTTCGCCGACGAGGCCGGACGCGATGACCTGTTTTGCCGGCGACACGCCCAGACGAGCGGCAGCGACCGCGGCCTGTCGCAGCTCAGCGGGAGGAACGCCATGGCTCGCGAGGAAGGCGATCTCGACCGGCAGGCTCGCTTCGGCCACGCCGCTCACGCAACGACACGGCCACAAGACCGCGCTTCCATTGCCGCCCCCCAGTGGCGGCGGTCCATTTTACCGTCGCCGGCAACCTATGGTTGCCGGTTCGGGGCTGGGAGTCGAGCAGAATTCTAGATCTCGCGGCGTTCTCGGCCATTCCGGCCGGAACCGGCCGGGTCTAGCGCCAGGCTTCGGCGACACCGCCCTGGTGATGAGCGCATTGCGAGTGGTCGGCGAGCGCCTCGATGATCGCGCAATCGCAGGCGCTGACCCCACCGGAACAGGTCGCGGCGATCCGTTCCAGTTCCTTCTCGAGCGAACGCAGCCGCGCGATCTTGTGGCGGACCTCGTCGAGATGGGCGACCGAGATCGCATGCGCCTGGTCGCAGGGCAGGTCGGGATTGTCCGAGAGCTTCAGCAGGGTGCGGATGCTGTCGACCGAGAAGCCGAGATCGCGCGCATGCTTGATGAAGGCGAGCCGCTCGACATGGCGCCTGCCATAGCGGCGCTGGTTGCCTTCGGTCCGCTCCGGCGGCGGCAGCAATTCGACCTGCTCGTAATAGCGGATGGTCTCGACCTTGACGCCGGTCTGCTCCGCCAGCACGCCGATCGGAACGACGCGTTCCAGATTCTTCCGGTCGGACATCGATTTTCCTCTTGAACCTCTAGTCGCTTCAGCTTGTATCTAGGGTGTCTCTGGACGCCGTCAAGCGGAGACAAACATGCGCGAATCTGATTCCGACCCCGCAAACCCGCTGTCCTGGCAGGTCACGGGCATGGATTGCGCGAGCTGCGCCGCCAAGATCCGCAGTGCCGTCGAGCGCCTGCCTGGTGTCAGCGATGTCCGCCTCTCGGTGATGTCGGAGACGTTGTCCCTCTCGCTCGCCGCAGGGGGAACGACGGCGGCGGAGGTCGAGCGCCGCGTCGCCGGCCTCGGCTATGCCCTGGCGCCGGCCAAGCCCGCGGCCGCTGCGCCCATGCCGGAATCGCCTTCCTGTGGCTGCGGTCATGATCATGATCACGGCCACGAGGCCGGCCACCGGCATGCCTCGCAGGATGGTCACGGCCACGCTCATGATCACTCTCGTGAAGGCCACGGCCAGGCGCATTCGCATGGCGGCACGGGCAAGAAGGCCGATGCAAAGGCCGATGCCGGGCACGGTCTGCCCGGCCATGTCCATGAGACGACGCCCGAAGGTATGAGCTGGTACCAGACCGGCAAGGGCCGGCTGGTGCTGCTCACCGGCGCGCTGCTCGCCGGCGCCTGGCTGGCGAGCCTCGCCTGGCCCGCTGGTTCCTATTGGCTCTTCGTCGCCGCCTGTCTGATCGGCGTCGTGCCGGTGGCGCGGCGCGCCTTCGCTGCTGCTGCGGCCGGCGTGCCCTTCACCATCGAGATGCTGATGACCATCGCCGCCGCCGGCGCGCTCGTCATCGGCGCGGCCGAGGAGGCGGCGCTCGTCGTCTTCCTGTTCGCGGTCGGCGAGGTGCTGGAGGGCGTCGCCGCCGACCGGGCGCGCGCCTCGATCCGGGCGCTCGGCGATCTCGTGCCCAAGACCGCGCTGGTCGAGGAGGACGGTGCGACGCGGCAGGTCGACGCGGCCGCGCTGGCGATCGGCCAGATCGTGCTGATCCGCCCGGGCGACCGGGTACCGGCCGATGGCGAGATCGTCTCCGGCATTTCCGGCATCGACGAGAGCCCGGTGACCGGCGAATCGGTGCCGAAGACCAAGGGCGTCGGCGATCCCGTCTTCGCCGGCTCGGTCAACCGCGAGGCGGCCTTGCGCGCCCGCGTCACCAGGGCGGCGCAGGACAACACCATCGCTCGCATCATCCGCCTGGTCGAGGAGGCGCAGGAGGCCCGTGCCCCGACCGAGCGCTTCATCGACCGGTTCTCGCGCGTCTACATGCCGGCGATCGTGGCGCTCGCCGTCGCCGTCGCGTTGGTGCCGCCGCTGTTCTTCGGTGGCGAATGGTCGGTCTGGATCTATCGCGCGCTGGCGCTGCTGCTGATCGGCTGTCCTTGCGCCCTCGTCATCTCGGTGCCCGCCGCTATCGCCGCCTCGCTCTCCGCCGGTGCCCGGCAGGGCCTGCTGTTGAAGGGTGGCGTCGTCATCGAAGCCGCCGCCAAGACCGGTACAGTCGCCTTCGACAAGACGGGGACGCTGACCGAGGGCACGCCGCGGGTCACCGAGGTGGTGGCGCTTGGCCGGAGCGAGCGCGAGGTCGTGGAGCTCGCCGCCGCGGTCGAGACCGGCTCGAGCCATCCGCTGGCCGAGGCGATCCTCGCCCGGGCCGAGACGGACAGCATCCCGATGCGCCCGGCTTCGGAAGCTGCCGCCATCGCTGGCCAGGGTGTCACCGGCAAGCTCGACGGCGTCGCGATCTTCGTCGGTGCGCCGCGCCATGCCATGAGCCGCGCCGCCTTCGACGCCACGGCCAAGGCAGCGGTCGAGCGGCTGGAAACCGACGGCAAGACGGTTGCCGCCGTCATCGCCGACGGCGTCCTCGTCGGGTTGATCGCGCTGCGCGACGAGCCGCGTGCCGATGCGGCCGCCGCGGTCGCCGAGCTCAAGGCGCTGGGCGTGCGCTCGGTGATGCTGACCGGAGACAATGCCCGCACCGGTGCGGCGATCGCCGGCTCGCTCGGCATGGACCACAAGGCCGAGCTGATGCCGGACGACAAGGTCGCGGCGATCCGCGAGCTCTCGGCGCAGGCGCCGGTGATGATGGTCGGCGACGGCATCAACGATGCGCCGGCGCTGGCCGCGGCCGGGATCGGCGTCGCCATGGGCTCGGGCACCGATGTCGCGCTCGAGACGGCCGACGGCGCCGTGCTGAAGAGCCGCGTCCGCGACATCGCGGCGATGATCCGGCTGGCGCGCGCCACCATGGCGAATATCCGCGTCAACATCGCGCTCGCGCTCGGGCTGAAGGCGGTCTTCCTGGTGACAAGCGTGCTCGGTTACACCGGGCTCTGGGTCGCGATCATGGCCGATACCGGCGCGACCGTGCTGGTCACCGCGAATGCGCTGCGGCTGCTGCGCTTCGACGCCGGCAAGACGAGCTGAGGGGGCTGCGATGAGCGGCATGGAGATCGCCAGCTATCTGATGGTCGTGGTCTATGTGATCAGCTTCCTCGCCATGAGCGCCATCCTGGCGAAGGAAGCCGGCCGCCCGGTCTGGCTGTTCGGCAAGGGTGGCGAGAAGCAGGCCCTGCCGGCGCTTCTGTTCAAGCTCGCCTTTGCCGGGGCGGTGATCTGGCCGCTGCTGCTCGCCGCCTTCGGCAACCCGGTCGCGGATGACCCGCTGCACGCCGCGCTGGACGGGCCCTGGTACGATGTGCTCGGCCATCTCCTCGTCGTCCTCGGCGCCTGCGTCGCGCTTTTGTCGCAGCGCTATATGGGCACGTCCTGGCGCATTGGCGCGGCCGAGGGCGAGCAGGGCGCGATCGTCGACAGCGGCCCCTTCGCGATCTCGCGCAATCCGGTGTTCGTCGGCCAAGCAGTCCTCTTCATCGGCCTGTTCATCGTGCTGCCGAGCCTGATCCAGGCCGGCCTGACCTTCGCGCTTCTGGTCGCGATCCGCCTGCAGGTCGCGATCGAGGAGCGCGTGCTCGCCGCCTCGCTCGGCCAGCCCTATCTCGCCTATCGCGCCCGCGTCCGGCGCTGGCTCGGCGTCATCAGGCAGCTCCCGGCATGACGATCGCCAGGAACGTCGCCGGCGTCCTCGTCGTGAGCGCGTTTGCCGCCGGCCTCGATCAGGCCAGCAAATGGCTGATGCTGGCCGTCGTCCTGGACCCTCCCCGGGTGATCGAGCTCGCGCCCTTCCTGAATCTCCGACTCGGCTTCAACACCGGTATCAGCTTCGGCCTGTTCCGCGACACGCTGGAGCGCTGGCCCGAAGCGCTGGGGCTGTTCAAGTTCCTGGTCGGCCTCGGCCTCATCATCTGGGCGGCGCTGTCGCGGCATCGTCTCGAGCGCATCGGTCTTGCCCTGATCGCCGGTGGCGCCTTCGGCAATGCGATCGATCGCTGGCGCCAGGGTGCGGTCACCGATTTCATCGACCTGCATTGGGGCGGCTGGCATTGGCCGACCTTCAACGGCGCCGATATCGCGATCACGCTCGGCGTCGTGCTGATGCTGCTCGCCAGCCTGCCGCTCGCCGAGCGTTTCGCCGGCCCCGGAGCCGGCGCGCGAAGGATCGGGCCGGGGACGCCGCGGTGACCTATTTTCCGGCCTTGGCCAGGAGCGGCGCCAGGATCGCGTCGAACTGCGCGAGCGTCAGCGCCCCGGCATGCTTCTCGCCATCGACGAAGAAGGTCGGCGTCGAGTCGACGCCAAAGCTCTTGCCGCGCTCGGAAACCTGCCGGATGCCCAGGTAGAGGTCCTCGCGCTTCAGGCAGGCCTCGACGCCGTCCTTGCCCATGCCGGCCTGGCGCATCGCCTGGGTCAGCCCGTCCAGCGGCTTGTCGGAATGGGCCCAGCCTTCCTGCGTCCGGTAGAACATGTCGACCACCGCATACCATTTCTCCTCGCCGGCGCAGCGCGCGAGCATGAAGCCGGCCATGGCGAGCGGATCGAGCGGGAATTCGCGGATGATGAAGCGTACCTTGCCGGTGTCGACATATTTTGCCTTGAGGTCCGGCCAGGTCCTGGTGTGGAAGTTCATGCAGTGATGGCAGGTGAGCGAGGCGTATTCGATCACCGTCACCGGCGCATCGGCCGCTCCGAAGCTCTTCTCGGGCAGCGGGCCGGCTTCGAGCAGGCCGGAAGGGCCTTGTGCGAAGGCTGTCGCTGATAGCGAGCCGGCAAGGCCGAGGGCGATGGTCTGGACGATGAGACGGCGGTCGAGCATGGCGTGTTTCCCCTTCAACCCCGGGCTTGTGCAACCTCAAGCGACCTCAGGTTCAAGGGGGCAGACGCATGGCGCCGCCTGCTATTCTTCACGAAACTGTCAAGTCCGACCTCGATCGGCATGAGCCTGCGTGGTTACCGGCGCCCCGTTCACCAGCCGTTAGCGATACGCTCCGACAATCCCGCAATGTCCATCCGCTCCCTCGCCCGCAATCTCCGCCGCCATGCGCTGCTTCTCGCCGGAGCCGTGCTTCTGTCCTCCTGCGTGGCGATGGAGGGCGATGACCGCCATCTGCAGCCGCTTCCGGTTGCGCTGGTCTCGCAGATGTCGGCCAAGGGCATGTCTCCCGGCGATCCGATCCTGGTCCGCATCTTCAAGAAGGAGAGCGAGCTGGAGGTCTGGAAGCGCGACCGCTCGGGCCGCTATGCGCTGCTGAAGACCTATCCGATGTGCCGCTGGTCGGGCCAGCTCGGCCCGAAGAAGCGCGAGGGCGACCGGCAGGCGCCGGAAGGGTTCTATACGGTCACGGCCGAGCTGATGAACCCGAAGTCGCAGTTCTATCTGTCGTTCAATCTCGGCTATCCGAATGCGCTGGAGCAGGCGCAGGGCTTCACCGGCTCGGCGCTGATGGTCCATGGCGCCTGCACCTCGGCCGGCTGCTATGCGATGACCGACGAGGGCGTTACCGAGATCTACGGCCTCGCCCGCGAGGCCTTCGTCGGCGGCCAGCGCAGCTTCCAGGTCCAGGCCCTGCCCTTCCGCATGACGCCGGAGAACATGGCGGCGCATCGCAACAATCCGAACATCGTCTTCTGGCGCAATCTCAAGGAAGGCTACGATCACTTCGAGGCGACCCGCCGCCCGCCCCGCCTCGCCTATTGCGAGCGCCGCTACGTCTTCGATCCGGCCGAGGGCGCCGGTCCCTTCGTGCCGGGCGCGGCCTGCCCAATCTACGAGGTCGAGCAGGACAGCCGCGATCTCGTCGCCCAGAAGCGTGCCCGCGACGAGGAACGCACCGCCGGGCTGGTCGCCTCCGGCACGCCGGCGCTGAGCTACGCGCTACGCGATGGCGGCATGCATGAGAGTTTCCGCAGCCTGCTCAGGAAGATGGGGCCTGAGCGGATGCAGACCATGGTCGCCGGCAAGGTCGCGATCAGCAATCCCGACGCCGCTCTCGCCGACCCCTTCGTCGCCGATCCCGGCGACCGCGCCCAGTTCACCGGTTCATTGCCAGCCCAGTAAGGGCACGCTTCGATCCCGTTCGCGGAGTGGCGATTGCGCCGGGTGCGACGCTAGGCCGGTTTGATTCCGTCCCGGCTTTTGCCGAGAAGCGGCGGCGCGCCCGAGCGCCTCAGTTTCAGGATAGTCCGATGCCGCTCCTCCGCTGGATACGCTACACCGCCTGGACGGTGCTGGCCGTGCTCGCCTTCGTCGTCGCGGCGATCCTGCTCGGCTGGTGGCAGGTCGACGGGCCGGGCGCGCCCGCGCGAACGGTTCAGACGGCCGCGGCGCCGATCGATGTCGGCGGCCCGTTCAGCCTGATCGATCATACCGGACGCAGGGTCACCGAGGCGGAGTTCCGTGGCCGGCCGATGCTGGTCTTCTTCGGCTTCACCCATTGCCCCGAGGTCTGTCCGACGACCCTGCTGGACATCACCGAGCAGCTCAAGGCGCTCGGTCCCGAAGCCGAGCGGCTGCAGGTACTCTTCATCACCGTCGATCCCGAGCGTGATACGCCGGCGCAGCTCGCGCTCTACCTGCAGTCCTTCGATCCGCGCATTGTCGGCCTCTCCGGCACGCCCCTGGAGGTCGAGTCGGTGGTAAAGGCCTACAAGGCCTATGCGAAGAAGATCCCGACCGAGGGCGGCTACACCATGGACCATACCGCTTCGGTCTATGTGATGGATGCCGAAGGCCGCTACCGCACCCTGATCGATTATCACGAGGACAGGCAGGCGGCGCTGGCCAAGATCAGGCTGGTGCTGAAATAGCGGCGTCGCCGGCTTTGTGCGCCCGCTTCTGACGGAGTAGACTTGCCGGCATGCCTTCGCTCAGCCTGCGCATCGATCTCGATCGCGAAACCCGCATCGGTCCCGGTAAGATCGAACTGCTCGAAACCATCGCGGCTTGCGGTTCGATCTCGGCCGCGGGGCGCGAAATGGGCATGTCCTATCGTCGCGCCTGGGATCTCGTCGAGGCGCTCAACCGGGTCTTCGGCAAGCCGGTCGTCGTGCGCCAGGTCGGCGGCAAGAGCGGCGGTGGAGCCCATCTCACCGCGCTCGGCCTGGCACTGGTCGCGCATTATCGCGCCATCGAGCAGGCGGCCTCGGCCGCGGCGCAGCCCCATCTCGCCGCGATTCAGGCGGAGCTCGACCGATCGGGCGCGGACGAGCCGGACAACGCAACGGCAGGGGTGACGACCTCCGGCCCCTGAAGCAGGGCTGGCTGGAGGTTTTGGCGCCGGCCAGCGCATGAACGCCAGCGCTTCACCGGACGGTTTCCTGACCGCCGCCGGGCAGCCGCGCCGGATGGTCCCCGACGGATCAGTAGCCGGCGCTCTTGCCCGGCGCCGCGCGGAAGGGCTCGATCGCGGCCCGCAATTGCCGGATCATCAAGCCGACATCCGAGCCCAGCCCGATCATGCCGAACCCCTGTTCTCGGCGCCTGGCGATGTCGTCGGCGCTCGTGCCGATGACGCCGGAGGCGATGCCGCGCGCGGCCGCCAGCTGCTGCATGCGCAGGATGTCCTCGGCGATGCCCGGTCCTTCCCAGACGGCGAGATGGCCGAAGCTCTGCGACAGATCGGAAGGCCCGAAGAAGATCGCCTCCAGCCCCGGGACTGCGAGGATATCGGCGATGTTGCTGGAGGCGTCTGCGGTCTCGATGACCGGGATCACCATTGTCTCCTCGTTCGACGCTGCGACATAGCTCTCCATCGCCATGCCCCAGCGCAGCGCCCGCTCATGGCCGAGCCCGCGCTTGCCGGAGGGGGGATAGCGGGCATGGACGAACGCTTCGGCGAGTTCATCGGCCGTGCGGATCAGCGGCAGCAAGACGCCATGGGCGCCGAGATCGAGCGCGCGCTTGATCGTGTCGACCGAGGCCGTTGGCACGCGCACGATCATGGCGAGATCGCTGCCTTTCGCGGCGCGGAGATGATCGACCACGTCGCGATAGCCGAGGCTGCCATGCTCCATGTCGACGCAGACCCAGTCGAGGCCGAGCTCGGCGGCGACCTCGGTGACGGTCGCGCTTTCGAGCGTGGCCCAGAGCCCGATCGTCGATCCGCCGGATTTCAGCTTCCGGCGCAGCGGATTCGAGAAAGACTGTGACGGCATGGTGGCCTCCGACGGTCCGGCTCTGCCTAATTCAGCAGGAGCCGCGGCAGGATCAGGGATATTTCCGGGAAGTAGGTGATCAGCAGCAAGGCGACCACCAGCGGCACATAATACGGTGCGACCGCCACCAGTGCCTTGTTGATCGGCACGTCCGCGACCTTCGCGACGGCGAAGAGCACCATGCCGACCGGAGGGGTCAGCAACCCGATCATCAGGTTCAGCACCATCATGATGCCGAAATGCACGGGATCGACGCCGACCGCGACCGCCAGGGGCAGCAGCATCGGCGTGAAGATGGTGATCGCGGCATTGGTCTCCATGAACAGGCCGATCACCAGGAGGAAGATGTTGATCGCCAGCAGCAGCGTGACCGGAGAGAGATCGAGCCCGCCGACGAGCGCGACCAGTTGCTGCGGGATCTGGGTGAAGACCAGCAGCCAGCCATAGAGCGCGGCGGCCGCGAGGATCATCATGATGACGGCCGTCTCGCGCATGGTCTCGCGCAGAACCTGGAACAATTGCGCCAGGGTGATCTCGCGATAGACCAGCATGGCGATGACGATCGCGTAGACGGCCGCGATGGCAGCGGCCTCTGTCGGGGTGAAGACGCCGCTCATCATGCCGCCGATGATGATGGCGGGCGTGAACAGCGGCGGGAGCGCCCTGAAGAAGCTGCGGACCAGCGCCGCGAAGCCAAGCCATTTCTGCGTCGGCAGCTGGCGGCGATGCGCCTGCCACCAGACCAGCATCATCAGCAGGACGCCCATCAGCAGGCCGGGCAGGATACCGGCGATCAGCAGCGCGGTCGCCGAGACATTGGCGACGACGGCATAGATGATCAGCGGGATGCTGGGCGGAATGATCGGGCCGATCGTCGCCGAGGCCGCCGTGACGCCGACCGAGAAATCGTCGGGGTAGCCGGCCTGCCGCATCGCCCGGATCTCGACCTGGCCGACGCCGACCGCGTCAGCGACCGCCGAGCCGGACATGCCGGAAAAGATGATCGAGGCGGCGATGTTGACCTGGCCGAGGCCGCCGCGCATGTGGCCGGCGATGCGATCGGCGAACTCGTAGATGCGGTCGGTGATGCCGCCGGTATTCATGATCTTGCCGGCCAGGATGAAGAACGGGATCGCCAGCAGTGGGAAGCTGTTGACGCCATAGACCATGCGCTGGGCCAGGATGGTGTAGGGGATGCCGTTGATGCCGCGCTCCACGAGCGTGACGATCAGCGAGGACAGGCCGAGCGCGAAGGCTGCGGGAATGCCGATGACGAAGAGAGCGAGCAGGCCGCCGATGAAAAGCGCCAGGATCATGATGTGGTTCCTTTGGCGCGGCCGGCCATGTGCATCGCCCGCTCGAACATGTCGAGCAGCAGCAGGAAGGTCATGACGAGCATCGAAATGCCGACGGCTGCGTAGATGTAGCCCGTGCGAAACCAGTCCATGGTCGCCGTGTAGGTCTCCCAGGTCGCATTGGTCAGCAGCCAGCAGCCATAGGCGACCGAGAGCAGGAACCAGGAGATCAGAAGATCGACGAGCATGGCCACGGCATCGGCCGAGCGTCCGGAGACATAGCCGTCGATGATGTCGACCCGGATATGCTCGCGATTCATCAGGATGACGACGCCGCCGAAATAGGTGGTGAGCACGCAGGTGAGGCGTGCCAGCTCCTCCGTCCATTGCAGTGGCGCATTCAGGACATAGCGGAAGAAGACCTGCAGTACCGAAGACGTGATCATGATCAGGAATGCAGAAATCGCGAGTGTTTCAAAGACGAGATAGATCGTCCTTCGGATACCTTTTTCCGGGGCCATCACATTCTCCAGGCTGCCTCAGATTCCGGGCCGCGACGAGAAGCAAGCGCCCCTCGCCGCGACGCGCGCTCATTTCAGGTATTTGGAGACGGCCTGGACGACGCTCGGTGCCCAGTTCTTCGAGAGTTCATCGATGGCGGGGCGAGCCTTGGCGATGAAGGGCGCGCGGTCGACCTTGATCGCGGTCATCTTGTTCTTCTCCACTAGCGCGTTGCAGACGCCGTCGATCTGCTGCTTGGTGATCTCGTCGCCATATTTGGCGGCATCGACGGCCGAGCTGACGACGGCCTCGCGCAGTGCCGGGCTCAGGCTGTCGAGAAAGCGCGAGCTGATCGTCCAGTGCCAGACGGCCGGGACATGCGCCGTATAGATCAGGTGCGATTGGACCTCGTAGAGCTTGGCCTGGTTGATGTTGAAGCAGGGATTTTCCTGCGCCTCGATCACGCCCATCTGCAGGCCGCTGAATACTTCCGGCCAGGCGACGGGCGTCGGCCGGGCGCCGAGCTCGGACCAGACCCGGACCCAGGAGGGAATTTCCGGCACGCGCAGCTTCAGGCCCTTCAGGTCGTCGGGCGTCTTGATCGGCTTCTTGGCGGACAGGTGGCGGTCGCCGCGGCGGAAGAAGGCCACGAGGTCGAGCTTGGCCTTGTCCTTGATGAGCTTCTTGCCTTCGGCACCGGCCGAACTCGCCCAGAACTCGAAGATCTCTTCCGGTCCGGGGAACACGAAGGGCACGACGGTCGCGGCATAGGGCGGGGCGACGACATTCGGCAGCGTATCGCCGAACAGTGTCATCTGGACTTCGTTCACCGTCAGCTGTTCGAGATTGTCGCGCTCGCCGCCGAGCACGGCCGAATGGAAGATCTTGACGTTGATCTCGCCCTTGCTGCGCTCCTTGACCAGTTCGACGAACTTGTCGACCGCCTGGAACTCGGGTCCCGGCGGCGAGGTGTGCATGGCGAAGCTGAGATCGAGGGCCTTTGCCGCCGGGGCGGCAAGCAGCATTCCGAGCACCAGGACAGATGCCGTCAGCTTGTTCTTGAGCATTGGTAGTCCTCCCTGTGTTGATTTTTCCTGCCTGTTTCGGCTTTTGCTCGCGTTTTCTTGTTTTTATCGGCCACGACGCTGCGATGGCCGGGTCATGTGCTGCCGGCGACCTCCGCGGCTTCCTTGACGCTCTGGCCGACCGCGAGGCCCTTCTGCCGCGCGGTATTGCTGACGGCGCTGAGCACGCCGCTCAGCCAGGCATCCTGCGCGTCCCCGATCCGGGCCGTGTCATGCGAGGTGGTGGCGCAAGCGATGCCCTTGGCGTCGAGCATTGCGAGCGCGGCACGTCCGGCGCCGGCCTTGCCTCCGCCGGCGTCGCTGAAGACGACCAGATGCGGCGGATGCAGCGCCGCGAAGGCACCCGAGATCAGCCCGCCATGCGAACCGCAAATGATGATCGCCCCCTTGTCCTGCGGTGCGATCAGCGAGATCGAATCCATCAGCACGACGCGATGGCCGGCGATATCGGCGACGGTCTCGTTCCTCATGGCCGGCCTCCGAAGATGCGGCGCACGGCCTGGCCGACCGGCTCGCCGAGTGCGAACCCGGCCTTTTCCGCCAAGGGATTGAGGGCTGACACCAGGCCCGATTGCCAGGTCTCGAGCGCGTTGCCGATCAGCGCGCTGTCGTGCGAGACGGTGCCGGCGATGATGCCGCGCGCCTCGAGATAGGGCAGCGAGGCGATGCCGGCATTCTCCTTGCCGATGCCGGCATCGTTGAAGAACACGGCGGCGATCGGTACTTTGCCGGCATATTCGCCGGAGCTGATGCCGCCATGCGAGCCGGTCATCACCACCTGGCCGGCGTCCTCGGGCTTGAGATGCGCGATCGTATCGACGGCGACGACGCGGCGGCTGCCGACCGTCGCGACGATCTCGCGCAGCATGACGAAATCGGGCTGTGCGGCGCTCATGACCCGTACTCCCCGCCAAGGCCCGACATTTCCTGCATCAGGAGGGCGAGCGCGGAATTGTCGAGATCGGCGCGGCCGGTATTCGAAAGCACGCCGTAGAGCTGCTGGATCAGCGCCGTAGCCGGCAGGGCGGTGCCGGTCGCACTGCCGTTCTCCAGTGCCAGCTTCAGGTCCTTGCGCTGGAGCGTGACGCGAAAGCCGGCGGCGAAATTGCCGTCGAGCACGCGCTGACCGTGTAGGTCGAGCGCCTTGCTCTGGGCGAAGCCGCCGAGCAGCGCCGAGCGGATCTTGCCCGGGTCGACGCCGTTCTTGCGCGCCAGCGTCATCGCCTCGGCGACCGCCTGAATGTTGATGGCGACCGCGACCTGGTTGCAGACCTTGCAGACCTGGCCGGCACCGGGCCCGCCGATATGGCTGATGGTCTTGCCCATCGCCTCCAGGACCTTGCGGCAGCGTTCGAGTACCGCGGCGTCGCCGCCGATCATGATCGACAGCGTCGCGTTCTCGGCGCCCTGATAGCCGCCGCTGACCGGGGCATCGAGCATGGCGACACCCTTCGCCGCCAGCGTCTCGGCCATGGCCCGGGTTGCCATTGGCGAGATCGAGCTCATATCGATCAGCACGCTGCCCGGCCGCATGGCAGAGGCGAGCCCGCCCTCGCCAAGCACGACGGCTTCGACATCCGGCGTGTCGGGCAACATGGTGATGACGATGTCGGCAGCGCCGGCCGCCGCGGTGGAGCCGGCATCGCTCGCGCCTGCCGCGACCAGTTCGGCCACGGCGGCGCGGTCGAAGTCGTGCACGGCGAGGGGAAAGCCGGCCTTGCGTAGATTGAGCGCCATGCGGCGCCCCATGACGCCGAGGCCGATGAAGCCGATCTTCTGCGCTTGGGAGCTGGTCGTCACGGCCCGCCCCTCAATGGGTCTTGCAGTGCAGGCCGCCATCGACGCAAAGGTCGATGCCGGTGATGTATTTGGATTCGTCCGAGGCCAGGAAGAGCGCGGCGTAGGCGATGTCCCAGCCCTCGCCCATGCGCTTCATCGGCGTCACCTCGGCACGCTTGCGCTGCATCTCCGTGAAGTCGGTGTAATGCGCCTTCATCGCCTCGTAGATGTGCGGCGTGTCCATCAGACCGGGCAGCACGGTATTCGCCCGGATGCCCTTCTCGGCATATTGCATCGCAATCGCCCGGGTGAAGTGATTCACCGCCGCCTTCGAAGCGTAATACGAAATATAGTTGAAGTGCATCCAGCGGATCGAGGCCAATGACGATATGTTGACGATCGAACCGGAGCCCTGCGCTTCCATGATCGGCAGGACGCATTTGCAGGTGAAGAACATGCTCTTCAGGTTCACGTCCATGACGCGATCCCATTGTTCTTCCGTCATATCGACCGGGCCGCCTTCGATATTCATGCCGACATTGTTGTGCAGCACATCGATGCGGCCCCAGGTCGACTTCACGGTGTCGACGACTTCGCGCACGCGATCGAGATTGACGACATCGGCCTGGAGCGCCAGCGCGGTGCCGCCCTCGCTCTCGATGATCTCCTTGGTGCGCTCGGCGGCGGCGAGATTGAGGTCGACGCAGGCGACCTTGGCGCCTTCGCGGGCGTAGAGCACGGCAGAGGCCTTGCCGTTGCCCCAGCCCTCGCCCACCGAGCCTGCGCCGAATACGAGCGCGATCTTGTTCTCCAGGCGCCTAGACATCTGCTTTTCGTCTCCGATGAGTTCCAGAACCAGCGGTCATTTGGCGTGCCGCTCGAAGGTCTCGACCGCGCGTTTCAGCGCGGGCATCTCCTTGGCGGCCGTCGCGAGCGGAATGCCGGCGCGTGCCGCTTCCCAGGCGGCGCGCAGCGCACGGGTGCCGGCGGCGATGCCGTCGGGATGGCCGACGATGCCGCCGCCGCAGGCGTAGATCAGGTCGGTGGTGCGCAGCGCGGCGTAGGTGTCGTGGACCTGGAGCACGGTCTGCGCGCTCGACAGCACCGGCATGATGCGCGGATCGGCTTCGTTCAGCGGCGTCAGGCAGGCGCGGGCCGAGGCCAGAACCGATTCGTCGCTCTCGGCGAACTTGTTGCGCAGGCCGTTGACATGGATGTGGTCGACGCCGGCGAGACGGTGGATGAGCTGGTAGACGCGATAGTCGAAGCCGAGCATCGGCGCGCGCGAGAACAATGCCCAGCCATTGCGATGGCCATGGATGAAGAGCGGGAACTCGCGGCGCAGCGCCAGCACGGCCGGCGTTCCGACCCAGTTGAGGCTGAGCATGGCGCAGTCGCCGCCGGCCTTCAGGATCGCCTCGGCACCGCGGCGCATCTGGTCAAGGTCGCCGGTGATGTTGAAGGCGAACATGATGCGCTTGCCGGTGCGGTCGGCATGGCGCTCGATTGCGCCCATCACTGCCGCGATGCGCTGCTCCAGCGGGGCGAAGAGCGGGTTCGCGCTGAGTTCGTCATCCTTGATGAAGTCGATGCCGCCCTCGGCGAACTCCGCGACGACCTGAGCTGTGTCCTCCGGCAGCAGGCCGATGCTCGGCTTGACGATGGTGCCGATGGCTGGAAGCCCGTCGAGGCGCAGGCGTTCGTGCGTGCCGGCGATGCCGAAGCGCGGGCCGGGAAAGGCGTGGACGAAATCGTCGGGCAGCTCCAGATCGAGGAGGCGGATGCCGGAGAGCTCGCTCAACTCGCCGAGATTGCCGCAGATCGTCGCCATCAGGGTCTGCAGATCCGGCCCGACATTGGCATAGGGCCAGGCGATCTCGACGCGCGCCTGCGTGTAGCGCGCCCGGCCGGAGGCCCGCGCGCCCGGCAGGCTCGGTACGGGGACCTCGGCCAGGCGTTCGATCCTTGCGACGCGGGCGCCGGCCCGCGCCGTCACCGCATCGGTCTCGGAGGCGAGCTTCATGAAGGTGCCGGTCGATTGCTCGCTGGCGATGGCGGCGGCCGTCTGCTCGACGGGCAGCGGCGTCTCGATCAGGTAATGGGCGCGAATCTCGGTCATGATATTGATATGAGGTATGATGTCTCTGGTGCGATGAAGGCTCACGGTTCCATGACGTCGCCGCCGCTCACCACCAGCGTGTGGCCGGTGATGAAGGCGGCGCGCTCGGAGAGCAGGAAGGCGACGCTCTCGGCGATCTCGGCCGGCTGGCCGAAGCGTCCCAGCGGCATCGCCGCGAGCCGCGTCGGCAGCAGGGTCTGGTCGAGGCGACCGAGCATGTCGGTGTCGGTGAGCCCTGGCGCGACGGCGTTCACCCGCACATGCGGCGCCAGCGCCTCGGCGAAGCAGCGCATCATCGCGACGACCCCGGCCTTGGCGGCGGAATAGTCGATCTGGCGCGAGCGCGGTCGCAGTGCCGCGATCGAGCTCAGGCAGACAATGCTGCCGAAGCCCTGCGCCAGCATCTGGTCCTTGACCTGCTGGATGGCGATGAAGACCCCGTCGAGATTGACGCGAACCGTTTCGCGGAACTGGTCGAGCGTCAGTTCGGAGTGGTGGCGCGGGCCGGTGGTGCCGGCATTGGCGACGAGATAGGAGATCGGCCCCAGCCGTTCATTTGCGGCGTTCACGGCTGCGGCAAAGGCGGCCTCGTCGCCGACATCGGCCTGGAACAGCTCGCAGATGCCGCCCGCCGCCTCCACCATCGCTTTGGTCTCGGCTGCGGCCGCATGATTGGCGGCGTAGTTGAGCGCGATCTTCGCGCCACCCGCTGCGAGCCGCAGGCAGCAGGCACGGCCGATGCCTCGCGCTCCACCGGTGACCAAGGCAAGCCGACCGGCAAATTCCGGCGCGATCTCCGTCATTGCGTCTCCAACCCTGTCCGCTTGCCGCTCATTGACGGCTCGTCTTTTCGTTAAAGGTATGATGTCTTGCCTTTTGAAAGGCTGTCAAGCTAAGTCTTGGCGAAAGAGCGGGCCGGTCAGCCCGCAGGCAGGTGAGACCATGGACGCCGGAACAGGCCGCCAGGACATGATGAACGGCAGGGGCAAGAAGCAGCTCAGCCGCCTCGAACTCGTCCTCGAACACATCAAGCAGCGCATCGCCGACGGCTCGCTCAGGCCGGGCGACCAGCTGCCGCCGGAGCTGGAACTGGCGCGGGAGCTGGGCTTGAGCCGCACGCCGGTGCGTGAGGCGGTCAAGGTGCTCGCGGCGGCCGGCGTCCTGATCGTGAAGCACGGCCACGGCACCTTCGTCAGCGCCGGCGCCCAGGCTTCCCTCGGCCAGCTTCTGCTGTTCGAGATCTACATGAAAGATACGACGCCGCAGAAGCTGATGGAGGTGCGGCTGCTCTTCGAGCGCGCCTGCGCCGAACTCGCCGCTCAGCGACGGACCGAGGCGGATCTCGCGGAGATGCGTGCCTGTATCGAGCGGCTGCGCCCGCTCGCCGGCGCCGATCCGATCGATTTCGACGCGACGGTCGAGGCCGACCTCGCCTTCCACCGCGCGATCTACCGCGCCGCCAAGAACGAGCTGGTTGAGACGCTGGCGAACTTCGTGCTGACCATGGTCTCGGGCTGGCTGCGCCGCTCGCACGCCCATGGCGGGCTCGCCGACACGGTGCGGCTGCACGAGATCATGTACACGATGATCGAGACGCGCAATTCCGGCGGCGCGCGCGAGGCCTATGGCGCCGAGGTCAATATGGAGCATTTCCGCAGGATTCTCGAGCAGATGGGAGCCCGAGAGGACGAGGCTGATCGCGGATGAGCGGGCCGGCCATCTGCTTCTACGGCGACGATTTCACCGGCGCCTCCGAGAACCTCGCGCAGTTCCACAAGCACGGCCTGCGCTGCCGGCTCTACTTCGAGCCTGCCGATCCGCAGCGTGTCCGCGCCGAGGCGGCGGAGCTCGATGTCATCGGCATCGCCGGCGTCGCCCGCTCGCGCGCACCCGACCAGATGCGCTTGCTGCTCGGCGATGCGTTCCGGCTGTTCGGGTCGCTCGGCACCCGGCTCAACCAGTTCAAGATCTGCTCGACTTTCGATTCCGCGCCGCAAACCGGCAATTTTTCCGTCGCGATCGCCGAAGCGCTCAAGGTCTGGCCGGAGGCCTTGCTGCCGGTGCTGCCCGCCACGCCGGATTTCGGCCGCTACACCGCCTTCGCCAATCATTTTTCGCGACATCGCGGCGAGATTCTGCGGCTCGATCGCAATCCGGCGCTGGTCGAGCATCCCTCGACACCGATGAACGAGGCTGATCTGCGCCGCCATCTCGCCAATCTTGGCGTCGAGGCGACGGCCGCGATCATGCTGCCGGAGCTCGGCCAGGATCGCGAGGCGCTCGCCCGGCTGATCGAGCAGCGCGGGGCCGGCGCCGTCCCGGTCGTGCTCGACACCGTCGACAATGCTCAGCTCGGCCATGTCAGCCGCGCGATCTGGCAGCTCGCGGCGAGGCGCGATGTGTTCAGCCTGGCGGCGCAGGGGCTCCCGCAAGGCCTCGGCGGCGCGGTTGCCGCCCACCTCGGCCGCAGCGCGGAACTGTCGTCTGGCCGGGTGCAGGACGGTCCGGGGCTCGTACTCTCGGGTAGTTGCTCCGCCCAGACCGCCGTCCAGCTCGCGGCGGCGGAAGCGGCGGGCTGGACCCTGATGCATCTGCCGATCGAGCGGCTCACCTCAAGCGACGACGCGCAGCGCGCCGTCGCGGCCGTGGCTCCCACGATGGTCGCGGCCCTGCGCGCCGGCCGCTCGACCGCGGTCTTTACTGCGCGCGGCGAGGTCACGCAGGCTTTCGACCTCGCCCGCGCGCCCAGCGTTGGCCTCGCGCTCGCCGAGCTGTTCCGGCAGGCCGTGGGCGAAGCGGGGCTGCGGCGCGTCATCTTTGCCGGCGGTGACAGTTCGAGCTTTGCGATGCGCAGCTGCGGGGCCTATGCGCTCGAGATCGCGGCCTCCAGCGGCCAGCAGGCCAGCCATGTCTGCGCCCTGCTGGCCGATGACGAACTCAATGGCGTCGAGGTCGTCCTCAAGGGGGGGCAGGCGGGCAGCGACCGCTTCTTCCTCGATCCGATGTCAGGCTGAGGCGCGCCGGCGCATAGGCGGTCTGCTCCGGCCCGCATCAATGCGGGCCCGGATCCCGCGTGTCACATCGTCCGCCGGTCAGGTCGAGCCCGGTTGGGGCCGGCCAAGGCGCTCAGCTCCGCGACCAGGCGCTCTGGCGAGATGCAGGGAATGGCCCCGATCCTGGCGAGATCATCGGTGACGTCGACCGGCAGGCCGGAGTTCGAATCCTCGGGGATTTGGTTGAGGCGCCCGCCGATGCAGACCGGCAGGCTGGCGCCGGCGCGTTCGAGCGCCGCCAGCACCTCGGTCGCGAAGCGCAGGGCGATGCCATTATAGGTGCTGATCGCGATCACGTCGCAGCCATTCGCCAGGGCGATGGCGACGAGGTCGTCGGGATCGGCCGAGGTGCCACCATCGACCGGCTCGGCCTTGAGCTGGGTCAGGAGATGCTCGATCAGGCTCTTGCCGTGCTCATGCACGTCGCTGCTGGCGACGCAGACCTTGAGCCCCGCCTGGCCGATGCCGCTGCGAACCGGCGCCGCGACCTTGTCGAGCCAGGCTTCGGTCTCATGGCGGAGCTCCTCGACCCATTCGGCCTCGACGAGCGCTCGGCGTCCGCCCCAGGCGGCGCGGTCCTGCGTCCCGACGCCGTAGAGCGCTTCCAGCCGTCGTGGGCCGATACGGCGCAGAGCCAGCATGGTGGCGGCGGGATCGCGGATGTCGACGCCGATCTGCGCAAGCCCGGCAAGGACACGGTCGCGGAACTGGCGTGCACCGGCGACGAGCTTTGCCGCCATCGCATCGACCGGCGCGAGATCGATCAGGCCGAGGCTGGCGGAGGCATGCTCGACCAGCTTTCCAGCGAAGGTCTGGGCGTCGATGATCTCGTCGGTGTCGGGAATGCGCTCGTTCTCGGTGACCGGCACCGGGTTGATGGCGTGGCCGCTGTGCTGCCGGCGCAGCGACCAGATATCGGCCTGGAGATAGCTGGCGAGGCTGGCGAAATTGCCGGCCGGGGTCGACTTGTAGCTGACCGTGTTGCCGAAGATCATGCTGCCGGGCGTGTCGGTCACCTGCATCAGTGCGTGATGGAAGGCGAGCCGCACCAGCGGCGCCGTGAAATGATGGCCGTAGCAATGCGAGGCGCGGGCGCCGATCAGTTCCTCGACGATGTATTTCTCGACCAGCACCATGCCGAGCGCCGAGCTCATGTCGGAGAAAAGGCCGGCGAAGCCGTCGTCGAGATTGGAATGGACGAGAACCTCGACCGGCTGGGCCGCGATCAGGCCGAGCGCGGTCACGGTCGCCTCGGTCGTCGCGACGTCGTCGTCCCAGTCGGGCAGGCGGAAGGTGAAGTACTGGCCGAGATTGCCGACCGTGGTGACGCCCGCCGCTAGGGCCGCACGCGTATTCTCGACGGCCCCGGGAAGCCCGAGCATGAAATCGCCGAAATGCGCCGCGGCTGGGACGACGCCGGTGATGCGGGCGAAATCCTCCGGCCCGGTCAGCACGATGCCGGTGCCGCGCGGGCGCTTGTCGCGCTCGGCGATAGGATAGCCCATCGACCAGTCGAGGGTGATGCCGAAGCGGTCGACGGTGACGCCGCGCCCGGCACAGCTCTCATACACGCTGCGGATCGCCTCCAGCGTGCGTTCGACGCTGCGAAAGCCGATATGGGCGTGCTGCATGATCCGGCCTTCGGCGGCCGTGCGGCGCTTGTAGTCGGCCTCGCAGGCGACCCGCGCCGTATCGAGGAAGAGATTGCGGCCGACCTGCCAGTCGCGCGCCATTACGGCGCCTTCGGTGAGCAGCTCATGGCCCGGTCGCAGCCGCGGCGGGACGAGGTCGGCGAGCGGTGGCAAGACAGGCACGGTCATCTGGCGTTCTCCACCTGCCTGCCGGCTAGATCGCGATGCGATCGAACTGGCGGCGGATCGCGGCGGTCAGGCTCGCCGCCGTCAGGGCCGAGGTCTTCGGGTTGGCGGGTGAGGGCAGGTTGACGAAGCTCATCCGCGCGGTGCCGAGCGCGCTCGTCGCCTCGACCTCATGCGTGTTGCCAGCCGCGGCCGGGTCGGAGACGATCCTGACCGAGAGCCGGTCATGGCCGACGGCGAGCGCGATCGTCAGCCCGACATTGAGGTTCTTCGGATAGCGCCTGGCGGCTTCGCGCGCCGTGCCTTCGTAGAGCACGATCTCCGCCTGCGCGGCCTTCTCGGCGAGGCCGGCCGCCGCGAGCTCCGGAGCCCAGGCTGCCGGCGGCTTGCGCGAGGTGTAGCGGATTTCAGCGTCCTGCGTCTCGCGCAGCGCCGCGAGATAGTCGAGGCCGCCGACCGCGCCGGAGGGAACGATCAGCCGGGCATTTCCGGTTTGCGCAGCCTCGGCGAGGCACAAGAGTAGGGCATCGTCGGCGAGCGCACCGGTCGAGGCCGGCAGCGCCGGGATGCCGGCGGCGAGCACCTGCGGCAGGGTCTCGGCGACGGCGGCATGGCCCGCGGCCTCGACCACGAGGTCGGGGCGCCAGGCCAGCAGCTCGCCAAGGCTATCGAGCGCAGCGACGCCGGCAGGCAGGCTCGCCCGGCTCGGCGAGCCCGGTCGCAGCAGGCAGGCGAAGCCGAAGCCCTCGCCGCCGAGGCGGGCGTGAATGTCGCGCGCGATCGTGCCGAAGCCGATCAGCGCGAGGCGCCGCTCGCTCGCCATTCCAGCCTCCGTCAGGGCTTGCGCTGGTCGGCGGGCTGGGCCGCGAAGACCGTCTGGCGCTCGATCTCGAGCACGTTTTCGGGCCGCGGGAAATTCTCCGGCGCGGGCTCACCGGCCGAGCGCGGGCGGCCGATCAGGCGGAAGAAGTCCTCGAGACCGTTCGGCACGATCAGCCAGACCCAGTGCAAATCCTCGGTGCCGTCGTTGATGAACATGTGGCGGCGGCTCTTGCCGACGAAGATCGCCGTGCCGGGCACGGCCGGGACGTCCTTGCCGTCGAGCACGGCGCGGCCCTTGCCCTTGATGAAGTAGATGACCTCCTCATGGCGGTCATGGCTGTGTTCGCGCACATAGCCGCCGGGCGGCACGGTCTGGGTGCCGAAGGCCAGCGGGTTGTCCATCTTGACCTTGGACGGGTCGAGCGCGACCTCGATATGGCCGTTGGCCGGCACGGGCTGCCAGAAGCTGGTGGCGGTGCCGGGCTGGACGACGAAGGTCTCGCCGGGTTCGTGGACTTCGCTCATGGCGCAAGGCTCCGTCAGTTGGCTCGTCCCGGCACGGCCGAGAGCAGCCTTTGGGTGTAGGGGTGCTGGGGCGCGGCGAAGATCTCGGCCGTCACGCCGTGCTCGACGACCTCGCCGCGCTGCATGATCGCGATCCGGTCGCAGATCTGCGCCGCGACGCGCAGGTCATGAGTGATGAAGATCATCGAGAGCGAGAGCTTGTCGCGCAGTTCGACCAGCAGCTTGAGCACCTGCGCCTGCACGGAGACGTCGAGCGCCGACACGGCTTCGTCCGCGACCAGCACCTTGGGTTCGAGCGCCAGGGCCCGGGCGAGGCCGATGCGCTGGCGCTGCCCGCCGGAGAATTCGTGCGGCAGCCGGTCGGTGGCGCTGGGGTCGAGGCCGACGAGCGCGAAGAGCTCCTTGGCCCGCGCCATTGCCACGCCATGCTTCGTGCCGCGCGCGATCAGGCCCTGGGTGACGAGGTCGCCGACCGTGCGGCGCGGATTGAGCGAGGCGTAGGGGTCCTGGAAGACCATCTGGACGAGATGGCGGTGGCGCCGCAGGCTCTCGCCTTGGAGCTTGCCGAAATCGACGCCGTCGAGTTCGATCGCGCCCTGGTCCGGGTCGAGCAGGCGCACGATGCAGCGGGCCAGCGTCGACTTGCCCGAGCCGGACTCGCCGACGATGCCGAGGGTCGCCTGGCTCGGCAATGCGATGCTCGCCGACTTCACCGCATAGGTCACGCGCTGCTTGCGGCCGAACCAGCCTCCGCCGCTGCGATAGGTCTTGGAGAGGTCGCTCACCGTCGCGATGCTGCGGTCGGGCAGCGTGCGCGGCGGCGGCGGCGTCAGGCTCGGCACGGCCGCGATCAGCGCCTTGGTATAGGGGTGCTGCGGGTTCTCCAGCACGGCCGCGGCGCTGCCGCTTTCGACCACCTTGCCGTGCTGCATCACCATCACCCGATCGGCGATCTCGGCGACCACGCCGAAATCATGGGTGATGAACAGCACCGACATGCCGGTGCGCCGCTGGATGTCGCGGATCAGCTTGAGGATCTGCGCCTGGATGGTGACGTCGAGCGCCGTCGTCGGCTCGTCGGCGATCAGGATCTTCGGCTCGAGCGCCAGCGCCATCGCGATCATCACGCGCTGGCGCTGGCCACCGGAGAGCTCGTGCGGATAGGCGCGATAGGCGGAGGCCGGTTCGGGAATGCCGACCTCGTCGAGCAGCTTGAGGGCGCGCGCCTCGATCTCGGCCTTCGGCAGATCGGTATGGGCGCGGAACATCTCGGCGATCTGGTCGCCGGCGGTCCGCAGCGGGTTCAGAGCCGTCATCGGCTCCTGGAAGATCATGCCGATCTCGGGGCCGCGGATCGCCCGCATCTCGTCCTCGGACAGGCGGACGATGTCGCGCTCGCCGAGCATGATCCTGCCGCCGCGGATCGGCAGCATCGGCGGCAGCAGCCCCATCAGGGCCGAGGCGGTCATCGACTTGCCCGAGCCGCTTTCGCCGACCACGCAGACGATCTCGCCGGCGTTCAGGGTCAGCGCCAGGTTCTCGACCGCATGGGGGCGGTCGGCGCCCTTGGGCAGGGCGATGGTGAGGTCCTCGATCCGGACGAGCGGAGCCGGGGCGGAGGCGTTCATCTCAGCGGCGCTCATCGGTTGCGAAGCCTCGGATTGAGCGCGTCGTTCAGCCCCTGGCCGACCAGCGAGACCGAGAGGATGGTCAGGAGGATGGCGACGCCGGGGATCGCCGAGACATACCATTCGCTGCGCAGCACCTTGCGGCCCTGGCCGATCAGATTGCCCCAGGAGGCGATGTTCGGATCGGAGAGATCGAGAAAGGCGAGGGCGCTTTCCAGCAGGATCGCGGTCGCCATCACGACGCTGCCATAGACGATGATCGGGGCGAGCGCGTTCGGCAGCACCTCGCGGAAGATGATCCAGCGATTGGTCAGGCCGAGCGTGCGGCAGGCCTGGACGAATTCGCGGTTGCGCAGCGTCAGGAACTCGGCGCGGGTCAGCCGCGCCACCGCCGGCCAGGAGACGACGCCGATCGCTATCGTCACCGCCGTGATGTTGGAGCCGACCACGACGACGAGGACGAGCAGCAGGATGAAGTTCGGCAGGGTCTGGAAGGCCTCGGTCAGGCGCATCAGCACATCGTCCGTCAGCCCGCCATAGAAGCCGGCGACGGCGCCGACCACGATGCCGATCGCGATCGCGATCAGGGTCGAGACGACGCCCATCAGCAGGGTGGTGCGGGCGCCATGGGCGATCTGGGCGGCGATGTCGCGGCCCGAGGCGTCGGTGCCGAGCAGGAAGCGGCCGGCGGGATTGGGCCATTGCAGCGGCCGGCCGGCGAGACCGAGCGGATCACGCGGATAGAGCAGGTCGGCGAAGAGGGCGAGGCCGACGATGCCGACGAGGAGCAGAAGGCCGAACATCGCGGCCGGGCTCATCAGGAAATGCTTGAGGGCCTTCATGGCTCAGGCTCCCGCCGCGATGCGTGGGTCGAGCCGCGCATAGATCAGGTCGACGATGAAGTTCACGAGGATGACCATGATGGCGGAGACGAAGACGATGCCGAGCAGCGTGTTGAGATCGCGCTGCACCACGGATTCATAGGCGAGGCGGCCGATGCCGGGCAGCGAGAACACGCTTTCGATCACCACCGAGCCGCCGAGCATGGTGCCGGCCTGCAGGCCGATCAGCGTCACCATCGGCAGGAGCGCGTTGCGCAGCACATGCTTGCGGACGATCTCGCCGCGGGTCAGGCCCTTGGCCCGCGCCGTGCGCACGAAGTCGAGGGTCGAGACCTCGAGCATCGAGGCGCGCATGATGCGCAGATAGATGGCGAGGAAGATCAGCGCCAGCGTGATCGTCGGCTGGACGAGATGGCGGGCGATGTCGAGCACCAGCCAGATGCCGGTCGCGCCGGAACCGATCTCGTAGAACCCGCCCGGCGGCAGCCAGGCCAGCCAGATCGAGAACACGACGATGCTCATCAGGCCGAGCCAGAAGGAGGGCGTCGCGTAGAACAGCAGGCCGAGCAGCGAGATCACCGTATCGGCCCAGCCGTTGACGCGCTGCGCCGAGACGATGCCGAGCACCATGCCGGCGAAGAAGGCGAAGCTCAGCGCCGAGAACATCAGCATCAGCGTCGCCGGCAGCCGCTCCAGGATCACGGTGGCGACGGGCTTGTTGTAGATGGCGGAAAAGCCGAGATCGAGCCGGACCAGCCGCCAGAGATAGTCGAGCAGGCGCACCGCGGCGCTGCCTTCCAGCCCGTAGAAGCGCCGCAGTTCCGCCGCCTGCGCCGGGTCGCCGCCGCCCATCTGCGCCATCAGCGCGTCGACCGTGTCGCCGGGCGCGAACTGCAGGAGGATGAACAAACCGGCGAGCAGGATGAGCAGCGTCGGCACGCTGCTCATCAGCCGTCGTCCGGCCAGCTTCAGAATTTGCATGGCGTGCTCTTCCAGCGCCGAGCAAGCCGGGATGGCCGCACAAGGCGGGCCATCCGAGATCGCCAAGCGGTGCTTGTCAAAAGGCGTTCGTCAGGCCCGGAGCGACCTGTCGCCAGGGACAGGCCGCTCCGGTGCGTCCGCTCAGGACTCGATCCACAGATCCGCCCAGTGGCTCGACGGCCAGCGCGGATTGTTGTGGTGGTTCTTCAGCTTCTTGCTGGTGACCGAGATGAACTGGCGTTCCGTCGCCATCCACAGCGGCACTTCGGTGTTGAGCAGCTTGACGATCTCCGGATACGCCGCCTTGCGCTTGGCGGGATCGATCTCGAAGGCCGCATCGTCCATCATCTTGTCGGCCTTGGGGTCGACCCAGCCCCACTGGTTGGTGAAGGCGGTGCCCTTCGGGCTGCCCGAGCGGTACCAGACCATGGTGCTGATCGCCGGGTCGGCGCGATAGATGTGCCAGCCGGTCGAGAGGTCGTAATCCCAGTCGCGGTAGACCGCGGTGAGATAGGTCGCGGCGTCCGGGCGCTGGAGCTCGACCTTGATGCCGACCTGCTGCAGCGACTGCTGGATGAAGGTCGACCAGAGCGGGATGTCCTCGCCGAAGGGCGGGCTCAGCATCTTCAGCGAGAAGCGTACCCCGCCGGCGCCGCGCTTGAAGCCGGCCTCGTCGAGCAGCGCGTTCGCCTTCTTGACGTCGAAGGCATAGTCCGGCGCGCCCGGCTTGTAGAAATTGGTCGAGACGGACGGGATCGGCCCATGGGCGCGCTTGCCGTTGCCGTACAGGAAGTTCTCGATGAAGAAGTCGGTGTCGACCGCGTGGATGATGGCGCGGCGCACGCGCACATCCGCGAGCTGCTTGCGGCGCAGGTTGAACTCGATCGTGTTCTGGAAGGGCTGGCGCTCATTGCCGCGCGAGGAGACCTCGAAGCGCGGATCCTTGCCGAGCCGGTCGATATCGGCCAGCGGCAGCGAGGAGTAGTTGCTCATATGGACCTGGCCGGCCTCGATCGCGGCGGTCGCGGCGGCCTTGTCGGTGATGAAGCGCCAGACGATCTTGTCGAGATAGGGATAGCCCTTGCGCCAGTAGTCCGGGTTGCGCTCGGCGATGACGTATTGGCCGCGCTCATACTGCGCGAACTTGAACGGCCCGGTCCCGATCGGCGCGACGTTTGCCGGGTTGTCGAGGATGTTGGTGCCCTCGTAGATGTGCTTGGGCGCGATGTAGCCGAGGTCCGGCGCCGCGCCCATGAACAGGTCCATCGGCATCGGGCGGCTGTAGCGGAAGATCGCGGTATGCGCGTCCGGCGTGTCGACCGCCTCGAGGGCCGAATGCAGCGCCGTGCCGTAGTTCAGGTGCTTCTTCCACAGCTCCATCGCCGTGTACTGGACGTCGGCCGAGGTGAAGGGCTTGCCGTCATGCCACTTCACGCCTTCGCGCAGCTTGATGGTGATGGTCTTGCCGTCCGGCGAGCCTTCCCAGCTCGTCGCCAGCATCGGCTCGAGCTCGCCCTTCTCGTTGAGGTCGACCAGCGGCTCCATGATCTTGGAGGCGATGACATAGACGCCCGTCGAGGCGCGCAGGGCCGGGTTCAGGATGCGCTGCTCCTGCGGCATGTGCACCGTGATCGTGCCGCCGCGCTTCGGCTCCTGGGCGAAGGCGCCGGCGGGCAAGGCGGCCGCCAGCGCAAGGGCGCCGGCGCTGGCGAGCAGATGGCGCCGGGTCGGATGTCCTGCAGTCATAGTCCCCTCCATTATTGCGGTTGCTTGTGAAATTCTGTCTGGCCGCCGGTCAGTCGGGCCGGCGTGGTGCCGTTTCCCAGCCGATCAGAGCCCCGTCGACGGCGGCGCAGGGCAGGCCCCCCGGTCCGGTCCATTCCGCGAAGGGCTGCGCGCGGGCGAAGTCGTCGCAGGCGAGCACGACGCCGCAGGGTGGCAGCGCGTCGCCGGGATTGCGGCCCCAGCGCTGCGCGAACCGCGTGGCATCGACGAAGACGAAATCCGCTCCGCGTGGCCGCATCGCGACCGTGCAGGCGCCGTCGCGCTCTCCGACCGAAAGCGACAGCAGCCGGGCGCAGAGCTCGGCCTCGGTACGCGGATCGGCGGCGACGATCTCGATGCGCTTCAGGGCGCGGGCGCCGTTGCGATGTTCGACCAGGCTCGGCAGCCAGACCGTTTCGCGGGTGAGATGCTGGCAGGCGAACAGGCGTGCCCCACCCGGCGCCGGTTCAAGCGGCCATTGGAAGATGCGGAAGCCGGCCTCGCCGGTGCGGCCGCCCTCGAGATCGACGGGGCGGCGGAACTCGAAGGGCCCGGTGCTGCCCTCGAAGCCGTCGCGCTTTAGCGCGGCGAGCCCGGCCTCGGCGTCGTCGGTCCGCATGGCGAGGCGTTCCAGCCCCGCGCCGTCGGCCAGGAAGGCGCGCGTCGGTGCGTTGAATTCGGTCGCGGCGAGCACGCCGAGGAGTTCGACATAGTCGTCCTCGAACATGATCGTGTGGTTGGCGGTGCCGAGATAGTCGCTGTGCAGGCCGCGTGGCGAGACCGTGAAGCCGAGGGCCTGCCAGCGCTCGGCCGACACCGTGAGATTGCTCACGGCGATGACGATGTGGTCGAGCCCAAGGACGTGGTCGCGCATCCGGCAAAGGTTCCATGCGAGGCGGGATTTCCCCGATGGCTAGACCGTGTCATAAGTGCATGCAGTTGTACAGGCACTTTTGGCGATCTCTTGCTCAGCTTCTGCGCAAGGCTTGGTCCCGGTTGGTGAAATGCGGAGCAAAGCCATGTCAGCCCTGTCTCGGCCAGCCATGATGGAATGAAGAAAAGCGCTTTGAATTCAATGCCTGGACAGAGTGCGGCAACGAAAGGGACGTGGCGGGCGCCAGCCTTGGCCGGGGCCTGCCGTCACCGTCCGGAATATGGCGAGGCCGAGGGCGTCGGACTATTTCCGGGCGCGGGAACGTCCGCGGCGCGGCGTGGACTGCTCGGGCAGGAAGATCTTGAGCAGGGCTTCCTTGAGCACGGCGCGGGCTTCGGCGAAGGTCAGCGAGATGTGGCTGCGCAGGATCTCGATGCCGCGGTCGCGGTCGCGGTCGACGATCGCCTGGACGATGCGGCTGTGATCCTCGACCAGGCTCCAGTGCTGCGGCCCGTTCTCGATCTGGACGCGGCGGACGAAGCGGATGCGCGCATTGACGCCGATCAGCTGGCGGACGATCTCGGGATTGTTGGCGAGCTCGGCGAGATGGACGTGAAAGCCTTCGTCGAGTTCGAGAATCTCGTCGGGATCCTTGTTCTCGTAGCGGACGCGGGCATCGGCCCAGAAGGCCTGGAGCCGGGCGATCCCGGCCTCGTCGGCGCGCTCGCAGGCGAGGGCGAAGGCCCCGGTCTCGATGATCGAGCGCATCTCGAACAGGTCGAGCAGGTCGTCGATGTCGACGCCGCGGAAGCAGAAGCCGCGATTGGGCGTGAACACCACGAAGCCTTCGGAGGCGAGCCGATTCAGCGCCTCGCGGACCGGCGTGCGCGACAGATCGAGCATCTGCGCGAGATGGACCTCGTTGATTCGCTCCGCGGGTCGCATCTTGAATTCGACCAGCTGCTGCCGGATCGCCTTGTAGGCGCGTTCAGCGCTGTCGGCCGCGCGGCGCGGCGCGATGGATTTCGCGCCCGTCTTGTCGGGGTCGACGCTGGGAGCCTTTGCGGTGTCCGGCATTCCGCCTCTCTTTACGGCCGATCTGCTGCCGCGACGTTCGCGGCCGCACGACCATCGACGTTTCAAATGGTGTCGCGGCCAAAAATCAACCACCGATCGCAAACCCGCCCGGTGGTGTGTGCACTCATGGATGCATTATGACCAGAATAGGCTTTCTCGGCGTCGGCCATCTCGCGCAGGAGATCATCGCCGGTCTCCTGCGTAGCGGGTTGCCGGCGTCGGAACTCATCCTGTCGTCGCGCGGCTATGGCCCGGAACTGGCGGCGCGGCACGGGATCGATCTCGCAACCGACAATCTGGAGCTCGTGGCGGTGGCCGATATCGTCCTGCTGGCGACGCGCCCCTGCGACGCTGTCGCAGCGGTTACCGGCCTTGGCTGGCGTTCCGGGCAGATTCTGGTCTCGGCCTGTGCCGGCGTGCAGTTGAACGCGCTTCGGGCGGCCGCGGCGCCGGCGCAGGTCGCGCGGATCATGCCGCTGACCGCCTCCTCGCTCGGGGCGAGCCCGACGACCGTCTATCCCGATCTGCCGGCGCTCCGGCCGTTGCTGGAGCGGCTCGGCTCGGTGATTCCGCTCTCGCACGAGGCCGAGTTCGAGACCGCGACCGTCAGCGCCGCGATCTATGGCTGGGCGCAGATGCTGATCGGCCTCGGCCGCGACTGGTCTGTCGCGCACGGCATGCAACCGGACGCGGCAAGGCGCCTGGCGGCGGAGACTTTCGTCGCCGCGGGGCGGATGATCGCCGAGCGGCCGGAAACGGGCGAGGCGTTGCTGCAGAGTCTGGTGACGCCGGGCGGCATCACCGAATGCGGATTGAAGGTGCTCGCGGCCGAGGGTGTCGAAGCTGGCTGGAACCGGGCCTGCGACGCCGTACTGGCGAAGCTGACCGACGGCGCCCCGGTCGACCGGGACGCCTGAACGCTTCTGCGGCTCAGCCCTGCACGGACTTGAAGACATGGCCGCCCACGGCCTGGTCGGTTGGCGAGATCTCGATCTCGGTGACGTCGACATGCTGCGGCAGGCTGAGCACGGCGGCGATGGTCTCGGCGATGTCCTGCGGCTGCAGGGCCCGGACATTCCCGTACATCGTGTCGTGCAGCTTGCTGCGGTCGCCGCCGAAGGCGCGCAGATAGATCTCGGTCTCGACGCGTCCCGGTGCGAGATCGGTGATCCGGACATTGCTGCCGGCCAGATCGTAGCGCAGCGAGCGGCAGGCATGGGACAGGCCTGCCTTGGCGCCGCCATAGGCCGAGGTTCCCGCCAGCACGCCGCGCGCCGCGGTGGTGGTGATGTTGACGACATGGCCGCGCCGGCGCGCGACCATGCCGCCGAGCAGGGCGCGCATCAGCAGCATCGGCGCGGTCAGGTTGACCGCGATCGTCTCGGCGATCTCCTCGGCGCTCTGCTCGTAGAGCGGCTTCACCGTCGCGACCATGCCGGCATTGTTGACGAGGACGTCGATCTCGGCGCCGGCGAGGCTGGCGACGATCGCGTCGGGGTCGCGCACATCGGCGATGACGGGCAGGACGCCGAGCTCGTCGACGACGCCGTCGAGCGCCTCGCGGCTGCGGGCGACGCCGTAGACGCTCATGCCGAGCCCGGTCAGGCGGCGGCAGATCGCGGCTCCGATGCCGCGCGAGGCGCCGGTGACGAGGGCTGTACGGTAGGGAAAGTCCGTGGCCATGCGGGGGCTCCCGTTGCTGTCCTCAGAGGGCGGCGCGCTGCGTCATCACGCGCAGCAGGTCGACGAGCCCGGCATCGCGCTGGTCGCGCAGTTCGGCATCGCTGCGTTCGCCGATCGCCTCGCGGACCTCGCGCGAGACGCGCGTGATCGTCTCCGGCTGCAGCTTCGCATTACCGAGATCGTCCCAGATGTCCTGATAGGTCTTGCCGTATTTGGTCAGGAAGGACTCGATGCCGTCGGCGTTGAGGTGGTTCGAGATGAACGAGCCCTGTAGCGTCCATTTCGGGCCCGGCCCGTAGCAGAAGGCGCGGTCGACATCCTCGGCGCTGGCGACGCCGCTCTCGACCAGCGCGATCGCCTCACGCCACATCGCGCCCATCAGGCGCAGCGCCAGATGCCCGGTGACCTCCTTGCGCAGCACGGCCGGCTTCTTGCCGAGCGCCTCGTAGAAGGCGCGCGTCTGCTCGACGACCTCAGGAGAGGTCTCGCGCCCGCCGACGATCTCCACCAGCGGCATCAGATGGACCGGGTTGAACGGGTGGGCGAGGACGACGCGCTGCGGCCGCGTGCATTTCGCCTGCATCTCCGAGACCAGCAGCGCCGAGGAGGAGGAGGCGATCACCACGTTCTCGCCGACATGCCGCTCGATCCCTGCCAGCAGATCCTGCTTGAGGTCGAGGCGTTCGGGGCCGGATTCCTGAACGAAGGCGGTTCCGGCCAGCGCCTTGCCGAGATCGGTCGAGAAGCGGATAGGGCCGCGCGCGGCCCGCGCCGGCGCCAGGCGCTCGAGATCGTCGATCAGGGCCGGGTGCAGCGCCTGGAACGCCTCCCAGCGTGCCGGGTCGGGATCGTAGCAGGAGACCTCGTAGCCGTGATGGGCGAAGGTCGCCGCCCAGCGCTGGCCGATCGTGCCGAGCCCGACGACGCCGATCGGCCCGCGCTCAGGGGTGATGTCCATGATCATGTCCTCGTCTCGGCGGCGGGGAGCCCGTCGCGCAGAAAATCCAGCACCGCGTCGCGGTAGAGCGCGGGCTCCGCCCGCATGGCGTAATGGCCGCCGCGCGGCAGCAGCCGCAGCTCGGCCTGTGGGATCACGTCCGCGAGGCGCTGCGACAGATAGGCGGGCGTCACGATGTCGTCGGCCGCGACCACGACGCGCACCGGGGCGGCGATCTGCGCCAGCCGGTCATCGGCGTCGTGGCCGAGCACGGCGAGCATACGTTCGCGCACCACCGCCGCATCCGTCGGCTTCGAGCGCGCTGCGGCCGCCTGAAGCTCGGCTTCGACGACGGCGTCGTTGGCGTCGAGCCAGTAGGGGGCGTTGAGCAGCGTCACCGCATGGCGGCGATAGGCGTCGATGCCGAGCTGGTCGAGCAATTCGATCCGCCCGGCGAAGAGGCGGCGCATATAGGCGCAAGGGCGGCCGAAGGTCGCCGACAGCACCAGCCGCGAGACGCGTTCGGGATGAGCGAGCGCCAGGCTCTGCGCGATCGCGCCGCCGGTGGAATGGCCGAGGATGGCGGCGCGGGCGATGCCGAGATGGTCGAGCAGGCCGACGAGGTCCTCGCGCATCGCGGCGATGCTGGTCGGCCCTTCCAGAGCCGAGGAGGCGCCGACGCCGCGATGGTCATAGGTGACGACCCGGAAATGCGGGGCGCAGATCTCGGCGAAGGCGTTCCAGAACGAGGCCAGCCCGCCGAGGCCCGAGATCAGCACGAGCGCCGGGCCTTCGCCGCGGACCGTGTAGGCGAGGGCCCCGCCATCGGGAAGGGAGGCGAGCCCGGTATTCATGGCGCGTTCGCCTCGGTGCCGGCCTCGTCGAGAGCCGATCTCGCGGCCTCGTTCACCGCCGACCACGGAATGCGCAGGTCGAGCCAGGCCGCCAGCCGGCCGGCGCAGAGGATTGCCTCGTCGGTCAGTTCGGCGAGCGGAATCTCCTCGCGGCCGAACGCCGCCTCCAGGGCGAAGATCGCCGCCGCGCTCTCGCCGAGATGGCAGAAATCGCGCAGCCTCGTTGCGGCCTTGTTGCAGGCGACAGCGGCGATGCGGCGCGAGACGCGCGCCTCTTCCGTCGCAAGGCCGCCGCGCACCCACCAGAGCAATTCGTGCAGGATGCGGGCCTCGGACTCGGCGAGGAAGAGCGGTCCGGCCGGGTGCATGGTGGCGCGCGAGGCCAGCAGGGTCTCGATATCGGCCGGTGAGGCGCTCCAGAGCCTTTGCCTGATGGCGACGAGGTCTGCCGGCAGCGGCGAGGCAGCGGCGCTCACCGGCGGGGCGGTTTCGGCATGCGTCAGGCTGCCGGAGAACAGCCTGCGCCCGTGCTGCTCGCGCAGGCGCAGGCCGAGCGCCTGCAGTTCGGGCAGCCCGCCCTCGATCTGGCCGAGCAATGTCACCTCGGCCGTCTCGGCCTGGAGCGGTGCGAAGATCAGCTCGAGGAATTGCCGGGCGGGCCAATACAGGAAGGCGCCCGGTTGCGCCTCCATCACGTCGACGCCGCCCTCGGCGTCCTCGACAAAGGGGGCGTGCCAGTAGATGTGCTGGCCGGCGATCTTCGGCGTGTGCAGTTGCAGCGCCGCCGGCAGCGTCGCGCTCAGCGCCGCGAGGGTTCGCGGCGCCCGGGCCGCGTCACAGGCGATCCGCCAGCACGTATCGCCGATGTGGAAATCGAGTTTCATGAATGGCGTCCGGCGCGGCGCGTGGGCTCAGCCCTTCGGGTTGAAGAACGAGACCGGCTTGAGGATCTGGTTGCGCATGTCGAGCAGCGGGTCGGCCTCCACGACCTGCCGGCGATAGGCCTGCCAGGCGGGATCGGCCTCCATGGCGTCGCGGCGCGCCTCGCGATCGGCCAGGCTGTCGTATTTCCAGAGGTGAACGACCCGGCTGAGCTCGCCGATATGGGTCTGGAAGAAGCCGAAGGGCTCGCCGAGATACTGGCGCTGCATCGGCAGGCCGACATCCTCGTAGAGTTTCAGGAAGTCGTTCAGGCGGTTTGGGCGGGCCGTATAGACGCGGTGGTCGAAGATCATCGTGCTTCTCCATGCTCCGGCGGAAGGCCGCCCGTTCTGTCCGATGGTGCCGCCGCCCGCTGCTCGCGATCGGAGGGCGTCCGTGCCGCCCTGCGGTTGGTTCCGCCGTGCGTTTCAAGACTGCATTATCTTGTGTAGACACTTATAGCGCTGTGCCGCCGACTGCGCTAGGGTCCCCGTCGGCAAAAGGCACGGCGCGCCGGAGCCGCGCTTGCCCTCGAGGGCGGGCGATGCTGCGCGGCGCGGGGAGAAGGGTGGCGATGAAGAACTCACCGACGGTCGAGGAGCAGCTGGAGATGCTGCGGCGTATGGTGGCGGTTCGCCATCTCGAGGAGCGCCTGGGCGAATTGCACAAGGCCGGCAAGACGCGCGGGCCGATCCATCGCTGCGACGGCCAGGAGGCGGTCGGCATCGGTGCGACCGCGATGCTCGACGACGAGGACCTGCTGACCAGCACGCATCGCGGCCACGCGCATTATGTCGGCAAGGGCGTCGGCATGCATCCGATCGTCGCCGAGATCCTCGGCCGCGCCACCGGCGCCTGCGCCGGCCGCGCCGGGCATATGCTGATCGCCGACATGCAGAAGGGCCTGCTCGGCGGCAACGCCATCGTCGGCGGCGGCATTCCGGCGGCGACGGGCTTCGCCGTCTCGCTGCAGATGAAGAACCGGGCCGATGGCGGCCAGCGCGTCGCCATGTGCATCTTCGGCGACGGCGCCGCGCAGACCGGCATCTGCCACGAATCGATGAATATCGCGGCGCTGTGGAAGCTGCCTGTGGTCTTCGTGCTCGAGCACAATCAGTACGGGCTGACCGCGCATCACTCGACGCAATCCTCCGTGCCCGACCTTTCGGTCCGTGCGGCGGGCTACGGCATGCCGAGCGAGATCGTCGACGGCAATGACGTGATCGCCGTCCACCGCGCCGTCGGCACCGCCGTCGAGCGGGCGCGCCGCGGCGAGGGGCCGTCCCTCGTCGAGGCCAAGACCTATCGCATGGTCGGCTTCTCGACGAGCGATGTCGGCGGCTACCAGAAGGACGAGGACCTCGCCATCTGGCGCGAGCGCGACCCGATCGTGCTGGCGCGCGCCATGCTGGCCGACAGCGTCCCGGCCGAGCGTCTCGACGCCCTTGCGAACGAGGCGCGCGCCGAGGTCGATGCCGCGGTCGAGCGGGCGCTGAACGACCCCCTGCCCACCTTCACCGACCATGCGCCGAGCGCGCCCTACACCGTCGCGGGAGCCTGACCATGGCGATGATGCGTTATGCCGAGGCGCTGCGTGCGGCGCTGCGCGAGGAGATGCAGCGCGATCCATCCGTCTGGCTGATGGGCGAGGACATCGCCGTCTATGGCGGCGTCTTCAAGGTCTCCAGGGACCTGCTGGAGGAGTTCGGGCCGGAGCGCGTGCGCGATACGCCGATCTCCGAGCAGACGCTGACCGCGATGGCGGTGACCGCGGCCATGGCCGGCACCCGGCCGGTGCTCGAGATCATGTATGCCGACTTCCTGCCGCTCAGCGTCGACGCGCTGATTAACCAAGCCTCGATCTACAACTACATCTGGAACGGGCAGGTCACGATGCCCTTCGTGCTGCGCACGCAAGGCGGCGGCGGCGCTGGCGCCGGCGCGCAGCATTCCAAGAGTCTCGACGCGCTCGTCGCGCACATCCCCGGCATCAAGGTCGTCGCGCCGGCGACGGCGGCCGACGCCAAGGGGCTGCTAAAGGCGGCGATCCGTGACGACCACCCGGTGGTCTTCCTCGAGCACAAGCTGCTCTACAACACGCGCGACGAGGTGCCCGAGGGCGAGCATCTCGTCGAGATCGGCAAGGCGCGCATTGCCCGCGCCGGGACGGACGTCTCGATCATCGCCTCCTCGAAGATGGTGGTCGACGCGCTGAAAGCCGCCGAGGAGCTGGCGAAGGAGGGTGTCTCGGTCGAGATCGTCGACCTGCGCACGCTACGCCCGCTCGACCGCGACACGATCCGAGCCTCGATCGCCAAGACGCACCACGCCGTCGTGGTGAACGAGGGCTGGCGCTTCTGCGGCTATGCCGCCGAGCTCAGCGCGACGATCATGGAGTGCTGCTTCGACGAGCTCGATGCGCCGGTCGAGCGCGTCGCGACCCACGACATCCCGATTCCCTACAGCGAGCCGCTGGAAAGCACCGTGCTGCCCGATGCCGCCAAGATCGCGGCGGCGGCGCGCCGGGCGCTGGCCTGAGGAGTGGACATGTCTGGTGACATCACGCTCGCCGGGGGTGCCGGCGAATATATGGAAAGCGCGACCGTCGTCTCCTGGTCGGCCGGGGTCGGCGACCCCGTCAAGGCGGGCGAGGTCGTCGTCGTCGTCGAGACCGCCAAGGCTGCGACGGAGATCGAAGCGGAGCGCGACGGCATCCTCGTCGAAATCCTGACGCCCGAGGGTGCGGAGGTCGGCATCGGTGCCGTGCTCGGCCGCATCGCCGACAGTCTTCCGGCGCCTGCGCCGCAGGCTGCGGCCCAGCTGCCGGTGCCGGCTCCGGACATGCCGGTCGCACCGGCCGGCCCGGCCTCTGCGACCATCGCCGGCGAGGCCGGCCGGCGCATCAGCATCTCGCCGCTCGCACGCCGCCTCGCGCGCCAGGCCGGTCTCGATCCGGCGGGCCTCACCGGCAGCGGGCCGGGCGGGCGGATCAAGAGCCGCGACGTGGAGCGGGCCTTGCGCGAGCAGGGGCCGGTACCGGCCGCCGTGACTGCGGCACCGGCCCGGCCGGTTTCCGCGATACCGGCGACGACCGCCGCCCCGCTCGTCCTGATCCACGGCTTCGGCGCCAATGCGGCGGCCTGGAACATGCTCCGGCCGCATCTCGATGGCGGGCGCCAGGTCCTGACCCCGGAACTGCCGGGCCATGGCCGCGCCGCGGCCCTGTCGAGGCCCTCGCTGGACGATCTCGCCGAGGCGGTGCTCGCGCAGATCGAAGCGAGCGGCGCGCGCGAATGCGATCTCGTCGGCCATTCGCTCGGCGGCGCCGTCGCGGCGGTCCTGTCGGGCAATCTTTCTGTGCGAGTCCGCTCGCTCACCCTGATCGCCCCGGCCGGCCTCGGCCCGGAGATCGACGGGGCCTTTCTCGCCGGCTTCCTCGCGGCCGGTACCCCGGAAAGCCTGCAGCCCTGGCTCGAGCGCCTGGTCGGCGATGCCGCAACGCTGCCGCGCGGCTATGCGCAGGCCGTGCTGCGGGAGCGCGAGCGTTTTGGCGTCGGTGCGGCCCAGGCCGAGCTGGCGCAGTCGCTCTTTCCGGACGGCACGCAGGCGCTCCGGATCGCCGCCGATCTCGAACGCTTCACAGGACCGCTCAAGGTCATCTGGGGCCGAGGCGACCGCATCATTCCGCAGGGCCATCAGAGCGATCTGCCTGGTCATGCCGCCTGCCACCGGCTCGCCGGCACCGGGCACATGCCCCATATCGAAGCGTCCGCTCTGGTCGCGCGGCTGGTCATGCAGAACCTGCGCAGCGCCGAGCCGAATTGAGCCGAGAGGCCGAAAACATCGGCCGCGCAGCAGAAGTCGCTCTTCGGACGAAGCCGATGCATAGACAATGGCCTGGATCGCCGGCCCGCGACCCGTAGGGTGCTCGGCGATCCAGCGGCGACGTCATGCGATGACGCGTTGCGAATGCCCGCGGCATCGTCGCCGCCGCGTCGGGCGTGCGCCCGGCCTGTACCTACAGTGCGGGTACCCCTTTCCCTCGGATCGCATGGAAAGTACCCGGCGACATCAACGGCCCCACGGTTGGAGGCGTTAGACCAGCCGGCATTTTGTCAGGGCACGAGACGCCGCGGGCAGCTGAGCCTAGCCTTGATATCCGTTGATTGTTTTTCAGAGCGGGCCGCGGTCCTGAACTATGTTATTCCTTGTCGCGGCGCTTGCGGCTCCCGCGCGCGTATTGCTCCCGAATCCGCCCCATACGGCTTACGCATAGCTGGCCGAGTTCCTGTGAAATCTCGCAAAATTTCAGATATTTCGGTTGGTATAGTATTTTTAAAATATTCTGATTGCGTTTCTCAAATATAGCATTATATGTATCGATATCGAGATTGCTTGGACGGCCGTTGTTATTTTCGCGCTTTGGCGCGGCTCTGATAATTCCCCCTTTCGAAATCGTTCTGAACTCGTCGAACATTCTGTCGGCGAGCGACAGGTCTTGCCAAAAGGAGGGTTATCAATGACCACCGGCACAGTGAAATGGTTCAATTCCACCAAGGGCTTTGGCTTCATTCAGCCTGACGACGGCAGCCAGGATGTGTTCGTACACATCTCCGCAGTCGAGCGCGCAGGCATGCGCGATCTGCAGGAAGGCCAGAAGCTCGGCTTCGAGGTCGCCCGCGACAGCAGGTCCGGCAAGATGGCCGCGGAACAGCTCCAGGCTGCGTGATTTTGGCAATCGTCGCCGTTGACCACGGATGTACTGGCACCAGCGACTTTAGCCACTCGAAAGGCCGGGCATCTGCTCGGCCTTTTTGCTTTTCAAGCTAAGCAAGAACGGAAATCGTAATGTTCGAACTCTCAAAGCAGCGCTTAACGGCCGACAATCAATTTTTGAAGCTTCAGACCCGATCGCTCTCTCACGCAAGAATTATCTCCGAAACGGAAAAGCTGATCCAGCATCGTGAAGAGAACATGCTGAAACTGCGCGGGCTTCGTCTGGCGAAAGAGGCCAATGTTAAGCAGGCTGGGCTTGCAGCACAGATCAACACGAAATCGCGGCGACGTCCGGGCTTCAAATAGACCTAGTTGTTTGATCCCAGGCTTTGATGGTGCAGTCTTTTCGCGCGAGTGGAAGGAAGCGCTATGGGACAGGTTCTGCACGGGAGCGCCCGCACGACAGAGGCGGTCCGTCGAGCGATACAGCATAGTCAAGAGAGCCTGAGGCAACTCG
>NZ_JAFKFX010000007.1 GCF_017308075.1 Allobosea sp.
CATGCCGGCGCCTATGCCAATGCCCATGTCTACACGGCCCGCGAGGCGCAGCTTGCGGCGCTGATGCCGGAAAAGGCCGCGCCCGACACCGGAAAATTCCTGCTCTGCCCGATGCCCGGACTGGTCAAGGCGCTCTTCGTCAGCCTCGGCCAGGAGGTCAAGGCCGGCGAGCCGCTCGCCATGGTTGAGGCGATGAAGATGGAAAACGTCCTGCGCGCCGAAAAGGACGTCACCATCGCAAAAATCCTCGCCAGGGAAGGCGACTCACTCGCCGTCGACGCCGTCATCATCGAATTCGCGTGAGAGACGCCACGGAGGACACCATGCTTCCCGAAACGGTCGCCGCCGCCTTTCCGCTGCCCGATCAGGCGCAATGGCGCAGCGCCGTCGACAAGGTGCTGAAGGGCGCCGATTTCGAAAAGCGCCTCGTCTCCCAGAGCGCGGACGGCATCCGGATCGCGCCGCTCTACCCTGCCGCGCCCGCCGGGCTGCGGCCGATGCGCGCCGTTGCCGGCCGCTGGCAGGTCGCTGCCAGGCTCGACCATCCTTCGCCGGCTGCCGCTCGCGATCTTGCGCTCGCCGACCTCGAAGGCGGCGCAGAGACACTGGTCCTCAGCTTCGCCGGTGCGCGCGCTGCCCGCGGCTACGGTCTGGTCGCCGAGGATGTCGCGGCTCTCGACACGGCGCTCGACGGGGTGATGCTCGATCTGATCCGCCTGCGGCTCGATCCGGCGCCGGCCGGGGAGCGCAACGCCCGTTTGGTCGCGGAGCTGATCGCGCGCCGCGATATCGACCCCGCCAAGGCGGAGGTGGATTTCGGCCTCGATCCGATCGGCGTATTCGCCAGCCATGGCGCGCTTCCAGCGACGTGGCCTGAGCTCGGCCGGCGCCTCGCTGCGCTGATCGGCGAACTCAGGGGGCGGGGCTTTTCCGGCCCATTCCTGACGGTCGATACCAGGCCCTATCACGAGGCGGGGGCGAGCGAGGCGCAGGAGCTCGGCGCGGCGATGGCGACGGCGCTCGCCTATCTCAGGGCGCTGGAGGCCGGCGGCATGGCGCTCGACCTAGCGCGCGACGCGATCTCCTTCACGCTCGTCGCCGATACCGACGAGTTCATGAGCATCGCCAAATTCCGGGCGGCGCGGCTGCTCTGGGAGCGGGTGCAGCAGGCCTGCGGCCTCGCAGCGAAGCCGATGGCGCTGCATGCCGAGACCGCCTGGCGCTCGCTGACGAGGCGCGATCCCTGGGTGAATCAGCTGCGCGCCACGATCGCCAGCTTCTCGGCCGGTATCGGCGGTGCGGATTCGCTTACCGTGCTGCCCTTCACCGCGGCGCTCGGCTTAGCCAACGCCTTCGCCCGGCGCGTGGCGCGGAATACGCAATTGATCCTGCTGGAAGAGGCCAATCTCTGGCGTGTCGCCGATCCGGCGGCCGGCGCCGGCGGCTTCGAAGCGCTGACCCAGGCGCTCTGCGAACAGGGCTGGAGCAAGCTGCAGGATCTCGAGCGCGAAGCCGCCGACGGTCTGCCCGGCATGGTCGCAGCGCTCGCCAATGGTCATGTCCAGCAGGGATTGGCCCGCCAGCGCGGGCTGCGGGCCAAGGCGATCGCGACCCGCCGCGAGCCGATCACCGGGACGAGCGAGTTCCCCAATCTCGGCGAGACGAGCGTCAGCGTGCTCGCCGTCCCGCCGGTGCTGGATGGCTCTGAGGCGGTCGCTGCCGAGACAGGACTTACGGCTGAGGCCCTGCCGTCGGTGCGGCTGGCGGCGGCGTTCGAAGCGCTGCGCGATCAAGCCGATGCAGCTACGGCACGACGCGGCAAGCGTCCGACCGTTTTCCTTGCGACGCTGGGCGCGATCGCCGATTTCACGGCGCGGGCCGGCTTCGCCCGCAATCTGTTCGAGGCCGGTGGTCTCGCAGCGCCCTCTGGAGACGGCTTCGCCAGCGGCGGCGCGACCGATCTTGCAGCACTCGTCACCGCCTTCGAGGCCTCGGGCGCGAGGCTCGCTTGCCTCTGCGGCTCCGATGCCGGCTATGCCGGCGAGGCTGTCGCGGTCGCGCAGGCGTTGCAGGCCAAAGGCGCGAGCGTCTGGCTCGCGGGCCGGCCGGGCGATCTCGAAAGCGCCTTGAACCAGGCCGGGGTGAGCGCCTTCATCTTCGCTGGCTGCGATGTGATCGAAGCGCTGCGCAGCGCCCACGCCATTGCGGCGTCCTGACGGGAGAGACCGATGAGCTTGATCCCGGATTTTACGAAGCTTGGCTTTTCGGAGATCGCCGGCGCGGCGGGCGCGAGCGCTTCTTCGGCGGGCGCTGTGCCTGTCTCCGGCGAGGTTTGGGCGACGCCTGAGGGGATTGCGGTGAAGCCGGTCTATTCGGCTGAAGATCGCGCCGGGCTCGCCTTCGTCGACAGCCTGCCGGGGATCGCGCCCTATCTGCGCGGGCCCTACCCGACCATGTATGTCAACCAGCCCTGGACGATCCGGCAATATGCCGGCTTCTCGACGGCCGA
>NZ_JAFKFX010000008.1 GCF_017308075.1 Allobosea sp.
GTGATCATGTTCTTCACATAGTCGGCGTGACCGGGGCAGTCGACGTGAGCATAGTGACGCGCAGGCGTCTCGTACTCGACATGCGACGTCGAGATCGTGATCCCGCGCGCCTTCTCCTCAGGAGCCTTGTCGATCTGGTCATAAGCCGTGAACGAAGCGCCGCCAGCCTCCGCCAGAACCTTCGTGATCGCAGCCGTCAAAGACGTCTTGCCATGGTCAACGTGACCAATCGTGCCGATGTTGCAGTGCGGCTTCGTGCGGGAGAACTTCTCTTTGGCCATGACACCTTTATCCTCGAAGGCGGCCGCTGGGGGCCGGAAAGCGCGGTGGAATTAGGGGTTTTTGCCTGACGATGCAAGCGCTCCGGCCTGCCGGATCGCCCCGTCCCGCAACGCCGTGCCGTCACGCCCTTGCGGTGGCCGCTCCTTTCCCCGCCCGGAGCCGCGCCCGGCCGCTTGGCAAGCGAGGCCCGCAGGCGCAAAACGGCGCCACCAGCGCTACCTCGCGCCCCCGGAGCCTCCGCCATGACCGTCACCACATCCGCGCCCAAGCCCCTGTCCCGCATCGCCATCACCTATTGCAGCATGTGCAATTGGCTGCTGCGCTCGGCCTGGATGGCGCAGGAGCTGCTCCAGACCTTTGGCCAGGATCTCGGCGAGGTCGCGCTGATCCCGCGCACCGGCGGCATCTTCCAGATCCACTATGACGGCGAGCTGATCTGGGACCGGACGGTCGATGGCGGCTTCCCCGATGTGAAGCAGCTCAAGCAGCGCGTCCGCGACCGGCTCGACCCGGCCCGCGACCTCGGCCATCTCGACGGCCACAAGGCGCAAGCTGCAGACGCCTGAGCGACCGAAGCCTGATACCATCCGCCTCGGCCTCGCCGAGGCGGATTCCGCCAAGGTCAGGCCGCAGCATCACATGCCGAAGCCGACATAGACGGAGTCGCCGCTGAGCTCGCTGAACTTCTTGTTCTTGAAGCCATGGCCCTGCAGCGGCTCGAAGACGCTGAAATGCTCCTGCGACGGCTGCCCTACGCCATAGACCACATAGGCATGGCCCATCTCGCCGAAGGAGGTCGCCGGCCATGCCCGCCTCCCTTATGTTGTCGTCCGCTCCGAAGTCTTGAAATGCCGATACCGGCCGTGCGGGCGCGCCGCGATCATGTTGCTGCGGTTGCCCGGCGGACGCAATCCGCCTCGATTCGGCCGGCCCTCACGCTCGCGGCATCACCGCGAAACGGCCATCGTCGCGTCGCGGCGCGCAAATCTGGATCATCGGGAGGGAAATTGGAGCGGGTACCGGGAATCGAACCCGGGTATTCAGCTTGGAAGTCCATAATGCGGCCTAAACACGTTCAAGTGCCTGTCTCAACGGCAGAATCGTGCACTTGAACGTTCTGATGTGCAAGTCCTCGACGGCAAGCTTTTTTTGACGCTATCCGAGCGTTCCTCCGGCCGGCAACGGGGATTGCTGCAATGGGGACGGCAGGGCCTTCCCTACGGCGCCAGCGCGCCTCGAGGTTGGCGGCAATCGATGGCTGATGTCTGGCCGCGACCGAAGTCATTCGCGGCCATCTGTCAGGGAGATTGTGGCCGCTGAACACACGCCGCGGCGTTTGGGGCAGTCCGGATCTAGGGCGGCGGTTCGGTTTGCACGGCCATTCGCGACTCAAGTCGATAGGCACGGGCACCTTGGCGCTTGAATTCGGCTGCCCACGAAAAGCCGCCAATTCTCACCGATCTCATGGGCCGCCCGAGAACTACCCCCACCTCATCATCCAAGGACTCAATCCTTGCTTCGTATAGCGCAAAAGGATTCATGTACAGGATTCGCGTATCGAATCCTTTTTGCTTGATACACCTAGGTTGAGGCCCTGATCTCGCTGAATCCTTGTCAATACACAAACTACATATGGCGATAAAAATCTTCAACATATCTGATTTGTACTTGACGTTGACATGCTGTCGATTCTATCGAGGTGACCCGTTCAACGGCAACGAGACTTCCGGTGCCCCGGGAGTGACGCTCGAACTGAAGGTGTGGGCCTGGGAATGTGCGCGCTTAGCAATTCGACATGCGGTGGCTGTCGGTGAGTAAGACAGCTTCTAAGCGTGCGGCTCGAACCGTGTTCATTATCAAGCAGGAGGCCATCGACGAGGGCATTCCGGCCGGGCTGCGCGGTACGCCTTTTATCGTTGACGAGGCGGGACAGTTTCATGAGCGGGCGAACGAGTATCTATGGGCGCGGCGAAACGGCGACTGGGCAAGCAGCACACAGGTCCCAGGTAGGCATGTGGAAGCGCAAGGCTGGCCTGCCCCCTGAAAAGTGGCCCTCCCTGAAGTAGGCTTTCGAGCCTTGGAGGATGCCCATTATGCCGCAGAAGAAGCACAAGCCTGAAGAGATCGTCGCGAAGCTGCGCCAGGTCGACGTGCTGTTGTCCCAGGGGCGCCCGGTC
>NZ_JAFKFX010000006.1 GCF_017308075.1 Allobosea sp.
GCCCATCTCAGGCGCTCTGCGGCTAGAACCTTCGACGCGCTCTGGCAGGCCGCCGGAGACATCTGCAACCTCGTCACCCCGGCCGAATCCAGAAACCTCTTCAGACATGCCGGATATGCATCCGATTAAACGTCCGAGGCTCTAGCGTCCTTTCGGAGCTTGTTGTGTCGGAAGCGGCCGAAGAGGCGCTTCGCTTCTTCCGGACCGCTCCCCGGTGTTTGCCAAGACGTCCTCCGCCGGCATCGCGGCGGAAACGACGCGCTTTCCGGGCGGCATAGCCCGGGCATCGAACAAGGGCGCTGCGGTCGCTGCGAACGGCGCGAGGCCCTGCCCGACAGGATGATGATGGAGCGGCGTCCAGGTCGTCCGGACCGAAACAGCCGGTTCCGGCTGGCGCGCGCCTTCTCAGTTGATCAGCGGCTTGGGCTGCGTCGTCTCCTTGTCCGGTGCGGACGCGAGGTAGAGCGCATATCCCAAGGCTATGAAGCTGAAAACGCCGAGTACCGGAAGAATCATCATATGCTCCTCTATGCGAGGTGCATTGTGCGGCTGCCCGGTAAAATGAATGGCGCCGATTTGCTTAGCATTGTCCGCATCCGCGCATTTCCCAACGGACCTGAGCCCTCACCCAGCAAAGGGCGGCACGCTCGCGACGGCCGCCGGGTTCGACCCAGCCGCGCAGGCGGCAACACGAAGACAGCCGCGGCCAATAAGACCGAATTCACATGCGCATCGTCGAGCGGCATGGACAATCCGGATCAAACGACTGAAATACAACGATAATCAGATAATCAACGCAAGCTTGGCCGCGGCGGTGCTGCCGAGCCCAGATATGCTCGGCAGCAATTCGGCAGATCCGCACATCTCGCCCGGCAGCTCCCTCCGCCAACGGTTTCCTCTCACGCTGCCGAGGCCCTCGCCTCCGGCTTCTCCCATTCCTCGCCCCAGATCATCACGGCGTGGCCAGGCGAGACCTCGCGATATTGCCGGGCCGGCGGGACATAGTCGGGTGGGCGGACGGGGCTCCTGATCTCGTCGTTCGAGACCGGTCGCTTCTCGTGGCGGCGGGCGGGATCGGCGACCGGCACGGCGGCGAGCAGGCGCCTTGTATAGGGATGCTGGGGATTGCCGAAGATCGCCTCGCGCGGGCCGATCTCGACGATCTCGCCGAGATACATCACCGCGACGCGGTGGCTGACCCGCTCGACCACGGCCATGTCGTGCGAGATGAAGAGATAGGCGAGTTTCATCCGCTCCTGCAGTTCGAGCATCAGGTTGATCACCTGCGCCTTCACGGAGACGTCGAGCGCCGAGACGGCCTCGTCGGCGACGACGAGGCGCGGCTCGACCGCGAGGGCGCGGGCGATCGCGATGCGCTGACGCTGGCCGCCGGAGAATTCATGCGGGAAGCGGCTCGCCATGTCGGGCTGGAGTCCGACGCGCTCGAGCAGATCGGCGACCTTGTCCTGCGCCTCCCGGCGATTGGCGAGCTTGTTGATCAGCAGCGGTTCGGCGACGGCCGTCCCGACCGTCATGCGCGGGTTGAGGCTGGCGAACGGATCCTGAAAGATCATCTGCATGCGCGCCCGGCGCTCGCGCAGCGTCTTCTGGTCGAGTTTCAGCACATCCTCGCCATCGAGCAGCACCGAGCCGGAGAGCGGCTCGATCAGACGCATGACCGAGCGCCCGGTCGTCGACTTGCCGCAACCGGATTCGCCGACCAGCGCCAGCGTCTCGCCCGAGAGCAGGCTGAAGGAGACGTTCTCCACTGCGTGGACCCGGCCTGAGACGCTGCCGAGCAGCCCGGAGCGGATCTCGAAGCGTGTCGTCAGATTGGCGACTTCGAGCACCGGCCGCTGGCTCGCGGCGACGGTATCGGCCGTCTCTTCCGGCACGTCCGAGAGGCCTGTCTTGCGGTCGACCACCGGGAAACGCATCGGCCGCCGGCGCCCCTCCATCGAGCCGAGCCGCGGCACGGCCGAGAGCAGCGCCTTGGTGTAGGGCTTCTGCGGATTGGCGAAGATCTCCTCGGTCCGGCCGGTCTCGACCTGCTCGCCATTATACATCACCACGGTCCGGTCGGCGATTTCGGCGACGACACCCATATCGTGGGTGATGAAGAGGACGGACATGCCCTCCTCCTCCTGCAGCAGCTTGATCAGCTCGAGGATCTGGGCCTGGATCGTCACGTCGAGCGCGGTGGTCGGCTCGTCGGCGATCAAGAGCTTCGGCTTGCAGGCCAAGGCCATCGCGATCATCACGCGCTGGCGCATGCCGCCGGAGAAGCGGTGTGGATAGTCGTGGAAGCGCGCCTTGGCCGCCGGGATCCGCACCTTCTCCAGAAGCCTGACGACCTCGGCCTCCGCGGCTGAGCGCGACAGGCCGCGATGCAGCATCAGCGCCTCCGCGATCTGGAATCCGATGGTCAGAACCGGGTTGAGCGAAGTCATCGGCTCCTGGAAGATCATTGCGATCTCGTTGCCGCGCACCTCGCGCATCTTCGCCTCCGGCAGCGTCAGCAGCTCCTTGCCCGAGAGCCTGACGCTGCCTTCGATCTTGCTCGAGCCGGGCGGAGTCAGGCGCATGATCGAGAGCGCGCTCACGCTCTTGCCGGAGCCGGACTCGCCGACCAGTGCCACGGTCTCCTTCGGGGCGATGTCGAAAGTGGTGCCCCGGACCACCGAGCGCCAGGCCCCCTCGACCCGGAAGGAGGTCGTCAGGCCGGAAACGGAGAGAATGGGAGAAGTCATGAGGTCGCCTTCCGGTCGGCTTCAGATGACGCGGCGGGGATCGAGGGCGTCGCGCAGGCCGTCGCCGATGAAATTGATCGAGAGCACGGTCAGGAAGATCGCCGCGCCCGGGAACATCGCCCAATGCGGCGCGACATCGAGATGGTCCTTGGCGTCGAAGAGCAGGCGCCCCCAGGTCGGGATGTCCGGGGGGAAGCCGAGGCCGAGGAAGGAGAGCGTCGATTCCGCGATGATCGCCGAGGAGACCTCGATGGTCGCGGCGACGATGACAGGGCCGATCGCATTGGGCAGGATGTGGACGAGCATCTGGCGCGTCTTCGTCGCGCCCTGCGCTCGCGCCGCCTCGACGAACTCCTTCTCGCGCAGCGAGAAGAACTGGGCCCGGACCAGCCGCGCCACCGGCATCCAGCGCAGGCCGCCGATCACGATCACGATCAGGATGAAGACGCCGCCCTCGACGCCGAACACCGCCTTGAGCTGCTCGCGAAAGAGATAGATCACCAGCAGCAGCAGCGGCAGCTGCGGCAGCGACAGGAAGAGATCCGTCACCCACATCAGGAAGGGGTCGAGCCCGCGGCGCGACATGCCGGCCAGGGCACCGACGATGACCCCGACCACGGTTGCCACCACCATGGCGGCGAGGCCGACCGCGAGCGAGATGCGCCCGCCATACATCATGCGGGCCAGCAGGTCCTGGCCGAGATCGTCGGTTCCGAAAGGATGCGCCCAGGAGGGCCCCTGCAGCTGCGCCGAGAAATCGATCTCGTTGATCGGCACGGCCCAGAGCCATGGCCCGACGACGACGCCGAGGATGAGCAGGCTGAGCACGACCGCGCTGACCATGGCGAGGCGATGGCGCCGGAAACGGCGCCAGGTCTCGCGGCCGGGCGAGAGCGCGGCGGGGCGGACGGCCGCCACCGGCTCAGCGGAAGGAGATGCGAGGGTCGAGCCAGCCATAGAGCAGGTCCGCGATCAGGTTGAAGAGGATGACGAGGCAGGCGAAGACGAAGGTGACCGCCATGATCACCGGCGTGTCGTTCGCCAGGATGGCCGTGATCAGCAGCGAGCCGATCCCGGGAATGCGGAAGATCTGCTCGGTCACGATCGCGCCGCCGAACACCGCCGGCATCTGCAGGGCGACGAGCGTCACCACCGGGATCAGCGCGTTGCGGGTGACATGGCGCAGGGTGACGGTCGTCTCGCCGAGGCCCTTGGCGCGGGCCGTGGTGACGTAGTCGAGCCGGATCACGTCGAGCACGGCCGAGCGGACATAGCGGGTATAGGACGCAGCCTGGAACAGGCCGAGCACGGTTATCGGCATGATCGCCTGGCGGAAATGCTCCCAGAACCAGCGCCAGCCCGTCGCGGATATGTCGGATCGGTAGACGAAGGGCAACCAGTCGAGCTTGATCGAGAACAACAGGATGAAGAGCAGGCCGGTGAAGAAGGTCGGCAGCGAGAAGCCGACGAAAGCCAGTGTGTTGGCGATCTGGTCGAAGATCGAATAGGGCCGCGTCGCCGCGTAGATCCCGACCGGCAGCGCGATCGCGAGCGCCAGCAATTGCGAGGAACCGACGACGAAAAGCGTCACCGGCACGCGCTGCAGGATCAGCGTGTCGACGTCGATGCGGCTGGCGAAGGAGAAGCCCCAATCGCCCTGGGCCATGGCCGTCAGCCAGCGGAAATACCGCACCATGACGGGGTCATCGATGCCGAACTTGGCCCGCAGCGCCATCCGCACTTCCGGCGGCACATTGGGATTGGTCGCCAGCTCCTCGAAGGGGTCGCCGGGCGCAAGGGCCAGTACGGTAAAGAGGATGACGCTGATGCCGAGCAGGCTCGGAATAGCGATCAGCAGTCGCCGGAAAAGATAGGTCGCCATCAGACAGGGTCCGTGAAACGGGCGGATCGCCGAGATGAATCGGGCTTAGCGGCGATGGCGGTTCGCCATCGCGCTGCACCGGCCCGCATGGAACGCCGCCGGAGCGGGCTGGCGGCTCGCGAAGGACTCCGCGAGCCGCCAGCCTCGGCTCAGCTGCGATACCAGGCGGCCACGTTCCAGGTGTCGACGTCCCAGCCGGAATGGTCGTGCATCAGATTGGTCGCCGAGGCGGCCATCCGGTTGCGCGAGAGCAGCGGCAGGAGGACATGCGCTTCGCAGAAGATCTCGTTGACCTTGATCAGCAGCGCCGCGCGCTTGGCAGGGTCGAGCTCCTTCTGCGCCGCCCTGTAGGCCTTGTCGGCCTCGGGATCCGAATAGCGCGAGACGTTCCGGCCCAGCCATTTGTTCTCCTTGGAGGCGATTTCCCAGGAGGTGAGCTGGTTGAGGAAGCGTTCGGGATCGGGCTGCGGCTGCGTGGTCGTGTACATCTCCATGTCGCAATAGAGCTTGGTGTAGGTGTCGGGGTTCGCCACGTCCGAGGAGAAGAACACCGACGCCGTCACAGATTTCAGCTCGAGGTCGATACCGGCCTTCTGGCAAGCCTGCTTGATGATCGCCTGCGTCTTCTGGCGTGGGGCGTTGATCGAGGTCTGGTAGACGTATTTGAGCTTCTTGCCGTCCTTTTCGCGGATGCCGTCGGAGCCGCGCTTGTAGCCGGCGTCGTCGAGGATCTTGTTGGCCTTGTCGATGTTGAACTCGTATTTCAGCTTGGTCGACTTGAACTGCTTTGGCTCGTTGACCCAGCTCGCCGTGGCGGTGCCGCCGCGGCCATAGATGAACTTCTGGATCGAATCGCGATCGATCAGCAGGTTGATCGCCTCGCGGACCTTCGGGTCGGACAGCGTCGGGTGCTTGGTCTTGATGCTGGAGCGCTCGCCATCGACCTCAGTCCACGGATCGGTGGTGTTGAGAATGATGAACTCGATGTCGCCGGAGGGGACGGCGCTGACCTTGCCGCGGCCGCCCGTCTCCATGCGCTTCAAGATCTCGTCTTCGACCTGCAGGTTCCAGGCATAATCGAACTCGCCGGTCTGGAGCACGGCGCGGGCCGCCGAGACGGCATCACCGCCGCCCTTGACCTCGATCGTGTCGAAATGCGGCTGGTTCTTGACGTGGTAGTCCTCGTTGCGCACGCCGGTCAGGATGTCGCCCGGCTTGAAATCGACGAATTTGTAGGGGCCGGTGCCGACCGGCTTGAGATTGCCCGGCGCCTCGCGCGACTTCGCGCCCTTGTACTCGCCGAAATGGTGCTTCGGCAGGATCTGGCCGACGACGCCGACGAAGGGATCGGCCCAGAACGGCGTCGGCTCCTTGAAGATCACCTTGACGGTGTGGTCGTCGACCTTCTCGACCTTGATGTTGCTGTAGGAGCCGGTGGTGTAGGCGGCCGTCGCCGGGTCGGCGGCATATTCCCAGGTGAAGACGACATCGTCGGCGGTGAAGGGCTTGCCGTCATGCCATTTGACGCCCTGCTTCAGCTTCCAGGTCACGACCTTGCCGTCTTCGGAGAGCCCGCCATTGGCCCGGGTCGGAACCTCGGCCGCGAGCTGCGGCGTCAGATTGCCTTCCTTGTCCCAACCGGCCAGCGGCTCGAAGAAGATGCGCCCGGCGATCTGGTCCTTGGTGCCGCTGGCAAAATGCGGGTTGAGCAGTGTCGGTGCCTGCCAGAGCAGGATCTTGAGCGGCCCGCCGCCACCGGCCTTGGTCGGCTTGTAGGCGAGAGAGGCCTGCGCCATCGCGACGTCGTTCCAGGCCAGGATCTGCGACGCGAAGGGAGCTGCAACACCGACCGCAGCCAGTCGCTGAATGAATGCGCGTCGCGAAACGGAACCGTCCTTCACGCCCTCAACCAGGTCGCGCAACTTATGTTCGTCCATCACTGATCCCCTCTGCTGACATCGGTCAGTCATTCCGAAACCGAGGCTTTTTGCCCCTTTTTTAGTAGTCGGCGGCGCCAGCAAGGCATGCGCCACGAAAGGCGTCAACAGGGGCGTGACGGAAACGGGGCGCGATGGCCGGCCTGCACGCATAAAACGCAACGGCCGCGGCTTTCACGCATCCACGACAGGTCGGGCTCGCCCGCCGCCTCCGGCCGAAACCCGAAGACGGCCCGGGCAGGAGGCCGTTCGCCGGGGCGTCCCAAACCTATTAAGACGCTGTACCGGTTTGCTTTATTTCCTCGCTGCAAGCCCGACGGTTTCTGGCGGCCCTCTCGCCCGGCGCCGTTACCCGCCGGGGACGCGAGCGCCCGCCGGCGCAGGGGCCGTCAGTTCGGCACGCCGACCGCGACGCTGCCGGCGCGCGCACCCGATAGAGGGCCCCGGCGGGCATTTGCCATACGTGGTCAGGCCGGACGCAGCCCACAGAATCTACGCAATACCCATCGTCGGTGGACGACACGATTATCTTATTACAGTAGCGACGGGTTGGCCGCGAAGCACGAATCAATTGTATTGGGCCCAATGGATTTGCTCTCGGCCGACACTCGTTCAACGCGCAGCGCCAAGTAAGTTCTCCTTAACGATTGTTAACGATGGTCAAGACATGACGGCCCGCACCAACCGTTCCGCGCGACAATGACAGGCCCCCGGCAGCTGCCGACCGGATTTTGCAACAAGCGCGCGATATCGCGCTCCCGGCAGGCGACGCTGGTGACGATGGCGGGTTTGGCGGCGCTGATCGCCGGCTGCGGCGAACAGCGGCTGAGCGATTCCGAGCTGGTGTTCTCGAGCCGCGCGGTGAATGTCGACCCGAGCCGGGCGATGATAGCGCTGCCGCCGGGCGGACCACCGACCATTGCCGTCGCGCAGCGACATTACGACAACGCCATCGCCCAGACGATCGCGCTCGCGACGCGGGGCCGCACGCCCGGCGAGAACACGATCCATGTGGCGTTCCTGACCGCAGCCGACGTTCCCGACAGCGAAGGCGTCGCCGGAAACCTGCTCAAGGAACCCGGGCTCGACGACCACGTGCTCGCGGCCGAGATCGAGGAGCGCCTGCCCGGCGTGGCAATGGCGACCTCAGCGCTGTTCGTGCAGAACAAATACGGCCCGTTCGGCTATGCCTACGGACGCGGCGTCGGCAACGACGCCTGCATCTATGTCTGGCAGCGTCTGATGCGCGGCGACAGCCTGTTTTTGCCGAAGACCGGAGCGGCCTCGATCCGGATCCGCATCTGCGAGCCGGGCGCCAGCGAGGCCGCGCTGCTGCGGCTGGCCTATGGCTACTCGCTGAACGCCTCGCTCGGCCGGACCGGCTGGGATCCGGTCGGCGCCTCGCCCTCACCGACGCCAAATCTGGGCGAGGCGGGCGCGCCGATCTATCCGGTGCGGCAGCCCTCCTTCGAGGATGTCCTGCCACCGCGAACCAGCGCGCCGCGCCAGGCGCGCCCCATGCGCCAGAGCCCGCCGCGCGAAGCTGCGCCAGCCGAACCTGCGATTCCCGACCGGCCGATGGAAGGCTACCCGACCGTGCCACCACCACCCGTACGCTGAGCAAGAAGCGCCAAGTCACCGATGCCAACCGCGATTTACGTTTTCGTCTGGGCCGTCACGGCAGCGCTGGTCACAGCGCTCATTGCGCTGCCGATCAGCCTCCAGGCCCATCTGATCGCCAGCACCATCCTGGTCGGCGCGATGATCCTGCTGAAGCTGCTGCGCCCGCTCGGCGTCTGGCGGCTGATCGCGCTCGGCCTCGGGACGGCGATCGTGCTGCGCTATGTCTATTGGCGCGCCACGAGCACGCTGCCGCCGGTCAACCAGATCGAGGACTTCATCCCCGGCGTCATCCTCTTCATCGCCGAACTCTACAATATCGGCATGCTGTTCCTTAGCCTGTTCGTGGTGGCGATGCCGCTGCCGCGCCGCGAAACGCCGCCGATCGACCTGAAGAACGCGCCGACCGTCGACGTCTTCGTGCCGTCCTACAACGAGGACGCCGATCTCTTGGCGACGACGCTCTCGGCGGCGCTCGCGATGGACTACCCGGCCGGCAAGCTTCAGGTCTATCTGCTCGACGATGGCGGCACCGACGAGAAGTGCAACTCCGACAATTTCGCCGCCGCCAATGCCGCCAAGCAGCGGCGCGCGACGCTCCAGAAGCTCTGCACTGGGCTGGGGGTCACCTATCTGACGCGCGAACGCAATCTCAGCGCCAAGGCCGGGAACCTCAATAACGGCATCGCCCATTCGCAGGGCGAGCTGATCGTCGTCTTCGACGCCGACCATGCCCCGGCGCGCAGCTTCCTGACCGAGACCGTCGGCTTCTTCGCCCGCGACCCCAAGCTCTTCCTGGTCCAGACGCCGCATTTCTTCATCAACCCCGACCCGCTCGAGCGCAATCTGCGGACGTTCAAGGAAATGCCGTCGGAGAACGAGATGTTCTACGGCATCATCCAGCGCGGCCTCGACAAGTGGAACGCCTCCTTCTTCTGCGGCTCGGCCGCGGTGCTGAGCCGCAAGGCGCTGCTGACGACGAACGGTTTCTCCGGACGCTCGATCACCGAAGACGCCGAAACCGCGATCACCCTGCATGCCGCCGGCTGGAACAGCGTCTATGTCGACAAGCCGCTGATCGCCGGACTCCAGCCGGCGACCTTCGCCAGCTTCATCGGCCAGCGTTCGCGCTGGGCCCAGGGGATGATGCAGATCCTGCTCTATCACCGGCCATTGCTGAAGCGAGGCCTCTCTCTGCCGCAGCGCCTTTGCTACACGTCGACGGCGCTGTTCTGGCTGTTCCCGTTCGCGCGGATGATCTTCCTGATCGCGCCGCTGTTCTATCTGTTCTTCGGGCTCGAGATCTTCGTCGCGACCGGTGGCGAGTTCATCGCCTACATCGTCGGCTATATGGTCGTGAACCTGATGATGCAGAACTATCTCTATGGCCGCTATCGCTGGCCATGGATCTCCGAGCTCTACGAGTTCATCCAGTCGCTGTATCTGCTGCCGGCCGTGATCTCGGTCCTGCTCAACCCCAGCAAACCGACCTTCAAGGTCACCGCCAAGAACGAATCCCTCGAGACGCGCCGCGTTTCCGAGCTCGGCATGCCGTTCCTGATCATCTTCATCATCCTGGCGCTGGGGGTGGTCGCGCAGTACTGGCGGACCATCGCCGAGCCCTACAATGCCGACACGACGCTGGTCGTCGGCCTGTGGAACATCATGAACCTGCTGATGGCCGGCTGCGCGCTCGGCGTCGTCTCGGAACGGCCGGAGGGCCGCGCCGCCCGCCGTTTCGCCGTCAAACGCCGTGGCGAGATGGCGCTGAACGGCGAGAAAATGCCGATGGTCACCGAGAACGCCTCGGTCGACGGCATCGCGATCCGCATCGGCGGGACGTCGATCGGCAGCAAGCCCGTGATCGGCGACCAGGCGCTGATCTCGTTCGAAACCAGCCTCGCCATGCCCAGCGGCACGCTGCCGATCCGGATCAAGCGCATCGAGCAGGAGGCAGAGGGGCTGATGCTCGGCTGCCGCTACGAGCCATCCGAACCCTTGCACAGCCGGATGATCGCCGATCTCGCCTTCTCCGATGCCGAGCGCTGGAGCCGCTTCCAGAAGGCGCGGCGCAACAATATCGGCGTCGTCCGCGGTACGACGCGCTTCCTCCGGATCGCGCTGTTCCAGACCAGCCGTGGCCTGTCCTATTTCATGGGCCTCTATCGGCTGGGCAAGGTCGCCAGCAAGCCGAGCGCCGCGGAATGACGGCGTTCCATCCGCCCCGGTTGTTGCGCGCCCTGGCCATCGCCCTGGCGACCACGACGCTTCCCGTCCTCGCCCAGCAGCCGAGCGCGCCGGGTGGTGCCCCGGCGCCGTTCATGATCGCACCGCCGGCTCCGGCCGGCGCCGCGCCGACGGCCCCTGCCCCCACGCCGATCACGCCCGCGCCGACGGCCGCGATGCCGAGCACCGCCCTACCTTCCGCCGGGGGATTCGGCTTCAAGCCGCTCCTGCCGGCGGCACGGGTGACGCTGGAAGGCGAGGCCGACACGCGCAACTGGGCCTTCTATCTGACCCAGGACGAGGCGAACTCGGACCTCGCGCTCGACGTCGCCTTTCAGAATGCGCTCGTCGTCATGCCGGAAGCCTCGCGCCTGACGGTACGGATCAATGGCGAGCGGGTGCTCGAAACGCCGGTCGCCTCCTCGGACCGCCTGGCGCGCCTTTCGACCAATCTGCGCAAGGGCCTGCTCCGTCCTGGTCAGAACACGATCCGCTTCGAGGCGATCCAGCGTCACCGCACGGATTGCTCGGTCGCGTCGACCTATGAACTCTGGACCCGTATCGACGGTGCCGGCACCAAGCTCAACTTCCGCTCGCCGAGTGCGACGGAATTGCGCCTGCGCAGCATCGACGACCTGCCGGCGATCGGCACCGACGAGAACGGTCAGACCACCATCCGCATCGTCGCCCCGGGGGCTTCGAGCGCTGCGGCGGCGAACATGATCTTCGCGGTCTCGCAGGCCACCGCATTGCGCGGACGCTACGGCCAGGCGGTGGTGCAGGTCTCCGAACGGGCGCCCGGCCGGGCGAGGCCGGGCACGCTGACCGTCGTCCTTGCGACGACCGCGGAACTGCCCGATCTCCTGACGCAGGTTCCCGAGGAGGCCAAGGCACGCAGCTTCGTCGGCTTCGTGTCGGACGCCCGCCTCGGCCCGTCGACTCTGCTGGTCACCGGCGCGAGCTGGCCGGACATCGAGAACGTCGTCGCGACCCTGCTCACGGCGCCCGTCTCGCGGCCGACCAATGTCAACCGACAGCTGATGGACACGTCGAGCTGGCATCTGCCGAACGCGCCCTTCCTGTCCGAGGCCCGCGCCTTGCGCTTTTCCGAGCTCGGCATCGCAAGCCAGGAATCCTCCGGCCGCCGGCTGCGCACACGCGCCGTCGTCGCCTTTCCCGGCGATTCCTATGCAAACGCCTATGGCGAGGCGACGCTCTATCTCGATGCGGCCTATGCGGCCGATGTGCTGCCCGGAGGCAGCCATCTCGAGATCTTCGTCAACGGCAATGTCGCGGCGACAGTGCCCTTCAACGCGACCTCCGGCGGGCTGCTCCAGCAGTTTCCGATCACGGTGCCGTTGCGGCATTTCAGGCCGGGGATCAACGAGATCTGGCTCGAGGCGGTGACGCTGACCCATTCCGACCAGGCCTGCGGACCAGGCGCGACCTTGCCCGGCCGGAGCCGCTTCGCGCTGTTCGACACCTCGACCCTCTCCTTCCCGGACTTCGCCAAGATCGGCGTGCAGCCCAATCTCGCGGCGGTCGCCGGAACCGGCTTCCCCTATTCGCTGGCGACGCGCATCCCGCTCATCCTGGGCCGCCACGACACGGCCAATTACGGTGCGGCGGCGACCTTGGTTGCGCGCATCGCCCAGCGTGCGGCCAGGCCGCTGGCCGTGGACGCCCTCGCCACCGTCGCGACCACCGACGATCAGCCGGCCCTGATCGTCGGCGCCGCCGGCCAGCTGCCGCAGGGTATTCTGCCGCGCGTCGGGGTCGCGGAAAACGTTCGCACGACCTGGCCGACACGCGCCGACACCGTGCTGATCGCGCCCGAGAACGACGCCGGGGCGATCTTCGACGCGGTCATCAACCGCTTCCAAGGTCAGAAGGCACCGGGTCCGCAGGAGCAGGCGGAACCGACGACGGACGCACTGCGCGATCGCTGGCGCAGCTCGCTCGGCGGGCCCCTGGCCCGCTATTTCGTCGCCTTCGACCAATGGCTGCAGAGGACCTTCCATCTCTCCTTCGCCCAGTTGCGCATCCCGTCCTCCGGAGGCGGGCTCTACGAGCCGGCCGATGGCACCGATATGATCGCCGCGCAGGCCGTTGACCCGGCGAGCCGGCAGGTCTGGACTGCCTTCGTCGCGCGCCGCGAGGAAACGCTGGAAGCGACGGTCTCGCGCATCGTCACGCCCGGCAACTGGGCCAAGCTCGCCGGGCAGGTCACCGCCTTCCGGGGCAGCCAGGATGTCCACGTCGTCGAGCCGAGCCAAACCTCCATGGTGATGACGCGCAGCTTCTCGCTGGCGAATATGCGCCTGGTCCTCGCCAATTGGCTGTCGAGCAATATCGGCGTTTATGCGCTGGCCCTGCTCGGCGCCTGCATCGCGCTCGGCATCTCGACCTCGCTGATGCTCGGCCGTCTGGGCCAGAAGCCATGAGACGGAACCCGATGAAAAGGCTGCTCGGAGCCGTCGCCGCGGCGATGCTCGCCTTTGCACCCGCAGCGCAGGCGACCCTGCCGCTCGAAGCCTGGGAGCTCTATCGGCAGAAATTCGTCATGCCGGACGGGCGCGTCGTCGACGACCTCAACGGCGCGATCAGCCATAGCGAGAGCCAGGGCTACGGCCTGCTGCTCGCCTGCCTCGCCGGCGACCGCACGAGCTTTGCCCGCATCCTCGCCTTCACGCGCACGGAGCTGCTGATCCGCGACGACGGGCTCGCGGCCTGGCGCTGGGACCCGAAGGCGACGCCGCGCGTCACCGACATCAACAACGCCACCGATGGCGATCTGCTGATCGCCTATGCGCTGAACTGTGCCGGTTCGGCCTGGGCGATGCCCGGCTACACCAACGCCGCCCGCCAACTGGCCCGCAACATCGCCAAGGCCACCTTCCTGAAACGCGGCAGCGAAACCTGGCTGATGCCGGCCGTCACCGGCTTCTCGGAGAAGGACCGAGCCGACGGACCGGTGATCAACCCCTCCTACTGGGTCTTCGAGGCACTGCCGGTGATGGCGCGTCTCACCGGCGACAATGGCTGGCTCAAGGTCCAGGCGACCGGGCTGAAGCTGCTCGACACGCTCGCCAAGGCGAACATGCCCGCACCCGAATGGATGTCGGTCAAGGCCGAGCCTCGACCGGCCGACGGCTTCCCCGCGCAATTCGGCTACAATGCCATGCGTGTCCCGCTCTATCTGCTGCGGGCCGGCCTCGGCGAACCGGGGCGCCTCGCGCCATTCCGCGCGGCCTGGGCGAACGGGCCCGCCATCGTCGACGTCCGCAGCAAGCAGGCAGTCGAACAGCTCTCGGATCCCGGCTACCGGATCCTCGTAGCCGCGCTGGCCTGCGCGGCCGACGGCACCGCGATCCCGCAAGAGCTGAAATCCTTCGTGCCGACGGCCTACTACCCCTCAACCCTGCATCTGCTCACGCTGGCGATGCTGAGCGAGAGGTATCAGCGATGCATGTGAAGTCGATCCTGCTGGCTGCCGTCGCATCGGGGGCCATCTTCTACGGTCTCGGTCGCTTCGGACAAGGAGGCGAGCTGCCGCCGGCGCCCAAGCCAGGCACGCCGAGTGCTTTCACGCTGGACCAGCCCATGGCCGAGAGGGCCGAGATCAAGCCGGAGCTCGCCCAGGCCCCGCCGCCTGCCAATCTGCCGGCCGGGCAGCGTCAGGCCCAACCGGCTCCGCCCGTCGACGAAAGCGCGCTGCGTTATTTCGCCAGCCAGGGCGACACGCGCCGCTTCGAGGCGGAGCTCGCGAGGCTGCGTGCACTCTATCCGCAGTGGAAGCCGCCGACCGACCTCAATACGCCGATCCCGGCCGGAGACCCCGAACTCGAGCGGATGTGGAAGCTCTTTGCCGAAGGCAAGCTGAGCGAAGTCCGCGCTGCCATCGCCGGGCGCAGCACCAAGGAAACCGGCTGGAGCCCGCCGGCGGACCTCGTCCAGCAGCTCGACCAGGCCGAGGCCGCCCAGCGCCTGGTCAACGCCTCCAATGCCCGGCAGTGGGAACAGGTCATCAGGATCGGCACCGAGACGCCTGCCCTGCTCACCTGCGCCAATGTCGATGCGCTCTGGCGCGTTGCCGAAGCCTTCGTCCAGACCGAGCGCAGGGACCGGGCACGCGACGCCTATTCCTACATCCTCGCCAATTGCGAGAAGGCGGAGGAGCGGCTCGGGACGATGCAGAAGGCGCTCTCGACCCTGCAGGACGAGCAGGTCAACGCCCTGATGGCGCTGGAACGGCAGAACGAATTCGCCAGCATCCGTGACGAACTGGCCCGCCGCCGCATCGGCCGGGCGGCGGAAGACCCGAAGCTCACCGTCAGCGCCGACGATCTGCGCCGGCTGGAGGTACTCGCCAACGCCGCGACGACGCCGGACGACCCGATCCTGCTCGGCTTCTACGCCCTGCACCATGGCGAGCCGGCCAAGGCGTCCGACTGGTTCCGGATGGCGCTCACCCGCAATGGCGGCGCCAAAGCGGCGGAGGGCGCCGTACTCGCCTTCGCAGCCAACGGCAAATACCAGGAAGCCGAGGCCCTCGGTTCGCAATGGCTGGAGGCAGGCCCGGCCAACCGCAAGGCCTATCTCGACGCCCTGACGGCGTTGCTGACGCAGGAGCCGCCACCGCGCTTGGAAGCGGTCGTGCTGGAGCGGATCGTCAAGACGGTCAGCGCCGACCGTTACGCGCTCGGCGCCGCCGCGCTCGGCTGGTATGCCTATAATTCCGGCCAGACCGTACCGGCCGAGCACTGGTTCGAAACCGCCCTGGCCTGGGATCGCGAGCATGAGCCCGCCGCCTTCGGTCTGGCTCTGGCGCGCCAGAGGCTGCGCGACGTGGCGGGTCTGCGTGCCATCATCGCCGAATGGCGTGGGCGTTCGCAGCGCATCGCCGATATTCTGGACCCGCGCCGGCGCCACCTCTCGGCTCGCGAGGCCCCGCCGCGCGAGACCGGGATCAGGCCGGCCACGCCGGAGCCCGTTGCTGTGGAGCGCATGCCGCGGGCGCAGGCACCCGAAGCCTCCCCCCGGCCTCCGACGGCAGCGCGGCGCCTGACAACAGAACCTGCACCGGTCGATACTTACCTGCCTGCCGAACGTCCCCCCGCGCTGCGTGAGGCGGCGCGCCCGGTCCGTGGTGGCAGTTGCGGCAGCGGCAGCTCCGGCGCTGCCGCGCTGGCGCGCGGCTGGTGCCTGCTCAATCTCAAGCGCCCGGCATCGGCGATGCAGGCCTTCGAGGCAGCGATGCGCACAGGCGACGGCCAGGTGGTGGCCGATGCGGCCGCCGGCAAGGCCTATGCCGCGCTCCAGCAAGGGTTGACGAACGAAGCGACAGCCGCAGCAACCTCGGCCGCGCTGCCCCCTGCGCGCCGCCGCGAGCTTTCCGCTTTGCTCCTGTCCGAGCGCTTCTACGCGCAGTACGACGCCAAGAACTTCAACGCCGCGCTGCTCACCTTGGAGGAGCGCGCCAAATACGCCCCGGAGACCACCGACCTGATGCTGATGCGCGGCTGGTCCTATTTCAACGCCCGGCGCTACGAGGATGCGCGCCGGGTGTTTCGCGCACTCTACAAGGTCAACCGCTCGTCGCAGGCGCTCTCCGGGCTGACAGCGATCGACGACGCGACCCAGCGCAACCGGTACTGAGGCAGCCGCCCTATAGCATCGGACCGAAAAGTGGACTCCACTTTTCGGAAAACTCCGATGCGGTAACACTGAGATAGATCACCGTGACCGCGTCCGAACGGACGCGCGGCGATCTAGAGCGTTTCCGCCGAACGTTGAATCGATTGTGATGTGACGAGCTCGGGTCGTGCTGATTCAACCTCCCTGTTGAAGGAGGTGAAGAATGGCGCGAGCTCTGAGTGACGATCTTCGCATTCGTGTTTTGAAGGCTTCGACGAACGGCCTGTCAGCGCGGCAGGCAGCGTCCCGGTTCGGCATCGGGGTTTCGACCGCGATCCGATGGGTTGCCCGAGCCAAGGCGGGCGAGCGGACGGCCCGCCCGCAAGGCCGACGACGCGGCTCAAGCCTTGACGCGCATGAAGCCTTCATCGTGGGGCTGATCGAGAAGCGGCGGGACATCACATTGCACGAGATGGCCGCCCGGCTCCTGACCGAACTGGCCCGCCCCCGTTAGGTGGCCCGGTTCTAATCTAGTGCATGGTGGGCTTGGCGGCCACGGTTGAGATGGCCGGCGAAGCGGGTTGGGTTTGCGCAGCCGGCCAGACCACAGCGACCGGTGCTGGCGGCTTGTAGCCGAGCGAGG
>NZ_JAFKFX010000037.1 GCF_017308075.1 Allobosea sp.
CAGATGCGGCATGCGGGCAAGGTCGGCGATCACCGGCTCGCCGCCGATGGTCTTGCCGAGGCAGAGCGCCAGCTTGTGCTTGGTCGCTTCGAAGTCCTGGCTCGCCAGCAATTCGCGCAGGAAGACGGTCTCGCGCTTGGTGTTGGGCAATTCGATGCCGATCGCGTTCTTGCCCTGCACCACCGCGACGCGCGCCGAGATCGCGCTCATCGAACGCGCGATGTCGTCCGCCAGCGAAATCACCCGCGACGACTTGGTCCCCGGTGCAGGCTCCAATTCGTAAAGCGTCACAACAGGGCCGGGGCAGGCCTGGACGACCTCGCCGCGGACATTGAAGTCCTCCAGCACGCCTTCGAGGAAGCCCGCATTCTGCTGCAAGATCTCGACCGGGATCGCGCTCTCGATCTGCGGCGGCTCGGCCAGGAAATCGATCGGCGGCAGCTCGAAACCCGGGATCACCACCGAAACCGCCGGCGCGATCTCGACGCCGCGGCGCTTCGCGCGCTGCGCCGAGGCATCGGGCTCGGGCGCGCGTTGCGGGCGCTCGGCCTTGAGAATCGGAACGGCGTTTTTCGTCGCCTGTGCCGGCGGCGGGCTTTCCTGCACCGGCGGCTCGACCGGTGCGGTTGCCGGCGGAGCGGAGGGCATGGCGGGGGCGGTGAAGCTCACATCGAGCCGATAGCTCTGCGTCCAGCCCATGCCGCTCCAGGGCGTCGCGGTCGCCGCGGCACCCATGAAGCCGTCGGCCTGCGGAACGACCCGCCGCTCTTCGGCCAGAGCCGGCGGCAGCGGCGGGGCGGGCAGCAGGGCCGGCTCGGGGAGCGTCTCGGCCAGGGTCTCGATCGCGGTCTCGTCGGCCCGCTCGGCATCCGGGATGAACTCCCAGAAGGCGTCGTCGGACAGGAAGGCGAAAGGCGTCGACGGCATCGTCTCGACGCCCGGTTCCGCCTCCTCGCACGCCATGGCAGGCGCGTACGCGCAGCCCTCGCTGTCGAGCGCGGCGACCATCGCTTCCGACGTGCCTTCGGCGGCGGCGATCTCGGCGAGCTGCGTCTCGCCCCAGACCTGCTGCATCAGATGCCGCGGCGTCCGCCAGAAGCGGACGCGGTCGAGTTCGGCCGGGGCAAGCGGCACTGGCTCGGGCTCGGGTTCGGGAAGGCTGATCTCGACGACCTCCGCCTCGACGACTTCCGGCTCGACCCGCGGCTTCGCGGTCTTCCTCGGCGTCCGCCAGTAACGGACCGCGGCCGGCTCGGAAGCCGACTGGCCGGTCTGGGGCTGAAGGGGGGAATCGGCGCCTTCCGCCTGGAGATTCCAATTCACTCGACGCATGGACATCAGCAAGCACGGCACATTGGTTAACGACTGCTTCGAGGCGTACCCCGGCAGGGTTAAGAGGGGATGAAGCTTTGCCCCCCGCGCACCGCGACAGCGGGTTGTCCCCAGGCCGATCGGCTGGCCGCGGTGTCGCCTAAACGACGGGCAGTCGGTACTCCCGAAACATCTCGCGCAGCGCCGTCTTCTGGATCTTGCCGGTCGCGGTGTGCGGGATCGCCTCGACCAGCACGACATCGTCGGGTAGCCACCATTTCGCGACCTTGCCGGTCATGAAGGCGATCATCTCCTCCTTGCCGGGCGTCCGGCCGGGCTTGGGCACGATCACCAGGAGCGGCCGCTCATCCCATTTCGGATGGGCGACGCCGATCACCGCCGCCTCCGCCACATCGGGATGGCCGATGGCGAGGTTTTCAAGCTCGATCGAGGAGATCCATTCGCCGCCGGACTTGATCACGTCCTTGGAGCGGTCGGTGACCTGCATGTAGCCATGCGGATCGATGGTCGCGACGTCGCCGGTGTCGAAGAAGCCATGCTCGTCGAGGATCGGCTGGTCGTGCCGGTAATAGGCGCCGGCGACGGCCGGGCCGCGCACTTTCAGCCGCCCGAAGGTCTTGCCGTCCCAGGGCAGCTCCCTGCCCTCATCATCGGTCAGCCGGAATTCGACCGTGAACTGCGGATGGCCCTGCTTGACCTTGAGGTCGTAGAGCGCCTCGCCCTCGAGATCGGCATAATCGGGCTTGATCGTGCAGAAGGAGCCGATCGGGCTGGTCTCGGTCATGCCCCAGGCATGGTCGACGGTGACGCCGTATTGTGTCTCGAAGGCTTCGGTCATCGCCCGCGGGCAGGCCGAGCCGCCGATCACGACCCGCTTCAGGCTGGTGAGCTTTTCGCCGGTCGCCTCGAGATGCTGCAGCAGGCCGAGCCAGACCGTCGGCACGGCGGCGGTCAGCGTCACGCCCTCGCCGTTCAGGAGTTCGAGCAGCGAGGCGCCGTCGAGCTTCATGCCCGGCAGGACGAGCTTCGCCCCGGTCATCGGCGCCGAATAGGCCAGCGACCAGCTATTGGCGTGGAACAGCGGCACCACCGGCATCACGACGCTGCGCGAGGACAGGCCCATATAGTCGGGCATGGCGCAGGCCATGGCGTGCAGCACGTTCGAGCGGTGCGAATAGAGCACACCCTTGGGCCCGCCCGTGGTACCCGAGGTGTAGCAGAGCCCGGCGGCGGTGTTCTCGTCGAGCTTCGCCCAGGCGAAATCCGCATCGCCCTCCGCGAGCCAGTCCTCGTAAGCGACGGCACCCTTCAGCGAGGTTTCCGACATGTGCTCGCGATCGGTCAGGACGATGTAGCGCTCGATCGTCGGCAGCCTGTCCCGGATGCCTTCGACCAGCTTGACGAAGGTCAGGTCGAGGAAGAGCAGCCGGTCCTCGGCATGATCGATGATCCAGGCGATCTGCTCGGGAAACAGCCGTGGATTGACGGTATGGGTGATCGCCCCGATGCCGGTGATGCCGTACCAGAGCTCGAGATGGCGGTCGGTGTTCCAGGCCAGCGTCGCGACGCGGTCGCCGACCTTGATCCCGCTGCCCGAGAGCTTCTTCGCCAGCTTCAGCGCCTTCTCGCGCACCTGCGCATAGCTCGTACGCCGGATCGGCCCCTCGACGCTCCGGCTGACGACCTCGCGGTTGCCATGTTGAATTGCGGCATGGTCGATGATCCGGTGGATCAGCAGGGGCCAGTCCTGCATCAAGCCCAGCATGCGCCTTCTCCCCATTGGTACTACTTGTTTTGCGCAGCATAGCCAGGGGAGGTGCGGACGCGAAAGCCCTCGCGCAGCGGCCGAAGATAAGCTAGTTCAGGGATGAACCATCCGGGGGAAAGAGCCATTGCCAGCATCCCGCCCAGTTCCTGCGCCTGAGCCGGTCGAACCAGACCGCGTCTGGTTCCGCTTCATGCGGCTGCACCAGCGTATGCTCGGCCAGATGACGGCGCGCATCCGCGAGCTCGGCCTCTCCATCCCGCAATTCGACCTGCTCTCGACCCTGACCGAGCGCGAAGGCATCAGCCAGAGCGAGCTCGCCGAGCGGCTCTACGTCACCAAGGGCAATGTCTCGGGCCTGGTCGACAGGCTGGTCCAGGCGGGACTGGTCGAGCGCCGCGCCATCGCCGGGGACCGGCGCTCCTACGCCATGCACCTGACGCCGGAGGGCCGGCGCCTGGCGGAGGCCGGCATGGCGACGCAGCGCGATTTCGTCGCTTCGACTCTCGGCAAGCTCCCATCCGGCGATCTCGTCGAGCTCGACCGGCTGGTGCTGGCCTGGCGCGACCTCGCCCGCGCCGTCGACGAGACATAGGCGGAGCGCGTGTTCGCGGGGCTGGCCTATGCCGGCGGCGGCAATCGTTGCTACTGGCAGGGCGGTTTCTACGAGACGGTGGCGCCGCGGATCGGCCTGAAGCCGCGCCTTGTGGTGGGTGCCAGCGCCGGCGCCTTCGCCATGCTCTATACTGCGCTGGGCCTCGGCCCGACCGTGCGCGAGCTGGTGCGCGAGGCCTGCATCGGCCGGACCTCCGAAATCGACTGGCCGGCCTTTCGCCGCGGCGGCCGCCTCTTCCCGGTCGGCGAGCTCTATGAGCAGATGCTGGCCCAACTCTTCACTGCCGATCGGCTCGCCGCACTGCAGGCCCGTGCTGATTTCCTGGTGGCGGTGTCGCGGCCCCCACGCTTCTGGCCGCTGCCCGTCGCCGCCGCGCTCGGCATCGGCGCCTATCAGCTCGAAAAGCGCCTGCACCGCCCGGTGCATCCGACCGCTGGCCGCAGGCTCGGCTTCGTGCCCGATCTGGTCCGCATCGCCGACTGCGCAACGCCGGCCGAGCTGGTCGCCGCGCTGATGGCGAGCGCCTCGGTGCCGCCCTTCATGCCGGGCGGCCTGGTCGCGGGCCGCGCCGCGCTCGATGGCGGCCTCGTCGACAGCGCCCCGGCCTGGGCGCTCGCCGAGCTGGAGCAGCAAGGCGAGCCGACGCTCGTGCTGCTCACGCGCCCGTTCGCACAGGTGCCCGAGGTCGCGAACCGGACCTATACCGGCCCGTCCGAAACGATCCCGGTCAGCCAGTTCACCATCCGCAACTGGGACGGCATCCGCTTCGCCTATGAGCTCGGCATCCGCGATGGCGAGGCATTTCTCCGGAGTTTGGAAAGCAGGCAGGTCCGCAAGGCCTCGACAGCGCCGTGACCCCATAAGGCGCGATGCCGATCCGCATCGTGCGGCAAGACCCGTTTTCATCGTCCTTCAGGACAGGCTACGATTCGGTATTCGGCCGCCGGAATCAGCCATGCCTTCGATCGATCTCACCGCCTCCGCCACCAGCCTGCGCGCCGGCCTGCTCGCCCGCCGCTTCAGCGCCAGCGAGCTGCTGGAAGTGACCCTTGCCCGCATCGATGCGCTGAATCCCGCGCTCAACGCCATCGTCGCGCAGGATCGCGAGGCGGCGCGCGCCATGGCGGCAGAATCCGACCGACGCATCGCGGCGGGGCAGGCGCGCCCGCTGGAAGGCCTGCCGATCACCATCAAGGACGCCTTCGACGTCGCCGGCCTGCCCTCCTCCGGCGGCCTGCCGGCCTATAAGGACCGGATTCCGGCAGAGGATGCGGCAGCCGTCGCCCGCCTGCGCGCCGCCGGCGTGGTGATCATCGGCAAGACCATCGTTCCGGTCTTCTCCGGCGATTTCCAGAGCTACAACCCTGCCCATGGCATCGCCAACAATCCCTGGAACCCCGAATACTCGCCCGGCGGCTCCTCCGGCGGCGCCGCCATCGCCGTCGCCACCGGCATGGCGGCCTTCGAGCTCGGCTCCGATCTCGGCTCCTCGATCCGCTGGCCGGCCCAGGCCTGCGGCGTGCTCGGCCTGAAGACCAGCTGGGGGCTGGCCTCGACCTGGGGGGCCGTGCCGCCGCCGCCCGAGCGGCGCACGGCGCGCAATGTCGACCTGATGGTCGCCGGGCCGATCGCCCGCCACGCCGAGGATATCGACCTCGTTCTCGCAGTGCTCGCCGGCCCGCGCGACGCCCATGTCGCCGGCCCGCCCCTGCCCGCTCCCCGCCACGCCGACGCCAAAGGGCTGCGCGTCGCGGTCTGGGCGAGCGAGCCCTTCGCGCCAGTGACCCGCGAGGTTTCCGAGGCGGTGCGCGAGGCCGGCCGACGCCTCGCCGCGGCCGGCGCGCTGGTCGACGAGGCGGCCCGCCCGGGCTTCCGCTTCAGCGAGGCCTATGAGGTCTATGCGCTCTTGAACCACGCCGTCGTCGCCTATGGCCTGCCGCCGAAGGTGCGCGCCCGCATCCAGGCGCAGGCCGGCAAGTTCAGCCCGAACGATCTCTCGCATCAGTCGCTGCAGGCCCGCGGCGCCCGCATGACGCCCGGCCTCTACCAGCAGGTCCAGCAGCGCCGCCTCGCGCTGAAGCGGCAATGGACCCGCTTCTTCCAGAATTACGACGTGCTGCTCTGCCCGCCCGCCCCGGTCGGCGCGCTGAAGCACGACCATCTGCCGGACTTCCATGCCCGCAGGCTCGATATCGACGGTGTCGAGCGGCCCTATCTCGACTTCCTGTGCTGGGCGAGCCTTGCGACCGGCGCCGACCTACCGGCGCTCTCCGTACCGGTCGGCCCGTCGCAGGCCGGGATGCCGCTCGGCGTGCAGGTCGTCGCGCCGATGGGTGAGGACCGTAGCGCCATCGCGGTCGGGGCCATGCTCGAGAAACTGGGCGGCGGCTATCGCGTACCGCCGGTCGCCGCAGCGTAAAAGCCTACAAGTAATCCGCCAGCGAAGCCCTGCGGTTTCCGTCGCGACCGACCGTCTCCGGCGCCGCCAGCATGGCGTTCAGCACCGCCTCCTGCGTCGCCTCGGCGGCGGCCCGGAAGGGCAGGTCGATGCGGTTCTCGTTGAGCGCGGCGAGCGGCACGATATCGGCCTTCTCGTGATGCGCGACCCTGTTCGCTGTCGAGAAGGCGATGGCGATGTCGCCGCTGCCATTGCCCCAGAAGGCGCCGAGCCGGGCGAGGCCCGCGCCGCAGCGCTGGGCGACGCGCGTCAATTGCCGGCTCTCCAGCGGCAGGTCGGTGGCCAGGATGATGATCACCGAGCCGCGCTCGGGCGGCTGGGCCGTCCGCTTCGCCGGCGGCACCGGGCGACGGCCATCGGGCAATACGAGATCGCCGGCATTGCCGAAATTCGCCTGGACCAGCACGCCGAGCGTGAAGCTGCGGCCATCCAGTTCCACCAGCCGCGACGCCGTTCCGATGCCCCCCTTGAAGCCGAAAGCGCTCATGCCGGTACCGGCGCCGACCGCACCCTCCTCGACCGGTCCGCCAGTGGCGGCATCGAGCGCGGCTTCCGCATCCGCGAGCGTCAGGCGCCGTGCCCGGATGTCCGAGAGGAAACCGTCATTGCATTCCAGCACCAGCGAGTTGACCGTGCCGGTGCTGCGCCCGATCTGCGGATTGGCGGCGAGCGCCCGTCCGACCAGGGCCTCGATCCCGGTCGCGACCGAAAACGTGTTGCCGAGCAGGATCGGCGTCTCGATCTGGCCGAGCTCGGCGAGCTGCATCAGCCCGGCGCTCTTGCCGAAGCCGTTGATGATCTCGACACCGGCGCGGACCTTCTCGCGGAAGAGATCCCCGTCATGCGGCAGCACCGCCGTGAAACCCGTGTTGACACCGCCTTCCCGGATTGTCCGGTGGCCTACGATGACACCGGCCACATCCGTGATCGCGTTGAGCGGGCCGGTCGTCAGCGAGCCGCAGATCAGACCATGGTCGCGTGCCCTCTTGTGCAAGGTGCCCTCCTCCTCCGGCGACGATCAGACGGCTGCGTTGAACACGGCTTCGAGATGATGCCCGTCGGGGTCGACGACGAAGGCCGCATAGTAATTCGGGCCGTAATGCACCCGCAGGCCGGGCGCGCCATTGTCGCGGCCGCCATGCTCCAGAGCCGCACGGTGAAAATCCGCGACCGCCTGACGACCCGGCGCCGCCAAGGCGAGATGGAAACCAGGCCTCGGCGGCCTTTGCCCGTCAGGGCAATGCTTCAGAGCCAATTGATCGCCGCTGCCCGGCACCCCGTAGCCGATGGCCTGTCCGGCTTCGCCCGGCCGCAGATCCTGCCAGACACGGACATAGCCGAGCGGGGCCAGCGCCGCGTCGTAGAAGGCTGCGGCGCGCATAATATCGGCGACGCCGAAGGAGAGATGATGCAGCATGGGCCGGCCCGATGCGCTCACGCCGCGACCGTCACCTTGGCGACCGTCGGCCGCGAGCGCCCGCCGACCAGCTCCTCGCGCAGCACCAGGCGCTCATGCGGCCCGATCGCGCCGATCGCGACCTCGCGATCCGGCAGGATCGCGGTGGCGAGCTTGCCGACGAAGACGATCACCGGCCGCTGGCCGGCGCTCGCCCAGCGGCGGAACTGGCCGAGATAGGGTTCCTTGCGCCAGGCCTGCGCCGCGCCGGGATCGACCTGGGCGAACAGCCATTTGGTCGCCGGGTCCATTGTCAGCACGAAACGCGCCTGATCCGGCTTCCATTCCGGGCCGAGGAAGCCCTGCGTCATCCACAGGCAGAAGAAGTCGCGGCATTGCTGCGGCCTCTGCGCGTAGATCTTGCAGGATCGCCCGGGAAGGCAATGCTGGCACCACGCGCCGGCGACGCTGTCGACCTCCGGATTGTCATAGACCTTGCAGCACAATGTGCAGCTGCCGCAATCGCGGCCCGGCGCCGGCCGGTTCGCCAGGGTGGCGGGATCGATCATGCGGACCTCTCGTGAACCGGCCGCACCATGAGCATCGCCGCTGCTGCTGGCAAGCCATGATTGGAACCGTTCCAGACGCGATTTCCCGGCATCGGCCCTCGTGCCGCGGGAGCCGCGCAGCGGCGTCTCGAAGCATGGCGGCTCCATCGGGAAAAAGCCGCCTCAAGTTTCCGACGCCGCGGCACTGCCCTGCGCCAGACTCTGCTTCGATCTGCAAGAAAATCGCTCAGCGCTTGCGCGGCTGCGGAGCTATGCTCGCATAAACGTCCCATAAGGAAGCGGAGCCGGGCATGCTGACCAACCTCGCCGTGCGCGATATCGAAACGCTGATTCACCCCTATACCAATCTCGCCACCCATCGCGAGGTCGGCCCGCTGGTGCTGGAGCGCGGCAAGGGCGTCTTCGTCTACGACACCACCGGCAAGGACTATATCGAGGGCATGGCCGGGCTCTGGTGCACCTCGCTCGGCTATTCCAACGACGAGCTGGCCGAAACCGCCTATGAGCAGCTCAAGAAACTGCCCTTCACCCATATCTTCTCGGGCCGCAGCCACGACCCGGCGATCGAGCTCGCCGAGAAGCTGAAGGAGATCGCGCCCGTACCGATCTCCAAGGTCTTCTACGGATCGGCCGGCTCCGATGCCAACGACACCCAGGTCAAGCTGGTCTGGTACATGAACAATGCGCTCGGTCGCCCCAAGAAGAAGAAGATCATCTCGCGGCTGAAGGGTTATCACGGCGTCACCGTCGCTTCGGCCTCGCTGACCGGCCTGCCGGCCAACCATACCGATTTCGACCTGCCGCTCCCCGGCATTCTCCACACCTCCTGCCCGCATCACTACCGTTTCGCCCATTCCGGCGAGAGCGAGCTCGATTTCTCGGCGAGGCTGGCAGCCGAGCTCGACGAGATGATCCAGCGCGAGGGCCCGGACACGGTCGCCGCCTTCATCGCCGAGCCGGTGATGGGCGCCGGCGGCGCGGTGACCCCGCCCGAGGGCTATTTCGAGGCGATCAACGCCGTCCTCGCCAAATACGACATCCTGTTCATCGCCGACGAGGTCATCACCGGCTTCGGCCGCACCGGCGAGATGTTCGGTACCACCACCTACAAGATGAATGCCGACACGCTGTCCTGCGCCAAGGCGCTGACCTCGGCCTATTTCCCGCTCAGCGCCGTGATGGTCAACGAAGCCGTCTATGAGGTTCTCGTCGACCAGAGCCGCAAGATCGGCACCTTCGGCCACGGCAACACCTATGCCGGCCACCCGGTCGGCTGCGCGGTCGCGGTCAAGACGCTGGAGATCTACCAGCGCGACAAGATCATCGAGCGCGTCCGGCAGGTCTCGCCGAAATTCCTCGCCCGCCTCGGCAAGCTGGCCGAGCATCCGCTGGTCGGCGAGGCACGCGGCGTCGGCCTGATCGGCGGCATCGAACTCGTCAAAGACAAGGCGAGCAAGGCGCAGTTCGAGGCCAAGAAGGCCGTGGCCGCCAAATCGGTCTCCTTCGCCCAGGAGGAGGGCGTGATCCTGCGCGCCATGGGCGGCGACCGCGTCGCCTTCTGCCCGCCGCTGGTGATCAGCGAGGCCGAGATCGACGAGATGTTCGACCGCTATGAGCGGGCACTCGGCAAGACGCTCGACTGGGTCAAGGCCGAAGGCCTGCTCGCCGCCTGACAGCGGCCTGCGCGTTCATGATCGCGATGCCCGCCCTCGTGGCGGGCATTTTCATTTGAGGTCCAATCTAGATCTGACAAACGCCCAGATGGCGGGGACGGGGCGCGGCGATAGCGGGAACGTGACAGTAGCGGATTATCGGTAGCCGCCAGCGAAACCACACCAAAGCCGGCCAAGGCCTCGTTGTGACGCAGAAAACGTCATGATGTTTTCACGATGCCGCCGCCGGCCCGACCCGATCGGCTGCGACATTGCCTCTGTCGACGGCCAGGAACCGTCGGCAAGCCTAGATGGAACCCGAGAGTCATGTCTTCGCAAAAGCCCCAACAGACGGCACCGCGCAGCGCCAGCTTTCACGACGCCACGGCGCGCGAGGCCTATGCATCCCGCTTTCGCCCAATCGCAATTCCTGCCATTCTCGCTGGAACTCGCTGGGCACCCGCCGCGTTGACACCGCAGCGCAGGGACGTCCCGGCGATCCTGCGCAGCGGTTCTGAAGATTGACCACGGCACGACCTTCTACCGAGACCCTCCATGCTTGACCGGCGCAGAGTTCTTCAGACTCTCGCCGGTCTTTTTCTGTCCGCCATCGGCCTGGGCAGCTACGCCTATGCCTGGGAACCGACTCGTCAGGGCGTGACGCGCTACCGTTTGAAGCCGGCGCGCTGGCCGCAAGGCGAGACTCTCCGCCTCGCCGTGATCTCCGATCTGCATGTCGGCGGCCCGCATATGCCGGTGTCGCGGGTGCGCGCGATCGTCGACCAGACCAATCTCCTTCAGCCCGATCTCACCCTGCTACTCGGCGACTTCATCGCCAGCAGGCCGAAGCGCCCGGACGACCCGCCCGAGGCGGCGTGGGCAGCCGAACTCGCCCGCTTGCGGGCGGCCCATGGCCGCTTCGCCATACTCGGCAATCACGACTGGTGGCATGACGCCCGGGCGCAGCGCGACTATCGCGGCCCTACCGAGGTCAGGCTCGCCCTCGAAGCGGTCGGCATTCCGGTCCTAGAGAACGATGCGCGGCGACTGGACACCAAAGCCGGGCCGCTCTGGCTCGCCGGTCTCGGCGACCAGCTCGCCTTTCTACGGCCGCGCCGCGGCCAGCGCCGTGGCGTCCACGATCTCGCGGCAACCCTCGCCGGGATCGACGACGACGCACCCGTGATCCTGATGGCGCATGAGCCGGACATCTTCGCGCGCATGCCGGCCCGCGTCTCGCTGACACTCTCAGGGCACACCCATGGCGGGCAGGTCCGGATTCTCGGCTGGTCGCCGATCGTGCCGTCGCACTATGGCAACCGCTATGCCTATGGCCATGTCGTCGAGAATGGCCGTGACCTCGTGGTCTCGGCCGGGCTGGGGACGAGCAAATTACCGGTGAGGTTCGGCGCCCCGCCGGAGATCGTGCTGATCGAACTGGGTTGAATCAGTTTCGCGCGAAGCCGGACCCGGCTCGCGCGAGGACGCGGCGAAAGGTCGACCGAGATGCGGCACCGACCGGCGCCGCTCCAGCCTCAGCGGACGATGACCTTGCCGCCGACCTCGGAGCGATTATAGAGGTCGATCGCATCGATGTTGCGCATCCGGATGCAGCCCGACGAGGCCGAACGGCCGATCGTCTCGGGCTCGTTGGTGCCGTGGATGCGGTACAGCGTGTCCTTGCCGTCCTGGTAGAGATAGAGAGCCCGGGCCCCGAGCGGATTGTCCGGTCCGCCTTCCATGCCGCCGGCGCGCGGCGCCAGATGCGGCCAGCGCTTGATCATCTCCGCCGGCGGCGTCCAGCGCGGCCATTCCGCCTTGCGCTGCATCACCGCCGTGCCGGTCCAGCCGAAGGCCTCGTCGCCGGTCGCGACGCCGTAGCGAATCGCCTTCTTGTTGGGCAGCACGAAGTAGAGGAACTTCTCTGTCGTATCGACCACGATCGTGCCCGGCGCTTCACCGGTGGGATCATTGATCTCGTAGGGAAGATGCGTGATCTGCGTCTCGAATTTCGGAACCAGCGCCATGTATTCGGCATCGCGTGCCGAAAGTGCAGGTGCATTCACGGTCTTGTATTGGCACGCCCCGAGAAGGACGGACACGCCGAGCGCAGCAACCAGAGACCGCTTCATGACTTCCACCGACGACGCCAGGACAGCGTCTTTTATGATGAATGGATCGTTAAGATTCTGTGACCCGACAGACGCAAGCCAGGGCCGGAACGGAGCCCAGATTTACGGCTCCAACGTCAGCCATGCAACGAAGTTCCGGGATTTCGATGCGATTTGGCTTCTTGCTGCGTTGCAGTGACAATATGGTCACGCTTGCCGGCGCCGATTGACCCAAAGATACCCTTGGAGAGCCTTCCGCGTGACCACGCTCCTGATCAGCCACCCCTCCAGCCTTCAGCATGCCACGCCGACCGGCCACCCCGAACGCCCCGACCGGATTCGCGCCGTCGAGCGCGCGCTCGAGGACGAGCGCTTCGCGACCCTGCAGCGTGTCACCGCCCCCGAGGGCGAGCTGGCGCAGGTCGAACTCTGCCATCCCGCCTCTTTCGTGCAAGGCGTCGTCTCCGCTGCGCCGCGGGACGGCCTCGTCGAACTCGATGCCGACACGACGATGTCGCCGGGCTCGCTCTCGGCTGCACTGCACGGGGTCGGCGCCGCCGTGCTCGCCGTCGACGAGATCATGACCCGGCGCGCCGCCAATGCGTTCTGCGCCATGCGTCCGCCCGGTCACCATGCCGAGAGCAAGCGCGCCATGGGTTTCTGCTTCTTCAACAATGCCGCGATCGCCGCCCGGCATGCGCAGAAGGCTCATGGCGCCGAACGGGTCGCGATCCTCGACTGGGATGTCCATCACGGCAACGGCACGCAGGAGATCTTCTGGAACGATGCCAGCGTGCTCTACGCCTCGATCCACGAGATGCCGCTGTTTCCCGGCACCGGCGCAGCCTCCGAGCGCGGCGAGCACGGCACCATCGTCAACGCCCCCTTGCGCGCGGGAGACGGCAGCGATGCTTTCCGCGATGCCTATGAGAGCGCGATCCTGCCGTCGATCGCAGCCTTCCAGCCGGATCTCGTGATCGTCTCGGCCGGGTTCGACGCGCATTGGCGCGACCCGCTCGCCAATATCAACCTGAAGGAACAGGACTTCGCCTGGGCGACGCAGAAGCTGATGGAACTCGCCGACCGCCATGCCGGCGGCCGGCTCGTCTCGATCCTGGAAGGCGGCTACGATCTCGAGGGCCTGTCGAAATCGGTGGCCGCGCATGTCATGGCGCTGATGCGGGGGTGACGTTCCCGTCATTGCGAGCGCAGCGAAGCAATCCAGGGCGGCAGAGCGAGCCCTCCTGGATTGCTTCGCTGTCATGCTCCTCGCAATGACGACAGCGCGAAGCTCTATTCCAGCGGCTCGGTCTCGGCGATCTCGATGCCGAACCCGGAGAGACCGACGAAGGAGCGCGAGGTCGAGGCAAGGTTGACGATCGAGGCGACGCCGAGATCGCGCAGGATCTGGGCGCCGAGGCCGATCTCGCGCCATTGCTGGAAGCGCACTGCGTCCGAGCCTTCCTCGACGCTCTTGATCGGCACGCCGGCCGAGCCGTCGCGCAGATAGACCAGCACGCCGCGCCCCTCTTTCTGGAACCGGCGCAGCGCGCACTGGATCGAGGAGGCGCCACCGAGCACGTCGGCAACGACATTGGCGCGATGCAGCCGGGCCGGCACCTTCTCGCCATCGCCGAGCTTGCCCATCACGAAGGCGAAATGCTGGGTGTCGTCGAAGCGCGTGACATAGACATGGCCGGTCATCTCGCCGAACTCGGTCTTGACCGGGAAGGAGTGCACGCGCTCGACGAGCTTCTCGCGCGCCTGGCGATAGGCGATCAGGTCGGCGACGGTGATCTGCTTCAGCTTGTGCTTCTCGGCGAAGGCGGCGATCTGCGGCCCCTTCATCACCGTGCCGTCATCGTTGGCGAGTTCGCAGATCACGCCGACAGGCGGCAGATTGGCGAGCTTGCAGAGATCGACGGCCGCCTCCGTATGGCCGGAGCGCATCAGCACGCCGCCCTCCTTGGCGATCAGTGGGAAGACATGGCCCGGGCGGACAAAATCGGCGGCGCCCATATTGCCGTTGGCCAGCGCGCGCACCGTGTTGTTGCGCTGCTCGGCCGAGATGCCGGTGGTCAGCCCGTGCTTGACGTCGACCGTGATGGTGAAGGCGGTGCCGAGCGGGGCGTCGTTGGAGGAGACCATCGGGTCGAGCCGCAAACGGCGGGCTTCGTCGCCGGTCAGGGGCGCGCAGACGATGCCGCAGGTGTTGCGGATGATGAAGGCCATCTTCTCCTGCGTGCAGAGCGAGGCTGCGACGATGAGATCGCCCTCGTTCTCGCGGTCGTCGTCATCGGTGACGATCACGATCTCGCCGCGCGCGAAGGCTTCGATGGTCTCGGCGACATTGCTCTGGGTCATGGCGGCCTCGCGGGGGCCCTGCAGGCCCAGGAAATCATTGGGGGTGACGGCACCGCCGGTGGCGGCGGCGATGCGCTCGGCGCTCTCGCGCGAGATCCAAGCATCGGGGTCGTTGCAGAGCGCGGTCACGCTCGCGGGCGACAGGCCTGCCTGGCGCGCAAAGGCACTGCGGCCGATCTTCTGCTGTTGGAGCCAAGCGTCGAGTTTCATGGCGTCAATCTAATACGCCAGCGCTTCGCTCGCAATGAACCGTTACACAAATTTCAGTGATACTGAAAACCAGGCATTGCTATCGTCATTCCGGACAAGCCGTAGAGCGGCGCAGATCCGGAATCCATCGGAGGGCGTCGCACTCTACGATGGATTCCGGCGCTCCGCTTCGCTGCGGCCGGAATGACGGCCGAGAAGCGGGCGGCTCTAGCGCCCGAACGGCCAGCGCGGCTCCACCACCCCGACCTGGCCGCGATGGCGCAGATAATGGTCGGCCAGCGCGCAGGCGACCATCGCCTCGCCGACCGGCACGGCCCGGATACCGACGCAGGGATCGTGGCGCCCCTTGGTGAACATCTCGGCCTCGCCACCGCTGCGCGTCACGGTGGCGCGCGGCGACAGGATCGAGGAGGTCGGCTTCACCGCGAAGCGCGCGACGATCGGCTGGCCGGTCGAGATACCGCCCAGGATGCCGCCGGCATGATTGGTCAGGAACAAGGGCTTGCCGTCATTGCCGGCGCGCATCTCGTCGGCATTGTCCTCGCCGGAGAGTTCGGCGGCGCCGAAACCTTCGCCGATCTCGACGCCCTTGACCGCGTTGATGCTCATCAGCGCCGCGGCGATATCGGCATCGAGCTTGCCGTAGATCGGCGCGCCCAGCCCCTCCGGCACGCCCTCGGCGACGATCTCCAGCACCGCGCCGATCGAGGAACCGGATTTGCGGATGCCGTCGAGATAATCGGCGTAGAAGGCGGCGGCCTTGGCGTCGGGGCAGAAGAACGGGTTGCGCGAAACCTCCTCCCAGTCCCAATTGCCGCGGTCGATCTTGTGCGGGCCCATCTGCACCAGCGCACCACGGACCTTGAGGCCGGGCACGACCTTGCGGGCGATTGCCCCGGCCGCGACCCGCATCGCCGTCTCGCGCGCCGAAGAGCGCCCGCCGCCGCGATAGTCGCGGATGCCGTATTTCACGTCATAGGTGAAATCGGCATGGCCCGGCCGGTACTTGTCCTTGATCTCGGAATAATCCTTCGAGCGCTGGTCGACATTGTCGATCATCAGCCCGATCGCGGTGCCGGTGGTGACCTGCTCGCCGCTCGCTTCGTCGGTGAAGACGCCGGAGACGATGCGGACCTCGTCCGGCTCCTGGCGCTGGGTCGTATAGCGCGACTGGCCGGGACGGCGCCGGTCGAGCTCGAGTTGGATTTCCGCCTCGGTGATCGGGATCAGCGGCGGGCAGCCATCGACGACGCAGCCTATGGCTGGCCCATGGCTTTCGCCGAAGGTGGTGACGCGGAAGAGATGGCCGAAACTGTTGTGCGACATGGGAACCCGACGTGTTTTCGCCTTCGGCTCATAGGCCGGATTGCGGCGGCGCGAAACCCTCGCTCCCGTTGCGACACGCCGAAACGGGCGCATCGTCAAGCCGGCCCCGCGTCAGCAGGGTAGTGCGGCGCGGCAACAGGGAGCATTGACAGCCTCGGCTTCAGCCGTTTTCTAGGCGCGATGAAGCGCAGCATCTGCACTCTGTCACGCTCCTGGCGCCCCGGGAGCGTGATCATCGCGGGCACCTAGCCCCGGACCCTGCGCAGCCGCAGGTTCGGGGAATGTGGTCTTGCGGTCGGCCACGGCGCCTGCGCGGCGCCTTTCAGAACAGCACCGCTCCCCCGCGATGATAAGGCCGGCAACGCGCTCCCGCGCGGCACGGCCGCTCCATGAGGGCCTTGGTGCTTCGCAAGGGAACGCCATGGCGCAAAGCCGGCCCTCCCTTTGGAATCTCCGACCATGACCAGACGATCTGACCCCGGCCCGGCCGGTCTCGTCAGCCTCGCGCGCGCCCTTTCCAAGCTCGGCTATTGCTCGCGCACCGAGGCGGAGCGCCTGGTCCTCGACGGCCGCGTCCGCGTCGATGGCCGGCCCGCCCGAAACCCTTCGCTGCGCCTCGACATGGGCCTCGCCAGGATCGCCGTCGATGGCGAGGCGGTCTCAGCCGAGCAGCGCGTCTATCTGATGGTGAACAAGCCGCGCGGCATGGTGACGACGCGCCATGATCCGGAAGGACGGGAAACCGTCTATGCCTGCCTCGATGGGCTCGACCTGCCCTTCCTCGCCCCGGTCGGCCGGCTCGACAAGGCGAGCGAGGGCCTGCTGCTGATGAGCAACGACACGCGCTGGGCGCAGACCATTCTCGACCCCGCCTCCGGCGTCGAGAAGACCTATCACGTCCAGATCGACACCGTGCCCGACGAGGCGATGCTGGCCAGGCTCCGTGCCGGCGCCCTCGACGGCGAGGAACGCCTCACGACCCGGGCCGCGACGCTGCTGCGCCATGGCCGGCGCAATGCCTGGATCGAGATGGTGATCGACGAAGGCCGCAACCGGCAGATCCGGCGCATCGTCGAGGCGGCCGGAGCCAAGGTGCAGCGCCTCGTCAGGATCGGCATCGGCGCCCTGCCGCTCGGCGACCTCGCCAAGGGCGCGGTGCGGCCCTTGCGGCCCGAGGAGATCACATTGCCGCTCGGCAATCCCTGAACTGCCCTTCCCTGGCTTCAGCTCCGTTGCGGCGGCTTCACCGCGTTGCACTGGTTGCACCCGAAAACTGGATCTCGCTTCTCGGTCCGGTGTCCTGGAGGGCTACGCCGCCCGCAATGGCGTCTTGTGCAGCACGAAGCGATCGCGACCATTGCGCTTGGCCTCGTAGAGCGCCGCATCCGCTCGCGCGGCGGCATCGGACAGGCTCTCATCCTGGCCGACCAGCACCGCGCCGATGCTGGCCGTCACCGCGACCATCCGGCCATCCGCGAACGGGACCGGCGCATCGCGCAGATTGGCCCCGAGCTTGGCCGCGATCGCCGACAGCGCCGGCACATCGCAGCCACTGATCAAAAGGATGAACTCGTCGCCGCCCCAGCGGGCGCAAGCATCGTAATTGCGCAGCACCGACGACATGCGCTGCACGCAGGCGACCAGCACCGCATCGCCGCCCTGGTGGCCGTGCTCGTCATTGACGCGCTTGAAGCGATCGAGATCGACGATCAGCAGGCCACAGGGCTTGCCCTCACGCCGGGCTCGGTTCTGCTCGCGCGCGAAGGCGTGGTCGAAGCCACGCCGGTTCAGGATCGATGTCAGCGGGTCGTACTGCGCCAGGCGTTCCAGCTGCTCGGTGCGCTCGCGCACCATCGCTTCGAGCCGCCCGGTATTGTCGCCGACCGCCTGCGCCATCTCGTTGAAGGCGTGCGCCAGGCGGGCGATCTCGTCATGACCGTCCTCGCGCGCAGTCGCCTTGAAATCGCCGCCGCGCAGCCGCGCCAGTCCCTGCTCGACCCAGGCGAGCCGGTCGAGCACCTTGCGCTTGAACAGGAGGGTCATCAGCGTCGCGGCCGCGAGCAGGATCGCGGCGATCAGGGCCGCCAGCGGCATGAACAGCTTGCGGTCGATGATCGCGTCGACATCCATCACAGTGACGTTGAACCAGCCCAGCCGGTCGAGAAAACCGACGCCGACCAGCACTTCGCGCCCCTCCATCTGCATGAAGCGCGAGAGCACGAGCACGTCGCCACGCGAGACCTGTTTCATCATCTCTGCCAGCGCCACGCGATCCGTCTCGCGGTCGAGCAGGTTGAAGATCGTCTTCTTCGCCGAGATGTCCTTGGTCAGGCTGTGGAAGTCGACGACGCGCGGGTCGCGATGCGCCTGGATCGCCCCTTGCAGGTCGACAAACATGCTCTGCACGCCGGTCTGCGGGAACTCGACGACCTCCCTGATGAACTGGGTGAGGTCGACGCCGGTGCCGATAAGCCCGAGCACCTGCCCGTCCTTCTGGATGATGCAGTTGATCCAGACCTTGGTGACACCGAGCGTCTCGTCGCGATTGACGTTGAGATGGCAGCCTTTGCCGAGTGCGCGCGTCTTGAAATACCAGGCGTCCTGCGGCGCGTCCGGCGAGACGGCGTAGCGCAGCCGGTTGTGCTCGTAGCTGTTGTCCTTGTCGTTGAAATAGTAGTTGCCGCTCTTGTCGACGACCGCGAAATAGCTGCGATCATTGAAGGACAGCCGGTAGTGCTCCAGCTCGGCGAGGCCGCGCCTGGCCTTTTCCGGGTCACGCTCGTCCTGCGCCCATTCGACGATCACCGGCGCGCGCGCCACGGTCTCGGCCAGCGAAACCTCGCGCATCAGGGCCTCAAGCCCACGGAAACGGTCGAACAGGATCTGCTTCTCGGCGAAGAGCGTGCCGAGCTTCACCACCGTGCCGTTGACGATCCAGAGGAAGATGCCCGAGGCCGGCAGGGCGATCGCGACCATCGTCGCCAGCACGAGGGCCAGAACGCGCCCCTTCAGACCGGAGCTGCGCCAGGCATCGAGCAAGCGCATAGGGCAAAGACCTCCGACCACGCGCCTTTCCGGGGATTCGGAAGGAGCGGAATAGGATCATTGCGACGATATGGTTTATGTTTTGTTGACGCAGGGTCGCAGGAGGCAACCGGCGACCAGGCAGGAAGATCGGACCGGAATGCGGAGCCCCTCTTGCGAAGGGGACCGCTGCCGGAACGAAGAGAAGCTGACTTGCGGTCTCTTCGTTCCCGCGAGCGCAGTCGTCAGGGCTTGGCGGGTTGGGGAAGTCCGACCGGCTTGAAGCCATAGCTCGCCAGAACCGCCTGGCCCTGTGGCGACAGGATGGCCAGAGCCAGCTGCATGGCCTGCGGCGTGTTGCTCACGACGGCGAGGCCGTATTCGGGCCCGACCTCAAGCTCAGCCGGAAACGCGACCATGCGGACCGCCGTGCTGAGCTTGGCATAGCGACGCTGCCCCGAGCAGTAGACCACGGCGAGGTCGACACGCCCCGCATTGAGGGCGTCGAGCACATAATCGCCCGACTTCGCCGCCGGCGCGCCGGGCGGGTTGTCGAGGATGGTCGTGCGCTTCTCGATCGAGGCCCGCGCGCCCGGGCGCCGTTGCTCGGCGACATCGATCAGACGAACCGTGTAGTCACCCAGCGGGTCGATCTTCGGCGGCGAAACGCCGACCTTCACATCCTCCTTCAGGAGTGTGCCGAGCGCGTCTGCACTCTGCAGGTTCCCCATCCGCTCGGGGACCAGCAGGCACAGGGTGTTGCGCGCGAACATGGCCATGGTCGTGGCCCGGCCGTCCGCGACGAGTTTGCGAGGATGGCCGATATCCGCCGAGGTGAAGACATCGACGGCTTCGCCGGTCTCGATCCGCTCGCGCATGCGGCCGGAGGCACCGAATTGGGTTTTGACCGGGATCTTATGCCCCGCACTGAACAGATCCGCGATCTCCGCCATCGAGTCGCGCAGACTGCCGGCGCCGTAAAGCACGAGATCGCGGTCCTGCGCGGATGCTCCGGACGCCATCCCACCCGAGAGAGACAGGACTAACCCGAGCGTGGCGAGCGGCTTGGAAAAGGCAGAGGCAGGTATCATCAATTCATCCTCATACGCCGGTACCCGGCAGTCGCGGAATCCCGACCCCGAAACCTCAATCGTTATATACGGATGAATATAACGATGGCGAGTTCAAAACGCTGCGGCGGGCTGCCGCTCTGTGATCGCCACTCAACTTGATCCGACGGGGCTGCCCGGCCAGCTGCATCGCTGCCGCGCCATTGCGTCCTCTACGAACGCAGACCCCGCATAGCCGACGCCCCCGGCGGGCTCAGGGAGAGCGCGATCGCATCGCCATGTCCGGACGCCGAACGAAGTCTAGAACAGCCCCTCGATCTGCCCGTTCGCGTCGATATGGATGCGCTCGGCCGCCGGCTGCCGTGGCAGGCCCGGCATGGTCATGATGTCCCCGCAGATCGCCACCACGAAGCCGGCACCCGCCGCCAGCCTGAGTTCGCGCACCGGCACGGTATGGCCGGAGGGCGCTCCGCGCAGCGTCGGATCGGCAGAGAAGGAGTACTGGGTCTTGGCGACGCAGACCGGCAGGTCGCCATGCCCGGCCGCTTCGAGCTCGGCGAAGCGCGCGCTCACCCGGGCATCGGCCGAGATGCCGGCGGCACCGTAGATTTCGCGCGCCACCTTCTCGAGCTTCTCGCGCAGCGGCAGCGCGTCCGGATAGAGCGGCGCGAAATCGGCCTCGCCACTCTCGACCAGCGCCGCGACCTTGGCGGCGAGCTCTTCCGTGCCGGCGCCACCTTGCGCCCAGTGCCGGCAGATCACCGCCTCGACGCCGAGATGGTTGCGGCAGAAATTCTGGATCAGCGCGTGCTCGGCCGGCGTATCGCTGACGAAATGGTTGATCGCGACGATCGGCGGCACGCCGAACTTGCGGAGGTTGTCGACATGCCGCGCCAGATTGGAGAGACCTGCCTCGAGCGCCGGCAGGTTCTCGGCCGAGAGCGCGTCGCGGGCGACGCCGCCATGCATCTTCAGCGCCCTGACGGTCGCGACCACCACGGCGACATCGGGCTTCAGCCCGGCCTTGCGGCATTTGATGTCGAAGAACTTCTCGGCCCCGAGATCGGCCCCGAAGCCGGCTTCGGTCACGACATAGTCGGCGAGCTTGAGCGCGGCGCGCGTCGCGATCACCGAATTGCAGCCATGGGCGATATTGGCGAAGGGCCCGCCATGGACGAAGGCCGGCGTGCCCTCCAGTGTCTGCACCAGGTTCGGCATCAGCGCGTCCTTGAGCAGCACGGTCATCGCGCCCGCCGCCTTGAGATCGGCTGCGGTGATCGGGCTCTTGTCGCGCCGGCGGCCGACGACGATGCGCCCGAGCCGCGCCTCGAGATCGGCCAGATCTGTCGCGAGGCAGAAGATCGCCATCACCTCGGAGGCGACGGTGATGTCGAAGCCGTCCTCGCGCGGGAAGCCGTTGCTCGCCCCGCCGAGCGAGGAGACCACGCTGCGCAGCGCCCGGTCGTTCATGTCCATGACGCGGCGCCAGGCGACATGACGGGCATCGAAGCCGAGCTCGTTGCTCCAGTAGACATGATTGTCGAGCATCGCCGCGAGCAAATTATGCGCGCTGGTGATGGCGTGGAAATCGCCGGTGAAATGCAGGTTGATCTGCTCCATCGGCACGACCTGGGCATGGCCGCCGCCGGCGGCGCCGCCCTTCTGGCCGAAGCAGGGACCGAGCGAGGGCTCGCGCAGGGCGATCATGGTGCGCTTGCCAAGCCGAGACAGCCCGTCGCCGAGACCGACCGTGGTCGTCGTCTTGCCCTCGCCGGCCGGCGTCGGACTGATCGCCGTGACGAGGATCAGCTTGCCGTCCGGCCGCGAAGTGAACTCGGCGATCGCGCCGGTATCGACCTTGGCGATGTATTTTCCATAGGGCTGCAATGCCGCGTCCGGGATGCCGGCCTTGGCGGCGATCGCCCCGATCGGCTGCAGCTTCGCCTTGCGGGCGATCTCGATATCGGTCGGCATGTCGTCCCCTTGATACTGTCTCGAACGGGACGCCTTGCCGGCCGATTCCCCTTGGCGCGACTGTGCCGAAAAAGCGCGGCCGCCGCCAGCGCGCGCGTCCGCGACCCGACCCGACCCGCGTGGTGGGCAGATGCCGAGCGGCACCGCGCATCACAGTTCGGCGAGCCAGATGCGCTCTGCCTGAAATCTGCCCGAAGCTGCCCGGCAAGAACGGTGTGGATTCAAGAACGGCGCAGACCAGCGAATGGGAGAGAGCAGACCATGACCGCAGCACCGAGCCGCCGCGACCTCATCATCGCGAGCCTGTCGGCCGCGGGCTTCGCCAGCCTCGCCCTGCCGCCCGAAGCGCTCGCGCAAGGCGCAGAGCTGCCGGCGACTCCCGCCTGCGACGGCCAGGCCGCCGCGACCCCGCGCCAGACCGAAGGCCCCTATTTCACCCCGTCGTCGCCAGAGCGTTCCGATCTGCGCGAGGATGGGACAGGTCAGCTGCTCGTCCTGAGCGGCTTCGTGCTGACGCGGCAATGCCGGCCGGTCCCCGGTGCGCTGCTCGATTTCTGGCAGGCCGATCCGACCGGCCAATACGATAATCGCGGCTTCCGCTTTCGCGGCCATCTCTTCGCCGATCAGCAGGGCCGCTATCAGTTCATCACCCGGGCGCCCGGGCTCTATCCCGGCCGCACCCGCCATCTCCACGTCAAGCTGCGCGGCGGCGCGCAGAGCCCGGTGCTGACGACGCAGCTCTATTTCCCGGACGAGCCCGACAATCGCCGCGACGGCCTGTTCGATTCAAGGCTGCTGATGAAACTGCGCCCGGCCGAGGGCGGCCAGCTCGGCCGCTTCGATTTCGTGCTGGGTGGCTAAGGTTTTCGGCCTCCTTGCCGAGGGGTTTCTCATCCCGGACAAGCCGCGCGAACAGTGAGCCCTGCCGTTCCCGTTCCGCACCGCTGACGTGCGAGGCCGCAGCGGGGACGGCGTTCCTCAGCCGGCCGTCAGCCGCTCGGCATGCCAGGCGATGTGCTGGGCCATGAAGGTCGAGACGAAATTATAGGAGTGGTCGTAGCCCTCCCGCATCGTCAGCGTCAGCGGAATGCCGGCGGTGGTGCAGGCGAGTTCGAGCAGCTGCGGCCGCAACCCTTCCTGCAGGAAGCCGTCGGCGGTGCCCTGGTCTACGAGCAGCTCCTTGATGCGATGCCCGTCGGCGATCAGCAGGGTCGCGTCATAACCGCGCCACGCCGCCTCGTCCGGGCCGAGATATTTCTCGAAGGCTGGCCGCGACCAGCCGGCGGTGGAAGGCTGGCTGATCGGCGCGAAGGCCGAGACCGAGGCGTAGCGCCCGGGATTCTTCAGCGCCAGCGTGATCGCCCCGTGCCCGCCCATGGAATGGCCGAAAATGCCCTGGCGGGACATGTCGAGCGGCAATTCGCGGGCGACGAGCTCCGGCAATTCGTCCCGGATATAGCTCTCCATCCGGTAGTTCGTCGCATAGGGCGCCTGCGTCGCGTCGAGATAGAAGCCGGCGCCCGAGCCGAACTGCCAGTTCTCCGGCTCGTCCGGCAAGCCCTCGCCGCGCGGCGAGGTGTCGGGGCAGATGATGGCGACGCCGTTGGCGGCCGCCGCCGCCCGGTACTCGCCCTTGTCCATCACGTTCTGATGGCTGCAGGTCAGTCCGGAGAGATACCAGAGCACCGGAACCGGGCCCGCCTCCGCTTGCGGCGGCAGGAAAACCGCGAAGGTCATCGGGCAGGCGCAGGCCGCGCTGTCATGACGATAGACGCGCTGCTGGCCGCCAAAAGCCTTCGAGGAGGAGACGAGTTCCATCGCAATTCCTTTCGGTCGTTCATCGCCGGCCGGACCACCGGCGGCACATTCGCGTCATGCTCGGGCTTGTCCCGAGCATCCACGTCTTGACCACCGCCTGTGGCGACCGAAAACGTGGATGGTCGCCACGAGGGCGACCATGACGGGCAGCACCGTTCTGTACGATGGTCGGCTCAAGACCGACCCTACCGCCTTGCTGCCCGCTCGATGCGGCGGAAGAACGACCGCCTCAGTAGACCACCACCGAGCGGATCGACTTGCCCTCATGCATCAGGTCGAAGCCATGGTTGATCTCGTCCAGACTCAGCTTGTGGGTGATCAGATCGTCGATGTTGATCTTGCCCTCCATGTACCAGTCGACGATCTTCGGCACGTCGGTACGCCCGCGCGCGCCGCCGAAGGCCGTGCCCTTCCAGACCCTGCCGGTGACCAGCTGGAACGGACGCGTCGCGATCTCCTTGCCAGCCTCGGCGACGCCGATGACGATCGACTCGCCCCAGCCGCGATGGCAGCACTCCAGCGCCTGGCGCATCACATCGGTATTGCCGGTCGCGTCGAAGGAGAAGTCGGCGCCGCCGCCGGTCAGGTCGACGATCGCCTGCACCACCTTGTCGTTGCCGATCTCGCGCGGGTTGACGAAGTCGGTCATGCCGAACTTCTCGGCCATGGCGCGCTTGGCCGGGTTGATGTCGACGCCGATGATCTTGTCGGCGCCGACCATGCGGGCGCCCTGGATCACGTTGAGGCCGATACCGCCGAGGCCGAAGACCACGACATTAGCGCCCGGCCAGACCTTTGCGGTGTAGATCACCGCGCCGATCCCTGTCGTAACCCCGCAGCCGATATAGCAGATCTTGTCGAAGGGCGCGTCCTCGCGGACCTTGGCGAGCGCGATCTCCGGCAGCACGGTGAAGTTCGCGAAGGTCGAGCAGCCCATATAGTGGAACACGGTGCCGCTATCGCAGGAGAAGCGTGAGGTGCCGTCCGGCATCAGGCCCTGGCCCTGCGTCGCTCGGATCGAGGTGCAAAGATTGGTCCGGCGCGACAGGCAGGACTTACAGCTGCGGCATTCCGGCGTGTAGAGCGGGATGACATGGTCGCCCGGCTTCAGCGTGGTGACGCCCGCGCCGACCTCGCGCACGATGCCGGCGCCCTCATGGCCGAGGATCGCCGGGAACTTGCCCTCGGAATCCAGCCCCGACAGCGTATAGGCATCGGTATGGCAGATGCCGGTCGCCATCACCTCGACCAGCACCTCGCCGGCCTTCGGGCCGCCGATCTCGATGGTCTCGATGGTCAGCGGCTTTCCGGCCTCCCAGGCGACGGCGGCGCGTGTCTTCATCTTGATGTCCTCCTTGAACTGGTCCCGGCGCGCCTATTTCAGATAGGTGCGCAATGTCCTGATGATGCCGTCGATCTCGGCATCGGCGTCGAAGTCCGCCGCCCCCTGCCCGCCCGGCGAGCCGCCGCGCGCCTGGCCGAAGGTCTCGCGCAGATGGCCTTCGAGCACTTCCGCCATCAGCCCGTTGGCCGCGCCGCGCAACGCGGCGATCTGCTGCAAGAGCGTGCTGCAATCCGTGCCGGCCTCGACGGCGCGCTCCAGCGCCTCGGCCTGCCCCCGGATGCGGCGCAGGCGCGCGACAGCACGCTTCTTCTCTTCCGGGCTATGCGGCATGGCATTTCATTCTCTAGGCCTAGAATACTCTAGGGGAGTATGTCAATCATAGGACTCTCCCCGGCCAGCGGACCTGCGCGCCGGATGCTGGGCTGGAGGCCGGGATGACCAATGATTGCCTGTTCTGCCGGATCGCGCGCGGCGAGATCGCCTGCCACGCCGTTCATGAGGACGAGGATGTCCTCGCCTTTCTCGACATCCATCCGGTCCGGCCGGGCCATACGCTGGTGATCCCGCGCGCCCATTATCCCTGGTTCGAGGACATCCCGCCCGAGCTCGCCGGCAAGATCATGACGGTGTCGCAACGCCTCGCCCGCGAGATGAAGGCGCTCTACCCGGTCGAGCGGGTCGCCATGCTCTACACCGGCATCCATGTGAACCACGCCCATGCCCATATCGTGCCGATGCATCACCGGCACGACATCACCTCGGCGGTCTATCTCGAGCAGGGCATCGAGGCTTTCACGCTGCCGGCGCAGCCGCCCGTGCAGGAGCTGGAGGAGGTCGCTGCGGCCTTGCGAAGGCGCCTCGCCCCTTAGATCGCCGCGCGTCCGTTCGGACGCGGTCACGGCGATCTATCTCATTGTTATCGCATCTGAATTTTCGAAAATGGAGTCCACTTTTCGGCCCGATGCTATAGTCCGCAAGAACCCGGCCTTCCGACCCGAGCCGCTCCGGAAACGCCAGCCCGATAGCTGGTCGAAACGAAAAAAGCCGCGCGAACCGGGTTCGCGCGGCCTCGTGATGCAGGGCGGAGACGGATCAGTACTTGCGGACGACGTGGGTGGCCGGCGCGTAGATCGGCTGCTCCTTCGGGCCGCAGCAATCCGGGTCGCCGAAATTCCAGCGCATGCCGATGCGGATGTCGTGGCTATCGATGTCCTTGACCTTCAGCGGGCCCTGGATCTGCCCGGTGAAGGCATTGACCAGACGGCCCGAATGGGCGTCGCCGAGATTGAGATAGCGGTAGCCGAGCTCGAGGGTCAGGTTCTTGTTCACCTCGTAGCCGACACCGGCCATCAGCGCCCAGGCCATGTTGGTGTTCGAGCCGCTGCCGGCCGTGCCGAGCGTCGGCTGGATGATCGCGGCGTATTCGCCGGTGGGATCGATCCAGTTGGCGCCCTGGTCGGTGAGACCCGTCACGCGGTTCTGCGCCACGCCGATACCGGCGCCGAGATAGGGCGTCAGGCAGTTCCAGGTGCCGAGATCGACATAGGCGTTGAACAGCGCCACCATCGAGCTGACATTGCCCTTATAGGTGTTGGTCAGGATGCCGGGCCGGCCGAAGTTGTTGGTGTAGTCCCACCTGTCCGTGGCGCTGGCCTCGCCGCCGCCGCGAAATTCGAGCGTACCGTCGATGCGGAACCAGTTGTTGAAGCGATAGCCGAGACCGAGCCCGGCGAAGAAGGTCGTCGTGCGATCCCCCTCGCTGATGAAGACTCCGCCCGCATTGCGCAGATCGTCCTGCTCGTACTTGCCGATGCTGGTGATGCCGACGCCGACATCGCCGCGCAGATAGATGCCCGAGGAAAGCGTGCCGCGCAGCGCGACGGGCTCCGGCGGAGGCGGCGGAGGAGCGACCGGGAAATCAGCAGCCTTGGCGACGGCGGAAGCGCCCAGAGCCATGGCGCCGGCGAGCGCTAGGGTTTTAAGGCTGCCCATGGCAGGGTTCCTTCGTGTTTGCGCAGGCGGAACGCAGCTCGCGCGAGTTACCGATGGGAAGACCTTGCCATTGATTTCTTAAACGACACTTAACCTTAAAACCTAACCCTACTTTTGCGTGAACGAGAGTGCTGCAGCGCCCCGGAGCTCAGACTCTCGGCCACATCACCTTTGGCCATGCTTGACCGCGCCGAATACCGGGCCGGCCCGGGGGCCACGAGACAAAGAAGCGCCGGAGCCTTGCGCATGGCTCCGGCGCTGCCGTGATTTGCAGCCCTGTCTGGTTCGCGGCGACGGAAGACGCGGCGAAACGAAAGCCGGGTTCAGGCCGCGGCTTTCGCCACCGCCTCCACGACCTCGTCGACCGCCCGCATGACCAGGTCGCGATCATCGCCCTCGGCCATGACCCGGATCACCGGCTCCGTGCCGGAGGGCCGGATCACCAGGCGCCCGCTCTCGCCCAGCATCTGCTCTGCGGCCTTGATCGCGCTGACCACCGGCTTCTCCTCCAGCGGCCGTCCCTGCTTGTAGCGGACGTTCTTGAGGATCTGCGGCAGCGGCTCGAAGCAATGGCAGACCTCGGAAACCGGCTTCTCCTTGCGCTTCACCACCGCCAGCAGCTGCAGCGCCGCGACCAGCCCGTCGCCGGTCGTCGCATAATCGGAGAGGATGATATGGCCCGACTGCTCGCCGCCGAGATTGAAACCATTGGCCCTCATATGCTCCAGCACATAGCGATCGCCGACGGCGGTGCGGGCCAGCGACAGGCCCAGCCCAGCCAAATAGCGCTCAAGCCCGAGATTGGACATCACGGTCGCGACGATCCCCGGCGCCGAAAGCAGCCCGTCCTCCTGCCAGCTGCGCGCGATCACGCCCATCAGCTGATCGCCATCGACGACCTGCCCGTTCTCGTCAACGATCAGCACGCGGTCGGCATCGCCATCGAGCGCGATGCCGACATCGGCGCGCAGCTCGCGAACCTTCTGGCTCAGCGCCTCCGGCTTGGTCGAGCCGACATCGCGGTTGATGTTGAAGCCGTCCGGCTCGACGCCGATGGCGATGACTTCGGCCCCGAGTTCCCAGAGCGCCTCGGGCGCGACCTTGTAGCCGGCGCCGTTGGCGCAGTCGACGACGATGCGCAGCCCCTCCAGGCTGAGATTGCGCGGCAAGGTGCGCTTGGCGAATTCGATATAGCGGGCGTCGGCGCTCTCGATGCGCTTCGCTCGCCCGAGCGCCGGCGAAGCCGAAAGCTGCTTGCCGAGATCGGAGTCGATCAGCCGGGTGATCTCGGACTCGACCTCGTCGGAGAGTTTGTAGCCGTCCGGCCCGAACAGCTTGATGCCATTGTCTTCATAGGCGTTGTGCGAGGCGGAGATCATCACGCCGAGATCGGAACGCATCGAGCGCGTCAGCATCGCGACGGCGGGCGTCGGCATCGGCCCCAGGAGCAGGACGTCCATGCCGACCGAGGTGAAGCCGGCGACGAGCGCGTTCTCGATCATGTAGCCCGACAGCCGCGTGTCCTTGCCGATCACGACGCGATGGCGGTGTTCGCCGCGGCGAAAGGCAAGACCGGTCGCCTGGCCCACCCGCAGCGCCAGATCCGGCGTGATCACGCCATTGGCGCGGCCGCGAATGCCATCGGTGCCGAAGTATTTGCGTGTCATGGTCGAAGTTCTTCCCTGGAGCCTTGCAGGCTCGACATTACCTTGTGCGGTCATACAGGCTGAAAGCCCGCTCATCTCCTCACAAATTGTGACGAAACGTATCCGCCCTGCGCCGCCATGGACGCCTTCGAGGGAAACCTCCGAGCAGAGCCTTCCGAAGCCTGCCCCTCTCGAAGAAAAGGGCGGCCCGATGGGCCGCCCGATTTCGTTCTCCTGAAGACCGCCTCAGGCCTGCGGCTGCGGCTCCAGACCGGCATCGGGCTCGTCGCGCTTGCGGCCCTTGCCGGCGCTCGGCACGGCCGAGCCGCGCGGAGCGTGCGGCGTGTCGTCGGTATCGCGCATCGGGCGCTTGCCGGCGATCAGGTCGCGGATCTCGTCGCCGGTCAGCGTCTCGAACTCGAGCAGCGCCTCGGCCACCGCGACGAACTCGTCATGGTGCTTGCTGAGGATCTCCTTGGCGTCGAGATAGCCCTGATTGACCAGGCGGCGGACTTCGCTGTCGATCTTCTGCGCTGTCGATTCCGAGATGCTCTGGCTGCGGCCCATCGACATGCCCAGGAAGACCTCCTCCTGATTGTCGCCATAAGCGACCAGGCCGAGCTCCTCCGAATAGCCCATCTGCGTGACCATGGCCTTCGCCATCTTGGTCGCCTGCTGGATGTCGCCGGTCGCGCCGGAGGTGATGTTCTCCTTGCCGAAGGTGATCTCCTCGGCAACGCGCCCGCCCATGGCGACCGCGAGCTGCGAGGTGAACTCCTTGAACTTCATCGAGTAGCGATCCCCCTCCGGCAGGAACTTGACCATGCCGAGGGCGCGTCCGCGCGGGATGATCGTCGCCTTGTGGACAGGAATGCCGGCCGGGACATAGAGACCGACGATGGCGTGACCGGCCTCGTGATAGGCGGTCAGCTTCTTCTCCTCCTCGGACATCGCCATCGATTTGCGCTCGGCGCCCATCATGACCTTGTCCTTGGCGTCCTCGAATTCGAGATGCGTGACCATGCGCTTGCCACGACGGGCGGCGAGGAGAGCGGCCTCGTTGACGAGATTCATCAGGTCGGCGCCGGAGAAGCCGGGCGTACCGCGGGCCAGCACCTTGAGGTCGACATCCGGAGCGAGCGGGACCTTGCGCACATGCACGCGCAGGATCTTCTCGCGGCCGGCGACATCTGGGTTCGGCACGACGATCTGGCGGTCGAAACGGCCGGGACGCAGCAGCGCCGGGTCGAGCACGTCGGGGCGGTTGGTCGCGGCGATGATGATCACGCCCTCGTTCGGCTCGAAGCCGTCCATCTCGACCAGGAGCTGGTTGAGGGTCTGCTCGCGCTCGTCATTGCCGCCGCCGAGGCCGGCGCCGCGATGACGGCCGACGGCGTCGATCTCGTCGATGAAGATGATGCAGGGCGCGTTCTTCTTGGCCTGCTCGAACATGTCGCGGACACGGGATGCGCCGACGCCGACGAACATCTCGACGAAGTCCGATCCCGAGATCGTGAAGAACGGCACGTTCGCCTCGCCGGCAACGGCGCGCGCGGTCAGCGTCTTACCGGTGCCCGGAGGGCCGACCAGCAGCACGCCGCGCGGGATGCGGCCGCCGAGGCGCTGGAACTTCTGGGGATCGCGCAGGAACTCGACGATCTCCTGCAGATCCTCCTTGGCCTCGTCGATGCCGGCGACGTCCTCGAAGGTGACGCGGCCATGCGCCTCGGTGAGGAGCTTCGCCTTCGACTTGCCGAAGCCCATGGCGCGGCCGGCGCCGTTCTGCATCTGGCGGGACATGAAGATCCACAGGCCGATGAAGATCACGAAGGGCAGCGAATTGACCAGCAGCGCCATGAACCAGGGCGTGCCCTCGGACGGAGCGCGGGCCGAGACCTGAACGCCCTTCTGCGCCAGCGTCTTCAGCAGGGCCGGGTCGCCATAGGGCGCATAGGTCACGAAACTGCGGCCATCCGAAAAGGTGCCGGTGATCTCCTGACCGGCCACCACGACATTGGTGATACGCCCGGCCTCGGACTCGTTGATCAGCTGGCTGTAGGGGATCTCATTGGTGCTGACCCGTTGGCTCGGGCTCTGGAACAGGGTGACCAGCGCCAGAACCAGCAGGAAGATCACCACCCAGAGGGCAAAATTTCGGAAATTCGGATTCATCAGGGTTCCGATCCGCTCTCCAGCGGAAGTGCCGGACGAGCCTGAGATATTCACGGTCTAATCTAGGAGCCTCTGCCCTTTTTGCCAAGGGAAGGCTGCGTTTTGCCCGCCTCATTCCGCCGCAGGGTGAACGCCGCGTCGCCGCGGCGGCTCGCGCGTTACGGTCAGGACCCCGTCGCCGGCAAGCCGCAGCACGCAGCCGGCGAGCGTGCGTCGGAGCGGTTGGCCATCTCGCACCGCCTCGGCCAGGGCGAGAGCACAGCTTTCCAGTCTTTCGAGACGCATGTCGGGCCTCGCTGCGACATCCGGCTGGAACGCCGCCAGCGCTCGCCCCAGAACGCGGATGATCATCTCCTCCGGCTCGCGGCACAGGGCCGCAAAATCGAGCCGCAAACCGTCTTCACCCCACGTCGACAAGGCGGGCAGCAAGGCCGCCATACGCTGATCCAGCGCCTGTTCCGCTCGTGCAATTCGTGTCGCGAGCTGGCCAAGCCGGGCCGATGTCAGCCCCTCCTCCGCCAATAGCGGCATCAGCCTGCGCCAGCGCACGCGGGTGAAATTCGAATCCTCGTTCGACGGATCGCTGGCATGATCGAGACCGCGTGCCAGACAGGTGGCGACGAGGCGCGCCTTCGCGACCCCGAGCAGCGGACGGACCAGCGGCACGCCTTCCTTGACGGTACGCGCGCGCATGCCGGAAAGGCCGCCAGGGCCCGAACCCTTCGCCATCCGCATCAGCAGGGTCTCGGCCTGGTCGTCGAGCGTATGAGCGGTGACAATGACGCCCCCGCCAAGCGCCCTCATCTGCTCGGCGAGCAGCGCATAGCGCGCCAGCCGTGCCTGCTCCTGCAGGCCCGAGCGGGGCTTCTCGCCCTCCCAACGGATGATGGCATGGGGAACATCGAGGCCGCGGCAGAGACGCCCGACCGCAGACGCCTCCATAGCGGCCTCAGATCGCAGGCCATGATCGACGGTCGCGGCATGGAGTGCGGGCCGCCCCGCAAGGGCCTTCGCCCAGTCAGAGAGCAGGGCGAGCAGCGCGATGGAATCGGGGCCGCCCGACACGGCGACCAGCAGACGCTCCTCGGCGGCCAGCGGCGCGAACAGCGCCTCCGCTTCGGCCTCCGAGAGTGCCGCCGGCGCGGCGGCGGCAGGCAGCGCCGCGCTCAAGCGCAGCGGGCGCGCTTCTGCTCGCGCTCGACACCCTTGCGCACCGCGTTCGAGGCGCCGGGATAATCGATCCCGACCTTGGCATAGGTGGCGCAGGCCTGGTCGCGGGCACCGAGGCCGTTCAGCGCCATGCCGAGCTTGAGCAGGCTGTCGGGGCCCTTGCCGGCCTTGGGATAATCACGCGAGATCTTCAGGAACTGCTCGGCGGCCTCGCGATAGCGCTGGCGCTGGAAATAGCTCTCGCCAAGCCAGAAGGTCGCGTCGGGCGCGAGCCGGTCACGCGGATAGCTCTGCAGGAATTCGCGGAAGCTCATCTCGGCCCGCTCATATTCCTTGCGCAGCACATGGGCATAGGCGACGTCGTAGATTTCCCGCGGGCTGGCGGCCTGACCGGCGGCGGCGACGCTCGGACCACGCGGCGCGGCCGGCGGCAGCGCGCCTTGCGGCTGACGGCCGACGCCGGAAATATCGAGCGGCCCCTGCCCTGCCGTGGAGCTGCCGGCGAAATCATCGTCGATCACTTCGCCGATCCGGCGCGGCGCACCGGCCGCGCTCGGATTGGCCGCGGGATCGAAGGCGTCGCCGCGGCGCTGGCGCGATGGCTGGGGCGGCGGCGAGGCCGGCGCGGCGCCGGAACGCGCGCCACCGCGCTCGGAAAACCGGAAGTCGACATCCTCCTGGAATTTCCGGAGTTGCTCGGTCAGGCGCCGGTTCTCGAACTGCAACTGCTCGATCTGGCCCGAGAGCTGGCGCAGCTGGTTCTCGAGCCGCGTCGTACGCACCAGCAGGTCGGCGGCATCCTGCGCAGAGGCCGGCAGCGCCCCGACGCCGACGACAAAGGCCAGCGCCGCGGCGGCGACGCCATGAAGAACACCCCGTCGCTTCGCAGAGGAAACGCAGATTCTCGACCCAATCATCATCCAGCAAACCGCCCTACGTCGAAACCAGAGCCTATCACACCGCGATACCACGGCCAAAATGTGAAAGGGCCGGCGCTTTCCTCTCGGGAAGCGCCGGCCCTCTCGAGTCCCGGAGGGAACCTCAGACGCCGGCGCCGGCGTCGAGCACGGTCACGGAGCGGCGGTTCTGCGACCAGCAGGAGATATCGTTGCAGACAGCGACGGGGCGCTCCTTGCCATAGGAGATCGTGCGCATCCGGTTGGCCGGGATGCCGCGCGAAGCCAGATAGTCGCGCACCGTCTGGGCGCGGCGGGCACCGAGCGAATAGTTGTATTCGCGGGTGCCGCGCTCGTCGGCATGGCCCTCGATGGTGAAATTATAGCGCGGATAGCGCCCGAGCCAGGCCGACTGCTTGTCGAGCGTGGCCACGGCGGTCGGGGTCAGATCGGTCGAATCGGTCTCGAAGAACACGCGGTCGCCGACATTGACGACGAAGTCCTGAGCGCTGCCCGGGGTCGCCGCTCCGCCAGCGCCGAAGCCATCGGCATTCTGGTCTTTGGCGCAGGCGCCGAGGGCGAGCGCGCCCAGCATGGCGACGGCGAAGCGCGCGGTGCGCGCGCTGGCGGCGAAGGACGCGAGCATAATGTTTCTCCGGGCTTTCCAAGGCGAGGACGCGCCTTTTCGGCGTCGCACGTCCTGCAATCAATGATGTATCAACCTAAACGAGACCTTGCCAAACCAAGGCGAAGTGGCGGCATTGCGGCGCATGGTTAACAAAACGCCACCATCTACTGCATTCACCCGCCTGTGGCAAAAATGTACCATAGACATGCTGCGGCTGGCCGAGCCGCGTCCTGAAAACGCACCGGCACCGCTGAAAGCGGCCTGCCTGCCGCCGCGGTCCGTGCGGAGATCCCCCGGCCCAAGCACTGCGCCGGCGCAGACCCCCCGGATTCTCCCCGCCCTGCTCAGCGCGCCGCGGTGAGCAGGGGCGACCAGGTCGGGTCCGAGGCGAAGGCCGGTGTCGGCACCGGCACTTCGACGCGCCCGGTGATGTCGACCATGTATAGCTTACCGCCGGACTGCCCGCCGGGATCGCGGAAGAACATGATGTACTGGCCGTTCGGCGCCCAGTTCGGCGCCTCGTTGTGGAACCCCTCGGTCAGGATGCGCTCACCCGAGCCGTCGGGCCGCATCACGCCGATCGAGAAGGCGCCGCCGCCCTGACGGGTGAAGGCGATGAGATCGCCGCGCGGCGACCATGAAGGCTGCGAATAGGAGCCCTGGCCGAAGGAGATGCGCTTGCCCTCGCCGCCACCGGCGCCCATCAGATAGAGCTGCTGCGAGCCGCCGCGATCGCTCTCGAAGACGATCTGCGCGCCATCGGGCGAATAGGAGGGCGAGGTGTCGATCGCCGGGGTCGAGGTCAGTCGCGTCGTGGTGCGCGAGCCGATGTCGATCGCGTAGAGATTGGCATTGCCCCCCTGCTGCAGGCTGAGTGCGATGCGCGCGCCATTGGGCGAGAAGCGCGGGCTCGTCGTCATGTCGGGGAAGTTGCCGACGACCTGGCGCTGCCCGGTCTCGATGTTGAGCACATGGACGCGCGGCGGTTCACCGGTGCGCTGGGCCATATAGGTGACTTCCTGCGCCACGGGCGAGTAGCGCGGGGTCACCACGGCGGTCTCGCCGCCGGTCAGATAGCGCACATTGGCGCCGTCCTGGTCCATGATGGCGAGGCGCTTGCGGCGGTTCTCCTTCGTCCCGGACTCGTCGACGAAGACGACGCGGGTGTCGAAGAAGCCACCGACGCCGGTGACCTTGGTGAAGACCGCATCCGAGATGATGTGCCCGACGCGGCGGGAATTATTGGGATCGGTGAAGTATTGCTGGCCGTCGATCTGCTGGCCCGTCAGCACGTCCCAGAGCCGGAACTCGGCCTTGAGGCGGCCGGCACCGTCGCGCGAGACGCGGCCCGTCACCAGCGCCTGGATGCCGGCGCTCTTCCAGGCCTCGAATTGCGGCACGCTGTCGAAGGGCGGGTTCTTCTCGGGATGGCGCGCCTTTTCGATCGGCAGGAAATAGCCGCAGCGCTTCAGATTATTGGTGATGATGCCCGAAACCTGGACCCCGCCCTCGCCCGCGAAATCGGCGATCGCGATCGGCATCGGCTGGAAGGTGCCCTTACGCAGGTCGATGACCAGCTCGGCGCGCGCCGCGGCCGGCAACAAGGCCGTGCCGGCGAGTGCTGCGCCGCCGAGAGCCAAGGCATGGCGGCGCGTCAGCCCGGGCGCGCACGGCGCCGTCCGGATGATGGGGAGAGGATAGCGGTCGATCGCGGTCACAGCACGTCCCTTGCGTCGAAATTGACGACGACATCACGCCAATCGTCATAATACGCGGCAAACTGAGCGGGAATACGCAGCGGCGAGCAGCGCCGCGTCGCCGTCAGAGCCGAATCCGCCGCGACCCGGAAGAGCGGGTCGGACGAGGAATTGGTCACGCTCGCCTGGCCGAGCAGCGAGCCGTCGGTATTGAGCTTCATCCGGACCTGGGGCACCACCGGCTTCTGCGAGCTCTGCAGCGCGATCGGCACGTTCCAGCACTTCTGCAACTGGTCCTGGATGATGCCCATCAGCTGCGCCCTCAGCGAGGGCGAGAGCTTCTGCGAGGTCCCGGTCTGGGTGCCGAGCGAAGCGGTGCGGTTGATCTGCGGCGCGCTCGAGCCCGAGGACTGCGCCTGCTCCTTCGACTGCAGCAGCTTGGCGATGTCATTCGGATTGAAATTCTTGGCGAGCTCGGCCTCGCGCTTGGCCTTGGCCTCCGCTTCGCGCTTCGCCTTGGCTTCCGCCGCGAGCTTGGCCTTATGCTCGGCTTCCGCCTTGGCCTTGGCTTCGGCTTCGGCCTTCGCCTTGGCGAGCTTGGCGGCCTCAGCCTTGGCCTGCGCCTCCGCTTCGGCCTTCGCCTTGGCGGCGGCCTTGGCCTCTTCCTCGGCCTGCTTGGCCTTGCTCTCGCGCTCGGCCTCTTCGGCCAGCTTCGCCAGCTCCTCGCGGCGCTGCTCGGCCTCGCGGGCCGCGGCCTGCTCGGTCTTCTGCGGCGGCTGCTTCACCGGCTCGGCCGGCGGGGTCGGCTTCGGCGTCGGCCGCGAGGGCGGCAGCGGCGCCGCGACATTCTCCTCGGCGACCTTGAGCTCGGGCGGACGCGAGGGCGGCGCCGGCGTGTCGTGCTTGGCCTCTCCGGCCTCCTTGCGCTCGACCACCTCGGACTGGCGTTCGGCGCGTTGCTGCGGCTGCTCCTGGACCTTCTCGGCCTGGCGCTCGCCGCGCGTCACCTGGTTCAGCGCGGACGGGTCGATCACCTCGACGGCGATCGCCTCCATATGCTCCGGCAGCGGGTTCGGCGAGGAAAACGCCAGCAGCCCCGCGACCAGGAAGGACGCGTGGCCCAGGGCGGAAACCGCCAAGCCCGGTTCGGAACGCGAAACCATCAACGCGGCAGCATCCTCTTGCTCAGTGCGTGCTCGGCTCGGTGACCAGCGCCACGCGCTTGAAGCCGGCGCTGGTGATGGTCGACATCACCGAGGCGACGCGGCCGTAGTCGACCTGCTTGTGGCCACGAACATAGATCCGGTCGTCGAAGCCCTGCTTGGCGATCGCCTGCAGCTTCTGCACGAGGTCGGGCTCCAGCGTCGGCTGGTCCTGCAGGAAGATCTGGCCCTTGTCGTCGATTGCGATGGTGATCGGCTTCTGGTCGACATTGATCGGCTTGGCGCCGGTCTGCGGCAGGTCGATCGGCACGCCCGTCGCGATCAGCGGCGCGGCGACCATGAAGATGATCAGAAGCACCAGCATGACGTCGATGAACGGCGTCATATTGATCTCGGCGATGGCGCCGTGCCGCCGGCGGCGGCTGCGACGTCCCCCGGCCCTGGCGCCGGCTGCGGCTGACATTCCCATCCGCGCCGCTCCTTAAGCCGCCAGCCGTTCGTCGATCTGCCGCGACAGGATCGCGGAGAACTCGTCGGCGAAAGCTTCCAGCCGGTTCTGCGCCTTGGCGACCTCGGCCTGCAGCTTGTTGTAGGCCATCAGCGCGGGGATCGCGGCGAACAGGCCGATCGCGGTGGCGAACAGCGCCTCGGCAATGCCCGGCGCCACGACGGCGAGAGAGGAATTCTTCGAGACCGCGATCGCGGTGAAGGAGTTCATGATGCCCCAGACCGTGCCGAACAGGCCGATGAACGGAGCTGCCGAAGCGATGGTGGAAAGCACCAGCAGCTTCGATTCCAGCCGCTCCGCCTCGCGCTGGATGGTGACGTCGAGCACCTTGTCGATGCGCTGCGACAGGCTTGCGACCGAGCGCCCGCCATTCTCGAAGGAGCGCTTCCATTCGCGCATCGCCGCGACGAAGACCGCGGCCATATCGCTGACCGGCCGGTTGGCGAGCTCGCGATAAAGCTCCTCGAGCGAGCGGCCCGACCAGAACACCTCCTCGAAGGCGTCCATGTCGCGGCGGGTGCGGCGGTAGAGCAGGGTCTTGTCGACGATGATCGACCAGCACCAGACGGACGCGGCCAAGAGTCCGATCATCACGATCTTGACGACGAAATGCGCGTGCCAGAACAGCGACCAGAACGACATGTCGATCTGCGGCGCGACCTGCGCAACCTCCGCGGCGGGGTTCATCCTGTCATCCTTCTGCCTGGCCGATGCGAAATCCGACCGACTCCGCACAGCCCGCTAGACGCGCCGCGAAGTTCGCGCCGCCGCCCGATCTGCGCTCCGGGGATATGCCGTCAGAACCAATCGCCGCTGAATCCGGCGAAAGATGGGCCAAACGACGATATTCGGCGCGCCAAAGGCCTTGTTTCGGATTAAGGCCCGGTCAACCTTAACAATCCTCGTGGTTAACATCGGGTTATGGCGCTGGCGCCGGGCGGCGAATCAATACGGTGCGCCGGAATCGGCGGCGGCGTTTCCCGCACGCGGCGGCGGCACCTTCCGCCTCCTTGCCGAGGCCTGCGGCACCGATCTGAGGCAGACGCTCGACCTTCCTCATCTTCCGGCCGCAAGAAACCGGAAGCGACTCGTAAGTCGGCAAAAGCAAACAGCCCGCCTCGGTGACGAGGCGGGCCGCGATGACTGCTGATGATCTCGGGCTTGATCAGGCGCTGGCGCCTGCCTCGGCCTCCGGCGTGCCCCGGCGGCGCTCGCTCATGAACTCGTCGAACTCGGCCTTGTCCTTGGCCATGCGCAGCCGGCCGAGGAAGTCCTGGAATTCGCGCTGCTCATCCTCAAGGCGACGCAGCGTCTCCTCGCGATACTCGTCGAAGGCGCGGTTGCCACTGGAAGGGCCGCGCCCCCAGCCGCCGCCGAAGCCGGAACGGCCCCAGCCCTGCCCGCCACCCATGCGGTCGCGCAGGCGCTCCATTTTGTCCTGCAGGCGGCTCATCCGGTGCTCGTAGCGCGCCTGTCCGCAACCATATCCCATGCGTCCACTCCCAAACAGAAAGACCAGGGTCGCCAGACCCAGCGGCCACCAGACGATGAAGCCGAGCACAGCGAATGCGAGCCAGGCTCCCTTTCCGTATTCATCAAGCTTGGCGACGATCGGCATCGATCCCTCTCGAAACTGAATGGCAGCGACGGATGCCGCTGCCGGCCAACCTCCCCGATCGGCGAGCGCCGATCGTGTGAATGTAAATCACATTCACATATCTGACCGCAGCTGCCAAGCCTTTCAAGGCGAGGGACACAAATTTTTGCGCAGGCACCTTCCCGGCCCGCCATCAACTCGGTTTGCCGGACAAGCCGCGTCGGCGGCGCCGATAAGGGAGCCATGCCGGAACCTTTTTGAAGAAGACCCCGGAATGGCTCCCGGATCTGCGCTTCGCTACGTTCGGGACGTCGATGATCTGAAGATGTGCGGGCGAGCTTCAGCCGGCCTTGTCAGGCGGCAGGCCGAGCCCTTTGAGATAGATCAGCATGCCCGCCTCGAGCAGGTCGGAAGCCGACATCGGCAGCGGGCGCCGGCCGCCATCGGCGCGTCCGAACAGGGCCGCGACCCCGTGCGACATCGCCCAGATATGCAGCGCCATCATCAGCGCCGGCGGCCGCTTGCCCGGCGGCAAGGCCGAGATCAGCGTCTCGGCCGCCTGCCGCAATTGCTGGAAGGCGCGCTCCGCCGCATTGCGCAGTTCCGGGCTGGCGTCGAGCGGCACGCCGGCCTCGAACATCGCCGAATAGAAAGCCGGCTGATCGTGGGCGAAGGCGAGATAGGCCCGGCCGAGCCGGTGGAAGGCCGTCTCGACATCGGGCCTGCCCTCGTCCCAGGCTTTCGCCAAGGCGTCCTCGAAGGCGGCGAAGCCGCGCGCCGCGACATCCGCCAGCAACTCGTCGCGGTCGCGATAATGCCGATAGGGCGCAGCCGGGCTGACACCGGCCATCCGGGCGGCTTCGGCGAAGGTGAAGCCGTTCGGCCCCTTCTCGCCGATCAGGCCGAGCGCGGCGCGCACCAGCGCCTCCTTGAGATTGCCGTGATGGTAGCCGCGCGGCTGCTCGGGCTCGTTGCGTTTCCAGCTCATGTTAGCGGCCCTAACATGGTGACCGGCGAGCGTCGATGCCAACCCGTGCCGGCCCGGTCAGACGATCTCCAGCCCGAGCCTCTGCCGCAGCACGTCGGGGATGCGTCGCGCCTTGCCGCCGCCGACGCAGGCGACCTTGACCTGCGCGGTGATCAGCACCTCCTCGCCGCGCAGGATGCGCTGATCGAGCTCCATGGTGGCGCCGCGCGCCAGGGTCGGCACCGTCTCGACCGTCAAGAGGTCGTCCATCACCGCCGGTCGGACGAAATCGATCGTCATGCGCCGTACCGCGAAGCCGAGCGCCGCATCCCCGTCGAACAATTCGCGCTGCTCGATCCCGAGCGCACGGATCAGCTCGGTACGGCCGCGCTCCATGAAGCGCAGATAGGAGGCGTGATAGACGACGCCGGAGAAGTCCGTGTCCTCGTAATAGACGCGGACGGAGATCCGGTGGCCGGCGGGCTTGTGGTCGGCGGACTTATGGTCGGCGGGCCTGGGCTGCAAATCGGTCATCGCGAGCTGGCTTGGTCCTTTGCTGGGTGACGTGCCCACCGTGCCGAGCAGTTTCCGGATCATCCTGTCAAGTGCATGCCGGTGCGGAACCCGACCGGGACCCCGGGGTTATCCTCGCAGGACACGAGGAGACTTGCCGATGTCGAAGCTGCGAGATGCAGCCCAGCAGGCCAGGGCCCGCAAGGCGCTCGATCAGAAGCGCAAGGCCGAAACCGGGCCGACACCTCCCGACAGCCGCAACGCCGGCGAAGGCATGCAGCCGATCGAGAATGCTCGGGAGGCGCCTTCCGGCGCGCTTGAGCATGCCGGCCAACTGCCGGCCATGCAGCGCGCGAAATTCGCGCGCCGTTAGGCCCGGTCAGGCATCCTCGTCGTCGCCGAACAGGCCGAACTGCGCCGTCTCGCGGTTGGGTTCGGCCATGCCGAGATGCCGGAAGGCATGCGCGGTCAGAAGGCGCCCGCGCGGCGTGCGCTGCAGGAAGCCCTGCTGAAGCAGGAAGGGCTCGATGATCTCCTCGATCGCGTCGCGCGGCTCGGAGAGCGCCGCAGCGATGGTCTCGATGCCGACCGGCCCGCCGCCGAAATTCACCGCGACCATGGTCAGATAGCGCCGGTCCATCAGGTCGAGACCGATGCCGTCGACCTCGAGCAGGCCGAGCGCCTTGTCGGCGACCTTGCGGGTGACGATGGCGTCGCCATCGACGATGGCGAAGTCGCGCACGCGTCTCAGCAGGCGCCCTGCAATGCGCGGCGTCCCGCGGGACCGGCGCGCGATTTCGTTGGCGCCGTCATCCGACATCGGCACGCCGAGCACCCGCGCGCCCCGCGCGACGATGCCCTGCAATTCCTCGACCGTGTAGAACTGCAGACGCACCGGAATGCCGAAGCGGTCGCGCAGCGGCGTCGTCAGCAACCCCGCCCGCGTCGTCGCGCCGACCAAAGTGAACTTCGGCAGGTCGATCTTGACCGAGCGCGCGGCCGGCCCCTCGCCGATGATCAGGTCGAGCTGGTAGTCCTCCATCGCCGGATAGAGGATTTCCTCGACCGCCGGGTTGAGCCGGTGGATCTCGTCGATGAAGAGCACGTCGCGCTCTTCGAGATTGGTCAATTGCGCCGCAAGGTCGCCGGCCTTGGCGATCACCGGCCCCGAGGTCGAGCGGAAATTCACCCCGAGCTCGCGCGCCACGATCTGCGCCAATGTCGTCTTGCCGAGGCCGGGCGGCCCGACGAACAGGACATGGTCGAGTGCGTCGCCGCGCGCCCGCGCCGCATTGATGAAGACCTGGAGGTTCGCCCGCGCCGCCGCCTGGCCGGTGAAATCGGCGAGCGAAAGCGGCCGCAGCGAGTTCTCGCTGTCGTCCTCGCGGCGCTCGGGCGTCACCAATCGGCGCGGCTCGCTCACAGCGCGATCTCCAGTTCGAGCGCGTCGCGCACGGGAATGTCCTGATAGCCGGTCTTGATGATCGTCGGGATCACCGAGCGATAGGCGTCGATCGCCTCGACATAGAGCCCCGAGAAGCGAAAGCCGAGCTTCTGGTAGAAGGCCAGGCCCGGCATGTTGTCATTGGTCAGCATGGCCCGCAGCCTGACGGCGCCGCGCGCATTCGCCGCGGTCTTGACCGCCTCGAGCAGTCGCTCCGCCGCGCCCTCGCCAGGCTTCAGCGCATGCAGCGCGCAGAGCACGGCCGTGTCGCCATCGGGTGACCAGCTCGCCAGCGCCAAAGGTTCGCCGGCGGCAGAGAACAGGCCGAGCAGCGGGATCTCGGCGCAATCATAGGTCTTCAGGCCGATCATCATGCGATGCGAGCCCCAATGCCGCATCATCAGCGCGAGGAAGGCGCTCTTGTCCTCGACCTCGCGGACCAGTTCCGGCGCGTGGCTCATTTCGCCAGCTCCTTCAGGCCGAGGCGGATCAGTTGGGCCGTCCCGGCTCCCTCTCCTGCGGCGCGGGACGCAGCTGCGACCGCCGCCACCGCCTGCGCCTGAGGATAGCCGAGATTGACCAGGGCCGAGACCGCATCGGCGACTGGCTGCGGCAGACGCTTGTCGTCGAGCGCACCAGCGAGCTCGGCGACGCCGGCATCGATATGGCCGAAGGACGGCGCCTTGTCCTTGAGCTCGGCGCAGATCCGCTGCGCCAGCTTCGGCCCGACGCCGGGCGCGCGCGCCACCGCCGCCTTGTCGCCGGTCGCGATCGCCGTCGCCAGCGCCCCGGGCTCCAGCGTCGAGAGGATCGCGAGCGCGACCTTGGCGCCGACGCCCTGGACCGTCTGCATCAGCCGGAACCAGTCGCGCTCGGTATCCGACAGGAAGCCGTAGAGCCGGATCGCATCCTCGCGGACATGGGTCTCGATCGACAGGGCCGCAGCCTCGCCCGTCTTGGGCAGGCGCTGCAGGGTCCGCGACGAGCACTGCACGACATAGCCGACGCCCTGAACGTCGACGATGACGAAGTCCTCCCCATACGAATCGATGAGGCCCTTTAGCTTTCCGATCATGCCAACCTGTTAGCATGATCGCCCCTTTCGGCCAGCGCGGATCATTCGCGGCGATCATGCGTTCTCCGCTGGAAATGGGGGGCGCCGCGTGCTGACGAGAAAGAGAGACCTGCGGACCGGCCGCTCGGTCTGGCAGGAGAAGCGGGCGCCGTCCGTGCCGGGCTGGAAACTTCTGGCTGATGCGCGTGCCGATGTCGTCGTCATCGGCGCCGGTATTTCGGGCGCCATGGTCGCCGACGCGCTCAGCGAGGTCGGGCTGGACGTGCTGATCGTCGACCGGCGCGGCCCCGTGCGCGGCTCGACCGTCGCCAGCACCGCCCTCCTCCAATACGAGATCGACCAGCCCCTGACCAAGCTCTCGCGCCAGATCGGCGAGGAAGCGGCGATCCGGGCCTGGCGGCGCTCTCGGTTGGCCCTGGACGGGCTTTACGCCCGCATCCGAGCTTTGTCGCTGGCACCGATGCGGCGGCGCGACTCCCTCTATCTCGCCGGCGATCTGCTCGATGCCGAGGCCCTGTCGCACGAGGGCGAGGCCCGCCGCCGCGCCGGGTTCGAGACCGCTTTCCTCGGCACAACCGCGGTCGAGGAGCGTTTCGGCATCGCACACCGGGCCGCCCTGCTCGGCTATGACAATGTTGAGGTCGATCCGCGCGCACTCGCCGCTGGTTTCCTGCGTACCGCGATCGGCCGCGGTGCGCGGCTCGCCAGCCCGGTCGAGATCGTCGACATCGACGCGAGGCCGCGCTCGGTCGTTCTGCGGACCAAGGCCAGCACGCATATAAGCTGCCGCCATGTCGTATTCTGCACCGGCTACGAGATCCCGCTCGGGCTGGAGCCGAAGGGACATCAGGCGATCTCGACCTGGGCGATCGCCACCCCCGCGCAGCCGCGCCGCCTCTGGCCGGAGCGCTGTTTCGTCTGGGAGGCGTCCGAGCCCTATCTCTATCTGCGCACCACGCCCGATGGCCGGGTGATCTGCGGCGGCGAGGACGAGGATTTCGTCGACGAAGAGGCGCGCGACCGGCTGATCGCAGCCAAGACCAAAACCTTGCAGAGGAAGCTCGCCGGGCTCTTCCCGGAACTCGACATACGGGCCGATTTTGCCTGGGCCGGCACCTTCGGCGCCTCGGCCACGGGGCTACCGACGATCGGCGAGCTGCCCGGGCTGAAGAATTGCTGGGCGGTCATGGGCTTCGGCGGCAACGGCATCACCTATAGCCGCATCGGCGCCGAGATCGTCCGGGCCGGGCTCACCGGCAAGGGCGATCCGGACGCCGAACTCTACGCCTACCGGACCTGATACTTCGCCAGCATCGCCCGGGCGCCACGATGCTGGGCATGGCAGATCGCCACGGCCAGAGCGTCGGCAGCGTCGGCGCTCTTCGTCTCGGCCTTGGGCAGCAGCACACGGATCATCGCCTGGACCTGCTTCTTGTCAGCATGGCCGACGCCCACCACCGTCTTCTTGACCAGATTCGCCGCATATTCGGCGACCTCGAGCCCCGCCAGCGCCGGCACCACCAAAGCGACTCCGCGCGCCTGGCCGAGCTTCAGCGCCGATTGCGGGTCGCGGTTGACGAAAGTCTCCTCGACCGCGACCTCCCCCGGCGCATGCGCCGCGATCACGCCGGCGATGCCGTCATGCAACTGCCGCAGCCGCTCGGCCAGCGTGGCCTTCTGCTCGCTTTCGACCACGCCGCAGGCGATGAAGGCGAGCTTGGTCCCCTCGCTGAGGATGACGCCCCAGCCGGTCTTGCGCAGACCGGGGTCGATGCCGAGGATACGAATCGCGTTCATCACGGCAGCTTAGAGCACGTTCCGGGCAGCTTGCCTTCTCCGTCGGGGCGAAGCCTCACGCCATCATGCGGCTGGCCTTCACGAACGCCCATCGTCCGATCGATGCTTGACGGTCATCGCCGTCATCACGGCAACAGGGGTTGATCGCATGGCCGCTTGGGGCGAGTTGAGAGTTCAGTCACCCTGCCCGAGGCCATGCTCGAACTCATCGCCCCCTTCTTCCCCGGCCTCACCGCCTCGGGCATCGCCACGCTGCTCTTCGCCACCTTTCTCGGCGGGCTGGTGCGCGGCTTTACTGGCTTCGGCTTCGCCATGGTCTTCATGCCGCTCGCCTCGGTCGTGCTCGGCCCGGTCGCGGCGCTCGGCCTGATCTGGGTGATCGACGTGCCCTTCGCCCTGCCGCTGGCGGCGCGCTCAGCCAAAAGAGCCGAATGGCGCGAGGTCGTTCCGCTGCTGATCGCCGCGACGCTGACCCTGCCGATCGGCCTCACCCTGCTGGTCTGGCTCGACCAGACGACGATGCGCTGGCTGCTCTCCTCGCTCGTGCTCGCCACGGTGGCACTGCTCGCCTCCGGCTGGCGCTATCACGGCCAGCCGGGCATCCCGCTTTCGCTCGGCGTCGGCGCCCTGTCCGGGCTCTGCAACGGGCTCGCCAGCATTGGCGGCATGCCGCTCGCCGTCTTCTGGCTCGGTGCTCAGCGCAACGACCGCCACAAGACGCGTGCCAACATGCAGACCTATTTCGGCCTAGGCACCATCGTCAGCGGCACCATCCTCTGGATCAAGGGCATTCTCGGCGTCGCGGCCCTGATGATGGCGCTGCCGCTCTTCCTGATCTATGGCGCCGGCCTCTGGATCGGCACGCACGCCTTCAGGCTCGCCTCCGAGCAGACCTTCCGGCGCATCGCCTATATGACGATTTTCCTCAGCGCGATCGCCGGCCTGCCGCTCTGGGATGCGCTGCTCGGGCGCTGATGCGCCATAGTCGTCAGGCTCGACCTTGTGGCGAGCACCCAGGCCTTGGCCACCGCCCTTCCCAAAGGAAGACGCGGATGGTCGGGACGGGCCCGACCATCGCGCTGCGCCTGTCCGGCCTCAGCCGCTGAGCTTGGCCATCACCTCGTCGGCGATCTCGAAATTGGCGAAGACGTTCTGGACGTCGTCGTCATTGTCGAGCGCTTCCATCAAGCGGATCATCGACGCCGCCTTGTCCTCGTCAAGCGGTGCGGTCGTGGTCGGCCGCCAGACCGGCTTGGCAGAGGCCGGCGCACCAAGCGACGTCTCCAGCGCCTTGCTGACATCGTTCAGCGCATCGAAGGCGCACAGGATGGTGTGGCCGTTCTCGTCGCTGAGCACATCGTCGGCGCCGGCCTCGATCGCCGCCTCCATCACCTTGTCGGCATCCCCGGCTTCGGCGGGATAGCTGATCTCGCCGACCCGGTTGAACATGAACGAGACCGAATTGCTCTCGCCCATCGCCCCGCCGGATTTAGTGAAGTAGGAGCGCACCGCCGAGGCCGTGCGGTTGCGGTTGTCGGTCAGCGCCTCGACGATGACAGCCGCACCGCCCGGGCCGTAGCCCTCGTAGCGGACCTCGTCATAGTTCTCGCCCTCGCCGCCGATCGCCTTCTTGATCGCGCGCTCGATATTGTCCTTCGGCATGTTCTCCGCGCGCGCGGCCAGCACGGCCATGCGCAGGCGCGGATTCATGTTCGGGTCGGGCATGCCCATCTTGGCGGCAACGGTGATTTCACGGGCCAGCTTCGAGAACAGCTTGGAACGCACCGCGTCCTGCTTGCCCTTGCGGTGCATGATGTTCTTGAACTGGGAATGCCCGGCCATGGCTTGGTCGCCTCCGCTCTGATCGCTGTGCCTGCCCGCGGGCGCGCGCAGGCGCGCGTTATAGTCAGTGGCGTCGGCCGGAAGCAAGCGCACAGGGCGCCGGGTTCGGGATAACGCAACGGCGGCTCGCGCTTAAGCCTTTGTTTTCGAACTCTTCGCAAAGTCGCCAGGAGCACCTGTCTCCATGTCCCAGGCGATCAGAAGTTGCGCATGAGCGACGCCATCATCGAACACGACGCCCGCTTGCGCACCTTTCGCATCGACGCCCATGACCTCGCCTTGCTGAAGCGGCAGCGCGACTTCGCCCAGACTCGCCTTCCCGGCCTGCTGGAGGAACTTCACGCCAGCTTCGAGGCCTGGCCCGAGATCCTGCGGGCCATGCAGGAACCGGAGGTCCACGCGCTGCGCCTCGCGCACTGGATCAGGCTGGTCTCGGGCGAGATCGACGACGGCTTCCTGAAATCGGCGCATGCGCTGGCCAGCGCCTTCCATGCTCATGGCGTGCCCGTCCACGGCGTCGCCATCTGTCATGCCATCGTCGGCAATGCGATCGGCGCCGAGCTCGGCCTGTTGCGCGTCGGCCTGGGACAGTTGCGCTTCTGGCAGCGTCGCGAGCTCAACCGGCGCATAGCCCTACGCGCCGCCTTGCAGAAGGCCGTGCAGCTCGACCTCGAACTGCTGCTCGAGACCTATACCCTCGTCCAGAAGCAGAGCCGCGAGCGCAGCCAGGCCGAAATCGCGGCCTTCGAGGTCACGGTTCGCGACGTCGTCGCCTCGGTCGGCGGCAGCGCCCGGGTGATCGAGACATTGGCGCGCACCATGAGCGACACCGTCCAGGAAACCAGCTTCCAGGCGCTGGCGGCAGCCAGCGCCTCCGACGCGGCGTCCGAGAATGTCCGCAATGTCGCCAATGCGACGGAGGAACTGTCGATCTCGCTGAGCCACATCTCCGCCGAGATCGCCGGCGCCACGACCAAGACCCACGACGCCAGCGCCGCGGCGCGGACCACCGAGGTCATCGTCAAGAGTCTGGCGCAATCCGCCGAAACCATCGGCTCGGTCGTCGACCTGATCAGGACCCTCGCCAGCCAGACCTCGATGCTGGCGCTCAATGCGACGATCGAGGCAGCCCGTGCCGGCGAGGCCGGACGCGGTTTCGCCGTCGTCGCCCAGGAGGTCAAGCAGCTCTCCGAGCGCACCGGCAAGGCGACCGACGAGATCGCCGCACAGGTCCCGACCATGCAGGCTCGCAGCCGCGAGGCGATTCTCGCCATCGAGAGCATCACCGGCTTCGTCTCGGGCATGGACCAGACGACGCTGAACATCGCGGGCACGATCGAGCAGCAGCGCGCCGCGACCGAGGAGATCGCGCGTAGCGTCAACTTCGCCGCACAGGGCACCCAGGAGGTCGCCCAGACCATCGGCTCGGTCAACGAGGCGGCCCAGATCGCCGGCGCGAGCGTCGGAGACGTGCTCGGCGTGGCGCAATCCCTTTCCCACCACGCCGGGCTGCTTGCCGAAGCCTTCGAGAACCTGTCCCATCGCAATCGCGCGGCCTGAACGGCATCGGCCGTCGCGGCGCTGTCACGGCCCCGTCAAGCCGAACGGCTAGGTTCGACCGGATCGAGGCAGGCCATGGAGAGACGGTGATGAGCGACGATCCCCATTATGAATCGACCTTCGGCGCAAGCCTGCTCGAGCATGAGGACGCCGCCCCGCAGAACCCCACCGACAATCCGACGATGGGTGAGCTGATCGGCCAGCGCTTCTCGCGGCGCGGCCTGCTCAAGGGCGCGCTCGCCGTCTCGGCGATCTCCGCAACGGTCGCTACCGCCGCCCTCGCGACCGCCGAACGCGCCGAAGCGCGCGGCGCCGAGGGTTCGGCCTTCGCCTTCAAGGAGGTCGAAGCCGGTGTCGATGCCGACCATCATGTCGCCGAAGGCTATGACGCCGATGTCCTGCTGCGCTGGGGCGACCCGCTCTTCCCAGACGCGCCGGCCTTCGATCCGGCCGGGCAGACGCCGGAGGCCCAGGCCAGGCAGTTCGGCTACAACAACGACTTCGTCGGCTATCTGCCCCTGCCGGGCGCCGCCGACCCGTCCGGCCATGGCGTGCTCTTCGTCAATCACGAATACACCAACCCGCATCTGATGTTCCCGGGCGTCGTCGAGATCAAGGACGGCAAGCCGGTGATGAAGAACGCGACCAGGGAGCGCTACGCCATCGAGGCGATGGCCCATGGCGCGACCCTCGCCGAGATCCGCCGCACCGACGGCAAATGGGCGCTGGTCAAGGATTCAAAGCTGAACCGCCGCCTCACCGCCGCCACCGAGATGCAGCTGTCCGGCCCCGTCGCCGGGACCGAGCGCGTCCGGACCAAGGCCGATGCCAGCGGCCGCAAGGTCTTCGGCACGCTGAACAACTGCTCGGGCGCGATGACGCCCTGGGGCACCTTCGTTTCCGGCGAGGAGAATTTCCACGGCTATTTCTCCGGCAAGCTGCCGGAAGGCCACCGCGAGGAGGCCAATTACAAGCGTCTCGCCATCCCCTCTTCGCCCTATGCCTGGGGCCGTTTCGAGGAGCGCTTCGACCTCGCCAGCGAGCCCAACGAGGCCAACCGCTTCGGCTGGGTGATCGAGGTCGACCCCTTCGATCCGAATTCGGTACCGAAGAAGCGCACCGCGCTCGGCCGCTTCAAGCATGAGGGCGCCGACAACATCGTCGCGAAGGATGGCCGCGTCGTCGTCTATCTCGGCGACGATGAGCGCTTCGACTATGTCTACAAATTCGTCACGGCCGGCCGCTTCGATCCGAATAATCGCGCCGCCAACATGGACCTGCTCGATTCCGGCACGCTCCATGTCGCGAAGTTCGCGGCGGACGGCACGGTCCAATGGCTGCCGCTCGCCTACGGAGAGGGGCCGCTCACCGCCGCCAACGGCTTCTCTGGCCAGGCCGATGTGCTGATCGAAGCCCGCCGCGCCGGCGATCTGCTCGGCGCCACCAAGATGGACCGTCCGGAAGACATCACCCCCAACGGCGTCAATGGCCGCGTCTATGTGATGCTGACCAACAATACGCGCCGCAAGGACGACCAGGTCGACGCCGCCAATCCGCGCGCCAGGAACGCTTTCGGCCACATCATCGAGATCATCGAGGATGACGGCGATTTCACCGCGACCAGGGGCAAGTGGGAGATCCTGTTGACCTGTGGCGATCCGTCGGTCGCCGCGGTCGGGGCGAGCTTCTCGACCGAGACTAGCAAGAATGGCTGGTTCGGCATGCCCGACAATGCCGTGGTCGATTCCGCCGGGCGCCTCTGGGTCGCGACCGACGGCAACGGACCCAAGGAGACCGGCCGCACCGACGGGCTCTGGGCGGTCGACACCGAAGGCGCGGCGCGCCGGACCTCGAAGCTGTTCTACCGCGTGCCGCACGGCGCCGAGCTCTGCGGCCCCTGCTTCACGCCCGACGACACCACCGCCTTCGTCGCGGTCCAGCACCCCGGCGACGACGGCCCGGACTGGCCGGAATTCGGCCGCCGCTCCTATTATGAGGACCTCTCGACCCGCTGGCCCGACTTCAGGCCCGACATGCCGGTGCGCCCTTCAGTGGTGGCGATCACCCGCAAGGGCGGCGGCAAGATCGGCGTGTGAACGCGGCATGGTCGGGCTTGACCCGACCATCTCTTGAAAACGGAGACGCCCGGCATTTCCGGGCGATTTACTGGTAGGCTGCCATGGGGCTCAGCCGTCATGCTCGCCCTTGTGGCGAGCATCCACGTCTTGAACACCACGCTCGATCAGTGACGCGAAGGCGTGGATGGTCGGGACAAGCCCGACCATGACCGATGCGCTAGACGCCGTGATCAGGCCGCCTTCTTGGCGCCGAAGGTCGGGTCGAGCTCGCCCTTGGCGTAGCGCTTGGCCATGTCGGCCAGGGTGATGACGCGCTTGATCTTCGAAGCCTGGCCGGCGGTGTTGAACTCTTCCAGGCGCTGCTTGCAAAGCTTGGTCATCGCCTCCATGGCCGGCTTGAGATATTTGCGCGGATCGAACTCGCCGGGGTTCTCGGACAGGATCTTGCGGATCTGGCCGGTCATCGCCATCCGGTTGTCGGTGTCGATGTTGATCTTGCGCACGCCGTGCTTGATGCCGCGCTGGATCTCCTCGACCGGCACGCCCCAGGTCTGGGGCATCTTGCCGCCATACTGGTTGATGATGTCCTGCAGGTCCTGCGGCACCGAGGACGAGCCATGCATCACGAGGTGCATGTTCGGCAGCTTCTTGTGGATCTCCTCGATGACGTGCATCGCGAGGATCGCGCCGTCGGGCTTGCGCGTGAACTTGTAGGCGCCATGCGAGGTGCCCATGGCGATGGCGAGCGCATCGACCTTGGTCTCGGCGACGAACTTCACCGCCTCGTCCGGGTTGGTCAGGAGCTGGTCGTGGCTGAGCTTGCCCTCGAAGCCGTGGCCGTCCTCCTTCTCACCCTCGCCGGATTCGAGCGAGCCGAGCACGCCGAGCTCACCCTCGACCGAGATGCCGCCGAGATGGGCCATGTCGGTGACGGTCTTGGTGACGCCGACATTGTAATCCCAGTCGCCCGGGGTCTTGCCGTCGGCCTTGAGCGAGCCGTCCATCATCACCGAGGTGAAGCCGGCCTGGATCGCGGTCATGCAGGTCGCCGGCTCGTTGCCGTGGTCGAGATGCACGCAGACCGGGATATGCGGATAGATCTCGGTGACGGCGTCCATCATGTGCTTGAGCATGATGTCGTTGGCGTAGGAACGGGCGCCGCGCGAGGCCTGGATGATCACTGGCGCATCTGTGGCGTCGGCAGCCGCCATGATCGCCAGCGCCTGCTCCATGTTGTTGATGTTGAAGGCGGGCACGCCGTAGTCGTTCTCGGCGGCATGGTCGAGCAATTGGCGAAGCGTAATACGGGCCACAGCGGTCCTCCGGGTGGATTCTGACTTATCTGAAGGGGTTTAGAATCGAACTGTGGCGGACGCAAAGCGAAAGGCACCGACAGCGTGAACGCGGTCAGCGACCGCGCGCTTCGAGTGCCGCGACGCGCTCCTCGATAGCCGCGACCTGCTCGGCGAAGTCGCCGGTCAGGGCTTTGGCCATGACGAGGAGGCCAGCCGTGTCGCGCCGCTGCTTGCGGACGAGTTCATCGAGCCCTTCGAAGCGCGCTTCAACACGCGTGAAGCGCTCGTTCACGTCGGTTCGGAACGAGGCAATGTCCGCCTGAATCTTCTTCAGTATCTCGAACATTGAAGTCTGAACATTCTCGCTCATCGCAACGCGGCTCCAGCGAAATCGTCGTGACATCGCATCCAAGAGGCGAAAAGCCTCACGCCCCGCGTCTAGCGGATCAGCCCATCCCTGACCTTCGCGCACTCCAAAAAGAGAACATAGCATGAACACGACGTCGCGCAACCACAGGCTGCGGCCGCCGGTCAGCCCTGCCGCAGCGCCTCGACGCCGGGGAGTGCCTTGCCTTCCATCCATTCGAGGAAGGCGCCGCCCGCGGTCGAGACATAGGTCAGCTCGTCGGCGACACCGGCATGGTTCATCGCCGCGACGGTGTCGCCGCCGCCTGCGACCGCGACCAGCCGGTTGGTCCGGGCGCGTTCCGCCACCGCCTTGGCGACCGTCACCGTCGCGGTGTCGAAGGGCGGCAACTCGAAGGCGCCGAACGGGCCGTTCCAGACCACGGTCTTGACCTTGTCGAGCTTGAGCACGACCTCGGCGACGCTGAGCGGCCCGGCATCGAGGATCATCTCGTCATCGGCGACCTCGCCGATCGAGACGACACGGTGGCCGGGATTGGCCTTGAACTCGCGCGCCACCAGCGCATCGACCGGCAACAGAATCTCGCAGCCGGCCGCCTTGGCCTTCGCCTCGATCTCCCGGGCAGTGCCGACGAGATCATGCTCGCAGAGCGACTTGCCGACATTGACGCCGCGCGCCGCCAGGAAGGTGTTGGCCATGCCGCCACCGATGACGAGCACATCGACCTTCCTGACGAGATTGCCGAGCAGTTCGAGCTTGGTCGAGACCTTGGCGCCGCCGACGATCGCCATCACCGGCCGCGCCGGGCTGTCGAGGCCGGCCGAGAGCGCCTCGAGCTCGGCCTGCATGGTGCGGCCGGCATAGGCCGGCAGCACATGCGCCAGCCCCTCGGTCGAGGCGTGCGCCCGGTGCGCCGCGGAGAAGGCGTCGTTGACATAGATGTCGCCATTGGCGGCGAGCGCCTTGACGAAATCCGGGTCGTTCTTTTCGTCGCCGGCATGGAAGCGGGTGTTCTCGAGCAGCAGCACCTCGCCGTTCTTCGCCGCTGCGACCGCCTTGGCGACATCCTCGCCGATGCAATCTGCGACGAAGATCACCGGCTGGCCGAGCGCATGGGCGAGTGCCGGAACGACCTGCCGCAGGCTGTTCTTGTCGTCGCGGCCCTTGGGCCGGCCGAAATGCGCCAGCAGGACGACCTTGCCGCCCTTTTCCGAGATCTCGCGAATGGTCGGCAGCACCCGCTCGATCCTTGTCGCGTCGGTGACCTTGCCGTCTTCCATCGGCACGTTGAGGTCGACGCGGACAAGAACGCGCTTTCCGGCGAGGTCGGCGTCGTCGAGGGTACGGAAAGCGGGCATCGCGATCTCTTCTGATGGTCGGGGCGTGGGCAGCGTCAGCGCGGCAGGCTCGGCGGCAGGATACCGGGCAAGCCGTTCTTCAGCACGATCACGGTGAGGATCACCGTCAGGATCGCGGTCACGATGCCGGTCAGGAGCAGCGCGCCGAAACGCGGCGTCGCGTTGACGCGCTGGCGGAGCGCGGAAAGCTCCTCGCGCAGCCCGGCGAAGTCCATGGTCCCGGCGGCGAGATCGACCTTCTGGGCGCTGCGCTCGAGCGAGGCTTCGGCGCGCGTCAGCACAGCCTCGTAGCGGGCGAACTTCTCTTCGATCCGGGCCGCCTTCTCCTCGATGCGCGAGAGCTGGTCGAGCTTGCGCGGATCGCCGGCGGCGACCGGCTCGGCGACCTTGATCTCGGCGGCGCGGGCCGCAGCGGCCTCGGCCATGGTCGGGGCGGGCGGAATGATCGCCTCGGGAGCGGGCGACGGGTTCGCGACGGTAGGCTCGATCTTGTTCATGCGCTCTGGCTTTCCCGTTCGTGAAAGAGGAATGGCCGCGCAGGGCGCGGCCATTCATGGACCCGGTCGGGTCAGATCAGCTTCGCCATGGCGACGGCGGTGTCGCTCATCCGGTTCGAGAAACCCCACTCATTGTCGTACCAGGTCAGGATGCGGACGAGCTTCTCGTCCATCACCTTGGTCTGGTCGAGCGCGAAGGTCGACGAGGCCGGATCATGGTTGAAGTCGATCGAGACGTTGGGCTGGTCGGTGACGGCGAGGATGCCCTTCAGCGGCCCGCGCTTGCTGGCCTTGATGATGGCGTCGTTGATCTTCTCGACCGTGGTCTTGCGCTTCGACATGAACTTGAAATCGACGACCGAGACGTTCGGCGTCGGCACGCGGATCGAGGTGCCGTCGAGGCGACCCTTCAGCTCGGGGATGACGAGGCCGATCGCCTTGGCGGCGCCGGTCGAGGTCGGGATCATCGACATCGCCGCGGCGCGGCCGCGATAGAGATCCTTGTGCATGGTGTCGAGCGTCGGCTGGTCGCCGGTATAGGCATGGATCGTGGTCATGAAGCCCTTGTCGATGCCGACGGCGTCATGCAGCACCTTGACCACCGGCGCGAGGCAGTTGGTCGTGCAGGAGGCGTTCGAGACGACGATATGGTCCTTGGTCAGCTCGCCATGGTTGACGCCGTAGACCACGGTGAGGTCGGCGCCGTCGCAGGGGGCCGAGACCAGCACCCGCTTGGCGCCGGCGGCGAGATGGGCGCTCGCCTTCTCGCGCGTCGTGAAGATGCCGGTGCATTCCAGCGCGATATCGACGCCGAGCGCCTTGTGCGGGAGATCCTTGGGATCGCGCACGGCGGTGACCTTGATCGGCCCGCGGCCGACATCGATCGTGTCGCCGGAGACGGTCACGGTGCCGGGGAAGCGGCCATGCACCGAATCGAAGCGGAAGAGATGCGCATTGGTCTCGACCGGGCCGAGATCGTTGATCGCCACGACCTCGATATCCTTGCGCTTCGACTCGATGATCGCGCGCAGAACATTGCGCCCGATGCGGCCGAAGCCGTTGATCGCCACCTTGACCGTCATCTCAATCCTCTCCTTCGCCTTCAGGCGGCGCAGCCAGCGCCATTAGTGCGGGCAAATCGGCCAAACCATGGCGGATGCATGGCTTGGCCGCAGAAACTCAGGCGTTATGGCGCTTGATCGCGGCTTCCGCCACTGCTTCCGGCGTAATGCCGAAATGCGCATAGACCTGCTTGTAGGGGCCGCTGGCGCCGAAGGAGGACATGCCGACGAAGCCGCCATCGGCGCCGACCACGGCGTCCCAGCCGAAGCGGACCGCCGCCTCGACCGCGATCTTGACCGGCGCCTCGCCGATGATCGCCGCCTTCACCGTCTCGTCCTGCTCCAGCAGGAGCTCGAGCGAGGGTACCGAGACGACACGGGCGCGCACGCCCTTCTCGGCCAGGAGCTTGCGCGCCGCGACCGCGATCTCGACCTCGGAGCCCGAGGCGAAGAGCGAGACCTGCGCCTTGCCGCCCTCGGCGGCGAGCAGCTCATAGCCACCCTTCGCCGCGCGGTTGGTCGCCGTGCCGTCCTGGCGCAGCGGCGCGAGATTCTGGCGCGAGAGGGCGAGCACGGTCGGCCCGTCGGTGCGCTCGAGCGCGATCTGCCAGGCTTCGGCGGTCTCGATCGCGTCGGCCGGACGCAGCACGCGCATGTTCGGCATGGCGCGCAGCGAGGCGAGGTGCTCGACCGGCTGATGGGTCGGCCCGTCCTCGCCGAGGCCGATCGAATCATGGGTCATCACATAGACGACCGGCAGCCCCATCAGCGCGGCGAGGCGCATCGCCGGGCGGGCATAGTCGGCGAAGACCAGGAAGGTGCCGCCGGCGGTGCGGAAGCCGCCATGCAGGGTGATGCCGTTCATCGCCGCCGCCATTGCGTGCTCGCGGATGCCGTAGCGGATATAGCGGCCCTTCGGGGTCTTCGGGGTGAAGTCCTCGAGGCCCTTGGCCTTGGTGTTGTTCGACGGCGTCAGGTCGGCCGAGCCGGAAACCAGTTCCGGCATCACCGGCACGATCGCATCGAGCGCCAGCTCCGAGGCCTTGCGGGTCGCGACCGCCTGCGGATTGGCAGCGAGTGCCTTCTTGTGGGCGATGACCGCCTTGCCGAGCTTGGCCGGCGGGGTCAGGCCGAGACGGCGCTCGAACTCGCCGCGCTTGCGCTCGGAGAGGCCGGCGAGCAGCCCCTGCCATTCCTTGTGCGAAGCGGCGCCGGCGGCGCCGAGATCGCGCCAGGCCTTGAGCACGTCGGCGGCGACCACGAACGGGCCGCCGGTGATGCCGAGCGCCTTCTTGGCGGCGGCGAGTTCCTCGGCACCGAGCGGCTCGCCATGGGCCTTGGAGGTGCCGGCCTTCTTCGGCGCGCCGAAGCCGATCACCGTCTTGCAGGCGATCATGGTCGGCTTGTTCGACTTCTGGGCGCGGCGGATCGCCGCCTCGATCGCATCGGGATCATGGCCGTCGACGCGCTCGGACTTCCAGCCGCAGGCCTTGAAGCGGGCGACCTGGTCGACCGAATCGGAAATCGAGAGCGGCCCGTCGATCGAGATGCCGTTATCGTCCCAGAGCACGATCAGCTTGTTGAGCTTGTGGTGGCCGGCGAGCGCGATCGCCTCCTGGCTGATGCCCTCCATCAGGTCGCCGTCGGAAGCCAGCACATAGGTCTTGTGGTCGACCAGCTTCTTGCCGAACTCGGCGGCGAGCATGCGCTCGGCCATCGCCATGCCGACCGCGGTGGCGAGCCCCTGGCCGAGCGGGCCGGTGGTGGTCTCGACGCCCTTGGTCATGAAGTTCTCGGGATGCCCCGGGGTCTTCGATTCGAGCTGGCGGAACTTCTTGAGGTCGTCGAGCCCGAGGCCGCCCGTGCCGGTCAGATAGAGCAGCGCGTAGATCAGCATCGAGCCATGGCCGGCCGAGAGCACGAAGCGGTCGCGGTCGGGCCAGGACGGCGCGGCCGCGTCGTACTTCATGATGCGCGAGAACAGCACCGCGGCGATGTCGGCGGCTCCCATCGGCAGGCCCGGATGGCCGGACTTGGCCTGCTCGACACCATCCATGGAGAGCGAGCGAATGGCGTTGGCGAGCCGCTCGTGTTGGGCGCGGTCGATCGCGGGCATCGTCATTGGCTCACTCCGGGGGGCAGGACATCCGCTCGCGCGTGAAAACGGGCCGGCGAGCGGGAAACGGTTGCGGAAAAAGGCGCGCGTTCGATATGCCTTCGCCGCGAGCGGAGTCAATTCGAACCACCCAGACGATTTTTGCGCAATCCACCGCTTCCCGGACTGGCAGCGGCCCGCGCACGGCACGGAATTCCTGTGAATCGCCCGGCGCTTCATAGCCTTAGAGGCGTTTCCGGGCCAAGGCCGGCCTTTCGGGGTGCGGCGACATGCACTAGGCTCCCGAATCGGTTGAGCCGGCTTGCGCCGGCCTGAAAAGGAAGAAACGTGGCGTCTCCGGCACTGGATCACGCCTTGTCGCGCCTCGAAGGCGCGCTCGGCCAGCTCGAAGCGGCCGCCCGTCGGCGGCTCGAGGCCGAGCGCGGCCGTGCCAATCTCGAAACCGAGCTGACGCTGATGCAGGACGACCGCGCCCGCCTCGCCGTCGAGCTCGACGGCACCATGGCGAAGCTCGGCCATGTCCAGGGCGCTGCCGAAGAGGTCGACCGTCGGCTCGACAAGGCGATGACGGCCCTGCACGAGATGATCGCGCGCGCCGAAGCGCCGGACGACGCTGAAAGCTGAAGAAAGAGCAGAGATGCCGCAGGTGAACGTCACCATTGCCGGCAAGGCCTACCGGATGGCCTGCGGCGAGGGCGAGGAGCCCCATCTGGAGAATCTCGCCCGCCTCTATGACGGCAAGATCGAGGAGATGCGTCAGGCTTTCGGCGAGATCGGCGATATGCGCCTGCATGTCATGGCCGCGCTGATGGTCGCCGACGAGGTCAGCGAGTTGCAGAAAAAGGTCGCAAGGCTGGAGGACCATTTGGCTTCGCTGCAGGGCGACGCCGGCTCGGCCGACCAGCGCGCCGGCGAGATCGAGCAGCGCGCGGCCGATGCGCTCGAGGCGGCGGCCGAGCGCATCGAGGGCGTGGCGCGCAGCCTGCTTCCGACCGCGGCGGGCTGATCAAGCCATCATCGCGGCGGCGCCGCCGCCTTTGCAATTCCTCAATCATCCCGGACTGAGGCTCGGGAGCTGAACGAGTCGATGAAGGCGATGATGATGAGCGACAGGGTCCGGGTGGCAATTCTCCTCGGCGGCAAATCCGCCGAGCACGAGGTTTCGCTGATGTCCGCCGCCAATGTGGTGAAGGCGATCGACAAGGCGAAATACGACGTCGTGCCGATCCTGATCACCAAGGCCGGCCAGTGGCGCGAGCTCGCACTGGAGAACGGGGTCCTGCCCGATCCGATCCCGCAGGGCGGCCCCGAGCTCTGCCTGCTGCCCGGCGGTGGCGGGCGCCTGCTGCGCCTGCAGGATGGCGCCGCGCCGCAGGCCCTGCCCAAGATCGACGTGCTCTTCCCGGTGCTGCACGGTCTCGACGGCGAGGACGGCTCGGTCCAGGGACTGGCTGCGGTCGCCGGCGTCCCGCTCGCCGGCTGTGGCATCGTCGGCTCGGCCAATGCGCTCGACAAGGACATCGCCAAGCGGCTGCTGCGCGAGGCCGGACTCGGCGTCGCCCGCTCGCTCACCGCCCGGCCGGGCGAGATGCCGAGCTTCGAACAGGCCACCGAAGCGCTCGGCCTGCCGCTCTTCGTCAAGCCGGCCCGGCAGGGCTCCTCGGTCGGCGTCAGCAAGGCGACGAGCGCGGAGAGCTTCGCGGCCGCGCTCGCCGAGGCCTTCCGCCACGACCGCGTCGTCCTCGTCGAGGAGTTCATCGCAGGCCGCGAGATCGAGCTCAGCGTCCTCGAACAGGCCGATGGCGAGACCATCGTCTCGCTGCCGGGCGAGATCGCCGCCGCCGCGAGCCATGGCTTCTACACCTATGAGGCCAAATACATCGACGAAGACGGGGCCCGGGTCGAGGTGCCGGCCAATCTGCCGCAGGAGACGATCGCGAAGCTCCAGGCCCTGGCGAAGCGCGCCTTCCATGCGCTCGGCTGCGACGGCATGGCCCGCGTCGACTTCTTCCTGCGCCCGGACGGCAGCGCGCTGGTCAACGAGATCAACACCATCCCCGGCTTCACCGATATCAGCATGTTCCCGAAAGCGCTCGCCGCCAGCGGCATCGCCTATCCCGATCTGATCGATCGGGTGATCCGCCACGGGCTGGCGCGGGGGGCCTGAGGCACACACCCGGCAGCGCCCTCATCCTGAGGGGCGAGCACGAGGCGGCGTCTCGCAGGATGAGGGTTCGCGGTGGAGTGCCGCATAATTTCTCGGGCGATCACATGAACCCTCTGGCGCTTTGCCGGCATGCGCCTTACCTTGGCGGGGCGGGGCTGCCTGGTGCGTGAGAGTCATGTATTCCCGGGCCCATACGACTCCCTAGGGAGCTGTCCCTGACCGGGTCCCTGGACCCGGACACACGGCGCCCACCTACTTTGTAGGTGTCCCGGGATCGAAATCTCCACGGCCGAGGTGGCTCCGCACTGTCCATGACCGAAGCCGCCTCTCCCGCCCCCTCCCCCCGCAAGGCCAAGCTGCGTGCCGAGGCCCTGGCCCGGCGCGACGCGCTCGAGCTCGACGACCGGCTGATCTGGGACGAGGCCATCACCGAGCGGGTGCTGGCGCTGCCGGCTTTCCCGGAAGGCCCGGTCTCGGCCTATTGGCCGATGCGCTCGGAAGCCGATCCGCGCCCGATCCTCGAAGCGCTGCATGAACGCGGCCTGCCGCTCTGCCTGCCGGCGATCGTCGCCGGGCGCATGCATTTCCGGCGCTGGGCCCCCTGGGAGCCGATCGTCCCCGGCGGTTTCGGCACGCTGGTGCCGCAGCCTTCTGAGGCCGAGCTCCGGCCGGCCGTGCTGATCGTGCCGCTCGCCGCCTTCGACCGGCGCGGGTTCCGCATCGGCTACGGCAAGGGTTATTACGACCGTGCCATCACCGAGCTGCGCCCCCTCGCCACGGTCGGCATCGGCTATGCCGCGCAGGAAATCCCGGCCGTCCCCGACGAACCGCATGACCGCAGCCTCGACTGGATCGTCACCGAGAACGAAACCATACGCTGCGCCTAAGCGGCGCGACGGTTGATTTGCCGACGCAATCGCGGCAGTGAAAGCGACCGCTGCTGCCACAGAGACCCCGACAATGCGTCTACTCTTCCTCGGCGACATCGTCGGGCGCGCCGGCCGCCTGGCCGTGCTGGACCGCCTCCCCGGCCTGCGCCAGCGCTGGAATCTCGACTGCGTCGTCATCAATGGCGAGAACGCCGCCGGCGGCTTCGGCATCACCGAGGCGATCTGCGACGAGATCCTCGCCGCTGGGGCCGATGTCATCACCCTCGGCAACCATTCCTGGGACCAGCGCGAGGCGCTGGTCTTCATCGAGCGCCAGCCCCGGCTGATCCGCCCGGCCAATTACCCGCCGGGCACGCCCGGGCGCGGCGCCGCCGTGGTCGAGGCACGCAACGGGGCCCGCGTCCTCGTCGTCAACGTCATGGGCCGCCTGTTCATGGACCCGCTCGACGATCCCTTCGCCGCGGTCGAGCGCGAGCTGTCCGCCTGCCCGCTGCGTGACGTCGCCGATGCGATCGTCGTCGACTTCCACGCCGAGGCGACCAGCGAGAAGCTGGCCATGGGCTATTTCCTCGATGGCCGTGCCAGCCTCGTCGTCGGCACCCACACCCATGTCCCCACCTCCGACACCCGCATCCTGCCCGCCGGCACGGCCTATCAGTCCGATGCCGGCATGTGCGGCGACTATGATTCGATCCTCGGCATGCAGAAGGACGAGTCGATCCGCCGCTTCCTGCAGAAGACGCCGGGCTCCAGGCTCGAGGCCGCGCTCGGCCAGGGCACGCTCTCCGGCATCGCCGTCGAGACCGACGATGTCAGCGGCCTCGCCAAATTCGTCTCGGCGGTCAGGATCGGTCCCGAGCTCGCCGAGACCTGGCCGACCGCCTGGGATTCGTAAGGGCGCGCCGATGTCGCAGCTCTTCTCGGCCCTCGTCGCGGTCTTCGTCGGCTATGCGGCCTCGGTCGCGGTCGTGCTGGCGGCGGCGCAGGCGCTCGGCGCGACGCCCGGCCAGACCGTCTCCTGGCTCGCCGGTCTCGCCATCGCCAAGGGGCTCGCCAGCCTCATCCTGTCCTGGCGGCACCGCATGCCGATCATCTGCGCCTGGTCGACGCCGGGCGCCGCGCTGATCGCGGCTGCGAGCGGCGTCGACATGGCCTCGGCCGTCGGCGCCTTCCTTGCCGCCGCCGCGCTGATGATGGCGACCGCCGCCTTCCGCCCGCTCGGCGCGCTGGTCGAGCGCATTCCGATGAGCATCGCCGCCGCGATGCTGGCCGGCGTGATCTTCCGCTTCGTCGTCGCCGTCTTCGACGAGATGCGCCTGCAGCCGGCGCTGGTGCTGCCCCTGCTCGTCGTCTTCCTGCTGGCGCGGCTATGGAACCCGTTTCTCGGCGTCATCGCGGCCTTGGGCACCGGCCTCGCGCTCGCCTTCGCCACCGGCACCGCGACCTTGCCGGCCGGGCCGGTCGCGCTCACCCATATCGAGCTGATCGCCCCGCATCTCGACCTGACGGCGATCCTCGGCATCGGCATACCGCTCTATCTCGTCACCATGGCCGCGCAGAACCTGCCGGGCTTCGCCGTGCTGCGTGCCTCCGGCTATCATCCGCCGACCGCCTCCTGCCTGTTCGTCACCGGGCTGATGTCGTTCCTGACCGCGCCGACCGGCGCCCATATGGTCAACATGGCGGCGATCAGCGCCTCGATCTGTACCGGCGCCGATACCCATCCCGACCCGAAGGAGCGCTGGAAGGCCGGAATCTGGTACGCTTTCTTCTGGCTCGCCATCGCCGCCACCGCCGGCCTCTTGCTGGCGCTGATCCTCGCCATGCCGAAGGCGCTGATCGTCGCCGTCGCCGGACTCGGCCTCGTCGGCTCGCTCACCGGCGCGCTCGGCCAGGCGATGGGCAGCGACAAGGAGCGCTTCGCCGCAGTCGTCACCTTCGCCGTCGCCGCCTCGAGCCTGTCGCTTTTCGGCGTCGGCTCGGCCTTCTGGAGTCTCGTCGCCGGCCTCGCGGTCTTGACATTGGACCACGTCGCGGGCCGTTTGCGCAGCCGATCATGAGCACACAACCGCCCCGCACCCGCCTGATGCTGGTCACGCCCCCGGTCCTCGACCCCGGCGCGATCTCCTTTCGCCTGATGCAGGCCTTCGCCGGCGGCGATGTCGCGGCCGTGCTGCTGCGGCTCGCGCCCGGCGACGAGCGCAGCCTGACCGAGCGCGTCAAGGCGCTGGCCCCGCCGGTACAGGCGCAGAACGTCGCGCTCGTGGTCGAGGCCTCGGCCCAGGTCGCCAGCCGCGGCGGCGCCGACGGTGTCCATGTCACCGAGGGCGTCGAGGCGATCGCCGAAGCCCGCTCCAGCCTGCGCCAGGAGCGGATCATCGGCGTCGGCGGCTTGCGCTCGCGCCATGACGCCATGGATGCCGGCGAGGCCGGGGTCGACTATGTGATGTTCGGCGAGCCGCGTCCGGACGGCTCGTTGCCGCCGCTCCCCGCAGTGATCGAGCGCGCCTCCTGGTGGGCCGAGATCTTCGAGACGCCCTGCATCGCCTATGCGCCCGACGCCGGGTCGGTGCCCGCGCTGGTCGAGACCGGCGCCGAATTCCTGGCTCTGGGCGCGTGGCTCTTCGCCGAGGGTGTCGATATCCGGGCCGAGGTCGCCGCCGCCGATGCGGCGATCACCGCGCATGCCGCGCGCAAGGAGGCTCGATGAGGCTGCGCCTCGCTTTGCTGGCGCTGGCCATCACCCTGCCGGCCCGGGCGGCGGAGCCCGACCTCGCTTATGGTGCCTATCAGGCCGGTCACTATCGCCGTGCCCAGACCGAAGCGCTGAAGCGGCTCGAAACCAATCCGAACGACGCTGCTGCGATGACGCTGCTCGGCGAGATCTACCGCCAGGGCCTCGGCATCCGGCTTGACCCGGCCACCTCCGCCGACTGGTACCGGCTCGCCGCCGAAAGGGGCGACGTCAACGCCATCTTCGCCCTCGGCATGGCGACGCTTGAGGGCCAGGGCGTGCCGCGCGACCCCGCCAAGGCGGGCACCCTGCTGGAGAAGGCCGCCGCCGCCGGCCACCCGGCCGCGAACTACAATCTCGCTCTGGCCTTGCTCGCCACCGGCCAGCCGGCCGATGACAAGCGTGCGCTCGCCTCGCTCGGCATCGCCGCCAATGCCGGGATCGGCGACGCCATGCATGCGCTCGCCGTGCTCCACAAGATCGGCCGCGGCGTTCCCGCCGATGCGGAGAAGGCGGCGCAATGGATGGCCAAGGCCGCCGCCAGCGGCAATGTCGCCGGCGAGGTCGAATACGCGATCATGCTGTTCAATGGCGACGGCGTCGCCAAGGATGAGCGCGCCGCCTCGCGGCTGTTCATCCGCGCCGCCAACAAGGGCAACGCCATCGCCCAGAACCGGCTGGCCAAGCTCTACCAGTTCGGCCGCACCGTGCCGCCCGACCTCGCCGAGGCCGCGGCCTGGCATCTGGCGGCCCGCGGCCAGGGCCTCGCTGATGCGACCCTGGACGAGGTGCTGGAACGGCTCTCCCCGGAGCAACTCGCCCGCGTCGCCCGCCTCGCCGCCGACCGGATCGAGGCCACGGCCTTGACGACGCCGAGCCAACCGAGCAAGTGACGGCGGAATTCGCGCCACCCGACCGGCGCCAACTGCCCGCTCTTTGATAGCCCACTCCCATTCTGCCGCCCCCGGCGCGCCCTGAGGTTCGTAAGATGATCCGTTCCCCGCTGATGACCGTGATGACCGATGCCGTGATGAAGGCGTCGCGTTCTCTGAAGCGCGATTTCGGCGAGGTCGAGAACCTGCAGGTCCTGGCCAAGGGCCCGGGCGACTTCGTCTCCAAGGCCGACCACAAGGCCGAGGAGATCCTGCGCGCCGCCCTGGAGAAGGCCCGGCCGGGCTATGGCTTCGTCATGGAGGAGAGTGGCGTCGTCGTCGGCACCGACGAGAGCAATCGCTGGCATATCGACCCGCTCGACGGCACCCACAACTTCCTGCGCGGCATTCCGCACTGGAACATCTCCGTCGCCCTGGAGCGCGACAACCAGTTCGTCGCCGGCGTGGTCTACGATGCCGCCAAGGACGAGCTCTTCATCGCCGAGAAGGGCAAGGGCGCCTATGTCAACAACCGCCGCATGCGTGTCTCCGGCCGCCGCGAGTCGTCCGAGATGCTGATCGGCATGGGCGTGCCGCATATCGGCAAGGGCGGCCACCCGCTCTTCCTGCGCGAACTGGCGGCGGTGATGCCGCGCTTCGCCAATGTCCGGCGCATGGGCTCGGCCGCGCTCGACATCGCCTATGTCGCTGCCGGGCGCATGGACGCCTATTGGGAGCGCGGCCTCAACACCTGGGATTTCGGCGCGGCGGCGGTGATGGTCCGTGAAGCCGGCGGCACCTTCGGAACGCTCGACGGCAAGCAGCCGACTTCGGCCCATGACGTGATCTGCGGCAATGAAGCCGGCGAGCCCGCGCTGCGCGCCGCCCTCAAAACGGTGGTCTGAGGCGGGGTAGACCGCATTCGCGCTTGATCCCGGCGTGGCGGGAGGCGACATTGCCAAGGGCGGAGAAACGGAACGGAATACCACGCATGGCCAATGACGAAGCGGCCCCAGAGGCCGTGGCGCGGGAGGATGCGGCTGCGGCGCCGATGCCCGCATTGCATTCCGAAACGCTCCGCTTCTCGCGGCCCTTGCGCTACTTCGTCCGGGCGCTGGTCTTCCTGGCGCTGATCGGCTTCCTGGTCTTCATCCTCCAGGGCGGTCTGCGTTCCGCTTTCATGACCAATCCGGGCCTGAACGGCCTGATCGTCGGCGCATTGCTGGTCGGCGTGCTGATCGCGCTGCGGGAGCTCTGGCGCATCGACAGCGAGGCGCGCGCCGCGACGCGGCTCGCCGCCAGCCCGGCGGACGCCGCACTTCGCCGCGCGCAGGTGATCAGCCCGCTCGCCGCGGTGTTGCCCGCACTGCAACGGCGCAGCCTCGCCTCCGACCAGGCGGCGAGCCTGCTCGAATCGATCGCCGTCAGGCTCGACGACGGCCGCGAGGTCCTGCGCTATCTCGCCGGCCTGCTCGTCTTCCTCGGCCTGCTCGGCACCTTCTGGGGCCTGCTCGACACGGTGTCCTCCGTCGGCAACGTCATCAAGTCGTTGCGCACCGGTGCCGAGGCCGGGGTCCTGTTCGACGAGCTCAAGGCCGGCCTCGCAGCGCCGCTGGCGGGCATGGGCCTGTCCTTCTCGTCCTCGCTGTTCGGCATCGCCGGCTCGCTGGTGCTGGGCTTCCTCGAACTCCAGGTCGCGCAGGCCCAGCGCCGCTTCCGCAACGAGATCGAGGGCTATCTCGGCGCCAGCACCGCCACGAGCACCAGTGCCGGCCTCGACGGCCTCGGCGAGCGCTTCGACAAGCTCCATGCCGCGATCCAGGATGGCGCCAACAGCCGCGCCGCGGCGCAGGCTATGACCAATCTGGCCGAGGGCATCCAGGGCCTCGTCCAGCACATGCGTTCCGAGCAGCAGCTGATTCGCGACTGGGTCGAAGCGCAGGCCGCCCGCGAAAAGGATCTGAAGCGCCTGATCGAACGCCTGACCGCCGACACGGTGACCGAGCCATGAGCCCGGCCCGGTTCTCCGGTCCTGGCCGGTTCTGACCGCAAGGAGCTAGCGCATGGCCCTGTCCCGCTCCCATCGCCGCGAGGACGTCAATTTCTGGCCGGGCTTCGTCGATGCGCTCTCGACGATGCTGATCGGCATCGTCTTCCTGCTCTCGGTCTTCGTCCTCGGCCAGTTCTTCCTGTCGCAGGAAATCTCCGGCAAGGACACGGTGCTCGACCGGCTGAACCGCCAGCTCTCCGAGCTCACCGACCTGCTGGCGCTGGAGCGCGCCGCCGGCAAGGAGGCCAAGGATTCGCTCGCTCTGCTTCAGTCGACCCTGACCACCGAGCAGGCCGAGCGCAGCCGCATCCAGGGCATGCTCGACAGCGTCAACGGCAAGGCGCCGGCGCAGCTCGCCGAGAGCCAGAAGGCGCTCGAAGCCGAGAAGCAGCTTTCGGCGCGGGCCCAGGCCACCGTCGAGCTGGTCAACCAGCAGATCCTCGCCATGCGTCGCCAGCTCGCCGCCCTGGAGGAGGCGATCGGTGCCGCCGAGGCCAAGGACAAGGAATCGCAGACCCGCATCGCCGAGCTCGGCTCGCGCCTCAACGTCGCCCTCGCCCAGCGCGTCCAGGAGCTGGCGCGCTACCGCTCCGACTTCTTCGGCCGGCTGCGCCAAGTGCTCGGCACCAGGCCCGACATCCGCGTCGTCGGCGACCGTTTCGTCTTCCAGTCCGAGGTCTTCTTCGATGCCGGTCAGGCGGTGCTGAAGCCGGAAGGCCGTGCCGAGCTCGACAAGCTCGGCACGATCATCGCCGATCTCGGCAGCGAGATGCCGCCGGACATTCCCTGGATCCTGCGCGTCGACGGCCATACCGACAACCGCCCGATCCGCTCGGCCCAGTTCCCCTCGAACTGGCATCTCTCGACCGCGCGTGCCGTCGCCGTGGTCGAGTATCTGATCACCAAGGGCATCCCGGCCGACCGCATTGCCGCAACCGGCTTCGGCGAGTTCCAGCCGCTCGACGTCGCCAACAATGACGAGGCCTGGCGCCGCAACCGCCGCATCGAGTTCAAGATCACCGAGCGCTGAGGCGCACCGGAAACGAATGCGGCCGGAGCCGCATTCGCGAGGAACGGCAGGGCGACGCCCGGCCGGGCCATCAGGCCTTCAGGCGCAGCTGCGCGTTCTCGAACGGCAGGCCCTCATCGTCCTGCGCCCTTCTCGACTGCTCCTCGAAGCCGAGGGCCTCGTAGAAGCGAAGGGCCTGGACGTTGCCGGTATAGACCTCCAGCAAGAGCTCGCCCTTCAGCTTCAGCGCCTGGGCGACCAGGGTCCGGCCGATGCCATGCCCTTGCTGGCCGGGCGCGACGAACAGCCCACCGATGAAGTTGTCGAGGAGACTGACGAAGCCGACCGGCTCTCCGGCGCGGCAGGCCACGAAGGTCTCAGCCTCGGGGAGATATTTCGTCTCGATCAGGACGCGCTGCTCACGCAGGCGCTCCTCGCCGATGAAGGGGTGGGCCAGAAGCGAAGCTGCGAACCAGATGGCCGACAGCGTTTCGAGATCCGTCGACGCCTCATAGGCGCGGATCGTGATTTCCACGTTTTTCATGATGTTTCCGCAGATGGGAATGCAAGCAGAGAAGCCCCTTGGGGGGCTGATGACACCGCTGGATGCGGTTCAGACGAGGCCTCTGCGCATAAACTTCCTTCTGCCGATGGCAGGCCTGTAGCGCCGGAGCCGGCAGATCTCAAGGGCCTTTCCGGAACCTGATCCTCCCAGCCGGAAAAAAGCGCCCGCAGGCTGGGCCTGCGGGCGCTACAAATCCGGTGCCGTCCTCTTGCGCTGCGCGACGCCGGGCAGCGCGAGCAGGGGCGATATGTCCCTACAGGTCCTGCGCCGTGACCTCGCGGCGCCGCCCTCCCCGTACCGAGGCGAGAATCGTCCAGGCGACGATGCCGATCGTGACCGTCGCCAGCACCGCGGCGATCGGCCGGTCGACGAGGCCGAGCAGGCTGCCATCGGACTTGATCATCGAGTTGATGAAATACTCCTCCAGCAGCGGCCCGAGCACCACGCCGAGGATCACCGGCGCGACCGGAAAACCGTTCTCCTCCATCACGAAGGCGAGCACGCCGAAGGCCAGCATCAGTCCGACATCGAACAGCGAGTTGTTGATCGCGTAGGAGCCGAGGATGGCGAAGACCAGGATGATCGGCATCAGGACCTTGCGCGGCACCGTCAGCACCTTCGAGGCGACCTTGATGATCGCCCAGCCGAGCGGGAGCATCATCAGATTGGCGATGACGAAGACGAGGAAGAGCGCATAGACGTTCTGCGGGTTGCTGACGAAGATCGTCGGCCCCGGCGCCATGTTCTTCATCATCAGCACGCCGATGGCGATGGCCGTGATCGAATCGCCGGGAATCCCGAAGACCAGCGCCGGGATCCAGGCGCCGGCGAGCGAGGAATTGTTCGAGGCACCGGCCTCGATCAGCCCTTCCGGATGGCCCGTTCCGAACTTCTCCGGCTCCTTCGAGAAGCGCTTGCTCATCGCATAGGACATCCAGGCCGCCATGTCGGCGCCGCTGCCCGGCTGGATGCCGACCACCGTGCCGAGCGCGCTGCCGCGCAGGAGCTGCACCGGATACTGCTTGGTCAGCCGCCACATATTGGCGAAGATCGGCCCGATCTTCTTGATCTTGATCTGCGGCGCGCTGCCATCGGCGATCATGTGGCGCATCACCTCCGAGCAGGCGAACATGCCGACCATCATCGGGATCAGCGAGACGCCGCCGAGCATCTCGGTGGAATCGAAGGTGAAGCGCGGCTGGCCGGCCGGATTGTTCATCCCGACCATGGCGATCATCAGCCCGAGCAGCAGCGCGATGCAGGCCTTGAGCGGCGTCGAGGAACCGATGAACACGGCGCCGCCGAGCCCGAGCATGACGATCCAGAAGAATTCCACCGAGCCGAAGCCCAGCGCGAAATCGGCGATCGCCGGGGCGGCCGCCATCATCACTGCCGTGCCGAAGAGTCCGCCCAGCACCGAGAACCAGAGGCCAATGCCGAGCGCGAGCTCCGGCTCGCCGCGCTGGGTCATCTTGTAGGAATCCTCGACATAGGCCGCCGAGGCCGGCGTGCCGGGAATGCGCAGCAGGCAGCCTGGAATGTCGCCGGAGAAGATCGCCATGGTCGAGGTGGTGACGATCGCGGCGATCGCCGGCACCGGCGGCATGAAGAAGGTCAGCGGTACCAGCAGCGCCGTCGCCATCGTCGCCGACAGGCCGGGAATGCAGCCGACGACCAGGCCGTAGATCGCGGAGGCGGTGATGACGAAGAGCACATAGGGATCGAGCACCATCCCCAGCGCGGTCACATAAGCGTCGAGCATGGTCTCACCAGCGCACGGGTTCGAGCAGCCCCCAGGGCAATTGCACCCCGAGGCCGAGATAGAAGATCGAATGCATCACCAGCGCGGCGGCGAGCGCGAGCGGCACGGCGAGCTTTGGCCGGACGCCGCCGGCGAGGAAGAGTACGGCCAGGATCACCGACCCGGCGATCAGGAAGCCGAGCGCTTCCGAGGCAAACACGTAGAACAGCACCGCGCCGGGCACGAGCAGGAGCCTGACGAGCGCAACGGGGCTCCGCGCCCAGTCGGCCAGCGCCAGCGCCGGCCCACGCTCGGGCGCGCGGGCGCCCTGCCAGGCGAGCAGCGTGGCGCAGAGCACCAGGAAGCCGGCGAGGATCAGCGGAAAGGCGGAAGGGCCGAGCGGCTGCTGCGACGGATTGGGCAGGTTCCAGGAGCCGGCAGCGAAGAGGCCGGCAACCACCAGGAAGATCAGCCCGGCGACGAGATCATTGAACTTCATGCGCATTTGCCCGGATGAGCGAGCGGAGCGCCGGGACGGCGCTCCGCAAGGAATAAGGCGAGCGAGTCTCGCTGCTACTGGCGCAGGCGCAGGCCGAGCGCGCCCATGATCTCGCCATTGTTCTTGTGCTGCGTGGCGAGGAACTCGCCGAAGGCCGGGCCCTTGGCATAAGCATGGCCGAAGCCGCGCTCGGCGAGGAACTTCTTGTATTCCTCGGAATTCGCGACCTTGTCGGCCGCCTCGACCAGCTTGGCGGTGATCTCGGCCGGAACCCCGGCCGGCGCCGCGAGGCCACGCCAGGTGCCGCCCTCGTAGTCCTTGCCGATCGCGTCCTTGACGGTCGGAACGGCCGGGAAGGCGCCGATCTTCTCCTTCGACATCACGGCGAGCGACTTGACCCGGCCGGCATCGAACATCGGCTTGCCTTCCGGCAGCGAGGACGGGACGATCTGCACGCCGCCCGAGGCCAGCTCCTGGAAGCCCGGGGCCGCGCCCTGGCTCGGCACCACCACGACGGCCTTGGGGTCGATGCCCTCGAGCTGGAGCAGGCCCGCGAAGGCGAGGTGATAGGCGGCGCCGGCAGCCATGCCGGAGAGCTTGTACTTGCCGACCGGCTGCTTCTTGATGTCGTCGAGCGCGGCGCGCAGATCGCCCCAGGGCGAGTTCGCCGCGACGTTGAAGGCGGCGGAATCGAAGTTCACCAGCGCGATCGGCGTCAGCTTCTCATAGGTGAAGGGGGCGGTGTTCGACCAGTAGAAGGTCGTGACCTCCGCCGTGGCGAGGCCGATCGTGTAGCCGTCCGGCTTGGCGTTGACCATTTCTGTATGGCCGACGACACCGCCGCCGCCGGTGCGGTTGACGACGTTGACCGGCTTGCCGAGCTCCTTCTCGAGTCCGGCAGCGACCATGCGTGCCACCGCGTCGGTACCGCCGCCGGCGGCCCAGGGCACGACCAGCGTGATCGGGCGCTCGGGCCAGGCCGCGCTCGCCGAGAAGCTCGTGGCCGCGAGGGCGGCCGCCATCATCAGGCTCTTCAGTTTCATCTCGTTCTCCCTAGGGTTTGTCGTTCTCGGTTCGCGCCGGCTTCAGGCTGCCGGAGAGGAGGTGCTGCTGGGTGTAGCCGAGCAATTCTTCCATCGCCCGGCGCGCCCTCGCGGGGTCGCGGGCGGAAATCGCCTGCGCCACGGCCGCATGATTTGCGAGATTGCCGGCAAAGACGCCGACCGTGATGTCGAAGAGCGCGCTCAGAATGGTGTCGATCACGCCGCGGAAGCTGCGCAGGATCGGATTGTGCGTGGCGTCGATGATGGCGAGGTGGAACGCCTTGTCGGCAGCGATCGCGGCGGCCGGATCGTCCTGCCCGCGCTCCATCGCGGCGAGAGCAGCCTCGATCCGGGCGCAGTCCTCCGCCGTCGCCCGCTCGGCCGCCAGCGCCGCGGCGGCCGGCTCGATGATGGCGCGGGTCTCGTCGAGGGCCAGCAGGATCTCGTCGCCGAGGCCGTCGCCGCCGCGCAGCCAGCCGAGCACGTCGCGGTCGAGCATCGACCAGTCATGGGCGGGGCGGACATGGGTGCCATGGCGCGGGCGTACGCTGACCAGCCCCTTGGCGGCCAGGATCTTCACGGCTTCGCGCACCACGCCACGCCCAGCCTGGTAACGCGCCTCGAGCTCGTGCTCGGGCGGCAGCGCCGCGCCGGGAGCGACCTCGCCACGCACGATCGCCGCGCCGAGATGGGCGACGATCGCACCGATCTTGCCGGGCTTCACGCCACGCCGCATTCCGCCTCCCTGACTTCGCCTTGTTGGCTTCGTGTCAGCTCTTTCGCACAGCGCGGGACCACCTGCAATCATTCATCCGATGTTTAACATCCGATCTTTGACGGAGCCTGCGCGGAACATCACGGAGCGGACCACGCTCTGGCGGGCTGGCGGGCTTGGAAGGCCCCCGTCATGGCGGCGGGAACGAACCAGCCACGCCGGCCGCCGATGCCTTCCGGCACGGCTGTGCTAGAGCTTGCCATCCATCGCCAGCGGCAGGCGCCGCGTCGAGTTCAAGATCACCGAGCGCTGAGCCAGGTTAGCCGATGTCGACGATCAGCCTCTCCGAGGGCACGTTGCCGTATCAGCCCTGGATCGATGGCAAGGGCGATACATTCCATCTCGTGCACGACAACAAGTGGTATCGCCTGACGTTGGATGAGGTCCTTGCACGTCTTGAAGGGGGTTCAGCGGCAGTCTGACCGCTATTATGCGCGAGTGCACGCTCCGCCCATCCATGCCGCGGGCCGATCTGGATCGGGTCGCCGCAGATGTGGTCAAAGACCGCGTTGGCTGGCTGCGAACCTGTGCGCGCAAGCCCCGCAAAAAGCTGCGGCGCCATGCCTTCGCGACAGGTGCATAGCCCCGCGCCCATGCTAGGCTGACAGCTGGGATGGTAGTATCCCAGATGGCGACCGCCATAGTCGTGCCGGGCAGGAGCAGCATGATCGATATCCGCATCACCCCCGACAAGCAGGAGCTCGGCCGGCAGGCTGCGGCACTCGGTGCCGAGACGATCCGCGCCGCCATCGCCCGTCATGGCGAAGCGAATATCATCGTCGCCACCGGCGCCAGCCAGTTCGAGATGCTGCAGAACCTCGTCGCCGCCGAAGGCATCGACTGGTCGAAGGTCACCGCCTTCCATCTCGACGAATATGTCGGCCTGCCCGTATCGCACCCGGCGAGCTTTCGGCGCTATCTGCAGGAGCGCTTCGTCACCCCGCTCGGCGGCAAGGTGACCTTCGTGCCGGTCAATGGCGAGGGCGACGCGCAGGCCGAAACGGGCCGCCTCAACGCCCTGATCGCCGGTCGGCGCATCGATCTCTGCTTCGCCGGCATCGGCGAGAACTGCCATCTCGCCTTCAACGATCCGCCGGCCGATTTCGAGACGAAAGACCCCTATATCGTCGTCACGCTCGACGAAGCCTGTCGCAACCAGCAATTCGGAGAAGGCTGGTTCGAGAGCCTCAAAGCCGTGCCGGAGCGTGCGATCTCGATGAGCGTGCACCAGATCCTGAAGAGCGAACTGATCATCCTGTCGGTCTCGGACACCCGCAAGGCCAAGGCGGTCCAGCACGCGCTCGAAGGCGAAATCTCGCCGCAGTACCCGGCCTCGATCCTGCGCCGGCACGCCAATACCGTGATGTTCATCGACCCGGCGGCCGCCTCGCTGCTGAAGCAGGGCTGAGACGACGATGCCCGTCTCGCCCGGTCTCGTCGACCTCCAGGTCAACGGCTTCGGCGGGGTCGATTTCAACGATCCCGCGATCACCGCGGCCGATCTCGACCGTGCGCTGGAGGCAATGCTCAAGACCGGCGTCGCCTTCTGCCTGCCGACGCTGATCACCGCCCATCCGCACGAATTGCAGGAACGCTTCCGGGCGCTCGACGCCGCGGTGTCGCAGAGCCGGCTCGGGCCGCTGATGTGCCCGGGCTATCATCTCGAAGGCCCGTTCCTGAACCCCGCGCCGGGCTATCATGGCTGCCATCCGCCTGCGGCCATGACCGCGGCCAGGCTCGACCTCGTCAGCGGGCTCGAGCGCGACCTGACCCGCCCGATCCTGATGGTGACTCTGGCCCCCGAGCGCGAAGGTGCCCTCGCTTTGACGAAGGCGCTGGCTGAGGCCGGCAAGATCGTCGCCATCGGCCATTCCGCGGCGGATTTCGAGGTGGTCGCTGCGGCTGCCGATGCCGGACTCAGCCTCTCCACCCATCTCGGCAACGGCCTGCCGCAGAGCCTGCACAAGCTCGCCAACCCGGTTTTCGCCCAGCTCGCCGAGGACCGGCTGATGGCCGGCTTCATCGCCGACGGCATCCATCTCCATCCCAAGGCCTTGAAGGCGCTGATCCGGGCCAAGGGCTTCGAACGTTCGATCCTGGTCACCGATGCGGTGGTCGCCGCCGCCGCGCCCGTCGGCCGCTATCACTTCGCCGGCATGGCGGTCGACCTCACCGCCGACGGCTCGGTCCGCCAAGGCGAAGGCCTGCTCGCCGGCTCGGCGCTCTGCCTCGACCAGGCGGTGCGCAATCTCGTCGCCTGGGGCATCGCCACCGCCGATGACGCACTCGCCATGGCCTCGCGCCATCCGCTCGCCGCAATCCGGCCAGCGCTCGACGCGCATGGCATCACCCTTGCCGAAGGCGCGGTTGAATGGTCGGATGGCCTCTTCGTAGAGCGGATCCGCATCGGCGATGCCGAGCGCCGTTACGAACGCCGGCCTTGAGCCGCCGCGACGCCTTAGCAAGACGCCATAGCAATAACAGGGGAACGCGATGACCGAGGATTTCAATGCCATCAGCCGCCGCACCGTGCTCGGCGGTCTAGCTGCGGTCGCCGCTGGCGGCCCGGCCTTCGCGGCCTCGCCGCCGCTGCCGACCAGCCCGGTCGTGATCAGCATCATGGATGTCGGCGGCGCGCTCGCTTTGATGCAGAAGGCGTTCGAGGATTACCGCGCCGCCAACCCCAAGCTGGTCTCGCGCATCGCCTTCGTGAAGGCCCCCGCCCCCGAGCTCGCCAGCAAGCTCAAGGCGCAGCAGGATGCCGGGCGGGTCGATCTCGACCTGATCCTGACGGGCAGCGACGGCCTCGCCGCCGGCCTCGAGCAGAAGCTCTGGCAGAAGATCCTGCCCGATTTCTCCGACAAGTTCCCGAATATCGAGGCCAATTACGAGCCGGCGGCGCTCAACCTGCACAAGGCGCAGGGCGACGGCTTCGGCGTCGTCGTCAACTACTATCCGTCCGGCCCGCTGCTCGAATACATGCCGGACAGGGTCAAGAACGTGCCGACCACGGCCGAGGAGCTGCTCGCCTGGGCCAAGGCCAACCCGAACAAGTTCATGTATGCCCGCCCGACCAATTCCGGCCCGGGCCGCACCTTCATGATGGGCCTGCCCTATATCCTCGGCGACAAGGACCCGCAGGACCCGGTCAATGGCTGGGAAAAGACATGGGCCTATCTCCAGGAGCTCGGCCAGTACATCGAGTACTACCCGGCCGGCACCGGCGCGACGATGAAGGAGTTCGGCGACGGCTCGCGCGACATCATCATCTCGACCACCGGCTGGGACATCAACCCGCGTGCTCTCGGCATCGTGCCGAAAGAAGCGAAGATCCAGACGCTGAAGGGCTTCCACTGGGTCTCGGACGCCTTCTTCATGTGCGTTCCCAAGGGCATCCCGAACGATCGCCTCGCCGTCGTGCTCGACATCATGGCCCATGTGCTGACGCCGAAGATGCAGGCCTATTCCTATGACGAGGGCTATCTCTATCCGGGTCCTGCGGTGAGGAACGTGCCGCTCTCGCTGGCGCCGGAGGCGAGCCAGAAGGTCATCGCCGAGTTCGGCCGGCCGGAATATGCCGACCTGATCGCCAACAACCCGATCGAGCTGCCGCTGAAGCCCGACAAGATGGTCGTCGCCTTCCGCAAATGGGACGAGCTCGTCGGGGCGAAGCGGGCAAAGTGAGACCCTGTCGTCATGGTCGGCCTTGTGCCGACCATCCACGCCTTCCTTGATCGAGGCAGTGTTCAAGACGTGGATGCTCGCCACAAGGGCGAGCATGACGGTGGAGCAAGGCATCGCATTGACTTCCCCGCTGCCATGCGTTTCTCGTCGCCGCAGAGCGCATGGGGCGCCACCTGTCCGCGGCAAGGGAGCCTGCTCCCACCCAAATCGGCTAGAGCGCATCTCACCATCGCTTTCTTCCGGCCTGTGAAGCGGACATCAGGCTTTTTCCGGAAGGAAGAACCATGTCCGTGCCCGTCCGCGAGCTCACGCCCCGTTCGAACCTCGAAACCATCCGCCGCCAGGCCAAACGCTGGCTGAAGGAGATCGAGGCCGGCGACGGCGCAGCCCTCGCCCGCTGGCACGCCCAGAACCAGACCCGCCTGCCGAAGCTGCGCGAGGTCCAGCATGCCATCGCCCGCGAATACGGCTTCGTCGGCTGGACGGCCCTGAAGCAGGAACTCGCGGCCCGTGAGCTCGCGGCACGCGGCAAGGCGGCGATCGTCGCGCTCTTCCTGGAGAAATCGGCGCTGCGCTACGGCGTCCGGCCCGGCACGCAGCAATGGGGAGGTTATGAGGCCGACCGCCCTGCCCGCGGCGCGCTTGCCCTGCACCTGCTCGAACGCCACCCCGAAATCGCCCGAGACAGCATCCACACCGCCGTCGCCGCCCATGACCTCGCCACCATCGGCGCCTTCCTGGCCAGCGACCCCGCGCTCGCGACCCGCCCGAGCGCGTTCGACGGCTGGACGCCGCTGCTCCGCCTCGCCTTCACCCGCCTTCCGGACCACGCGGCGGCAACGAATGCGCTGGGGATCGCCGAGCTTCTGCTCGCCCATGGCGCAGACGCCAACGGCTTCTGGAGTGATGGCAGCAACCATTTCACCGCCCTGACCGGCGCCGTCGGCGGCGGCGAGAACGGCCAGCCAGCCCATCCGCAGGCAGAGGAGCTAGTGCCGCTGCTGATCGCCCACGGAGCCGATCCGCTCGACGGGCAGGCGCTCTACAATAATTCGCTCGGCGCCGACGCGACGCTCTGGCTCGAACTCTTCTGGGACGAAACGACGAAGCGCGGTCAGCAGGCCCGCTGGCACGAACCGATCCGCGAATTGCCGGCGCCGCCACTCGACTACCTGCTCGGCAATGCCGTGCCGCGCCAGCCCCGGCGCGCCGCCTGGCTCCTCGCCCATGGCGCGCATGCCGACGCGGTCGATGCCCACACGAAGCACAGCCTGGTCAGGCAGGCACTGCTCGACGGCCGCGACGACCTCGTCACGCTTCTGCTCGATCACGGCGCCGCCCCGGTCGAACTCGGCGAGCGCGAGGCCTTTACCGCCGCCATCGCCCGCAGCGACGCGGCCGAGGCGGTCCGGCTGCTGCAAGCGCATCCGGCGTTCCGGCTCGATCCGGGCCCGCTCCGGGTCGCCATCCGCCAGGGCCGTCCCGAAATCGCCGCCCTGGCGCTCGGCCTCGGCCTGTCTCCCGATGCCGAAAGCCGCGACGGCGTGCGCGCCTTGCACGAGGCGGCCGGCGCCGATGCAGTCGAGATCATCGCCTTGCTGCTCGCGGCCGGCGCCAAGATCGATCCTGTGGAGCGCCGCTTCGGCGCGACGCCGCTCGGCTGGGCCCATCACCAGGGCGCGAGCGCCGCACAGGCGCTGCTCGCCGCCCGCAGCCGCGACATCGGTGCGCTCTGCCGCGCCGGCGAGGGCGAGCGGCTGGAGGCGCTGTTCGCCGAAGCCCCCGGGCTCGCCAACGCTCCAACGCGCTCCGGCGATCCGCCACTGTTCTGCCTGCCCGATGACGACGCCGGCGCCGCCGACCTCGTCGAACTCCTGCTGGCGGCAGGTGCGGACCGGCAGGCGCGCAATGCCGCCGGGCTGACGCCGGCCGAGGCGGCGCGCCGCCGCGGCCTGCTCGACACCGCCGCGCTGCTTGCGGCTCCGGCGAGCAACTGAGCCTGCGAGGGCCGGGCCGGCGCGCCGCTCAGCCCGCCGGCTCGATCAGCACCAGCCGCTTGCCGGCAGAGACCGTCTCGCCGGTCCGGCAGGCGACATCCGAGACGACCCCGGCGATCTCGGCGGTCAGCGAGGTGAACAGCTTCATCGATTCGAGCACGACGACGACCTGCCCGGCATCGACGCGCTCGCCTGCGGCGATCCGGACCTCGGCGACCACGCCCGGCATCGAGGCGTTGACGGCGCCCGATCCTGACGCGGTGCCATTGGCACCGGCTGCGATCCGCGTCGCGCTCGCGAGGCTGAAATCGAAGCTCTCGCCGTCGAGCATCAGCCTGACGCCTCCATCCGCGACGGCATGGCTGCCGCGCAACAACCTGCCCTCGCAGGTAACCTCGAAGCACTCGTCGCCGCTGCGCAGCACGAGTTCAATCTCTCCGTCCCCATCGCGGACCGCGCGCCCGCCGTCCGGCAGGGCCCGAACCTCCAGCCGCGTCGCCTTGCCTTCCTCGCTCACGACGAGATGGCTGGTGGCGAGGCCGCCCGCCGGCGCCAGGATGCGGAAGCCGGACAGCCCGGCCCAGGCATCGCCGCCCGGCCGCGCCGCTTCCTGCCGCGCGAGCCAGAGCAGGGCGGCGGCGGCGCGCGCCAGACGGTAGTGCGGCCGCCGGGCCACCCAGCCCTCCGGGAAGGCTTCCTCGATGAAGCGTGTCGTCGCCCGGCCCTCGGCGAAGAGCTTGTGCTCGACGGCATCGGCCAGGAAGGGCAGCGTCGTCGCCGGGCCGAGAATGGCGAAATCGCGCAGGCCTGCCGCCAGCCGGGCGCAGGCCTCGGCCCGGTCGCTCCCGGCGGCGATCGCCTTGGCGAGCAGCGAATCGTAGAACAGCGTCACCTCGGAGCCGGTGCGTACGCCGCTGTCGATGCGGATCGCGCCGGGCTCGCGATACCCCTCGATCCGGCCGGCATCGGGACGAAAGCCCTGATCGGCCCGTTCGGCGGTGATCCGGGCCTCGATCGCATGACCGCTCTCACGGATTTCGTGCTGCAGCGCCGGCAGGCGCTCGCCAGCCGCGATCCGGATCTGCCATTCGACGAGATCATAGCCGGTGATCGCCTCGGTCACCGGGTGCTCGACCTGGAGACGGGTGTTCATCTCCAGGAACCAGGGCTCGTCGAAGCCGTCCTCCAGAATGAATTCGACGGTGCCGAGATTGTCGTAGCCGATGGTCCGGGCGAGCGCGACGCCGCGCTCCAGCAGCTTGGCCCGGATCACCGGGGCGAGGTTCGGCGCCGGCGCCTCCTCCAGCACCTTCTGGTTGTTGCGCTGGACCGAGCAGTCGCGCTCGAACAGGTGCACGACATTGCCATGCTTGTCGCCCGCGACCTGCACTTCGAGATGGCGCGGGCGCAGCACCAGCTTCTCGATCAGCAGCGCTGGATCGCCGAAGGCGGCCTGCGCCTCGGCGCGGGCCATGTCGAGCGCCGGCATGAGCTCCGCCTCGGAGAACACCCGGCGCATGCCCTTGCCGCCGCCGCCGGCCGAGGCCTTGATCATCACGGGATAGCCGATCCGCGCCGCCGCCTCGGCGAGCGCGGCGTTCGACTGGTCCTCGCCGGCATAGCCCGGCACGCTCGGCACGCCGGCCCGCTCGGCGATCAGCTTCGAGCCGATCTTCGGGCCCATCGCGGTGATGCACTCGGCGGATGGCCCGACGAAGATGCGTCCTTCCTCCCGGCAGAGCAGCGGCAGATCCGGCTTCTCGGAGAGGAAGCCATAGCCGGGATGGATCGCCTCGGCGCCGCTGCGCGCTGCCGCTTCCATGATCGCCTCGGCGCGCAGATAGCTGTCGCGCGCCGCAGCCGGGCCGATGCGCACCGCCTCGTCGGCGCATGCGACATGGAGCGCATCGCGATCCGCATCGGAGAAGACCGCAACGGTGCGGATGCCGAGGCGCCGGCAGGTGCGCATGATCCGCACGGCGATTTCGCCGCGATTGGCGACGAGAAGAGAGCCGATCATCTGGGTCACATCCGGTAGACGGGGCGATGCCCGGGCAGTTCGACCTCGCGCGCGGCGAGCGCGAGGCAGAGCCCGATCACGTCGCGGGTCTGGGCCGGCTCGATGATGCCGTCGTCCCAGAGCCGGGCGGTGGCGTAATAGGGCGTGCTCTGCTCCTCGAACTGCGCCCGCGTCGCCCGGTCGACCCTGTCGATCTCGCTTTCGTCGGCGGCGCCGCGCGTCAGGCTGGAGCGCCGCAGCTCGGTCACCACCGTCGCCGCGACCTCCGGCGACATCGTCGCGATCCTCGCATTGGGCCAGGCGAAGAGGAAGCGCGGCTGGAAGCCGCGCCCGCACATGCCGTAATTGCCGGCGCCATAGGAGCCGCCGATGATCACGGTGTAGCGCGGCACGCGGGCGTTCGAGACGGCGTAGACGAGCTTCGCCGAGTGCTTGGCGATGCCGCCACGCTCGGCCTCGGTCCCGACCATGAAGCCGGTGATGTTCTGCAGGAAGAGCAGCGGAATCCGGCGCTGGTCGCAGAGCTCGATGAAATGCGCGCCCTTCAGCGCACTTTCGGAGAACAGCACGCCGTTATTGGCGAGGATGCCGACGGGCTGGCCGTGGATATGAGCGAAGCCGGTGACCAGGGTCGCGCCATAATCCGGCTTGAAGGCCTCGAAGACGCTGCCATCAACCATGCGGGCGATCACCTCGCGCACGTCGAAGGGCTGCTTCAGATCGGTCCCGACGATGCCCTCGATCTCGGCGGGATCGTAGAGCGGCGGGCTCGTCAGGCGCACCTGCGGGCGCGGCGCCGACGGCCAGTTCAGCGCGCCGACGATGTCGCGCAGCTTGGCGATCGCCTCGAACTCGCTCTCGGCGAGATAGTCGCTGACGCCGGAGACCAGCGTATGCATCTCGGCCCCGCCCAGCGTCTCGCCATCGACGATCTCGTTGATCGCCGCCTTGACGATCGGCGGACCGCCGAGATGGATGCGGCCGGTGCCGCGCACCATCACCACCTCGTCGGAGAGCGCCGGGATATAGGCGCCGCCCGCCGTGCAACCACCGAACACCGCCGAGATCTGCGGCAGGCCGGAAGCCGACATCCGGCATTGCTGCAGGAAGCTGCCGCCGAAATGGTCGCGGTCGGGAAAGACCCGGTCCTGCTCGGGCAGGAAGGCGCCGCCGCAATCGACGAGATAGAGGCAGGGCAGACGGTTCTCGAAGGCGATCTCCTGCGCCCGCAAATGCTTCTTCACCGTCTCGTGGAAGAAGGAGCCGCCCTTCACCGTCGCGTCATTGGCGATGATCATGCAGGGGGTGCCACAGACCATGCCGATACCGGTGACGATGCCGGCGGCCGGCACCTCGTTGCCATAGAGCTCCCAGGCCGCGAGCGGCGACAATTCCAGGAAGGGCGAGAAAGGATCGACGAGCAGGTCGATGCGCTCGCGCACCGGGATCTTGCCGCGCTCGCGATGGCGCGCCTGCAGCTTCTCGCCGCCGCCGGCCAGCACCCGTCCATGCCGCTCGCGCAAGGTCTCGACCAGCCCTGCATAAGCGGCCCGCCGCTCGTCCTGCTCGGCCCCGCCGCGCAGCCTGCTCTCGATCACCGGCATTCGCCCAAGCCTCCCGCAATCTGCCGGCCAGCGCCTTGCCCGCGCGCCGCGGCATTGATACCTAACTACCGATAGGGAGCCGCTATAGGCAAGGCCCTTCCGCGCGGTTGCGCAGCGGGCGCCCTGCCGCAGACCGGGAGGATTTCAATGGGTCGCGTCTATGACGAGTTTTCGCTCGGCCAGCGTTTCGTCACGCCGGGCCGGACGATCACCGAGGCTGATATCGGCGCCTTCGCCGGCCTCACCGGCGACTACAACCCCGTCCACACCGATGCGGATTTCGCCGCGAAGACCGAGTTCAAGACCCCGGTTTCCCATGGCCCGATGGGCATCGGCATTGCCTTCGGACTGGCCTCACGGCTAGACCTGATCGACGGAACGGTGATCGCGCTGCTCGGCGTGAACTGGGATTTTCGCGCTCCCGTCCGCGCCGGCGACACCATCCGCGCCATCATCGAGGTGACCGAGATGCGAGCAGTCAAGCACCCTGATCACGGCCTGATCGGGCTTGCCATCGCGCTGGAGAACCAGGCTGGCACGGTTGTCCAGCAGGGCTCCGCGCGGCTGCTGATGCGACGCCGGCGGATCGCCGGCACTGCCTGGGGCGAAATTCCGTGAAACAGGACCCGTCCGGCAATCCGGCGAGCGGCCAGCGCCCGGAAGGCGGCGCGCGCCGCCAGATCCTCGACGCCGCCGCGGCTTTGCTCCGCCAGGGCTATGACGCCACGACGACGCGGGAGATCGCCGCCCGCGTCGGGATCAAGGCCGGCAGCATCTATCACCACTACCCGTCGAAGGAAGCGATCGTCAGTGCCGTCGTCAACGAGGGCGTGCGCGTCGTCCATGAGGCGGTGACGGGCGCGCTCGCGGCACTCGGGTCATCGGCATCGCCGCGCGAAAGGATGCAGGCGGCGATCAAGGCGCACCTGCTCTCCTCGCTCGAGCACAGCGCCTACACCTCGGCCAGCATCCGTGCCTTCGCCTTCCTGCCGGCCGCGGTCCAGGAGGACTGCCGCGTCGAGCGCCGACGCTATGAGGAGATCTGGCGCGGACTGGTGACGGAAGCCGCGGCAGCCGGACTCCTCGCCCCGGGCGTCTCGCAGGATGCGGTGCGTCTCCTCTTGCTCGGCGCGGTCAACTGGGCCGGTGAATGGTACCGGCCCGAACGCATGAGCATCGACGAGATCGCCCGCGACTTCGCCGCCAGCATCCTGCGCTGACCCGCCACCGTCCTAAGCCGCCGCTGGCTGCGCCGGCGCTCCCGCCCATTGCGTATGCGCCGGGATCGCCTCGCCCTTCATCACGATGGTGAGGTTGCCCAGCCTCGCATAGTCGCCGATGCGGGTGTCGTAGAGCACCGTGGTCAGCGCCGAGATCGCCGTGCCCTGGCCGATCTCGATCCGGCCGACCTTCATCACCCGGTCCTCGAAGAGATGGGTCTGGAGATTGGAGGTCGCGTTGATCGCCGCATGGTCGCCGATCTCGACGCAGTCGAACTCGGTGATGTCGGTGCTGTCGAGGAAGACGCCCTTGCCGACCTTGGCGCCGAACAGGCGCATCGCCCAGGGCAGCATCGGCGTGCCGCGCAGCGCATTGAGCAGCAGCGCCCCCGCAGTGCCCCAATAGAAGGTCGTCATCGCCTCGGTGCGCAGCGCCCACCACGACCAGAGCCCGTGATTGCCGGGGCGGTAGACCCCCATCAGCAGCCATTTCACCGCCAGCACCACGCTCGCCAGGATGATCGAGCAGGCGACGCAGGTCGCAATGAAGACCGGCGCGAACTCGGCCCAGCTCTGCGACTTCTCCAGTGCCGGGAACAGCACGTATTCGGCGGCGAAGGTGCCGAGCGTGATGAACATCATCGTCGGCATCGAGACGCTGAACAGTTCGAACACCGCCCGCAGCACGCGCCGCCAGGCCGGCGGCCGGAAGGTCTTGGCGACATCGGCATCATCAAAGCGCTGGCGGGCCGGCAGCAGGATCGGCGGGCTGCCGAAACGCGTCTCGTTCGGCTGCATCGGCCTGTCGGCAGGCGGCTTCGACTTGATGCCGATCAGCGCGCCGTCTGGGATCGAGGCGCCGGGCGGCAGCACGGAATCATTGCCGATGAAGACGCGCGAACCGGTGCTGACCTGACCGGAGGTCATCCAGCCGCGGCGCACATCCTCGTCGCCGAGCACCACCTCGTCGGCGACGAAGCACTGGTCGCCGATCGAAATCGTGTCGTAGCGCCCGGCGAAATTGGTGGCGATCTCGGTGTCCTTGCCGATCTTCGCACCCATCAGCCGGTACCAGACCCGCATATAGATGGTCGAGAACAGCGAGCTCAGGCTGTCGAGCATCACGTCCGAGGCGAGCCCGACCGTCCATTTGCGCACCGCAAAGCCGGAATGGATCGACTTCGTGCCAGCCGGCGCGCTCGGCAGCACGACCCAGCGGATCGCCGTCACCAGCAGCACTGTGCCGAGCATCATCAGCATCGCCGTCGGCCAGGTCAGCACCGGCAGGTACCAGTGATAGTCGACGCCGACCATCTGCTGGAGGACCCTGTCGTAGCGGTCAAAAAGGTAGAAGGCCGGGAAGATCGGCAGCAGGCTGAGCGCCGGCATCGCCAGGACCAGCAGCGCGTAATAGAGCGTCTGCAGGGCCTGGACCGGCGCGGAGGGCGCCGGGGCGTGCTGTGGCCAGTTCGCCGGGTCGACGGTCCCAATCTTGTGGCCGGGCGAGCCGTCCCAGTGCTCGAAGGCGCCGACCCGCATACCGGGGGACAGCGCCGTCAGGTCGGAAAGCTCGGCCCCCTCGCCGACGACCGTGTCGTGGCCGAGTGCGCAGGAGGTGCCGATATAGGCGTCCTGGCCGATCGTCACCCTGCCGATCACCAACTCGTTGCCGATCACCTCGGCATTGGCGATGCTGAGCTTGCCGCCGAGGGTGACGTCGTCGCCGATCTCGACGAGATCGACCGCGCCGGCCTCGAAGCCGCTGAAGAAGACGCGCTTGCCGACCTTCGCGCCGAGCAGGCGCAGCACGAAGGGCCCGAGCGGCGTGCCCTGCATCCGGTTGAGATGGATGAAGGAGGTGAGCTGCCGGGCGAGCCACCAGCGGAAGAAATACACGCCCCAGAGCGGATAGCGCCCCGGCGTCGTCCGCCACAGCACCAGCCGTTTGCCGATTATGCCGGCGATCAGGATCGCCAGCGTCACCAGCATGTAGACGCCCATCAGCATCAGGACTTCGCGGAATTCGACCTTCTCGTCGACGGTGATCAGCTCATAGGTCACGAAGATGGTGAGCCAGGGCCCGGTCAGCGCCAGCAGCAGCAAGGGCATGCAGGCGAGCTGCGCCAGCCCGCAGAGCACCCGGCGCAGCAGCGGCGGCGGCGTGAAGCTGAGATCGCGCCGCTTGCGCCCGCCCGCGGCCTGCTCGCGCTCGTCGAGCCGGGCTGCGATCGCCCTTAAGGTACGCAGGCTGTAAATGTCCTCCAGCGTGATCGCCGGCAGATCCGGATTGCCGCGCACCGCCGCCAGGAAGGTCGCGGCGAGCAGCGAATGGCCGCCGAGATCAGCGAAGAAATCCGCATCGAAGCCGACATTCTGGCCGGGAAAGAGCGGTTTGGCCGCCGCCAGGAGCGCCGCCTCGGTCTCGGTCTGCGGCTCCTCCTGCTCCTCGGTCTCGGCCGGGGCGCTGAGCGGCGCCGCCTTCAGCGCCTTGCGGTCGGCCTTGCCCGAGGTCAGGCGCGGCAGCTCGGCCATCTCCTCGAAATGCGAGGGTACCATATAGGGCGGCAATGTCTGCTTCAGTGCGCTGCGGATCTGGGCGCGGTCGAGCGCGGCACCGGCCGCCGGCACCACGAAGGCGACGAGCCGGTCGATGCCGTCATCGCGGCGCAGCACCACCGTCGCCTGCGCGATACCCGGCAGGTCGGAGAGCCGCGCCTCGATCTCGCCGAGCTCGAGCCGGAAGCCGCGCAGCTTGACCTGATCGTCGATGCGGCCATGGAACAGGATCTTGCCGTTCTCGGCGACGCTGACCGCATCGCCCGAGCGGTAGAGCACCGGATCGCCGGCCATCGGGTGGAAGGGATTCGCAATGAACTTCTCGGCGGTCAGGTCCGGGCGGCCGAGATAGCCGCGCGCGACGCCCGGCCCGCCGATCAGCAGTTCGCCCTCGACGCCGGGGCCGACCAGTCGCATCTGCTCGTCGACGACATAGCAAGTGTAGTTCGGGATCGGCACGCCGATGGTCACCACCTCCTCGGGCGTGACCTCGTCCACCGTCGCGACGACCGTCGCCTCGGTCGGGCCGTAGGAATTGAAGATCTTCCGGCCGGGACGGCACCAACGCTGCTTCACCGAGGGCGGGCAGGCCTCGCCCCCGAGGATGATGATGCGCAGGCTCGGCACGTCCTGCGGCAGCATGGCGAGCAGGGTCGGTACGGTGTCGAGCACGCTGATCCCGGCCGCATTCATCAGCTCCGGCAGGCGTTCGACTTCGCCGAGCACCTTCTGAGAGGCGACCCAGAGCGTCGCGCTGACGAGGTAGGGGACGAATATCTCCTCCAGCGACAGATCGAAGGCGACCGAGGCGCCCTGGAAGGAGACATCGTCCTGCGTCATCCCGTAGATTGCGTTGGACGAGCGCAGATAGTGGCAGATGTTGCGGTGCTCGATGACGATGCCCTTGGGCTTGCCGGTCGAGCCCGAGGTGTAGATCGCATAGGCCGGGGTTTCGGGCGTGACGCCATCGGCCCGCAGGTCGAGCGGTGCGCCCTCCCCGCCTTCGGCGACGAGTTCCAGGCAGTCGCGCGCCGTCGCCGGCAGCTCGCGGTCGAGCTTTGCGGCGGTCACGGCGTCGATGACGATGACCTTGGCCGCGCAATCGCTCAGGCATTCGCCGATGCGCTCCGCCGGCGCGTCGACGTCGAAGGGGATATAGGCGGCGCCGCTCTTCAGGATGCCGAGCAGGCCGACATGCAGGTCGAGCGAGCGCGACATCCACAGCCCGACGAACTCGCCCGGCTTGACCCCCTGCCTGCGCAGCGCCCGGGCGACCCGGTCGGCCTGCGCATTGAGCTCGGCATAGCTGATGCGCCGGTCCTCGAAGACGATCGCGGTGCGTTCGGGCGTGCGTACGACCGAAGCCTCGAAGATCTCGGAGAGCAGCTCATCCCGCAGCAGCGAGGGATCGACGACACCATGCAGAACACCGGCACGGTCACCGCTTACGGACATCTCCATCGAACCCTACCCCCTCTTTGCGGACGCGTCTGACCGCTCCGGCGGAGGCAAGACGGCGCTGCGATGCCCCCCACATCACCGCCGTTGATAGGGGTGACCTTGTGTAAATTGCGTTATCGCCGCACGGAAAAGCGAAGCGGACGGCACCATTGTCCGAAAGCAACGCCGGCGCTGCGCGAGAGTAATTTCCGGTCCGGCCTAAGCCTCATTCCGGACAAGTCACAAAGCAGCGCAGCTTCCGAAAGCCATCGCAGAGCGATTTGCGCGCGTCCTGATCGGACGATGCGTCGATACAGCCTCTGTCGAACTCCAGACCATTCATGATGCCGGTGATGACCCGGCGGTCACGACATGCGGCCCGCCCCGCATATCCGTCGCCAGAGGCGGCGCGATCCGCGCGAATTGCGCATCCGTCAACCAGAAGCGACCCCGGTTGATGCCCCCTTCCTTTCGGAAACCGTGAGTCACACCGGGCCGGCGACGCCGGCCATTTTGGGAAGCCCATCCCCGGGCGCAGCAGGGGCATCATCGCAGTCGCGACAATGTTGTTTCTGACACCTTCCCCCAAAAGCATCCGCAGGAACCAGCAAGTCAAAACTGTGCATGCCCGCGCAGCAACGGAGGCTTTTCAACGCATCGACCGGCAAGGCATCGAGCGGCAGACCACGATCAGGAACGTTGAACGGCGTGAAAACCAGCCAGTTTGAGTTTATGCCCCACCTCGACGATGGCATTCAACGCCGGAAGAAGTTCGCTTCCAAGAGGCGTCAGGCGATACTCGACAGTCGGTGGCGTCGTCGCCAGAACATGCCGGGAGATGACGCCGCGTTGCTCCAACTCCCGAAGCCTCTGGGAGAGGACCTTTGCGGAAATCGGCGGAATATCCATACGTAACTCGCTGAAGCGGCGAGGTCCGCCTCGCAACTGCCAGATGACATTTGGGGCCCAGGCGCCCTCTATGATCGCCATGCATTCGGTGAGCGCGCACGGCGGCGGCGGCGCCTCGCTTCGATTTTTTCTGACCTTAATCGGCATGTCGAAACCAGGTTACTCCGCGGAAACGTGAAACGGAAGTTTCCAATAGAAACTTAGTTGTCATTGGTAACCGAAATTCATAGCTTGAGATCGTCGACGGTCAACCAGCAGACGACATGGAGTAGCTGATGCACCTGTATTTCAAGCCCGGCGCGTGCTCACTTGCCGCGCGTATCGTTCTCACCGAACTCAATGTCCCTTTCGAAGCCACGCAGGTCGACACCAAGACCGGTCTGACGGCAGCCGGTGCTGACTATCGATCGATCAACCCGCGAGGCTATGTGCCGGCGCTCGTCCTTCAGGACGGCACGGTCATCACCGAAAATCCAGCGATCCTGCAATATATTGCCGACCGCCATGGCGATGAAGCGCAGCAACCCGCGGCCGGCACGCTCGATCGTGCACGCTTGCATGAAGCCCTCAACTTCGTCTCCTCGGAACTTCACAAAGCGTTTTCGCCCTATTTCGGCGAGCGCCCGCTCTCACAAACGGAAAAGGAGGCTGCCGAAGCAGTGCTTGCCCGGCGGATCGGCGATGTCGCAAGCATGCTTGCCGACGGACGAAGCTTTGTCCTCGGAGAGACCTACAGTGTTGCCGATGCATATCTGTTCGTTGTTCTGAACTGGGCGAGATTTGTCGGACTGGATCTCAGCCGCTGGCCTCAGGTCGAACGATACGTCTCCAGCATGGCGTCACGGCCGGCGGTCCGCAAGGCGATGGCCGACGAAGGGCTGATCGAGAAGGCCGCCGCATGAGCGCGCCATTTCAAGCCGTCACCGCGGTCCTCGAGGCGTATTTCGACGGGCTATATTATTGCGACGCCGCGAAGCTCGAGCAGGTCTTTCATCCGAAAGCAATATACGCGACGGCTGACGAAACCCCGCTGCTGTATCGCACGATGCCCGAATACATGCAGGTCATCGCGGCCAGAAAGTCTCCGGCCAGTCGCGGCGATGAACGCCACGACGTCATCGACGCCATCGATTTCGCTGGCGATAACACAGCCTTTGCCCGTGTGCGCTGTACCATAGGCGCGCGTGATTTCGTCGATTTCCTGACGCTGGTGAAGGTCGATGGGCAGTGGCGCATCATGGCCAAGATATTCCAGATCATCGAGCGCAAGCCGGAGTAACGCGATGCCCTACGTCAACATCAAGATCACACGCGAGGGTGCGACAGCGGAACAGAAGGCGATGCTCATCAAAGGCGTCACGGATCTTCTCGTTACGATCCTCGACAAAAAGCCGGCGACCACCTTCGTCGTGATCGACGAGGTCGCTTTTGAAGATTGGGGAGTCGGCGGCCTGCCTGTCGATGAATATCGCCGTCAACTCGCGAGCGGCGCCACCTAGACTCCAGTCTCATCAGGTATTCCCTTCGCTCCAGTCGGAGCGAAGGTGCAAGGCGAGGGAAGCCGCGCGCTAAACCGTGGTGTCGAGCCAGTTGTCCTCGCGGAAGATCAGCCGGGCGAGAAGCCCGTCCAGCAATTCGCGCTCGGCCGTGGAGGCCAGAGGCTCGAGCATCGGGCGCTCGCGCGCGACGAAATAGGCGACGACCTTCTCGCTCATTGCGCGCCCCTCCTCCGTCAGCGAGAGCAGCTCGATTTTGCGGTTCTGCTCGGCCGGTTCCTTCGCGATCAGGCCGAGCCGTACCAGCTTGCCGACCGCCGGGCTGATGCTGTTGCGCGGCCTCCCGGTCATCTCGGCGATCTCGATCCCGCTCAGCGGCGTCATATGCGCCAGGCAGAACAGGATCGCCGCCTCGGCCCGGTTGAAGCCGAGATCGGCCTGCACCCGGGCATAGATCACGCCCATCAGATAATTGGCCAGGAAGCTGATCCGGTAGCCGGTAGTGATCGCGTTGCCGGTGAGCATGGCCTTCGCTGAATCTCGCATGCGCGCTGAATCCGATTGACAGGGATCGGCGCCCGCCCTCTTATGTTCCGAACGGAACATAAGAGGGCGGGACGGTTGTGAGACAGCAGGTAGCCAGCGACGGCCCTTATGAAAAGCGGATTGGCTATTGTCGCGCCGTCCGCGTCGGCAACCATGCCGTCGTCGCCGGTACCACCGCCCTCGGCCCGGACGGCGTGGTCGGGGCGGGCGATGTCGAGGTCCAGACCAGGGAGAGCCTGCGCAAGATCGCCGAAGCGCTGACGGCCTGCGGCATGAACGGGCTCGAGAACACCGTCCGCACCCGCATCTTCCTGCGCCATGCCGAAGACTGGGAGAAGGTCGGAAAGATCCACGGCGAGTTCTTCGGGCAGATCCAGCCCGTCACGTCCTTTCTGGCCGGGATCACCTTCATCCACCCGGACATCCTGATCGAGATCGAAGCCGACGCAATTCTCGGAGGAGGAGAAAATGGCGTTCACGCGTAGGCGGATACTGGCCGGAGCAGCCGCGGCCACGACGATCGCAGCACCGGCGGCAGCGCAGCAATCCGGCGAGCTGCGCTGGCGCCTGGCCTCGAGCTTCCCGAAATCCCTGCCGATCCTGTTCAATGCCGCCGAGAACCTGGCGCGCCGGGTCGATCAGCTGACCAAGGGACGCTTCAAGATCCAGGTCTTCGCGGCCGGCGAGATCGTCGGCGGGCTCCAGGTGCTCGATGCGGTCGGCGCCGGGACCATCGAATGCGGCCACAGCGCGACCTTCTACTATACCGGCAAGGACAAGGCGCTCGCCTTCGATACCGGCCTGCCCTTCGGCCTCAATTCGCGCCAGCACATCGCCTGGATGATGCAGGGCGGCGGCCTCGAGTTGCTGCGGCCCCTCTTCGCCCGCTTCGGCGTGGTTCAGTTCCCGCTCGGCAATACCGGTTGCCAGATGGGCGGCTGGTTCCGCAAGGAGATCAGCAGCGTCGCCGATCTCTCCGGCCTGAAGATGCGCATCCCCGGCATCGGCGGCGAGATTCTGTCGCGCATGGGCGTCGTGCCGCAGACCATCGCCGCCGGCGACATCTATTCGGCCCTGGAGCGCGGCACGATCGACGCGGTCGAATGGGTCGGCCCGGCCGATGACGAGCGCCTCGGCTTCCAGAAGGTCGCGCGCTACTATTACTCGCCGGGCTGGTGGGACTGCGGCCCGCAGATCAGCCTCTACATCAACGACAAGGCCTGGGCCGCCCTGCCCGAAGAGTTCAAGGCGGCGATCGAGACGGCGAGCGCCGAGTCGACCATGCTGATGCTCGCCCAATACGACACCCAGAACATGGCCGCCCTGCGCCGGCTGGTCGGTGCTGGCGTACAGCTCCGCTCCTTCCCCCGCGACGTGATGGAAGCTGCGTTCAAGGCGGCAGACGCCTATTATCGCGAGGAAGCGGCGCGCAATGCCGAGTTCCGGCGGATCTACGAGCCGTGGACGCGCTTCCGCGACGAGATCCAGCAATGGTTCCGCATCGCCGAGCTGAACTACGACGTCTTCGCGCATACGCAGAAGCGATGAGCGGACTCCATTTCCGCGACGGCGACGCCCCGCAGGACGCCGTCGGATCGTGAAACCGCTCGGCCTGCTCGGCGGCATGAGCTGGGAGAGCACGGCGGTGTATTACCGCCTGCTCAACGAGGGCGCGCGGGCCAGGCTCGGCGGGCTCCACTCCGCCCCGCTCCTGCTGCATTCCTTCGACTTCGCCGCGATCGCCCGCCTTCAGGCGGCCGGTGCCACGGCCGAACTGGCGGAGCTGATGACCGCCGCCGCCCGCGGCCTCGAGCGGGCGGGCGCGGCCGGCGTCATGATCTGCGCCAACACCATGCACAGCCTCGCTCCGCAGATCGAGGCGGCGATCGGCATCCCGCTCATCCATGTCGTCGACGTCACCGCACGCGCCATCGAGGCCGCAGGCTGCCGGCGGCCGGCCCTGCTCGCCACCCGCTACACCATGGAACAGGGCTTTTATCGTCAGCGCCTTGCGCAAGGCGGCCTGCTGTCTCCGGCGATCCCCGACGCGCGGGGGCGCCTCGCGATCAGCGACATCATCTTCGAGGAGCTTTGCTGCGGCATCATACGCCCACAATCGCGCGCGACCTGCCTGCACGAAGTCGAGCGCATGCGGCCTCAGGCGATCGACAGCGTCATCCTCGGCTGCACTGAGCTGACGCTGCTGCTCTCGCAGGGCGACTTCGCTCTGCCGGTCTTCGACACGACGCAGCTCCACGTCGCCGCAGGCCTGGATTTCGCCTTCTCCGGCTGAGCCGCGGACGAGCTGCGCTTCCCCGGCGCTGCGCCCGGGAAGTCCCCACCACCCCGGCGGAACGGACGGCGCCGGCCGCATTTTAAGTTTCTCCGGGAACTTGTACGTCCGCCGCCAGTTTTATTGGCAGCGGACGAAATACCGTTTTTCCACAAGGAGATAATGATGCGGAACGTGGTTCTCACGTCGATTTTCTGCGCCTTGGTTGCGACCGGCGCGCAGGCACAGACCTCGACCACATCGCCGATGCCGGCCCCGAAGGCGCCGGCCGACGCCAATGCGCCCCTGCCGGGGGCCAACAGCTTCACCGAGGGCCAGGCCAAGAGCCGCCTCGAGGCCAATGGCTACTCCAATGTCAGCGCTCTCAAGAAGGACGACAACGGCGTCTGGAAGGGAACGGCGACGCATTCGGGCGCGCAGGTCAGCGTCTCGGTCGACTATCGCGGCAACATCACCCGCAACTGAGCGAACTCATCGATTTCGGGAGACAAGCAGAGATGACCCAAACCATCACGCGATCCTACGACACTTATGAATCCGCTCGCATCGTCGTCGAGCAGCTCGAAGCCGCGGGCTTCTCCAATTCGGAGATCAGCCTCGTCGGGCGGCATGAGAAGGCCGATGACAGCAATGCCGGCGAAGGTGCCGGCATCGGCGCCGCGCTCGGGGGAGCCGCCGGCCTGCTGGCGGGCCTCGGCCTGATCGCCATTCCCGGCATCGGGCCGGTGGTAGCGGCCGGCTGGCTCGCTTCGACCGCGGCCGGCGCTGTAGCCGGCGGCGCAACGGGCGGCATCGTCGGCGCCCTGACCAGCGCCGGCACCAGCGAGGAAGACGCCAACTACTATGCCGAAACGGTGCGCCGCGGTGGATCGGTCGTCTCGGTCCGCACCAGCGACGACCGGGCGCCCGCCGCAGAGGCGATCATGGACGGCGCCACGCCGATCGACCGCGACGAACGCCTCGCCGATTACCGCAGAACCGGCTGGAGTCGTTTCGACGACCGGGCCGAGCCGTATCGTGGCCCGTTGATCTGACCGCTCGGCCGCCTGGGCGGCCTCCCACCCCTCCCACCTTGAAAGGAGTGATCCGATGGACTGGAACCGCGTCGAAGGAAACTGGAAGCAGCTCAAGGGCAAGGTCAAGGAGCAATGGGGCAAGCTGACCGACGACGATCTCGACGTCATCGCCGGCAAGCGCGACCAGCTCGAAGGCAAGATCCAGGAGCGCTACGGCATCGAGAAGGACCGCGTGAAGGCGGACGTCGATAGCTGGTACGATCGCCAGAGCTGGTGACAGCCAGCCGACAGGGTTCGGTGCGGTCGGCGCCGAGCCCGCGCCCGCCGCCGATCGGGCGGCGGGCGGTCTACATAGGGAGAGGCTATTTCTCGCCGGCCTGGGCCGGCTTCTTGCCGCCCTCCTTCGCCTCCGACGTCTCGGCGTCATGCGGCTCGGGGTTCCGGATGGCATTTGCGGCCGCCGCCTTTCGGGCGGCCCGTTTGCGCCGGTCAAGGCGCTCGAAGACGCGGGCGAGACGCAGAGACAGGGGGCGCGACGACATGGGACGTCTCCGATTGCGCTGTTATGGAGCAAGGCGTTTCAAAATAGGACGGCATCGGCACGGTCTGACCTCTTACGCGCAAAACGCGCGCCAGCATCGGCGTTTGTGCAGCTTCAAACTCCTGCCAAATCTCTGTGATCGACTGGTCGGCTTTCGAACCGGGAGACCAAAATGCGACTGACCCTGGCCATCCTCGCCCTGGCCCTCAGCGGATGCAGCGGAGCGCAGCAGCCGCAGGGATCGACCCCCAATCTGACCATCGGAACGGCGCAGTGCTCGAAGCATTCCTGGGGCACGTCGGCCATGGCCGCATGCCTGGATCGCGCTGCGGAGAGCCAGTCGGCGACCGTTGCGGAAGGGGCCTCGGGGGGCAATGGCTGAGCCGACCTTGCCCTTCGGGAAGTTCGCCGCCCCGCCCAAAGCCTTGTGCAGCGCAGCAAAAAGGCCTATCTTTGGTATGCCAGAAGCAAAACTCCCCCTAGATCATGAAAGGAGAGAACCATGCTCGAACGGCACGACTCGGAAGGCGCGCTTGACGCCGAGCACGAGGACGACATCGAGACGACCCAGCAGGACGACTCGGAAACGTTCTCGCCACGCGCCCATCAGGATGGGTTCTGGAGCTAGTACCGGACGCTTTCAAATGGCAGTGCCCGGACGTTGCCATCTGAAAGCTGGATCTGTCGATAAGCGACGCCGGAGGCAGGGCTTGAGCTCACAGGGCGACACTGTCGCCCGCCCCCGCCCCGGCGATTTCAATGAAGAAGAAGCGGACGGCGTGACAGCGCTCCTTCACCGGGAGCGACGCCGTCCGGGAAGCCGATAGCCGAAGGCGCCGCTGTCAGCCGATGCGCCTGGTGACGACGGTCAATTCCCCCTCGTCGCTCATCTCGGCCATCACCACGTCGCGGGCCGAAAACCCCTGCGCCTCCACCGCCGATCTGACCGTCGGCACAGCCTCGATCGCCTGCTGCAGCTGTTGCACCTCGTTGGCCGTGCGGGTCGCCACATGCTGGTTCACTCTCGCCCTCGCCTCATCGGGCAGATCGTCGAGCTCGACCACGTGAATGGCCGTGATCTCCGAAGCAGCCGGCACAATGTCGGGGGAAGCCACCGGCGATTGCACCGGCGGCGTTCCGCTCGGCTCGGTCTGAGCCTGCGCCACACCCGCCAGGGCGAGCGCTGCGACGGCCGCTATCGTGATCGTGCGCATGAGACCTCCTCCCCTGTCGATCGCCTCCATAAGACCGCACGAATGGGAGCAGAGGCCGAGCTCCCGCGGGTGATTTCGTGACCATCTCGCGGCAGTCCTGTGGCGCCCGCCTTGCCCCGCCCGTCCATCTCGCGATAATCGGCGTTTCGCCGGCGCTGCATGCCGGGCTGTGGAACACCGCCGGCGACCGCACGGATACCCTTGGTCCCGATCGCGAGATATGCGACGCCGCAACTGCGAATGCCGGAAAGGGGACGATGCGCCACGTGAGCAGCCTGATCGATCGCATGCGGCTCGAAGCCCCCGAGATGAACCGGGCTGAGCGCAATGTCGCCGAGATCATCCTGGCGGACATCGACGGCGCAGCCCGCATCAGCACCCGCGACCTGGCGACCCAGGCCCATGTCAGCGAACCCACGGTGGTGCGCTTCGCCCGCCGCATGGGCTGCGACGGCTTCACCGATTTCAAGATCCGCCTGGCCCAGGAATACGCGATCGGCCGGATGTATCTCGCCGCCGAGCGCCAGCAGCCCGCCGACACCGGCAACGAGGTCGCCGAGCACGTCTACAACGCGACCGTGCAGGCGCTGTCGATGGCCTTCGCCCAACATGATCCGCACGCGATCGAGGCGGCCGTTGACCTGCTCGACAAGGGCCGCCGCGTCTTCTGCTTCGGCGTCGGCGGCAGTTCGGCCAATGTTGCGACCGAGGCGGAGAACCGGCTATTCCGCCTCGACGTCGCGGCGTCCTCGACGGCCGACCCCTATCAGCAGCGCGTCATGGCCGCGACCTGCGGGCCCGACGACGTCCTCCTGATCTTCTCGGTGACCGGCAAGCCGCGCTCGCTGCTCGACAGCGCCGAGATCGCCCGCGGCCAGGGCGCCGGCGTCATTGCCGTCACCCACCCGCCGAGCCCGCTCGCCGAACTCGCCAGCGTGCTCGTGCCGCTACAGGCCTTCGACGAAGAGAAGTTCTTCTACATGCCCAATCGCGGCCGCTACGGGCAGCTCTTCCTGCTCGACTGCATTGCGACCCTGCTCGGCGCCCGCCGCATGAAGGTCGTCTCGAAGAAGCTCTGGCGCGCCCGCGCGACGCTCATCGCCCTTCACGGCAGCACCGAAGGGCAGCCGATCGGCGACTGATCTCCTCGAAAGGTAATTTCGCTACATTGACGGACCAGCAGAGCCCGCCGGGACATGCGGCGCGGCTTGATGACGCGTGGAATCATCTAGAATAATTCACAAAATCAGCTATTTATCCATCAAGAAGACAGGAGAACACCGAAACGTCTCGTCCGCGCCCGCGGGCGTTTTATCCCTGCCACGTGGCGCCAGAACGTGGCCGACTGTGCAAATCGCGCCAGCTAGATTGACAGTAAATGTAATCTAGCTACATTCCCGGCCCGTCGCGCGCCACGCGCCAATGACCAGAAGACGAGCCGAGCCATGCAACCAGCCGACGGAACGATCCTGTCCTTCCAGTTCGACGAGGTCATCGTCCCCGCCAATCCCGGCGTCATCAATTCGGAGAGCCTCGCCAAGCCGCTGCATATGCTGCCGGTCGGCGGCAAGGCGAGCTGGAGCGTACAGTTCGACGAGCTCCCCAAGCTGATCGTCAGGATGACGCTGAAAAACGGCGTCGTCGGCATCGGCGAGTTCTATCGCGACCATGAATGGCCCCGCCTCGAGGCGATCTGCGCCAACCTGATCGGCCAGTCGATCTTCGACTTGCCGCTGCAGGATCTGCCGCTGCCGCTCTGCCGCGAATATGACGGCTTCGAATGCGCGATCTGGGACGCCTATGCCAAGACGCTGGGCGTGCCGATGCACCGGCTGCTCGGCGGCGCCATCCGCGACCGGGTCAATGTCAGCGCCTGGTCGAGCCACCGCACCCAGGACGAGGTCGGCCCCTGGGTGAAGCGCTATTTCGAGCAGGGCTACCAGGTCATCAAGTTCAAATGCGACCTCGAGGACGACGTCGCCGGCTGGTGCGCGCAGATCAAGCAGCATGCGCCCGGCATGAAGGTGATCTTCGATCCCAACCAGCGCTGGGAGAACTCGGGCAATGCGCGCCCGATCATCCGGGAGCTGGAAAAAATCGGCAACGTCCTGCTGCTCGAGGACCCGCTGCCGCGCTGGATGTTGCAGGATTTCGCGGAGCTGCGCCGCTTCTCCTCGATCCCGATCGTGCTGCACGTCTCGCTGCCCTATATCTACCAGGGCCAGCGCGCGCATGACGCGATCAACGCCATCGCTCATGGCGCCGTCGACGGCTTCAACTTCAATTGCGGCCTCGCCAAGTTCCAGACGCTCGACCACATCGCCTCGACCGCCGGTGTCTATTGCTGGCACGGCTCGGAGGTCGATCTCGGCATTCTCGAAGCGATGTATGTCCACCAGGCTGCCGCGGCGAAGAGCTGCGTCTGGCCGAGCGACATTTTCGGCCGGATGATCCGCAGCCACGATCTGCTCGCCAAGCCGCTCACCTTCGAGCCGCCGCATGTGCGCATTCCCGATGACGGGCCGGGGCTCGGCATCGTCCTCGACGAGGCCGCCATCGCCCGCTTCCGCGTCGGCGGCCGCACGATTTCCTGAACAGCGAGCTCATTTCCATGCGTTGGGAAACCCTCACGACGAACGAAGTCGCCGCGCTCGATCGCGACATCCCCATCGTCCTGAACGTCGCCGCGATCGAGCAGCACGGCCCGCATCTGCCGCTCGAGACCGACGCGGTCATCGGCGACCACTTCCTGCAGGCGCTGGAAGCGAAGCTCGGCGACAAGGTTCTGATCCTGCCCCAGGTCAAGGTCTGCTGCTCCGAGCACCATATGGACTTCGCCGGCACGCTCAGCGTCCGCCACGAGACCTTCCTGGCCTATGTCGGGGATATCCTCGAAAGCGTCGCGCGCCACGGCTTCCGCAACATCGTGCTGTTCAACAGTCATGGCGGCAACCAGGCGATCGGCCAGGTGCTGCTCGAGACCTTCGGCACGAAGCATCGCGACTGTCGCATCGCCTTCCTGACCTGGTGGCGGCTCGCCGCCAAGGAACTCGGCGCGATCCGCGAGAGCAGCTTTGCCGGCATCAACCATGCCTGCGAATTCGAGACCTCGCTGATGCTGCTCGGCGCGCCCAAGAGCGTGCGCACCGCGCTGGTCTCGGGGATGAGCTATGTCGGCACCCATGACTGGGCCAATGCCGACATGATCCTGCCGGCCCGCGGCGCGCTGTTCCGCTCGATGCACGAGATGTCCGGCGGCACGGGGGTCGTCGGCGACCCCTCGCTGGCGACGCGCGAGAAGGGCGAGCAGATCACCGCCGCCGTGGTCGAGCAGCTGGCCCATGTCGTGGAGACCATCCGCCAGCGCTGACGGGGCGCACAGCTGATTTCAACACCGACTGACAAGAAACCACAGGGAGGAAGCTGAGATGTTGACGAAATTGGCCCGGATCGGCGCGACCGCGCTCGCCGTCGCGGGATTGGGCGCCACGGCGCCGGCCCTCGCCCAGCAGAAGGGCGGCGCACTCAACGTCGCCACGATCGGCGAGCCCAACACGCTCGACCCGATGGTCGCCGCCGGCGACCTCCTGGGCATGATCACCCAGCATTTCTACGAGACGCTCTACACCTTCGACAAGAACTGGGCGCTGACCCCGCTCCTCGCCGAGACGCTTCCGCAGATCAGCGATGGCGGCAAGGTCTACACCATCCCGCTGCGCCAGGGCGTCACCTTTCACAACGGCAAGGCGATGACCGCGCAGGACGTCGTCGCCTCGCTTAAGCGCTGGACCGAGCTGGCCTCGCGCGGCAAGCTCGTCGCCGGCAACATCGCCTCGATCGAGGCGGAGGGCGACAACTCGGTCAAGATCACGCTGAAGGCCCCGTTCGCGCCGCTGACCGCGCTGCTCGCCTTCAACAACTCGGCGGCGGTGATCATGCCGGCCGACAAGATGGAAAACCCGATCAAGGACGTGATCGGCACCGGGCCCTACCAGCTCAAGGAGCGCAAGCCCGACCAGTACATCCAGCTTGTCCGCTTCGACGGCTACAAGCAGCGCCAGGGTGAGCCCGACGGCTTCGGCGGCGCCCGCAAGCAGTATCTCGACGAGATCCGCTTCGTGCCGGTGCCCGACGCCAACACCCGCGTCGAGGGCGCGCTCGCCGGCCAGTTCGACTTCGCCGACCTGATCCCGGTCGAGGCCTTCGACCGGCTGAAGGGCCAGACCAAGACCGAGCCGTTGCTGATGCAGGGCTTCGGCTGGCCGATGTTCATCATGAACAACAAGCAGGGCATGATGACCAACTTGGGCATGCGCAAGGCTGTCCAGGCTGCCCTGAACGCCGAGGACATGCTGGCTGCCGCCTTCGGCAAGCCGGAGTTCTACAAGGTCGACGGCGCCATGTACCCGGAAGGCTATGCCTGGCGCAGCGATGCCGGCATCAAGGCCTACAACCAGGGCGATGCCGACAAGGCCAAGGCTCTGGCCAAGACCGCGAAATATGACGGCGCGCCGATCCGCATCCTGACCAGCCGGCAATACGAGTTCCATTACAAGATGGCGCAGGTCGCGGCCGAATACCTCAAGGCCGCCGGCCTCAAGGTCGACCTCCAGGTCGTCGACTGGGCGACCTTGGTGCAGCGCCGCGCCGAGCCGGCCCTCTGGGACATCTTCATCACCCACAGCCCGTTCCTGGCCGAGCCGGCCCTGATCGCGCCGCTGCCCGACAGCTATCCCGGCTGGTGGGCGAGCGAGGCCAAGAACAAGCTGCTGAACGCCCTCAACGCCGAGTCGGACGTCAACAAGCGCAAGGCGATCTTCGCCGATCTGCAGAAGCTGATCTTCGAAGAGGTGCCGTTCTACAAGGTCGGCGATTTCGCCGCCCTCAGCGCCAAGTCGCCGCGCCTGAACGGCTACACCGCCTCGCCCTGGCCGTATTTCTGGAACGCCTCGCTCAAGCCCTGAGCGAATTTTCAGAGCCTCACGGTCTCACGCTTCGGGAGCAGCCGGTCGCTGCTCCCGACCATCGCCAAGAGGCCATTCGGCAACTCACAGCCCTCATCCTGAGGAGCCATTTCGTCCGAAATGGCGTCTCGAAGGATGGTCCAGGAGGCTCCCGAGACATCTGGATCATCCTTCGAGACGCCGCTTCGCGGCTCCCCAGGATGAGGTTGGTGAATTCCCGATCGATCTTGCAAGAACGTCCGCGGGCAAGGCTGCCAGCACGGCGCTCGGCCCGCGATCACTCCTCACCAAGCACAACGGAAACCAGCACGCGATGACGCGATATGTGATGCAGCGCATCCTCGGCATGCTGGCGGTGATGTTCACGGTCGTGACGATCGTCTTCATCATCGTCCGCGTCGCCCCCGGCGACCCCGCTGCGGTCATGCTCGGCCCCGATGCGACGGCCGCCGACATCAGCGCCCTGCGCAGCCGGCTCGGGCTCGATCAGTCGCTGCCGACGCAATACGTGCTGTTTCTTGGCCAGCTCCTGCGCGGCGATCTCGGCCAGTCGATCTTCCTCAACATGCCCGTGCTGAGCGCGCTCGCCGAGCGGGCCGAGCCGACCTTCTTCCTCACCCTGTTCTCGATCCTGATCGCAAGCGCCATCGCCCTACCGGTCGGCATCCTCTCGGCCTATAAGCGCGGCTCGCTCTTCGACCAGCTCGCCACCACCTTCGCCATGTTCGCCGCGAGCATTCCGAGCTTCTGGCTCGGCCTGATCCTGATCCAGATCTTCGCCGTGCGTTATGGCTGGATGCCGGCCTCCGGCTATGGCGGCCCCGACGCCTCCTTCCTCGAGCGGCTGCGCCATCTCGTCCTGCCGGCGCTGGCGCTCGGCATCGTCTCCTCGGCGCTGATCACCCGCTTCACCCGCGCCTCGATGCTCGACGTGCTCAACGACGACTATGTCCGTACCGCCCGTTCCAAGGGCATGGGCGAATGGGGCGTGGTGATGAAGCACGCCCTCAAGAACGCGCTGATCCCGGTCTTGACCGTGATCGGCCTCACCGCGGCACTGCTGATCTCCGGCGCGGTGGTGACCGAGACCGTGTTCAGCCTGCCGGGCATCGGCAATCTCGTCGTCTCGGCCGTGCTGCGCCGCGACTATCCGGTCATCCAGGGCGCGCTCCTCGTCATCGCCGCCCTCTATGTGCTGATCAATTTCCTGATCGACATGCTCTATCTCGCGATCGACCCCAGGGTGCGCTACTGATGGCCGCCCCCTCCTCGCCCGCCGCCCGTCCGCGGCTCGCCAGCCTGATCCTGCAGCGCAAGACGCTGGTGATCGGCCTCGTCATCATCGCCGTCATCGCCCTGCTGGCGATCCTCGCGCCCTTGATCGCGCCCTATTCGCCGAGCCGGCTTTCGGTGGTCAACCGGCTGAAGCCGCCGAGCGAACGCTGGTTCTTCGGCACCGACGAGTTCGGCCGCGACATCTTCAGCCGCACCATCTATGCCGGCCAGCTCTCGCTGCTGGTCGGCGCGGCGGCGACCACGCTCGCCGCGATCCTCGGCATCACCCTCGGCCTCGTTGCCGGCTTCTTCCGCCGGGCCGACGGCGTCATCGCCCGGATCATCGACGCGATGATGGCGTTCCCCGACATCCTCCTGGCGATCTCGCTGGTCGCGGCGCTCGGCCCCTCGCTCGCCACCGTCATCGTCGCGCTCGGCATCGTCTACGCGCCGCGCCTCGCCCGCATCGTGCGCGCCTCGACGCTGATCATCCGCGAACTGCCCTATGTCGAGGCGGCGCGGGCGCTCGGCGTGCCGACCTGGCGGATCATGACCCGCCATGTCCTGCGCAACCTCGTCTCGCCGATCCTGGTCCAGGCCACCTTCATCTTCGCCTATGCGATGCTGGCAGAGGCGAGCCTGTCCTTCCTCGGCGTCGGCGTCAGCCCGGAAATCCCGACCTGGGGCACGATGATCGCCGGCGGCCGACAATATATCGGCCAGGCCGACTGGATGATGCTCTTCCCCGGCGCGGCGATCGTGCTCAGCGTCTTGTCGCTGCAGCTTGTCGGCGACGGCCTGCGCGATCTGCTCGATCCGCGCCTGCGCAAGGACCTCTGACCATGGCGACCACGGAAACGACAGCCGTCGCCGCGCGCGCGGTCGAGGACGACATCCTGCTCAGGGTCGAGGATCTCCAGACCCACTTCCTGCTCGGATCGCAGGCGGTGAAGTCAGTCGACGGCGTCAGCTTCTCGCTGCGTCGCGGCGAGACGCTCGCCGTGGTCGGCGAGTCCGGCTCCGGCAAGTCGGTGACCAGCCTCTCGATCATGCGGCTACTTGCCCATCCCGGCAGCATCGTCGGCGGGCGCATCCTCTACCGCTTGCGCAGCGGCGAGGTCGTCGATCTCGCGCAGCTGCCGCTGAAGCGGATGCGCGCCATTCGCGGCAGCGAGATCGCGATGATCTTCCAGGAGCCGATGACGAGCCTCAACCCGCTCTTCACCGTCGGCGACCAGATCATGGAAATGATCCTGCTGCACGAGCCCTTGTCGCGGCGCGAGGCGCGGGCACGGGCCAAGCGCATGCTCGAACTGGTCGAGATCCCCGCGGCCGAGCGGCGCCTCGCGCAGTATCCGCACGAAATGTCCGGCGGCATGCGCCAGCGCGTGATGATCGCGCTCGCTCTGTCCTGCAATCCGGCCCTGCTGATCGCCGACGAGCCGACGACCGCGCTCGACGTCACCATCCAGGCGCAGATCCTCGACCTGCTGCGCCGGCTCCAGGCCGAGATCGGCATGAGCATCCTGTTCATCACCCATAACCTCGGCGTCGTCGCCGAGATCGCCCATGAGGTCGCGGTGATGTATGCCGGGCGCGTCGTCGAGCAGGGCCCGGTCGCCGGCGTCTTCGCAAGGCAGCGCCACCCCTATACGCGCGGCCTGCTCTCCTGCATTCCCGATGCGCGGCGCGACCGCGTTCCCGGCCAGGGGCGCCGCCTGCTCAACGCCATCCCTGGCAGCGTGCCGAGCCCCCTCGCCTTGCCGCCCGGCTGCACCTATGCGCCGCGCTGCCCACTGGCCGAAGAACGCTGCACGCAGGCCGTGCCGCCGCTGCTCGACGTCGCGGCCGCCCATCTCACCCGCTGCTGGAGGCACGACGCGCTGTGACGGCTGCAAGCACGCCCGCAACCCCGGTCGCTTCGGAGACGCCGCTGCTCTCCGTCCGCAATCTTCAGAAGGTCTTCTCGACCCGTGGCGGCGAGGTCCGGGCGGTTTCCGACGTCTCCTTCGAGGTCCGCCGCGGCAGCATCGTCGGCATCGTCGGCGAATCCGGCTCGGGCAAGACCACGGTCGGGCGCTGCATATTGCGTCTGGTCGAGCCCTCCGGCGGCGAAGCCGTGTTCGACGGCGTCGACCTGTTCGGCCTGCCGGAGAAGGCGCTGCGCGGCTATCGCCGGCGGCTGCAAATCATCTTCCAGGACCCGTATTCCAGCCTCAACCCGCGCATGCGGGTCGGCGAGATCATCGGCGAGGCGATCGACACGCACGGCCTCGCCAAGGGCAAGGCCCGTGAGGCGCGGATCGCCGAGCTGCTCGACCGGGTCGGTCTCAACGCCGAGCACGCACGGCGCTACCCGCATGAATTCTCCGGCGGCCAGCGCCAGCGCATCGGCATCGCAAGGGCGCTCGCGGTGGAGCCCGAGCTGATCATCGCTGACGAGCCGGTCTCGGCGCTCGACGTCTCGGTCCAGGCCCAGGTGCTCAACCTGATCCAGGAGCTGCAGCGCGAACTCGGCCTGACCATGGTCTTCATCAGCCATGACCTCTCCGTGGTCGAGTATCTCTGCGACGACATCGTCGTGCTCTATCTCGGCCGGATCATGGAGAAGGGCCCGGCGCAGGAGGTCTACGCCAATCCGCGCCACCCCTACACCAAGGTGCTGCTCTCGGCCGCACCGGTGCCCGATCCGAGCATCAAGCGCGAGCGCGTCATCCTCAAGGGTGACATCCCGAGCCCGCTCAACCCGCCTTCGGGCTGCGTCTTCCGCACACGCTGCCCGCATGTGATCGACGCCTGCGCCAGCGCGATCCCCGAGATCGAGGAGGTCGGCCTCGGCCACAGCGTCGCCTGCATCAGGCAGAGGGAACTCGCCGACACGGCGGGCTGAGCCCGCCGCGGCGCTTCGCACTCGGCACGTGCAGAGGGGCTTGACCTTACCACTGTGGGAAGGTGCAGGCTGCTGTCATCGTCAACCGAGGACAGCGAACCATGTGCTCCTGCCAGCAACATTCCCAAGCCGCCGCGACCGCCGCGGCGCCGGCCGAAGGCGCCGTCAGCTTCCGGGTCGAGGACATGACCTGCGGCCATTGCGCCGGCACCGTCAAGACCGCCATCGAGAGCAAGCTGCCGGGAACCAGCGTCGACGCCGACCCCGCCTCCAAGCTGGTCAGCGTCCGTGGCGGCGCCGATTTCGCAGCGCTGAGCGCGATCGTGACCGCTGCCGGCTACACCCCCAGCGCACAGCTGACGCGCTGACCCGAGAGAGAGACCGGCGGGCAGATCCCGCCGGCTTCGCATCACGGCGCGGGGAAAGAGAGACGGCACGATGGCTGATCACCAGCACCACGAACATCACGAGCATGGTCACCATCACGGCCATGGAGCGCCCGCGCCGGACAGCGTCAAGGACCCGGTCTGCGGCATGACCGTCGATCCCGCCACGGCGAAGCACAGCGCCTCCCACGCCGGCAAGACCTACTTCTTCTGCTCCGAGGGCTGCCACAGCAGGTTCCAGGCGAAACCGGCCGCCTATGCCGAGGGCACGACGCCGAAGCCCGCCGCAGCGCCCGCGCCCGAGGGCACGATCTATACCTGCCCGATGCATCCGCAGATCCGCCAGCCCGCCCCGGGCAGCTGCCCGATCTGCGGCATGGCGCTCGAGCCGGAGATGCCGACTGCCGATCAGGGGCCGAGCCACGAGCTCGTCGACATGACCCGGCGCTTCTGGATCGGCCTCGTCCTGACCCTGCCGGTCTTCGTCCTCGAAATGGGCGGCCATCTCCTCGGCCTGCACCAGCTGATCGCGCCGCAGAACTCCAACTGGCTGCAACTCGTCCTGGCGACGCCGGTCCTGCTCTGGGCGGGCTGGCCCTTCTTCGAGCGCGCCTTCGCATCCCTCGTCAATCGCAGCCTGAACATGTTCACGCTGATCGCCATGGGCACGGGTGTCGCCTGGATCTACAGCGTGATCGCGACCATCGCCCCCGGCATCTTCCCGCCGACATTGCGCGCTACCGACGGCTCGGTCGCCGTCTATTTCGAGGCCGCTGCCGTCATCACCGTGCTGGTGCTGCTCGGCCAGGTGCTGGAACTCAGGGCCCGCGAGCAGACCGGCGGCGCGATCCGCGCCTTGCTCGACCTCGTGCCGAAGACGGCGCGTCGCGTGCGCGAGGATGGCGAGGACGAGGATATCCCGCTCGAATCCGTCCATGTCGGCGACCGCCTGCGCGTGCGCCCGGGCGAGACCGTGCCGGTCGATGGCGAGCTCGTCGAAGGCCGCAGCTCGCTCGACGAATCCATGATCACCGGCGAATCCATGCCGGTCACCAAGGAGGTCGGCGCCGCGCTGATCGGCGGCACGCTCAACCGCACCGGCGGCTTCATCATGCGCGCCGGCAAGGTCGGCAGCGACACCATGCTCGCCCGGATCGTCAAAATGGTCGCCGAGGCGCAGCGCTCGCGCGCGCCGATCCAGCGCCTGGCCGATCAGGTCTCCGGCTGGTTCGTCCCGCTGGTCATCGTCATCGCCATCGCGGCCTTCGCCGCCTGGATGATGTTCGGCCCGGAACCGCGCCTCGCCCACGCCCTCATCGCCGCTGTCGCGGTGCTGATCATCGCCTGTCCCTGCGCGCTCGGCCTGGCGACGCCGATGTCGATCATGGTCGGTGTCGGGCGCGGCGCCGGCCTCGGCGTGCTGATCAAGAACGCCGAGGCGCTCGAACGCTTCGAGAAAGTCGACACGCTGGTCGTCGACAAGACCGGCACGCTGACCGAGGGCCAGCCCCGGCTGATCGCCATGCGGACGGCCGGCGGCATCGACCAGAACGAGCTGCTGCGCCTTTCCGCCTCGCTCGAGCGCGCCAGCGAGCATCCGCTCGCGACCGCGATCGTCGAAGCCGCCAAGGAGCGCGGCCTCGCCCTCGCCGAAGCCCGGGATTTCGACAGCCCGGTCGGCAAGGGCGTGACCGGCAGCGTCGAAGGCCGCGCGCTGGTCATCGGCAGCCACCGGATCATGGGCGAGCTCGGCATCGACTTTTCCGCGTTGTCCGCCGATGCCGAGACCCTGCGCGGCGAAGGCGGCACGGTGATCTTCGTCGCCATCGACGGCAAGCTCGCCGGCCTCTTGGCGATCGCCGATCCGATCAAGAAGACGACGCCGGCGGCGATCCGGGCGCTCCGCGACGCCGGCATTCGCGTCGTCATGCTGACCGGCGACAACCGCACGACGGCGCAGGCCGTGGCGCGCCAGCTCGGCATCGACGAGGTCGAGGCCGAGGTGCTGCCCGAGGAAAAGAGCGCCGTGGTCGACAAGCTGCGGGCCCAGGGACGGGTCGTCGCGATGGCCGGCGACGGCGTCAACGATGCCCCTGCCCTCGCCGCCGCCGATGTCGGCGTCGCCATGGGCACCGGAACCGACGTCGCGATCGAGAGCGCCGGCATCACCCTGGTCAAGGGCGACCTTCAGGGCATCGTGCGCGGGCTTCAGCTCAGCCGCGCGACGATGAGCAATATCCGACAGAACCTGTTCTTCGCCTTCGTCTACAACGCCGCCGGCGTCCCCGTCGCCGCGGGCCTGCTCTACCCGTTCTTCGGCATCCTGCTCTCGCCGATCATCGCGGCAGCGGCGATGGCATTGTCCTCGGTCAGCGTGATCGGCAACGCGCTGCGCCTGCGCGTCACGGCGCTCGACTAAGGCCTGCGCACCCGGAGCGGCAAGTTCCTGGGGGCGTTTCCGGGACCGGCTGGCGTTCCGCTTCGGCAGAATCAATCATCCTGGACGGATGCCCTGATGGAGCGGATGCGCCGCCCCATCGTCCCGCCGGCCTTCGCGCGCGCCACCCGGACATCACCCGGAACAAAAAATTCGGTGCGCGCCGGCAGGCCGGCAAGAGCCCGACGCCCTATGGTTTATTCCAGAAAACCGGTCTCCCGGGACCGAAAGCTTCACCTTTCGCCTGCTACGCCTAATTGCGGGGTTGACCGTCCGGCTTGCCACCGGTGGAGGGCGCTGACATGGTCGCGCCCAAGCCGATACCGGTGGCCGACAAAACTGCTGTTCCAGAGGAAACGTTACTGATGAAACGCCGCTCATTCCTGAAGGGCGCCGGCATCGGCGCGGCCGCCGGCATCGCCAGCCCGGCGATCGCGCAGAGCCTGCCGACGATCTCCTGGCGCCTGGCTTCGAGCTATCCGAAGTCGCTGGAGACCCTGTTCGGAGCCTGCACCCATTTCTCCGAAGCGGTCGCTGCGGTCACCGACGGAAAGTTCAAGATCCAGGTCTTCGCCACCGGCGAGATCGTGCCGGCGCTGCAGGTCGCCGATGCCGTGACGACCGGTACCGTCGAGATGGGCCATTCCGGCTCCTATTTCTATATCGGCAAGGACACCGCCTTCGCCTTCGGAACCGTGATCCCCTGGGGCCCGAACAGCCGCCAGATGCAGGCCTGGCTCTACCATGCCGGCGGCCTGGAGCTGCTCAACGAGTTCTATGCCAAGTTCAACATCTACAACCTGCCGGCCGGCAACACCGGCGCGCAGATGGGCGGCTGGTTCCGCAAGGAGATCAAGTCGGCCGCCGACCTCCAGGGCCTGAAGATGCGCATCGGCGGGCTCGGCGGCAATGTGCTGCAGAAGATGGGCGTGGTGCCGCAGCAGCTCGGCGCCGGCGACATCTATCCCGCGCTCGAGCGCGGCGTGCTCGATGCGGTGGAGTTCGTCGGCCCCTATGACGACGAGAAGCTCGGCTTCGCCAAGGTCGCGCCCTATTACTATTATCCTGGCTTCTGGGACGGCTCGGCCGAGCTCAGCTTCTTCATCAACCTGGAGAAGTGGAACAGCCTGCCGCCGGCCTATCAGAAGGCGCTGAAGGTCTGCGCCGAGGCGACCGGCCATGACATGCAGGCGAAATACGACGTGCTGAACCCGGCTGCGCTCAAGCGTCTGGTCGCCGGCGGCGCCCAGCTGCGGCAGCTGCCCAACGACATCCTCAAGGCGAGCTACAAGATCACCAAGGATCTCTACGCCGAGATGTCGGCCGCCAACCCGAACTTCAAGAAGATCTACGACCATCTCTGGGCGTATCAGCAGGACAGCCTGCGCTATTGGGCGATCTCCGACTTCGCCTATGACTACATGTCCGTCACTGCCCTGCAGCAGCGCTGGGCCGAAGGCTGAGACCAATCCGGCCGGGCCCTTCGGGGCCCGGCCGACAAGCATTTCGTCAGGTGCGGGTGCGCCGCTGGGCCGGACGCAGATGATCCGGCGTCACGGCTGAGAGCCGCGCAACGCCGAGCAGGATCATCGCCACGTCGAGCTCGTGGCGCAGCAGTGCGATCGCCTTCTCCGCGCCTTCCTGGCCGCCGGCCGTCAGCCCCCAGAGGAAGGGGCGGCCGATGCTGCAGGCGGTGGCACCGAGGCCGACCGCCTTCAGTATGTCCGTCCCACGCCGCACGCCGCCATCGACGATGAATTGGGCCCGGCGTCCGACCGCCCGCGCGATCTCGGGCAGCATCGTGACCGGAGCGGGCGAATGGTCGAGCTGGCGTCCGCCATGGTTCGAGACCATCAGCGCTTCGCAGCCGATCTCCACCGCCTTCGCCGCATCCTCCGGATGCATCACGCCCTTGATCACCATCGGGCCGCGCCAGAGATCGCGCAGCTTCTGCACGTCGCCCCAGTGCAGGGACGCGTCGAAGGAACCGGCGATGCGCTGGGCGATATTGGTGAAGCCGGTCGTCCCGGCATCCTCGAAATTGCCGAAGCGCGGCGGCGAGCGCAGCACGCCGAACGACCAGGAGGGATGCAGGGCCAGATCGAGCACATTGGCGAGGCTCGGCCGCAGCGGCATGGTGAAGCGGTTATGGACGTCGCGCTCGCGCCGCCCGGAGACCGGCAGGTCGAGCGTGACGCAGAGCACGCGATAGCCCGCCTCCTGCGCCCTGTGCACCAGACCATGCATCCAGTCGCGGTCGCGCAGGCCATAGAGCTGGAACCAGAGATCGGTCTCGGGCGCGCCCTTCGCGACCTCCTCGATCGAGGCCACCGACATGGTCGACAGCGTGTAGGGGATACCCATGCGGCCGGCTGCCCGGGCGGCGAGGATCTCGCCATTGGGGTGGTAGAAGCCGGTCAGGCCGGTGGGCGAGAAGACCAGCGGCAGCGCCTGCTCGCGCCCCAGCAGCTCGACCTTCGCCGAGCGTTCCGCCACATTGACGGCGATGCGATGCACGAGATGCCAGCCGAGGAAGCCGTCCTCATTGTCGCGCAGCGCCGTCTCGTCCTCGGCCCCGCCGTCGATATAGTCGAAGACCGCCTTCGGAAGGCGGCGCTGCGACAGGGTGCGCAGATCGCGGATCGAAGCCGCGTCGGCCAGCCCCGCGCCATAGGACAGCGCGGTTGCGCCGGTTTCTCTCACGATAGCCCTCCCTGATCTCTCGGCGCGCCGCCAGCTCGGGGGACGCGATCGCCCCTCCTTGTCACGGAGCGGAGCGGTGAGGAACGCCGGAGCGGGGAAGCGGACCTGACATGACCGCATAGCGACCGAACGGTTTCGAAGCCTCTCCGCAACCGCGCTTCGCGATGCCCGCCCGTTTCGGCAGGCGGCAGACGCGGATACGGCGGGCAGGCCGCGCCATGTTTCCGGCGCCGATCCCCGCCCGCTTCCGTCCGTCGAAATGGCGTCGCGGCGGCCGAACGATCGGCGCCCGATGCCGGCTCAATCGCTCATCAGGCTCCTGAAGACCAGGACCGAATGGGGGCTCTTCGAGGAGAGCCCGACGACCCTGCAGCCCTCCCGGACCGGCCCCGCCCCACGCAGCGTCACCGTCGCGCGGTCCTTCGAATATCCGCCCGTCACCTGGTAGGGTGCGGGCGGGCAGCCCTGCTTGAACGCATAGGCAGTGCCCGAAAGCTTGCCACCTTCCTTGAAGGGCTGTCCGCGGAACAGGACCGTCCCCTTCCGGGCGAGGCCGTTCAGGGAGGCCTTCGGCTCCTCGTAGACGATGAGGCCGTGCTCGAACGCCATCTTCATCAGGCTCCCATTATGGTCGTAGGGACCGTGGGAGGCTGCCAGATGGCCCAATGTCTCGAAGTCGAAGAGCTCGTCATCCGCGGCAGATCGGGTGGCTGCAAGCACGAGGCCGGCTTTGGCAGGATCGTCGCGCCCCGGCGTGGCCGTGAGAATGGCAGTTTCGGCCTCATTTGAAGCAGAGCGCGCATCGCCCGCCTCGACACCGCAGAACGCTGCCAAGGCGAGCATCATGACCGAACAGCTTTTCATGGTTTCCCCAACAGATGAACGTGCCCGCAAAATGCCCGAAGCGCGTCAAATCCGGTTCAATCGGATCGCTAGAATTGCGGCGATGTTCACGCCTGTTCACACACCAGATCCTGCCGCGGATCAGGCACCGCCGCACAGACCGGGGCGTCCCTGAAGCACCGCCCGCGCCCGCTGCGACCAAAGCACGGCTTGACCTTGGCCCCCGTCTCGGCGTGGAAGAACCAGGAAGCGGCTGCGGGGATACTGCCCTGGCCGCGACCGGTTCAGCCCCGTGGAGCTCTCTCAACCACGAATTTGACCGGAGCAGCCTCCGGCTCGCCTGAACCGGATCGATCAGAAACGGATTTCGAGATGTCGAGAATTGCGAATGCGGCACTGCGCGCGAAGGTAATGGGCGCACAGGATGCAGCAGCGCTCGTCAAGAGCGGCATGACCGTGGGATTGAGCGGCTTCACCGGTTCGGGCTATCCGAAGGCGGTGCCGCTGGCCCTGGCGGCGCGCATCGAGGCGGCCCATGCGGCGGGCGATCCGTTCCGCGTCAGGATATGGACCGGTGCCTCGACCGGCCCGGAGCTCGACGGCGCCCTCGCCAAGGTCGACGGCATCGAATTCCGCCTGCCCTATAATTCCGACCCCATCGCCCGCGAGAAGATCAACAGCGGGCAGATGGACTATTTCGACATGCACCTCTCGCAGGTCGCGCCAATGGCCTGGCAGGGTTTTCTCGGCCCGCTCGACGTGGCGGTCGTAGAGGTCACCGGCATCCGCGAGGACGGCTCGCTCATTCCGTCCTCCTCCGTCGGCAACAACAAGACCTGGCTCGACCGCGCCGACAAGGTAATCCTCGAGGTCAATCGCTGGCAGAGCACCGCGCTCGAAGGCATGCACGACATCTATTACGGCACGGCCCTGCCGCCGCACCGCGTGCCGATCCCGCTCGTGAAGCCGCAGGACCGTATCGGCGAACCCTATCTGCGCTGCGACCCCGCCAAGATCGCGGCGATCGTCGAGACCGAGGCGCCGGACCGCAACCTGCCCTTCTCGCCGCCGGATGCGGCGGCCAAGGCCATCGCCGGCCATCTCATCGCTTTCCTCAGCCATGAGGTGGCGAAAGGCCGCCTGCCCGCCTCGCTGCTGCCGCTGCAATCGGGCGTCGGCAACATCGCCAACGCCGTGCTCTCGGGCCTGCTGGACGCGCCGTTCGAGAACCTGACCTCCTATACGGAGGTCATTCAGGACGGGATGATCGACCTGATCGATGCGGGCAAGCTGACGCTCGCCTCGGCCACCGCCTTCTCGGTCAGCCCGCAGGCGGCCGAGAAGATCAACGCCGGGATGGCGCGCTACCGCAACCACATGATCCTGCGACCACAGGAGATCAGCAATCATCCCGAGCTGATACGCAGGCTCGGCTGCATCGCCATGAACGGGCTGATCGAGGCCGACATCTACGGCAACGTCAACTCGACCCATGTCATGGGCTCGCGCATCCAGAACGGCATAGGCGGCTCGGGCGACTTCGCGCGCAACGCCTATATCTCGATCTTCATGACGCCCTCGACCGCCAAGGGCGGCACGATCTCAGCGATCGTGCCGCAGGCCAGCCATGTCGACCACATCACGCAGGACGTGCAGGTCATCGTCACCGAGCAGGGCCTCGCCGATCTGCGTGGCCTCAGCCCGAAGCAGCGCGCCCGCACGATCATCGCCAACTGCGCGCATCCGGACTACCGGCCGGCACTGGAGGATTATTACCGCCGGGCCCAGGCCGGATCCTACGGCCTGCAATCGCCTTGCCTGCCGGCCGAAGCCCTGTCCTGGCACCAGCGCTTCATCGAGACGGGCAGCATGCGGGGCTGAGCAGCCCGCCTCGAATTCCGAAGCCCGTCGCGCCGGCCGGGTTTTCCCGGCTCAGGCGAACTGGCTGATCTCTCGCTTGAGGTAGGTTCCGTGGCCCTTTCGGGCCTCGATCCTGCCGTTGCGGGCGACGATCTCGCCGCGGACCAGGGTGATGACCGGCCAGCCGGTGATCTTCATGCCTTCATAGGGCGTGTAGTCGGAGCCGTCGTCCAGCATGGCATGCGTCAGCACCTGCTCGATCTGCGGATCCCAGATCGCGATGTCGGCGTCGGCACCGACTGCGATCGTACCCTTGCGCGGATAGAGCCCATAGGTCCTGGCATGGTTGGTCGCGGTCAGGGCGACGAAGCGGTTGATATCGATCCGCCCTGCGATCACCCCCTCGGAAAACAGGATCGGCAGGCGCGCGCCGACGCCGGGAATGCCGTTGGGAACCCAACGGAAACTGGTGCGCCCTTTCGGTGCGAGCTTGCCCTGCGGATCGTCATAGCGGAACGGGCAGTGATCGGAGGAGAACACCGAGAACACGCCCTGCTGCAACCCTTCCCAGCAGGCTTCCTGGCTAGCCGCATCGCGGGGCGGCGGCGAGCAGACATATTTCGCCCCTTCCATGTTGAGACCGTCTAGATCTTGCTCGGTCAGGGTCAGATATTGCGGGCAGGTCTCGCCGAAGATCTTCAGGCCCTTCTGCTGGGCCCGGCGGATCTCCTCCATCGCCTCGCGGTTGGAGACATGGACGACCATCAGGGGGACGTCGGACAGCTCCGCCAGCGAGATTGCGCGATAGGTCGCCTCGCGCTCGGCGATGACCGGGCGGGAGCTGGCGTGGAAGCGTGGAGCCGTCCTGCCGGCCTGTTCGAGCTGCTCGGTCAGAAAGCGGATGACGTCGTAATTCTCGGCATGGACCATGACGAGTGCGCGCGTCTCGCGCGCCACCGCCATCACCTTCAGCAGCTCCAGATCGCTCAGGGCGAGGCCCTCATAGGTCATGAAGACCTTGAACGAGGTATAGCCGTCGCCGACCAGCGCCGGCAGCTCCTGGCCGAGAACCTGCTCGGTCGGGTCCGAGATGATCAGATGGAAGGAGATGTCGGTATAGCAGGCGCCTTCGGCCATGGCGTGATAGGCCTGCACGCTCTGGCGCAGCGGAACCCCGCTTTCCTGCAGGCAGAAGGGCAGGACGGTGGTGTTGCCGCCAAGTGCCGCCGAGCGCGTCGCGCTCTCGAAATCATCGGCCATCCGGATGCCCTCGCCTGAGGGCTGCGAGATATGGACATGGCTGTCTATGCCGCCGGGCAGAACCCATTTCCCCTGCGCATCAATGACGCGCTCGGCCTCGCCGAGATCCTCGCCCAGCGCGGCGATCCTGCCGTGCCTGATGCCGATATCGCAGTGAAACGTGTCGGAGGCGGTCGAAATGCGCCCGCCGCGGATGATTGTGTCGAACGTGCTCATGCCGACTTCCTCCGTCTGCGGGCGCTCGGCGCCTTGCCCGGCCTGGCGACCGCTGCGAGCGCCCGGGACATGGCCTCACCGGTCAGGCGGTTATGCTCCTCGAGCCGCTCGGCGAGATCGAGCCGGGCGCGGGCGCGCAGGGCGATCATGATCCGCTCATGTTCCTGGTAGGATTGCGCCAGCCGCTCGGAGAGCTCGTTGATGGTGAAGCGATAGCGCCAGATCTTCTGCTGCAGCGCCTCGTAGCTCTGCACCAGAACCGGGTTCTGCGTGGTCTGCGCCAGCTTCTGGTGGAAGGCGAAATTGAGATGCGTGTAGCTCGCATGCTCGTCCCGCATTAGGGCGTCCTTCAGGGCAAGATGCAGGCGCTCGAGTTCGGCGATGTCGGCATCGCTCGCGCGCTCCGGGGCGAGCAGGCCGATCAGCCGCTCCAGCGCGCCCTTGAACTCGACGAGCGGGCCGATCTCGCCGGGGTCGATCGGCGCGACCACGGCCCCGCGGTTCGGCCGCAAGGTGACGAAGCCTTCCGCAGCCATGACCTTGAGCGCCTCGCGCAAGGGCGTGCGCGATACCCCGAAGCGCTCGCACAGCTTGGCCTCGGGAATCCGGCTGCCGTCGGCCAGCTCGCCATTGAGCAGCAGCGTGCGCAATTGCGCGATCAGGGCCTCGTGCAGGGTCGGGGGCATCGCCATCGGCGTAGCTTCCGGCTCAGGAAAGGCGGGTGGCGCAGGCAAGGCCTGCCTCACGCGACAACCGGCGCGGCCAGTGTTCGATGCCCGAACATCCGACCGAGCTCGCGCAGCGGCTGCATATCGGCGCTCGTGGCATCGAGACAGCCCCATAAGGTGAAGGCGACGGAATCCAGGACCGGGATGCCGAGTTCCCGTTCGAGCTGCGGGGCGATCAGCGGGCCGCGCATATTGGTGCAGACGATGGCGATCGCATCCGGCGCACTGGCGGCGACCTCTCGGCACATGCCGGCGATCTCGGCCTCGACGACTTCCGCGAAGGAAAAATTGTCGGACCTGCCGCTGTGCCGCTCGGCGACCGTCTCGATGCCGAGCGCGGCATAATTGGCGATGATCTTCTGCTGCACATCGCCCGTATAGGGCGTGACCAGCCCGAGCCGCCTGACACCCATCGCCTTGAGCAGATGGTTGAGGCTGAGGATCGCGCTGGTGGCGCGCACGCCGGTCCGTTCTGCGATGGCGGCGCAGAGCCTCTCGTCACTGTCGAAGCCGAGCCAGCTCGCCGAGGTGCCGTTCCAGGCGATGACATCGGGGCGGGCATCGGCGAGCAGATCTGCCGCCTGAAGGATCGGCTCGAGCGAGAACTGGCTGTTGGACGCCGCGTCGAGCGCGATCTTCGTCACCCGGAAGCGGCTGAAATGCACGCTCACCGCCGGAAAAAGCGGCCAGGCCATGGCCGCCGTATAGGGCTCGAGCACCGTGTTGGAGGACGGGGTGAGCATGCCGATCACGGTCGGCTTAACGTCATATTGCATTCAGAAATCACTCACAGAGCCGGAGGGCGATAGGCTGGTCGCCAGATTTCAAACCTCTGTATGTCGCGAATCCGACATCGCTGGCAAGTGCACGCTGAGCCGATTTTTTTATTGTACGAGCCATTTTTCGCGATAGGCTGCTCAAAATCGCAAGAGCGCTCCACATCTTCACCAGATGCGAGTGCGCCTGGGGAACCGGCCTGGCCTGAAATGTGCATTGTCTCGGCGAGAGCGCCTTTTTGACGATCAATGCTCATTCTGAATGCAAAATGCAAAAGGGGACGGCAGATATGAGGAATCTATTTCCGCGCTTGGCTTTCGCGGCGGCCATGGTGGCCGGCGTCGTTTCCGCATCGGCTCAGACACCGCTTCGGGTCGCCGGCAATTTCTCGCAGAACGTCAAGCAGGTCGAAATCGAGCGGGCGTTCTTCGATGCGCTCGGCGCCAAGGCGGGCGTGCCGATCGCCATGAACTACAATCCGATGGATGTCGTCGGGGTGAAGGCGCCGGACGCCCTGCGCATGCTGCGCGGCGGCTCCTTCGACGTCATGTCGGTGCAGATCGGCATGGCCTCGCGTGACGATCCCTTCTTCGAAGGCGTCGATCTGATCGGCGTCGCCACCGACATGGCGAGCCTGCGAAAGGTCGTCGACGCCTATCGTGCCGCCTTCGATGCGCGCCTGCAGGCGCGCTTCAACGCCAAGGTTCTGACGCTGTGGCCGTTCGGGCCGCAGGTCTTCTACTGCAACCACGACATCAAGTCCCTGCAGGATCTGAAGGGCTTGAAGGTGCGCTCGTTCACGCCGTCGATGTCGGCCATGCTCGAGCATTTCGGTGCCACGCCGGTCACCCTGCAGTTCTCCGAGGTCTATCCGGCGCTCCAGCGCGGGGTCGCTTCCTGCGGCGTCACCTCGCCGACCTCGGGCAATACCGGCAACTGGCCGGAGGTGACGACCCATCTCCTGCCGCTTTCGGTATCCGGCTCGGTCCAGGGACATTTCATCAATCTCGACAGCTGGAAGAAGTTCACCCCCGAGCAGCAGGCGAAGCTCTCCGCGCAGTTCAAGGCACTCGAGGACCAGCTCTGGAACCTCGCCATCACCGCCAATGACGACGCCACGGCCTGCAGCACCGGGCAGGCCGGCTGCAAGTCGCACAAGAAGTTCTCGATGAAGCTCGTCGAGATCAGCGCGGCCGACCGCGCCGCGATCAAGGAGGTCGCGGAGAAGGTCGTGCTGCCGATCTGGAAGAAGACCTGCAATGCGGTCGACGCCACCTGCTCGGCCAAATGGAGCGAGACCGCGGGCGCCGCAGTCGGCCTGACCATCCAATAACCAACAGGGCCACCCTCCGGGGTGGCCCTTCTTTTCAGGGAACATGGTCATGACCCAGGCAAACCCGGTCGCGCGCGCCCTGCTGCCCGCCGCCAGGGCGCTGTCGCTGATCGCCGGCTATCTGCTGCTCGGCCTCGCGCTGCTCGTCACCGCCGAAATCCTGCTGCGGCGCTTCATGAACTTCTCGCTGCAGGGCGGGGACGAGTTCGGCGGCTATGTGCTGGCGATTCTCGCGGCCTTCGGCTTCTCCTACGCCTTGCTGGAGCGCTCGCATACGCGCGTCGAGATTCTCCTCGAGCGCGTCGGCACCGGTGCGCGTTCCATCCTCAACCTGATCTCGGCCTGGTGCGTCACCGTGATGGCCTGCTTCATGGCCTGGCGCGCCTATGCCGCGCTGAGCGAGAGCATCGAATACCGCGCCCTGTCCGGAACTCCGCTGATGACGCCGTTATGGCAGCCGCAGATCCTCTGGTTCGCCGGCCTGCTGTTCTTCGCCGTCACCTCCGCCGCCGTCGCGCTGCATGCAAGCTGGCTGATGGCACGCGACCGATCGGGGCTGAACCGCTTCTACGGCGTCAAGACACTCGACGAGATCATCGAGGAGGAAACCGTGCCGACCCTCGAAATGAAGGTGCAGGGCCGATGATCGGGGTCACCGGCGCCGCGATCGGCTTCGTGATGATGCTCGGCCTGATGATGATCGGGCTGCCCGTGGCGATCGCGCTGTTCCTGACCGCCTTCATCGGCGCCTGGGGCTTTCTCGGCTGGCCGACCCTGATGGGCTTCGGCAACCAGATGTGGAGCGGGCAGAACGACTTCATCCTGACCGCCATTCCGCTCTTCGTGTTCCTGGGCGAGATCCTCGTCCGCTCCGGCGTCGCGGACGGGCTCTATCGCTGCCTGTCCGATTGGCTGCGGCGCCTACCGGGCGGGCTGCTCCATACCAATATCGGCGCGAGCGCGGTGTTCGCCGCGGTCTCCGGCTCGTCGGTCGCGACCGCCGCGACGATCGGGACCGTCGCCGTGCCGCTCCTGCACGAGCGCCAATATGACGACCGCCTCACCACCGGCTCCATCGCGGCCGGTGCGACGCTCGGCATCCTGATCCCGCCATCGATCAACATGATCATCTATGGCTCGATGACGAACACCTCGATCGGCCAGCTCTTCGCGGCGGGCATCGTTCCCGGCCTCATCCTGACCGCGCTGTTCATGGCCCTGATCGTCGTCATGGCCCTGCTGAAGCCGAGCCTCGCCGGGCCGGTCCTGCCCGCCCGGCCGCGCGCCGAGAAGATCAAGAGCCTGCTCGACATCTTCCCGCCCTTCGTGATCTTCGTCATCGTCATGGGGTCGATCTATCTCGGCTGGGCGACCCCGACGGAATCGGCCGCGATCGGCGTCGTCGGCGCGCTCGGCGTCGCCATCGCGAAGCGGCAATTCTCGCTCGCGCTGCTGCATGAGAGCATGATCGCGACGGTGCGCATCTCCGCGATGATCCTGCTGATCATGGTCGGGGCGCATTTCCTGAACTTCGTGATCGGCGTGCTCGGCATCCCGCAGGCCCTGACCTCGTTCGTCTCGCAGTTCGGTGCCAGCCAGCTCGAGATCATCCTGATCCTGGTGGTCTTCTACCTGATCCTCGGCTGCTTCATGGAGACGCTCTCCATGATGATCGCGACCATTCCGGTGGTCTTCCCGCTGGTCGTGCATCTCGGCATCGACCCGGTGTGGTTCGGCATTTTCCTGGTGCTGATGATGGAGATCGGGCTGATCACGCCGCCGATCGGCATGAACCTCTATGTCGTGCAGGGCGTAAGGAACCAGGGCTCGATCATGGATGTGATCTATGGCGCGCTCCCCTTCGTGCTGCTGATGCTCGGCTTCACGGCGCTGCTGGTCCTCTGGCCGCAAATGGCGCTCTGGCTGCCGCAGAAGCTGTTCTGACGTGCTGCTTCTCGAGGCGGATTATCTCCTGCGGGATGCCGCCTCGCCCGTGATCGCGGGCGGGGCGGTCCTGGTTCGCGATGGGCTCATCGCCGCCTGCGGCGCCGCCGGCGAATTGCGGGCCGCCCATCAGGGCGCCGAGATCGTCTCACTCGGCCATGCCTGCCTGATGCCGGGGCTGATCAACGCGCATCAGCATGGCCGTGGCCTGAGCCAGATCCAGCTCGGCTTCCCCGACGATGCGCTGGAGCCATGGATCGCCCGGCGGCGAGGACGGGCCGCGCCCGATGTCTACGCGCTGACCCGGCTCGCCGCCCTGCAGATGCTCGAGAACGGCGTGACCGCAACGCTGCACGCCAATTACTCCTATGGTTCGGGGGACTATGAGGCGGAGCTGCGCGCCGCGATCCGAGCCTATGACGACAGTGGCATGCGCGCCACGATCTGCGTCGGCTATGCCGACCGCGGCGGCCTCGTCTACCCTCCGGCCGACGAAAGCGCCTTCCTGGCGACGCTGCCCGCCGATGTACAGGCGCTGCTCGGTGCCGGCAGGCCAGGCTACCTGCCGCTCGACGAGACGATCGGCCTGATGGCGCGTCTTTGCGCCGAATACGCCGGCCATCCGCGGCTGGGCTTCGCCTATGGGCCGGCCGGGCCGCAATGGGTCAGCGACGCAGCCTGGCGGGCTCTCACCGCCGACGCCGGCGCGCGCGGCGTCGGCATGCATTTCCACCTCCTTGAATCGCCGGCGCAGGCCACCTGCTGCCGCACGCTCTATCCGGAACGGGTGCTGGTGCGGCTCGCAGCACTCGGCCTCTTCGAGACTCGCGCCAGCGCAGCGCATTTCGTCCAGGCGACGGCGGAGGACATCGCCGATGCGGCGCGCCTTGGCCTGAGGATCGTCGTCAATCCCGGCTCGAATCTGCGCCTCGGCAACGGCGCCCCGCCGATCGCGGCCCTGATGGAGGCCGGTATCGGCTTCGCGCTGGGCACCGACAACTGCGCGCTCGACGACAATGAGGATTATCTCTCGGAGCTGCGGCTCGGGCGGCTGCTCGGGCGATCGGCCGCGGCGGCGCCGGCCGAACAGCTGCGCACTTTCCTCGCCACCGCCACGGAGCGAGGCGCCGACGCCGCCTTTCTCGACGGGACGGGGCGCATCGGCGCAGGGCTCAAGGCCGATCTGGTCGCGATCGATCTGGCGGAGTCCGAGGGGGCCTATCTGGACCCCGATGGGCAAGTCCTCGAGGCCATGCTGGCGCGGGCGACGGGCCGGGACGTCGTCATGACCATGGTCGAGGGAAAGATCCTCTGCCGAAATGGCAGAGCGGCCGGAACCGATGCCGGCAGCCTGCGCGCCAAAGCGAGCCGGACCGCGCGCGAAACGCGGCTCGATCTTGAAACCAGACGCCTGGCCGAGACCCTCTCGGACGCACTGCGCCGCCACTACGGCCCCGCCTGAGGGCGCCCGGCCGCTGCCGCATGGCATCCGGGCCTCCTCCCGGGTTGACCGGGCTCAACTATGCGCCAGTCTGTGCCGCAGAATGCGCCGTGCCTTCTGGAAGGATGCCATGAAGAAGCTGATCAACGATCCCCGCCAGGTCGTCCGCGAAATGCTGGAAGGGATCGTTGCCCTTCATCCCGGTCTCGCCCTGCTGGCGGAGCATGACGTCGTGCTGCGCAGCGACACGCCGGAAGCGGCGCAGCGCAAGGTCGCGGTGATCTCCGGCGGCGGCGCCGGCCATGAGCCCGCCCATGCCGGCTATGTCGGCACGGGCATGCTGCATGCGGCCGTCTCCGGCGATGTCTTCACCTCGCCCTCCGTCGACGCGGTCCTCGCCGCGATCCGGGCCGTCGCGGGGCCGGCCGGCGCGCTTCTGGTGGTCAAGAACTATACCGGAGACCGGCTGAATTTCGGGCTCGCGGCGGAACTCGCGCGCGCCAGCGGCATCCCGACCGAGATCGTCGTCGTCGCCGACGATGTCGCCCTGCGTGACACGGTTCCGGAAGAGCGCCGGCGCGGCATTGCCGGCACGGTGCTGATCCACAAGATCGTCGGCGCGCTGGCCGAAGCCGGCGCGGACCTGCAGAGGATCGCGGCGGCGGGCCGGGCAGCGGCGGCGGCGACCGGCACCATGGGCGTCGCGCTCGGCGCCTGCACGATCCCGGCCGCCGGCACGCCGGGCTTCAGCCTCGGCGAGGACGAGATCGAACTCGGCCTCGGCATCCATGGCGAGCCCGGCATCGCCCGCCAGAAGATTGCATCGGCCGACACAATCACCGACCGGATGCTGGACATGATCCTCGCCGATCGCGGTTATCCCGCCGGCACGCCCGTCGCCCTGCTGGTCAACAATCTCGGCGGCACCACGACGATGGAGCTCGCGGTCGTCGCCCGGCGCGCGCTCGCCCGACTGCGCGAACATGGTCTGGTCGTGCGACGGGCCTGGGCCGGCACCCTGCTGAGCGCGCTCGAAATGCCGGGCTTCTCGCTCTCGGTGATGGCGCTGGACGATGCCCGCCTCGCTTTGCTCGACCAGGCGACGCAGGCTCCGGCATGGGCCGGCCCCGGCCTCGTGCCGCAGCGCGCCAGCATCGTCTCGGTCGGAGAGCCTGCCGCGGAAAGCGAGACCGTCGTCTCGGCGGACGCGCTCGGCGAAACGGTCAGGCGCGCGGCCCTTGCCGCCGCGACCGCTCTCGAAGCTGCCGAGACGCAGCTCACCGAACTCGACAGCCGCGCCGGCGACGGCGACCTCGGCATCAGCATGAAGCGGGCGGCGGATGCGATCCGCGCGAGCTGCACGGCAAGCCGCTCGGCCGACGCCGCCTCGGTCCTGGCCTTGCTGGCAGGCGCCCTGCGGCGGGCGATCGGCGGCAGCTCCGGACCGTTCTACGCCGTCGGATTGCTGCGTGCGGCGCGCCAGCTCGCCGGGGAACCGCAGAGCGATCTGAAGAGCTGGAGCGCCGCCTTCGCGGCCGGCGTCGCCGCCATTTCCGAGCTCGGCGGCGCCAGGGGCGGCGACCGGACCATGCTCGACGCCCTGCTGCCTGCCGCCGATGCTCTGGCCGACGCCGTCCGGCGCGATCTCACCGCAACCGAAGCCTGGGCGCAGGCGGCCGAGGCGGCACGGAGCGGCGCCGAGGCGACAGCCGGGATGAAGCCCCGCCTCGGCCGCGCGAGCTATCTCGGCGATCGCGCCCTCGGCGTGCCCGATGGCGGCGCGGTGGCGGTCTCGCTCTGGCTCGGCGCCATCGCCGGCCGAGCCGCAGCTGAAAGCCCCTAGATCGCCGCGCGTCCTTTCGGACGCGATCACGGCGATCTACTCATTGTTATCGCGTCGGACGGTGACGGGAGCTGCCGGGCTGAAACCGAGCCCGGACGGGGAGGATATCCCCTCCGCGCCCGGGCCAGCTCTCAAGGCACTGCGAGCAGATGGATCAGCCCGAGCGAGATCGCTCCGAGCGCGAGAAGCGACAAGATGACTGCGGCGCTGACGCGAGGGCCGGCCTTGGCGACGGAGCGAAGATCGACGCCGAGCCCGAGCGCAGCCATTGAGATGATGGTCAGCAGGTTCGCCAGACCGGCCAACGGGCTCAGCAATACCGTCGGGATCAGTCCGGCCGAGCGGAGCGCCGCCATCACCACGAAGCCGACGATGAACCAGGGCACGATGTGATGAGGGGCGAACCGGTGCCCGGCGGCAGGCGCGTCTGTCCGTCCACGCAGCCGGATCGACAGCATCGACAGCACGAGCACAACGGGCCCGAGCATCAGCACGCGCACCAGCTTGACCAGGGTTCCGAGCTGGATCGCCGCCTGGCCGGCCGGCGCCGTGGCCGCGAGGACCTGAGGGACAGCATAGACCGTCAGGCCCGCCAGGATGCCGAACTGGTGGACGCTGAGGCCGAGCAGCGCGATCAGCAGCGGCAGGCCGAGGACGACCGCGACCCCGAGCACCGCCGTGAAGGCGATCGACGCCGCGACATCATCGCCATCGGCCCCGATGACCGGCGCGACAGCCGCGATCGCTGAATTTCCGCAGATCGAGTTGCCGCAGGCGACGAGGATCGCCATGCGCTGCGGCAGGCCGAGCAGGCGGCCGATGCCATAGCTCAGGCCGATCGCCACGAAGACGACCGCGGCGATCCCGAGCAGCAGCGGCGCGCCGGCTGCGGCGATCGTCGCGGCGCTCAGCGAAGCACCGAGCAAGACGACCGCGATCTCCAGCAGCGTCTTCGCCGAGAGCGCGATGCCCGGGAGCCAGCGGCGACCGGGACGCCAGAGGGACCTGACCAAGGTGCCGATCAGGATCGCCAGAACCAGGGCTTCGAGCCAGGCCCGCCCGAAAAATCCGGCCTCGACATGCTCGGCGGCCAGCGCCACGCCCGACACGACCAGGCACAGCAGCAGGCCCGGTCCGAAATGCCTTGCCTTGGCGGCGATCTGGTCGGCCAGCCCGGCCTGGCCCTGGGTCTGCAAAGTCATTGGAGCACCTGAGAATCTGACGGGGCGAGTTTTGCCTCGCCTCCTTCAATCAATCAAACGGGTTGATTGAGTTATTATGATCGATAATATCGATCATAATAACTCGTTCGGCGAGAAGGGTGCTCCAATGGCGCCGTCCAGCATCGATCGGCAGCAACAATCGCGCGTGCTCGCCGCTCAGCTCTGTGAACCAGCTGGCAGTCGATGACCCTCGAGCAGCTTCGCATCTTCGTAGCGGTCGCCGAGCGCGAGCACGTCACCCGCGCAGCCGCAGCGCTCAACCTCACCCAATCGGCAACGAGCGCCGCCATCGCCGCGCTTGAACAGCGCCATGCGGTGAAGCTGTTCGACCGCGTCGGGCGCCGGATCATGCTGACCGATGCCGGCGCCCTGTTCCTCGTCGAAGCGCGCGCGATCCTCGCCCGCGCCACGGCCGGCGAGCAGGTCCTGTCGGATCTCGCCGGGCTGAAGCGCGGCCGGCTGGCCCTCGCCGCGAGCCAGACGATCGGCAATTACTGGCTGCCGCGCCGGCTCGCAGCGTTTCGTGCCCGGCATCCGGGCATCGAGACGCCCTTGGTCATCGGCAACACCGAGACGGTCGCCGCCGCGATCCATGACGGGCTCGCCGATATCGGCTTCGTCGAAGGCGAGGTCGACGATCCCCATCTGGCGAGCCAGGTCGTGGCGATGGACGAGATGACGATCGTCGTGGCGCCGGAGCATCCCTGGGCCAGGCGGGACCACATCGATGCATCGGCCTTCGACCAGACATCCTGGATCCTGCGGGAGCCCGGCTCGGGCACGAGGCAGCTTCTGGACACCGTGCTCGCCGACGCCGGAGGCTCGCTCGCCGCGCTCGATATCGCACTGGAACTGCCCGCCAACGAGGCCGTGCGCGCCGCGGTCGAGGCGGGCGCCGGCGCCAGCCTGATGTCGCGGCTCGTCGTCGCCAACGCCCTGCATTCGGGTGCGCTCGTCGAAGTCGCAGTGGATATTCCGGCCCGGCGTTTCATCATGCTGCGGCACAAGGAACGCTATCTCAGCCGGGCCGCGCAGGCCTTCAGCGTCCTTCTCGCGGAGGACGCTTCCGGGAGCGCCCCCCCAGGACCGCCAAAGCAGCGCCTCCCATGACCGCTCCTCGCCGCGCGGACCGTGCGCCCGGCTGCTCTGGGCTTGTGATGACGGGGCACCATGATAGATCGGCGCATGATCACGCGCCTGACCCTCGTCGAGCTCACCACCGCACGACAGGAGATCAAGAAGAGCCGCTTCCTGGCCCTCGCCGGCCCCGTTGCCGACGAGGCGGCGGCCAAGGACTTCATCGCCGCGCAGGCCGATCCGGCCGCCAATCACAATTGCTGGGCCTGGCGCCTCGGCCAGCGCTATCGGTTCAATGACGATGGCGAGCCCGGCGGAACCGCGGGCAAGCCGATCCTCGCCGCGATCGATGGCCAAGCCCTCGATGGTGTCGCCGTCGTCGTGACGCGCTGGTTCGGCGGCGTCCTGCTGGGCGGCGGCGGATTGATCCGCGCCTATGGCGGAACCGCGGCCCTGTGCCTGCGGGAGGCGAAGAAGACGATGCTCGTCCAGAGCATCTCGGGCACGATAGCCTGCGGCTTCGGCGATCTGGCGCTCGTCCAGGCCCGTCTTGCGGTGATCCCGGGCGTTCAGCTCTGCGATCAGGCCTTCACGGATACCGGTGCAGTTCTGACGATCTCCGTTCCGAAGGCCGAGGCCGACACCGTGACCGGTCTTGTGACGGATATCACCAGCGCTCGCGCGGTGATCCGATGGCAGAGATAGGCAGGCAGCAGGCTGAGGAAACGACCAGCCGCACGGTCCGGACCCGATCCATCAAACGCAGGGACTAAACAGCTGGGCGGAGAAAACGGCAGGGTGGAGCGCATCGGGGCGAGATCCGGCCCGATTTCAGCTTTCAGCGCCGCATCTCAGATATTCGCCGGATCGCGGCCGGGCGCCTGCTTGTCGATCGAGCAGGGCGTCTTGCTGAAGCGCACCGGCGGCCTGGTGCCGACCAGCCGTCCCTCGCTGGGATGCTCGACGGTCTCGAAGAAGCCGGTCGCCTTCAGATGCGGGTGGTCGAGCAGGTTCTCGAAGCTGTTGATCGTCGAGCACGGCACATCGGCCTCCTCCAGCATCGCGACCCATTCCGCCGTGCGGCGTGCGGTGAGGCAATCCGCGAGACGTTCATAGAGGATATCGATCATCGCGGCGCGGGCTGCCGCCTCACCGAGCGCCGGCTCGTCCGCCCAGTCGTCACGCCCGGCGGCGCGAAAAAAGGCGCGCCAATGCGCGCCGGTATAGGGCATGACGGCAATGAAGCCGTCCGCGGTCCGGTAGGGGCGCCGATGCGGCGACAGGGCACGCGAATAGCCGCTGGGGCCGAGCGGCGGCGCGAAGCTGCGGCCTCCGAGATGTTCGATCGCGAGGAACGACACCATCGCCTCGAACATCGGAACCTCGATCGCCTGTCCTTCCCCCGAAACCTCCCGGTGATAAAGAGCCGCATTGATCGCCCCGACCGCGAAAAGAGCGGTGGTCTTGTCGGCGACGACGGTGGGCGCATAACGCGGCACCTCGCCCGCACGTTCCGCGAGCGCGGCCCAGCCCGCGGCAGCCTGGATGACATCGTCATAGGCCGGCCGGTCACGATAAGGGCCGTCCTGCCCGAAGCCGACAATGGCGCAATAGATCAGGCGCGGGTGGCGGGCGAGCAGCGTCTCCGGGTCGAGGCCGCTTCTGCGTGCCGCGCCCATCCGCATATTGTGGACGAAGATGTCGGCCTCCGCGATGAGCGCGCGCAGCTTGGCGAGGTCCTGTTCGCGCTTCACGTCGAGCGTGATGCTGCGCTTGTTGCGGTTGCAGTTGAGGAAGGCCGCGCCCATCCCCGGTGATCTGGCCGGGCCGGGCGCGCGCATGATGTCGCCGCCCGGCGGCTCGACCTTGAGAATGTCGGCTCCCATGTCGCCGAGGGTCTGCGTCGCATAGGGGCCGGCGATGACCGTGGTCAGGTCGACGACCTTGATACCGTGAAGCGGACCCGGCATGGCGCGGCGTTTCTCCGTTCAGCGCGCAGTGAAGCCGCCGTCGACGGGCAAGGCAACACCGGTAACGAAGGAGGCATCGCCCGAGGCCAGCCAGAGCACGGCATGGGCCGCCTCTTCCGCCTTGCAGGCGGCCCATGGGCACGGCCGCCAGCATCCGGGCCTGATTTTCCTCCGCCTGCTTCGGATCGCCCGAGCGCCCGGTGAAGCCGAGCTTCATCGGCGTATCGGCCAGCCCCGGGCAAACGACGTTGACGCGGACATTGTCCGGCGCGAAGCGCTGGGCGAGGGATTTGGTCAGTCCGACGACGGCGAACTTCGCCGCCGAATAGATCGGACTGAACATCGACCCGACCAGGCCCGAGACCGAGGCCGTGAAGACGATCGAGCCGCCGCCGCGCTTGCGCATGTGACCGATGACCTCTCCCGATGCGAGTGCGGCGGAGGTGACGTTGAGCGCGATGGCCTGGTCATAGGCGACAAGATCGAGGTCCTCGATGCCGCCGGGGCCGGGGATGCCGGCATAAGCCCAGAGGATGTCGACGCCGCCGAGCGCTGCCGCCGCGTCGTTGATCGAACTCCTCATCTGGTCGGCCTGCGAGAGATCGGCCTGAATCGTCACGATCTCATGGCCCTTCGCCGCCTTGACCTGCCGGAAGGCCGCATGCGCTGGCTCGCCGATACCGCTATGGCGCCCGCTCGTCACCTGGGTCACGACCAGGGCAAGGCATGGGCACCGCTGTTCCGCGCCACCGGCCTCGCGCCCGATCGGGCCGGCCGAGCCTAAACGTGTATCCGGGTCGACCCGCCGGAGTCAGACACCCCGCCCGCCGTGTTGATCTGAATCAAATCAACGCGCCTATCAATGAAGTAAGTCATGAGCAATCCCCACACATTCTTTCAATCTAATTTGCATATGCTGCAGTAAATTTTTTCAGATCAGGCAATTCATTTCGCAAAATCGATACCTGAATATCGGGGTAAATTCACAATCTACACCAAAGAAATGAGGTAATTCATCTTGATGAGCGTAGATTTGCTTTACTGGACATTAGCATCAGTGCCGATCGTGATTCTCATCGTCCTCATGGTCGGCCTCGGCTGGACCGCGCAGCAGGCGGGCAGCACGGGCATCTTCATCGCCGCCGGTGTCGCCGCCTTCGCGTTCGAGACCCCGGCACGGACCCTGGCGGTGGCTTCGGCAAAGGGCATCTGGGACGCGATCCCGATCCTCTACGTCATCTGGCCGGCCCTGCTGCTCTACCAGATCATGAACCAGTCCGGCGGCTATGACGCGCTGCGCCGCGGCATTGCCCGGATGTCGCGCAACGAGCTCTTCATTATCGTTGCGCTCGGCTGGGTCTTCACCTCGTTCCTGCAGGGGATCGACGGTTTCGGCACGCCCATCGCGGTGGTCGCCCCGCTGCTCGTCGCCTTCGGCATGAAGCCGATCTATGCGGTCGCGATCCCGATCATCGCACATATCTGGGCGAAGTTTTACGGCACGCTGGGCGTCGGCTGGCTGGCGACCCTGCAGGTCGTCGATATCGACGCGGCGACCGCTTTCTCGACCGGCGTGCAGGCCGCCCTGCTGATCGCCATCCAGACCGTGCTCGGCGGCTTCACCATCGTCTGGCTCTATGGTCGTTGGCCGGCGATCCGCGCTGGCTGGCCACTGGTGCTGATCATCTCCGCCATCCAGGGCATCGGCCAGATCATCACCGTCTGGATCGACCCGGTGCTCGCCGCCTTCCTGCCCGCGACGGTCGCGCTGCTCGCGCTCTATCCGCTGTCGCGCTGGTCGCGCTACAGCCAGCCCGCCGCGGACATCGTCGATCGGCCGGCGATGCGCGAGGACGCGCATCTGGACGAGAGCGGCGCCGAGCCCCCCATGGGCACCTTCGCCGCACTGGCGCCCTACGGCCTGCTGACCGTTCTGGCGACCGGGACCTCGCTGATCGAGCCGCTGCGCCAGATGCTGGAAGGCCCGGCCGTCGGCTGGGCCTTCCCGGCGGTGGCCACCGGGCTGGGCGTCACCACGGCTGCAACGGAGCAGTACTCCGCGCTGCGCTTCCTCAGCCATCCCGGCGCCACCATCCTGCTGACCGCGCTGATCATCTGGCTGGTTTTCGCGAGCAAGGGCTACTTCGCGCAATGGGCCCGGCGCAGCGGCAAGGCGCAGCCCGGCATCGTCTGGGGCCTGGTCGCCAGCGCCGTGCCGGCCTCGGTGCCGATCCTCGCCTTCCTGACCATGGCTTCGATCATGAAGCATTCGGGGCAGAACACGATGCTGGCGCTCGGCATCGCCGAAGTCGCTCCGGCCTATGTCTTCGCCTTCCTGGCGAACGGCATCGGCATTCTCGGCGCTTTCATCACCTCCAGCAGCACCTCGTCCCAGGTGCTGTTCTCGGAGCTCCAGGTCACGCTGGCGCGCGCCAAGGGCCTGCCGGAAGCGACGATCCTGGCCGCACAGAGCGCCGGCGGCGCCATCGGCAACGCCATTGCCCCGGCCAATGTGGTGATGGGCGCCAGCACCACCGGCATCAACGGGCAGGAAGGGGCCATCCTGCGCAAGACCATCCCCTGGACCGTCATGGCTTTTGTCGCCACCGGCATCGCCACGGTCGCCCTGGTCCTCATGACCCAGTGAGTGGAGGAACAAGATGATCAAGCGGATCCTGCAGAATAGACTGTCCTATCTCAGCGTTTCGTTCCTGCTGTTCCTCGCGGCACTGCCCCTGATCAGCATTGGGACGAGCCATGACTGGCGCCTCGTCTCGACGACCGGGATGGTCGCCCTGAGCATGGCCGCGATCATTCCGCCGCTGCAGCGAATGCTGTTCCCGCCGAAGAAGTGATCCCGGCCCCCTCCCATCCATTTCAAGAAAGAAAGACCATCATGATCAACGCTAACGGACCGAGAACCGGCAGGCCCGCCATCCAGGCTGCGAGGGGCATGGTGAGCTCGCCGCACTACCTGGCCTCCGCCTCCGGACAGGACGCGCTGCGCCGCGGCGGCAGCGCGGTCGACGCCGCGATCGCCATCAATGCGACGCTCTGCGTGGTCTACCCGCACATGGCCGGGCTCGGCGGCGACGCCTTCTGGCTGATCGCGGGGGGCTCCGCCAGGGGCGTCGAGGCGATCGAGGCGAGCGGCCCTGCGGCGCGCCTCGCGACACGCGAGTTCTACAAGGCCAACGGCCATGACGAGCAGATTCCGATGCGCGGGCCGCTGGCCGCCCTGACCGCGCCGGGCGCGGTCGACGGTTGGCGCCTCGCTCACGAGCGCCATGGCAAGCTGCCCTGGAAGAGCCTTTTTGCCGACGCGATCGAATATGCCCGCAACGGCATGGCGATCACCCGCTCGCTCGCCGACTGGCTGGTGACGGATGCGCCGATCCTCGACGGCGACAAGGATATGGCGCGCATTTTCCTGCCGAAGGGCAGGCCGCAGCGCGACGGCGAGAGGCTGATCCAGGCGGACCTCGCCAAGACCCTCGCCTTCCTCGCCGAACACGGACCGCGCGAGGGCTTCTATGAGGGTCCGATCGCGAAGGAGATGGCAAGATCGCTGGAGGCGGCCGGCTCGCCGCTGCGCCTCGAGGACCTGACGAACTATCGGGCACGCTGGAGCGAGCCCATTTCGAGCCGCTATCGCGGCTACGAGGTCTTCCAGCTGCCGCCCTCGACGCAAGGCTTTGCGGCCCTGCAGATCCTCAACCTGCTCGAAGGCTATGATATGAGGAGCTGGGGCAGCGACACGGTGGCCTATTACCACCACCTCGTCGAGGCGATCAAAATCGCCTTCGCGGATCGCGACGAGTGGCTGAGCGACCCGGCCCATGTCGACATCCCGCTCGCACGCTTCCTGTCGATGGACTATGCGAATGAGCGCCGCAAGCTGATCGACCCGGTCGCCGCGCGGCCCTTCGAGGCGATCGAGCCCGGCATCCGCCATGGCAGCAAGGCCGAGCGGCAGGCACCGACGGGCGACACCGTCTATTTCTGCGCAGCCGATTCCGACGGGCTCGTGGTCTCGAACATCCAGTCGATCTACCACGACTTCGGAGCGGCGGTGATCGCCGGCGATACCGGCATCGTCATGCAGAACCGCGGCTCCTTCTTCTCGCTCGCCCCCTCCCATCCGAACAGCCTCGAGCCGGGCAAGCGGACCTTCCACACCATCATCCCGGCGATGCTGATGAAGGACGGCAAACCGGTGCTCGCCTATGGCACGATGGGTGGCGAAGGGCAGCCGCAGACCCAGGCCGCCATGCTGACCCGGATCATCGACTTCGGCTTCAACGTGCAGCAGGCGATCGAGGCCCCGCGCTGGCTCATGGGCCGGACCTGGGGTACGGCGTCCCGCGATCTCGCGCTGGAAGCGCGCATCCCTGACGAGGTCAGGCGCGAGCTGCGCCTGCGCGGCCATCCGGTGAAGACCGTGGACGCCTGGGACGGCACCCTCGGCCATGCCCAGGCCATCCGCATCGACCGGGAAAGCGGAATCTATGAAGGCGGGGCGGATCCGCGCGGCGACGGTATCGCTCTCGGCTTCTAGGATTCCGCCACCGCCAGAGAGATGTCGGGCGGGGATTGCCGCCCGACGAAGCCCTTTCCGGCACGCATCGCGGCCTGACCGGCAAGCACGGTGAACACTCGGCATCTTGCGACAGCTGTGCTTGAATTGGGGCAGCCCAGGCCATGGACGACATGTCCGGCGTCGGACCAGCCTGGGCCGGCGCCGTTGCGACGTTCGCGAACGGAGCCCGGGAGATGCTTCACGCTGGCCGGGTGTGCGTCCGAGAGCAGCGCGGCTCATCGACATTGCGAGGTTGGAATTTGATACTCGACCGCCCGGACCAACCTCACTGAGACCGGGTTTTCCCGGCAAAGGCAGGGAGCTTATGACCAGGTTCAGCGTAGGCGACCACGTCCGGTGGAACTCCGAAGCCGGGATGGTGAGCGGCCGGATCATCAAGGTCCATCGCGCCGACTTCGACTACAAGGGCCATCGGCATCGCGCCACAAGGGACGAGCCGCAATACGAGATCAAGAGCGACAGAACCGACCATGTCGCCGCCCATAAGGAAGCTGCCCTGACGAAGATCGATGGATGATGGCGCAGTTCACCACCATCGGCCATTCCAACCGCTCCCTTGCCGAGTTCGTATCGATGCTGCAGGAGGCCCGTGTCGATCTGCTGATCGATGTCCGGGCATTTCCTCGATCGAGGGCCAATGCGGCCTTCAATATCGACCGGCTTCCGAGCGATCTGGCGCGCTTCCAGATCGGCTATCGCCATTTTGAGGCGCTCGGCGGGCGGCGGCCAAAGCAAAAGGAGGTGGATGGCCACCTCAATGCGCTCTGGCAGGTGCAGAGCTTCCACAACTACGCCGACTTCGCACTGAGCGACGAATTTGGCACGGCCTTCCGGGAACTGCTTCGCCTCGGCGAGGATCGCCGCCTGTCGCTGATGTGCTCGGAGGCGGTCTGGTGGCGGTGCCATCGCCGGATCATCACGGATTATCTGCTCCTGAATGGCCATGCGGTCGACCATCTGATGGGGCCAGGGCACATCGAACATGCTGCGCCGACGCAGGGGGCTCAGCGAACCGCCGACGGGAAGGTGGTCTACCCGGCGCCGGAGCCCGCCGACGAAAGTGGACAGAGCAAGGACTACTAGCCGAGCATGCGGCCTGCTTGGGCCTCGTCGTCGAAGCCGCTGCCACCGCGGCTCGTGCATCGGACCGAAAAGCGGAATCCTCGCCTCGGGTGAAGCCGGCGCTTGCACAAAAAGATGGATCGAGTTCGCTGCCTCGATGGGCACGGCTGAGATCGAAGGCGACGGCCCCGGACTTCTGGATCCGGATGCGGGTCAGCTTGGGTAGCAGGTCGCGGATCCGCGGCTATTCCGCCTCGTTGGCTGACGTCCCATGCGCACCCAGGACGGCGCCATCGTCTGGTTCGAGACGACCGTCACGCAGGATGTATTTGCGGTCGAACCAGTCGAATATCTTCTCGTCATGGGTGACGACGATGATCGCGGCCTCCTGCTCGACAGCGACCTTGCGCAGCAGGTCCATGACGATCCCGGCGCGTTTCGAGTCGAGTGCTGCGGTCGGCTCGTCGGCGAGAATG
>NZ_JAFKFX010000038.1 GCF_017308075.1 Allobosea sp.
GCATGGCCGCGCGAGCTGTCGTCGTCGTCGAGCTTTCCGCGCATGATCGCGATCTGCTTGATGATCTCCGAGATGCCCTGGAAGACGAGCATCACGAAGCCGATCACGACCAGGCCCTTGGCCGGCCATTGCGGCAGGCCGCCGGCCGAGAGCGACTGCTCGTTGATCGCATAGGAGCGCAGGAAGAACGGCACCGAATGGTAGACGATGAGCAGGGCGAACGGCATCAGGAAGAGCACATGGCCGAGCAGCTCGATCCATTGCCGGACCCGCTTCGGGAGCATGCTGTTCACGATGTCGATGCGGATATGCTCCTTCACCTGCAGCGTCCAGGAGGCGCAGAGCAGGAAGACCGCGCCGAACAGCATCCATTGCAGCTCGAGCCAGGCGTTCGACGAGACGCTGAAGACCTTTCGGACGATGGCATTCATCGTCGCCACGAGAACCGCAACGAGGATCAGCCAGGCGATCTTCTTGCCGATCTGGCCGTTGACCGTTTCGATGAACCGGCTGATCGCGAGGAGCTGTTTCATACCGTCTCCGACAGGTTGTCGAGGAGATCGCTCCTCAGCACTTTCTGGGGGTTCATCAGGTTCAGCGGATCGAAGCAGCGCTTCAGCCGCACCATCATTTCGAGCTCGATCGGACTCTTGTAGTGCTGCAGTTCGGTGATCCGCAGGCGTCCAACGCCATGCTCGGCAGTAATCGAGCCGCCGAGCCGCGAGACGATGTCATGGACGATCCGGTTCACTTCCGGCAGCCGGGCCTGCCAGAGATCGGCGGGCTCGCCCTCGGCCTGGATCGGGTTGAAATGGATGTTGCCGTCGCCGAGATGGCCGAAGGCGAAGGAACGGATGCCGGGAAAGCGCTGCGACAGCGCGGCATTCGCTTCCGCGATGAAGCGGTCGACCTGGGAGATTGGCACCGAGACGTCGTGCTTGAACGACGATCCCTCCAGCCGCTGCCCCTCCGGAGCGCCTTCGCGGATGCGCCAGAGCGCGGCGGCCTGGGCGGCCGAGGAGGCGATGACGCCGTCGAGCAGCTCTTCGGCCTCGAGCCCCGCCTCGAAAACCGGGAGCAGCCGCGCTTCCAGCGCTTCGGCGGCGCCTTGGCCGGCGAGTTCGAGCAGCAGATACCAGGGATAGGCTTGCGCCAACGGATCCTGGATCTGGCTGTTGTGCTTGCGCGCGATCTCGACGCAGGCGCGCTCCATCAGTTCGCAGGAGGTGATGGACTCGCCGAGCGCGGCCTTGGCACGGCGCAGCCAGGCGACGGCCTGCGCCGGCGAGTTCGTCGCGAGAAAGGCGGTGGCCGTCGCTTCCGGCAAGGGCAGGAGTTTCAGCGTGGCTCCGGTGATGATGCCGAGCGTGCCTTCGGCGCCGATGAAGATCTGCTTCAGATCGTAGCCGGCATTGTCCTTGCGCAAGCCGCGCAGCCCGTCCCAGATGCGTCCATCCGGCAGCACGACTTCGAGGCCCGCCACGAGATTGCGGGCCGTGCCATAACGGACCGCCTGGACGCCGCCGGCATTGGTCGAGAGATTGCCGCCGATCTGGCAGCTGCCTTCGGCTCCGAGGCTGAGCGGGAAGAGCCGGCCGGCATCGCGCGCCGCGTCCTGGATGCTCGCCAGCACGCAGCCGGCATCGACGGTGATCGTATCGTTGTCGAGATCGAGGGCCCGGATGCGGTTCATCCGCGTCGTCGAGATCACGATCTCGGAATCGTCGCCATGCGGCTGGCTCGCGCCGGTCAGGCCGGTATTGCCGCCCTGCGGGACGATCGGCGTGCGGGTGCGGTGGCAGATCGCCACGACCGCGGCGAGCTCGGCGGTGTTCGCCGGCTGCACGACGAGCGGTACGCGGCCCTGCCAGCCGTCGCGCCAGGCCACCATCAGTGGCTGCATCTGGTCGCGATCGGTGATCATACCGCGCTCGCCGACAATCGCGCGGATCGGCTCGAGAAGTTCCCTGGCGAAGCAGGCGGGATCGCGCAGCAAGCCGCCGGCGCCGGCGCCGCTCGAGTTCTCAGCCATATTCGTCCTCCTTCGCAGGGAAACGCAGGCACTGGTCGGCATGGCCGACCAGCCCCAGATGAAGGGCGGAAGCGTTGCAGTGCTTCAGGCCCGAAGCGGCTTCAGACGCTGCGGCCGCCATCGATGTCGAGGACCACCCCGGTCAGGAACGAGGCTTCGTCGGAGGCGAGATAGAGCGCGGCATTGGCCACGTCCTCGGGCTGGCCGAGACGGCCGAGCGGCACGATCCCGCGCATCTGGTCGCGCATTTCAGGGGAATCCGTGCCGAGGAAGGTCGCGAGCAGCGGCGTTTCCGTCGCGACCGGCGCCAGCGCGCAGACACGGATGCGATCGGGCGCCAGTTCGAGCGCCAGCGTCTTGGTGACGTTATGCACCGCGCCCTTGCTGGCATTGTACCAGGCGAGCCCGGGGCGCGGCCGGTTCCCCGCCGTCGAGCCGACATTGAGGATGACGCCGCCGCCCTGGCCGCGCATCACTGGGACGGTCGCGTTGCAGTAGTGGAAGATCGATTTCAGATTGACGGCGAAGACGCGATCGAACTCGGCTTCGGAAACGGCCTCGAACGGCCCCTTGGCGTGACTGGAACCGGCATTGTTGATCAGGATGTCCAGCCGGCCGAAGGCCTCGACGGTCCGGGCCACGGAAGCCTGCACCTCGTCCGCCTTGGTCACGTCAGCCCGGATCGCGATGGCGGCAGCGCCGAAGCGGGCGGCGGTCCCGGCCGCAGCATCCCCGTTCCAGTCGACGACGGCGACCCTGGCGCCTTCCGCCACGAAACGCTCGACCATGGCCAGGCCGAGCCCGGATGCCGCACCCGTCACGAGCGCGACGCGATCCTTCAGACGCATCGACGTTTCCTTCCTTCCGCCTGCAGGCGGTTCCCGGCTTGTCCGGGCCGTTGGAGGGGCCTCGACGACCAGGCTCGCCTGATCGTCGCACCCGCGTTTGTTCCATCTGGCGGACGTCACCACCCTCGGGCCAGCCGAGCCTGGCGCATAGCAGCTATAAGCAAAAAGGCAGGGGTTCTTTCAGCCGACCGCTTCGGGGCTCTCCCGATCGGGACGCGGCCGCGGGCGAGGGCCTTCGAGATTGCGGGTGACGCCACGCAGAATGTCGAGCGGCACCAGGCGCGCCACCTCATCCTGCACGATCCGCATCACCGCGCGCGTCAGCGGCGTGATCGGCTGGTTCGCCGGCGTCGCGAGCACGAGCAGCGCGCGCATCGCGGAGGAGCGGAACGGACGCACGCGGAGCCTTCCGTCCCGGACCTCCCGGTGCACTGCGCCAAAAGGTAGCACCGTCGGGCCGACGCCGCGCTCGACCAATTGCTTCAGTGCCGCGACGCAATCGACCTCCGTCAGCACGCGCGGACGCACGCCTTCGGCGGCGCAGGCGGCATCGACCACCCGGCGCAGTCCGTTCTCCGGTCCTGGCAGGACGCAGGCGCGGCTCGCCAGTTCGGGCAGCGACACCGGTTCGAGCGTGGCGTCGGCACGCGTCGATGGCGGCTCGACCATGAACAGGTCCTCGAGCATCAGAGGCGTCGCGATCAGGCTGCGGCTGCTGCGCGCATCATAGAGCACGGCGATGTCGACCCGCGCGGCCTCGGTCCATTCGAGCAGCACGGCGCTGAAGGCCTCGCGCAGTCGCAGCTGTGCGCGCGGGAACTCGGCGGCGAAGCGCAGCGCAAGATCCGCCCCCATGCTGGCCGAGAGCGAGGGCGGCATGCCGAGCGAGACGCTGCCGGTGTTGTCGATCGCTCCTGCGGCGAGTTCGGTGCGGACATCGGCCAGGCGCCGCATCACGTCCTGCGCCACCTCCTCGAAACGGCGCCCGGCATCGGTGAGCGAGACGCCGCGGCCATGGCGATAAAGCAGGTTCTGCTGCAGCGAGGCCTCGAGATTGCCGATCTGGCGGCTGAGCGCCGGCTGGCTGATGCCGAGCCGGACCGCGGCCCGCGACAGGCTGCCTGCCGCGACCGTTTCGAGAAAATAGCGGATCTGCTGGAGGTCCATCGCTGCGGTCTCTTCGTGCCGCCTCTCTGGTAGCGGTTATAGCTCTTATCTACCAGACTGCATGGCCGATCCGGCCGGGATCGCTAGGTTGCGGGCCGAAGTGACCGCACCTGCCCGTCGACCTGAGCGCAAGGGAGCGGCGAAAGAGGAGGAAGACCTGGGATGTCGCCCCACCTGCCGGCAGATTGCCTCTCCAAGGGCCAAGAGCCCCTGCTCTTCGCCGGGTCTCTAACGCGATGAGCACGATCCTGAACGGGCTTCGCGTCGTCGAGGTCTCCGCCTTCATCGCAGCCCCGCTGGGCGGCATGACACTGGCGCAGCTCGGCGCCGAGGTGATCCGCATCGACCCGATCGGCGGCAATATCGACTATCGCCGCTGGCCGCTCGCTCCCTCCGGCGCCAGCCTCTATTGGGCCAGTCTCAACAAGGGCAAGCGCTCGGTCGCAATCGCCCTCGACAAGCCGGAGGGCCAGGAGCTGGCAAGCGCCCTGATCGCCCAGCCCGGAGAGGATGCCGGCATCCTGCTGACCAATCTGCCGGCCAGCGGCTGGATGGGTCACGATGTCCTGTCGCAGCGCCGCGACGACCTGATCAGCCTGCGGCTGACGGGCAATCACGACGGCAGCGGCGCCGTCGACTACACGGTGAACTGCGCCTCGGGCTTTCCGCTGGCGACCGGCGTCGGCGCCGAGCCGGTCAACCATGTCCTGCCGGCCTGGGACATCGCGGCCGGGCTCTATCTCGCGACCGGGCTGCTCGCGGCGGAGCGGGCGCGGCGCCTCGACGGCAAGGGCCGGCAGGTTTCGCTCGCGCTCTCGGACGTGATGCTCGCGAGCGTCGGCAATCTCGGCTACATCGCCGACTATCAGGTCAATGGCGCGGTGCGCCAGCCGCTCGGCAATGATCTCTATGGCGCGCTCGGCCGCGACTTCGCCACCGCCGATGGGCGGCATGTCATGATCGTCGCGATCTCCAACCGGCAATGGCATGCGATCGGCCGCGCCACCGGCCTGGCCGAGAAGCTCGCCATGATCGGCCCGATGATGGATGCCGATCTCAACACCGAAGGCGGCCGCTTCACCGCGCGCGCCGCGATCTTCGCCGTGCTCGAACGCTGGTGCGCCGCGCGCAGCCTCGCCGAGATCGAAGCCGCCTTCGACGGCACCGGCGTGCTCTGGGGCCCCTATCGGGACTTCGGACAGCTGGTCCGCGAGGATGCACGCTGCTCGGTAGCGAACCCGATGTTCGGCACGATCGAGCAGCCCGGCGCCGGCCCGATCCTGGCGCCCGGCTCGCCTCTAGCCTTTTCGGCCGCAGCGCGCCGCCCGCCCTTGCCCGCGCCGCAACTCGGCCAGGACACCGAGGCCGTGCTCGCCGACAGGCTGGGGCTCTCGACCGCCGCCATCGGCAAGCTTCTCCAGACCGGCATCGTCGCCGGTCCCCGTACCGCCTGATTTCGGGATCGATCATGCCCAAGACGACCGACCACGACGCGTTGCTCGCGAGCTGCGCCTCCCTGCTTTCCGACGCCGAAACCCTGCACGCGGCGACGCGTGCCGCGGTCGCACAATCGCTGGCGCCGAGCGGGCGGGTCGATGCCGGCCTCGTCGAGGCGCATCAGTTCGCCGCCCATGGCTTCGCCTGGCAGGGCACCTATGTCGAGGCGCTGCGCCAGACCCTCGCCTGGGCCGAGCGCCTCGCCGCCGACGGCCGTCTCAGCCCGGCCGACGCGGCCATGCTGCATCTGGGCTTCGCCGAATACGGCGCCCAGCTCGCCGGCGGCATCGCCATGAGCCAGACCGAAACCGTGCGACCCTCGGATATGGGCGTGGCGGCGGATGTCGTCGCAGCCTTCGCCGCCGAGCCGGCGCTGACGCGGCTCGCGCACGCCCCGACGCTCGAAGCGGCGAGGCGGACGCTTTCCGGCGAGCTGGCCGAAGGCAGGTTCGGGACGCTCGGCCTCGACGACGAGATCCTCGAGGCGACCCGCGAGCAGTTCCTGCGCTTCGCTGCGAGCGAGGTCACACCCCATGCGCCGGGCTGGCACGCCCGTGACGAGCTGATCCCGCTGGAGCTCGTACAGAAGCTGGCCGATATGGGCGTGTTCGGTCTGACGATCCCGGAGGATTATGGCGGCACCGGCCTCGGCAAGGTGGCGATGTGCCTGGTCTCCGAGGCGCTGAGCGGCGGCTATATCGGCGTCGGCTCGCTCGGCACCCGCTCCGAGATCGCCGGCGAGCTGATCAGGCTCGGCGGCACCGAGGAGCAGAAGGCGCGCTGGCTCCCCAGCCTCGCATCGGGCGAAATCCTGCCGACCGCGGTGTTCACCGAGCCGAACACCGGCTCCGATCTCGGCAGCCTGCGGACGCGGGCGGCACGCGAGGGCGATGTCTATCGCGTCTACGGCGCCAAGACCTGGATCACCCATGGCGCCCGCTCCGACCTGATGACCCTGCTCGTGCGCACCGACCCGCAGAGCACGGATTATCGCGGCCTGTCGATGCTGCTGGCGGAGAAGCCGCGCGGCAGCGAGGCCGACCCGTTCCCGGCACCGGGCATGAGCGGCACCGAGATTCCCGTGCTCGGCTATCGCGGCATGAAGGAATACGAGATCTCCTTCGACGGTTTCGAGGTGCCGGCCTCGAGCCTGCTCGGCGGTGTCGAGGGCCAGGGCTTCAAGCAGTTGATGGAGACCTTCGAGAGCGCCCGGATTCAGACGGCGGCCCGCGCGCTCGGCGTCGCCCAGAATGCGCTCGAGCTCGGCCTCGCCTATGCGCAGAGCCGGGTCCAGTTCGGCAAGGCGCTGCTCGCATTCCCACGCGTCCATGCCAAGCTCGCCTTCATGGCGACCGAGACGATGATGGCAAGGCAGCTGTCCTATTTCGCCGCGCGGCAGAAGGATGCCGACCGGCGCTGCGACATCGAGGCCGGCATGGCCAAGCTGCTCGCCGCCCGCGTCGCCTTCGCCAATGCCGATTGCGCTTTGCAGATCCATGGCGGCAACGGCTATGCGCTCGAGTACCCGATCAGCCGCGTGCTCTGCGACGCCCGCATCCTGTCGATCTTCGAGGGCGCGGCCGAGATCCAGGCCCAGGTCATCGCGCGCGGCCTGCTCAGCCGCGCCAACTGAAGCGCCGCGGGCAAAAGAAAAGCAGGCTGCACCGCAGCCTGCTCCATCTTCGTTCCGACATCCGCACCCGGCCCGGGCAGCCTGCGCTGCCCGGGCCGGGGCTTTTTCAGCGCCGGATCGCCCGCAGGGCGACCGTGTCGTAGGAGTATTCGGAGACCTGGTTCCAGGTCGCCGATTCCGTCTGGAAGCGGCGCATGCTGTCATAGAGCTTCTTGAAATCGGCGTTCTTGGCCGAGAGCTCGTCATAGAGCTCCATCGCCGCCTTGTGAGCGGCGTCGATGACCTCGGCCGGGAACGGACGCAGCTTGGCGCCGCTGGCGACGACGCGGCGCAGGGCCGGCGGGTTCAGCACGTCGTAGCGCGCCACGGTGTCGACGTTTGCAAGCGCAGCCGAGGCGGTCAGCGCTGCCTGGTAGTGCTTCGGCAGCTTCTCCCACTGTTCGACATTGATGAAGAAGTGCTCCAGCGAGGTGCCGTCCCAGAAGCCGGGGTAGTAGTAGTACGGCGCGACGCGATAGAGGCCGAGCTTCTCGTCGTCATAGGGGCCGTTGAACTCGGCCGCGTCGATCGTGCCGCGCTCGAGCGCCGGGTAGATGTCGCCGCCACCGACCTGCTGCGGCACCGCGCCGAGCTTGGCCAGAATGCTGCCGCCGAGGCCGGAAATGCGGAACTTCAGACCCTTGAGGTCGTCGACGCTCTTGATCTCCTTGCGGAACCAGCCACCCATCTGGCAGCCGGTGTTGCCGCCCGGCAGGCCGACGACATTGTGTTTGCGGAAGAACTCGTCGAGCAGCACCTTGCCTTCGCCATGATAGGCCCAGGCGTTCTGCTGGCGCGTATTCAGGCCGAAGGGAATATGGGTGCCGATCGCGAAGGTCGGGTCCTTGCCGACATAGTAATAGGCCGCGGTGTGGCAGATCTCGACCGTACCGTTGCTCACCGCATCGAGCGCCTGGAGCGCCGGGACCACCTCGCCGGCCGCGAAGACCTGGATCTGGAACTTGCCGTCGGTCGCTTCGGCGAGGTTCTTCGCCATCACCTCGGCCGAGCCATAGAGCACGTCGATATTCTTCGGGAAGCTGGAAACCAGCCGCCAGCGGATCGTGGGTGCGCTCTGCGCGATGGCCGGCGCCGCGATCGCTGCACTGCCGATCGCACCGGCCGCAGCCGTTTTCAGAAAGTCGCGTTTCCTCATTGCTTCCTCCGGATACCTCTCGATGGTCGAGCAGGTTTAATTCATTGTATGAATTTATAATTCAAATCTAGCATGGCGCCTCGGATGGTGCTAGTCGAAATTCATTACCGGCCGCGCGAGGTGCGGGCGGACGATGAAACGATCGATGGAGTGCTGCTGCGATGCTCGAGAAGAATCTGATTGGCGGAAACTGGGTCGGCGGCGCGCAGGCTCTCGAAATCCGCAACCCGTCCGATCTCAGCGACGTGATCGCGACCTATGGCCTCGCCGGCAAGAGCGAGGTCGAGGCGGCCTTCGTCGCCGCCCGCAAGGCGCAGCCGGCCTGGGGCCGCGCGACGCTGGAGCAGCGCTCGCTGGTGCTCGAGGCGATCGCCCGCGGCATCTTCGACAACAAGGACAAGCTCGCCCAGATCCTCGCCCGCGAGGGCGGCAAGACCGTTCCTGACGCGCTCGGCGAGGTGACGCGCGCGGCCCATATCGCGCGCTTCTTTGCCGGCGAGGCCCTGCGCATGCCGGGCGAGAAGCTCGGTTCGGTGCGGCCGAACGTCGATGTCGAGATCACCCGTGACCCGGTCGGCGTCGTCGGCCTGATCACGCCGTGGAACTTCCCCGTCGCGACGCCGATGTGGAAGATCGCGCCGGCGCTCGCCTTCGGCAACGGCGTGGTCTGGAAGCCGTCCGAGAAGACGCCGGGCATCTCCGTCGCGATCGCCGAGATCGTCGCCGCGTCCGGAATTCCGGCCGGCGTCTTCAACCTGCTGATCGGCGCCGGGCCGGATGTCGGCGCCGCCGTCATCGCCAATGCCGACGCGATTTCCTTCACCGGCTCCTCGACGACCGGCCGGCGCATCGCCGTCGCCTGCGCCGAGCGGCTGATCCGCTGCCAGATGGAGATGGGCGGCAAGAACCCGCTGGTCGTGCTCGACGACGCCGATCTCGAGCTCGCCGCCGACCTCGCCGTCAACGGCGCCTTCTTCCAGCAGGGCCAGCGCTGCACCGCCTCGAGCCGCCTGATCGTGACGAGCGGCATCCATGACGCCTTCGTCAAGGCCTGCGCCGAGCGCGTCGCCAAGCTCCGCGTCGGCCATGCGCTCAAGGCCGAGACCCAGATCGGCCCGGTGATCGACGACAGCCAGTTCCAGAAGAATCTCGGCTATATCGACATCGCCAAGGGCGAGAATGCGCGCCTGGCCGCCGGCGGCGAAGCACTCGAGCTCGACACCAAGGGCTACTACATCGCCCCGACCCTGTTCGCAGACACGACGAACGCCATGCGCATCAACCGCGAGGAAGTGTTCGGCCCGGTCGCGACCGTCATCCGCGTCGCCGACTATGACGAGGCGCTCGCTGTCGCCAACGACACCGATTACGGGCTGTCGGCCGGCATTTGCACGACCTCGATGAAATATGCCCGGCATTTCCAGCGCAATGTCGAGGCCGGCATGACCATGCTCAACCTGCCGACGGCCGGCGTCGACTACCACACGCCGTTCGGCGGCCGGAAAGCCTCGAGCTACGGGCCGCGCGAGCAGGGCCGCTACGCCGTCGAGTTCTACACCCAGATCAAGACCAGCTACCTGCTGGCCTGAGCGACAAGACCAATCCGGAGGAAACGCTCATGAGCAACCCGAAAATCGGCTTCATCGGCCTTGGCAGGATGGGACGCCCGATGGCGTCCAACCTGCAGCGCAAAGGCTTCGCGACACTGTCCTATGACGTCAATCCGCAGGGCATCGCGGCCCTGGTCGAGCTCGGCGGCCGCGCCGCCGGCTCGATCGCCGAGGTCGCGCGCGAATCCGACATCGTCTTCACCATGCTGCCGGCTCATCCCGAAGTGCGCGCCGTCGTGCTCGACGGGATCGTGCCCAATGCCAAGCCCGGCACGCTCGTCGTCGACATGAGCACGATCGACCCGCTCGCGACCGACGAGGTCGCGGCGGCGGTCGAGGCCGCCGGCCTCGGCTTCGTCGACGCACCGGTCGGCCGGCTCGCGATCCATGCCGATCGCGGCGAATGCCTGTTCATGGTCGGCGCCTCCCAGGAGCATTTCGAGCGCGTTAAGCCGATGCTCGAGGCGATGGGCACGACGATCCATCATTGCGGCCCGGCCGGCGCCGGCATCCGCATGAAGGTGGTGAACAACTATCTGGCGATCGCGGCCTGCCAGCTCAACGCCGAGACCCTGACCCTCGCGGCGCGCTTCGGCCTCGATATCGAGCGCACCATCGACATCCTCAACGGCACCACCGCAACCAACGGCCATCTCAAGACCAATTTCCCGGTCAAGGTGCTGGCCGGCGATATCGAGCCCGGCTTCCAGATCGACCTCGCCCACAAGGATCTCGGCCTCGCCTTGACCTCGGCTTCGTCGATGAAGGTACCGCTCGCCATGGGCGCGGCAGCGCGCGAATGCCTGCAGCTCGCCCGCTCGCGCGGCTTCGGCGGCAAGGACTTCTCGGCGCTGCTCGACGCCTGGTGCGACCTTGCCGGCGTCGAGGCTCCGCGCCTGCCGTCCAAGACCTGATCAAGACCCGATCTTCCGTAGCCGAAGCGATAGCGCTTCCCGAAAGCTGCCACCATGACCGTGCCCGTCGCGACCGAAAGCGCGTATCTCCTCGACATCTATGCGCGCTACCGGCGCGACCCGCTTTCGGTCCCGGCGGACTGGCGCATCCATTTCGAGGAGATGGAGCCGGAACGGGCGGGCGGGCGCGGCAATGGCGAAGCGCTCGGCCTGCGGCTGGTCGAAGCCTATCGCCGCTTCGGGCACCGCGAAGCGGCGCTCGATCCGCTCGATCTCGCGGCGCGCATGCCTGCCGTGCCGCTCGAGCGCCTGCGCGCCGAGGTGGCGGCGCAGCCGGGCCTGATGACCCGTGTCACCCTCTCCGGCGAGACCTGCGAGACTCCCCTCGCAAGCCTCGCCGCCGAATTGCAACGCCTCTATGCCGGCAAGGTCGGGCTCGAGGCGCAGCAGGTCGAGGATGACGAGGCCCGCGACTGGCTCTACGGCGCCTTCGAAGCGCTGTTCGCGGCGCAGGCTCCGGTCGATCTCGCGAACCGCGCGCTGGACGCGATCGTGCTCGCCGATACGTTCGAGACCTTCATCAAGGTCAAATTCCCGTCCAAGAAGCGCTTCGGCGTCGAGGGCGCCGAGGGCGCCATCGTCTTCCTGCGCGAATTGCTGCGCGAGGCCTGCCTTTCCGGCTTCGATGAAACCGTGATCGGCGGCATGCATCGCGGCCGCCTCGCGACGCTCGCCACCGTCCTCGGCAAGCCGGTCGGCACCTTGCTGGCCGAAATCAAGGGCCGGGACCTGACCGATGGCGGCCCCGACTTCACCGGCGACGTGCCCTATCATCTCGGCTATGCCGGCGAGGTCAGCCATGGCGAACGGCGGATGAAGCTGTCGATCTCGCCGCATCCCTCGCATCTGATGACCGTCGCGCCCGTCGTCACCGGGCTGGCGCGCGGCAAGCGCGGCACGGCCGGCGACGATGTGCTGTGCCTGCTGCTCCATACCGACGCCGCCTTCTCCGGACAGGGGCTGGTCGGCGAAGTGCTGCAGCTCGGCGGCCTCGCCGGCTATGAAGTCGGCGGCACGGTCCATCTCGTCGTCAACAACCAGATCGGCTTCACCACCAACGCCTCTGAAGGCCGGACGTCGCGCTATTGCACCGATATCGGCAAGATGGTCGGCGCGCCGGTGCTGCATGTGAACGGCGATGATCCGGTCGCGGTCGCGAGGGTCGCCGCGCTCGCTCTGGCCTGGCGCCGGCGCTACCGCCGCGACGTGCTGATCGATCTCGTCTGCTATCGCCGCAACGGCCATAACGAACTCGACGAGCCGCGCTTCACCCAGCCGAAGATCTGGGCCGCCATCGACGCCCGCCCCTCGCTGCGCGACAGCTTCACCGCGGTGGTCGCCGGCCTCGACGCTGCAGCGCCGGAGCGGGTGGCGCAGCTGGCGGAAGCCTTCAAGGCCGAGATGCAGGAGGGCTATGCCGCCATTGAGAGCCTGCGCCCGAACGCCGCCTCGGCGCGGCCAGAGGGCTGGGCCGGAATCGCGCGAGCGGGCGCGGCCGAGATGCTGGACCGCATCGAGACGGGCCTGCCGATCGAGCAATTGCGCGCGATCGGCCGCGAGGCCAGCCTGCTTCCGCCGGAGCTCAAGCCCCACGCCAAGGTCGCCCAGTTCTATCGGACGCGCCTCGAGACGATCGAGAGCGGGAACGACATCAACTTCGCGACCGCCGAAGCGCTCGCCTTCGCCTCGCTGCTGGCGGAAGGCGTGCCGGTGCGGCTCTCCGGTCAGGATTGCGCCCGCGGCACCTTCACCCAGCGCCATCTCGGCGTGCACGATGTCGAGACCGGCCAGCATCTCATGCCGGTGGCTGGCCTTGCCGCAGGCGCGGCCCGTTTCGAGGCGGTGAACAGTCCGCTCTCCGAATATGGCGTGCTCGGCTTCGAATATGGCTACAGCCTCGCCGCCCCGAACCGGCTGGTCCTCTGGGAGGCGCAGTTCGGCGACTTCCTGAACGGCGCCCAGATCATGGTCGACCAGTTCATCGTCTCGGCGGAAGCCAAATGGGAGCTGATGTCGGGCCTCGTCGTCCTGCTGCCGCATGGGCTGGAAGGCCAGGGCCCGGACCATTCCTCGGCCCGGATCGAGCGCCTGCTCCAGCTCTGCGCCGGCGGCAACATGATCGTTGCCAATCCCTCGACGCCGGCCAATCTGTTCCATCTGCTGCGGCGGCAGGTGAAGGCGCCCTGGCGCAAGCCGCTCTTCGTGATCGCGCCGAAGGCGCTGCTCCGGCAGAAGGCCTGTGTCTCGGCGCTGGAGGAGATGGCGGCCGGCACCGCCTTCCGCCCGGTCGTTTCCGAGAAGCCGGTTAGGCCGGCACGGCGCGTCGTGCTCTGCTCCGGCAAGATCGGCTATGAGCTCGCCGCCGCCCGCGACGGGCTCGGGCTGGAGGACGAGATCGCGATCGTGAGACTCGACCAGCTCTACCCCTTCCCTGCCGAGGAGCTCGCCGAGGCCCTGTCCCAGCATGGCGACGCCGACCTGGTCTGGTGCCAGGAGGAGCCGGAGAACCAGGGCGCGCTCGCCCATGTCGCACATCAGCTCCGCTGCGATCCGCGCTTCGGCGGCCGCGCACTGGCGCATGTCGCCCGCCCGCCTTTGCCGGTCGCGGCCGGTGGCTCGATCGAGCGGCATGAAGGCGAGCAGGCCGCCCTGATCGGGCAAGCGCTTGACCTCACGAGAGGCAATGCCTGAAGTGGGGCGCAGCGCGCAGGCGCCCCTTTCTCCCTTCCGCCGCCAGCCGGGGGCCACCCCGATGCATCACAGGGCCCGACAACGCTTCCATGGCCTCCTTTGAGCCCGTTCGCGCCATTACGCGCGGCCTGACGGTCCTTCGTCTCGTCAGCGAACAGAGCCCGATCACGGCGACCGATCTGGCGCGGGCCGCCAAGCTGCCGCAGCCGACGGTGGTGCGGATCCTGGAGACGCTGATCGAGGCAGGCTATGTCTATCGCCGCGCGGATGGCGTGACCTTCGGCGTGACCGCGCGGACCAAGCTGCTGAGCAATGGCTATGACGGCACCTCGCGCCTGCTCCAGCTCGCCGAGCCGCTGATCGAGAGCCTGCGGGCCGAGATCGGCTGGCCATCCAATCTGGCGACGCTGGAGGACGATGCGATGGTGATCGTCTACACCAACCGCAACGCCAAGGGCCTTTCCATTCCCGGCCGGCTCGGCGCGCGCATTCCGCTGCTCGCCACCGGCGTCGGCATCATGCAGCTGGCCGGGCTGGCCCCGGATGCGCTGCAAGCCCAGCTCGAGCGTCTCCGGCAGTCCAAGGAGATCTGGGACGCCTCGCCCGAATTATGGGAGGGGCTCGAGGAACGGCTCGCCACGGCCCGGCAGAATGGCTTCGCCTTCGCGCATGAGCGCTATCTCGATGCGGTCTACCAGTCGCAGATCTGGGCCGTGGCCGTACCGATCATCGTGGACGGCGAGACGGTGGCGGCCCTGAGCAGCCTCGTCCTGCGCGGGGCCGGGCCGCGTCAGCGCCTGCTGGACCGCATCCTACCGGCTCTGCGTCGCACCTCCGCGACGATCTCCTCGCAGCTCGCCGCCGAATCCTGAGCTGCATCGCGGCGCCGTCGCTCTCTCATCGTCCCGACCATGCAGACCGGCGCCCTTGCAGGCGATCGCGCCGCCCTCGCGGGTCGCGATCCTCACGCACGCATGGCCCCGATCATCGCTGATCTGCCGGCAAGGTCGCCGCGGCCGCCTGCAATCAGCGACGCTTGGTCAGAGCTTGACCGCGATGCCCACCGGCAAGGAACTGCATGAACCCGGGCGGGATCTCGATGACGGGTTCGGCGTCCTGGCGGATGTCGAAATCCGCGATAGCCTCGGTCAGCAGCGCGAATTCACGCGCGCCTTCGGAACCGTCCGGGGATGAGATCAACTGCGCGGCCCGCAACACGGCGGCCTTGCGCTCTTCATAGGACGTGATCGTCATAGCGGCGATCTCAGGCATGACACCACCTCATCGCTACGCAACTCTGGCTGATACGCTAGCGACCAATCGACCGGCTGACGAATCGTTTCGGTGAAGGTGCTTTGGCAGGGCTACTGACGGGCGCTGCCGGAAGCGGCGCGCCGCCGACGCCCTGAGCATCGCATGGACCGCGGCAATCGCCTCGGGAAGCAAGCGAATGCGTCGAGCATAGCCGCCACACGGCCTGCGCTGTTTTCGCTGAAGAGGCCGGGCCGGACATCTCGGGCCCGGAAAACCAGAATATCGCCCGGCTTCGGTATCTTGCTGGAAGATCTGGCGTCCCGGAAGGGATTCGAACCCCTGACCTACGGTTTAGGAAACCGTTGCTCTATCCTGCTGAGCTACCGGGACGCACAGGAATGCGTTTAGCATAAAGCGCATGCGGGTGAAGCCTTCCTTTATCGTGTTTGCGGGGCTCGCTGCGATTTCGGCGACGGCGCGGCCCGCTGCTGCCGAAGACTGTGCTGCGCCCGAGGAACCCCGCAAGGTCCGGCTCGCCAGCCTCGAGCGCCATGGCGACCTCGTTCTGGAAGACGGCAGCCTGCTCCGCCTCGCCGGGCTCGCGCCGCGACAGGACGAAGCCGAGCGGGAACGCTTTGCCGCCGCCCTCCGTCCCTGGCTCGGCCAGGGCTTTGAACTGGTCGCACTCGGTGGCACCGATCGCTGGGGCCGGGTCCCCGCGCGGCTCCTGCTCCCCGACGGTCCTGCAGGCGACATCGCCGGGCATGACCTTGCCGCACTGCTGCTCGCGGCCGGAGCGGCGCTTCACCTTCCGGAGCCAGGCCTCGCCGGCTGCAACGCTGTCTGGCGCGCCGCCGAAGCCGGCCGGTCTGCGAAGACGGTCGCCGAACGTGCCGTTTCGGCAACGCCCGCGACGAACCGCGCCCTTGCGGGCCTGCCGGTCATCGACGGTCACGATCCCGCCGCGATGCGGGCGCAGGCGGGCCGGATCGTGCTGGTTGAGGGGCGCATCGCGGCAGTTGGCGAACGGGCTCGGCGAACCTATCTCAACTTCACGCGCCGCCGCGGAGCGGGCGGCAGCATCGTGCTGTCGCGCGCACTTTGGCGGGAATTGCAAAGCGTCGGCTGGACCGCGTCCACGCTGACCGGTAAACGCGTGCGCGTACGCGGCGTGATCGAGGGGCGAGACGGCCTCCTCGTTACGATCGAGACGCGCGCCGCCCTAGAGATGGTCGATTAGGTTGTTTCAGGCAATGCAGCGATATCGACAGCCCGCCCGGGGGCGCCTCGTCGCCATGGCGCTGCCGGCCTTGCTGCTGGCCGCATGCTTCGGCGACCAGAGTTCCCTCCTGCCGCCGCTCGATCAGCCCGGCGGCGAGTCGGCGCCGCGCGTCGCCAGCCTGCAGCGCGGCACCGACCGCGAGCATCTGCGCCTGCTCCAGGCCTTTGGGGGCGAGTATCGCGCCTCCAATGTCCGCAGCGTGCTCGACGAGATCGTCACGCGCCTCGCCAAAGCCAGCGACGGCCAGATCGGCAATTACGAGATCACCATCCTGAACTCGCCGATCGTCAATGCCTTCGCCTTGCCGACCGGGCGCCTCTATGTCACCCGCGGCCTGCTCGCCCTCGCCAACGACACCTCCGAGATCGCCTCGGTGATGGCGCATGAGATCGCCCATGTCACCGCGCGCCACGCCACCGAAAGGGCCGAGTTGGAGCTCGAATCGGCCCTGGTCAGCCAGGTCGTGGCTCAAGTCCTGAACGACCCGACGACCGGGGCAGCAGTCCAGGCCAGCTCGAAGCTGACGCTCGCCAAGTTCTCGCGGCAGCAGGAACTGCTCGCCGACCAGATCAGCGTGCGCAACATCGCCCGCGCCGGCTACGACCCCTACGGCGCCGGCCGCTTCCTCGTCTCGCTCGGCCGCAACACGACTTTCCGCGCCGGCGGCGAGGGCGGTGGCGACAAGAAGCTCGACATTCTCTCCAGCCACCCCTCGACCCCGGAGCGCATCGCGGCGGTCACCTCCGCCGCGCGGCAGATCGGCGCGCCCGGCATCGGCGAGCGCGAGGCGGGACGCTGGTTGACTGCGATCGACGGCATCGCCTTCGGCGACGACCCGGCCGACGGCGTCGTCCGCGGCCGACGCTATCTCAACAGCGCCCTGCGCATCGCCTTCACCGCGCCCGATGGCTTCGAGCTCGAGGCGGCCCGCGAAATGGTGGTCGGCGTCAGCCGCGACGGCGCCCAGGCCCTGCGTTTCGATTCCGTCGCGCTGAAGCCGGGGCAGACGCTCGAATCCTATGTCGCCTCCGGCTGGATCGACGGCGTCACCACCGGCGAGGTCGAATCCGTGACGATCGGCGGCCTCCCGGCGGCGGTGACCACCGGCAAGGGCACGGACTGGCGCTTCCGGCTCGCCGCCATCCAGGCCGGCCAGCGCGTCTATCGCTTCATCCTGGCCGCCAAGGGCGGAACCGACCCCGAGCGCGGCATGCGCGCCGTGCTCGACGGCTTCCGCAGCCTCTCCCCCTCCGAGGCCCAGTCGGTCAGGCCCATGCAGATCAGACTGGTCGCCGCGGCGGAAGGCGACACACCGGCAAGCCTTTCCGGCCGAATGGCGACGCATGACCGGCCGCTCGAACTCTTCCAGATCCTGAACGGACTCGACCGCTCCGGCCGGCTGACGCCGGGCCAGCGTTACAAGATCGTGACCGAATAGCCCGGCGCCGCGCGGCCTTGCGCCGCTGACCGGCCATCCCGCCTCGTGCTAGCGTCCCGCGCCATGGGCTGCCCATCACCCGAATGGAATGCCCGGGGGGTGGAACATGGCGGCCGAGCGCCGCCCGACCAGAGGGGCGACCATGGCACTCGACCGCCGCATCGTCGAACTCTACGACGAGTACACCCACAAGCCGCTCGACCGCCGCAGCTTCATGAACCGGCTCGTCGGGCTCGCCGGTTCGGCCACGGCTGCGGAAGCCGCGCTCGCCCTGCTCGAGCCAAACTATGCGCAGGCCCGGCAGGTCGCTCCCGATGATGCCCGGCTCGAGGCCCGGCACATCGCCGAGACCGTAGGCGGCGTCGCGCTGAAGGGCTATCTCGTCGCGCCCAAGACGCCGGCCAGGCGCGGCGGCGTGCTCGTCATCCATGAGAACCGCGGCCTCAACCCGCATATCGAGGACGTCACCCGCCGCATGGCGCTGGCCGGCTTCACCGCGCTCGGACTCGACTTCCTGACCCCGCTCGGCGGCACGCCGGCAGATCCGGACGCCGCCCGCGCCCTCTTCCCACAGCTCAAGCCGCAGGACGTCGTCGCCCAGGGCCGTGCCGCCCTCGCCCTGCTCGCCGCCCGCCCGGACGCCACCGGCAAGACTGGAGCAGTCGGCTTCTGCTGGGGCGGCGGCGCAGTCAACGACCTCGCCGTGGCGGCGCCGGAGCTCAGCGCCGGCGTGGTCTTCTACGGCCGCTCGCCGGACCTCGCCAAGGTTCCGCAGATCAAGGCCCGGCTGCTGATCCAGCACGCGGCGCGCGACACCCGCCTGGTCGAGGCATTGCCGGCCTATGAGGCCGCGCTGAAGGCCGCCCATATCCGCTACCAGGCGATCGTCTATCCGGATGTCGACCACGCCTTCCATAACGACACCAGCGCCGAGCGCTACAATGCCGCCGCCGCCAGGCTCGCCTGGGAGCGAACCGTCGCCTTCCTCGCCGCCGAGACCGGGGCGGCCTGACGGCCCGGCGCCGCGCTCCGCCGAGCGATCCAAGAAAAAGGCCCGGCGGATCGCTCCGCCGGGCCTCGATATCCGGTCATGCAAACCGCCTCAGGCGGCCTCCTCCTGCAGATCCTCGTCGCCGTCCTCGGCCTCAACGGCCTCGGCCTTGCTGGCGCGGCGCGGCGACTTGGCGAGCTGGGTCTCGATCTTCTTCAGCGCCTCGGTCTCGGTGATCTCGTCGACGGCGGCGATCTCGCGCGTCATCCGGTCGATCGCCGCCTCATAGAGCTGGCGCTCGGAATAGGACTGCTCGGGCTGCGCCTCGGAACGGTAGAGATCACGCACCACCTCGGCGATGGCGACGAGATCGCCGGAATTGATCTTCGCTTCGTATTCCTGGGCGCGGCGCGACCACATGGTACGCTTGACGCGGGCGCGGCCGGTCAGCGTCGCCAGCGCCTTGGCGACGACCTCGCCATCGGCGAGCTTACGCAGACCGACGCTGGCGGCCTTGGCGGTGGGCACGCGCAGAGTCATCTTGTCCTTGGCGAAGCTGACGACGAACAGCTCGAGCTTGAAGCCGGCAACCTCCTGCTCCTCGATCGCCGTGATCTGACCGACACCATGGGACGGATAGACGACGAACTCGCCAGTCTTGAAACCCAGGCGCACAGCAGCTTTCTTCGCAGTGGTCATGCCGTTTCAACTCCTCATCGGTCCGCTATAAGCGGAGACGCGACTTTCAGTCGCTGGTCGGAATAACCAGCGACACTCTGCCGGACGCGACGGATGCGACTTTGACAGTCATCTCCCGGCGCGACACGCTCCCTCAGCCGATTGTTTCTTGATGGCCACCAGACACGAAGTTCGCACAGCCCCGGACCTGGTACCGGTAGCTTTGCTCGCTGCGTTTAAGGGGGCGCCCCGATCATGAATTCTCGCAGGGGCAAGCGGAACGAACTCGACTGTGGCAAATGGATACCACAAAAAACGCGCCGAATCAAAGGTAAACGGTTTATGGCCGCGTCAGCGGGCCTGATCGACCCGCCATCCGCAGCCTTGCCATCGACCTGCCCAAACGGCAGGTTCAGTCGCCTTCGCCGGGGTTGGGCGAGAAATGCGCGTCGAGCTTGCCGGGTACGCCGTCGAACTCTTTGGCGTCGGCAGGCGGCTCTTTTTTCTGCGTGATGTTCGGCCAACTCGAAGCATATTTCGAGTTGAGCTGCAGCCAGCTGTCGAGGCCCGGCTCGGTATCAGGCTTGATCGCCTCGGCCGGGCATTCCGGCTCGCAGACGCCGCAATCGATGCACTCGTCGGGATGGATGACGAGCATGTTCTCGCCTTCGTAGAAACAGTCTACCGGACAGACCTCGACGCAATCCATGTACTTGCACTTGATGCAGTTCTCGGTGACCACATAGGTCATGGCGCTGTCCTTCCGATCGACCGGCGCATCCTTAGAACCGGGCGAGAGAGTGTTTCAAGGCCGGAATTCGGCCGGAAACGGGATAGAAATTCTGCCGGAACGGGCGTTCCGGAAACATTCTGGCGGGCCGCGCCAACGCCGGCCGCACAATTCTCGCGATCTATCCCTTCGGTTCTCCCGGCGCAAGCGACGCATCGCCGCGCTGGTCGCCGCCGAGCACCTCGTAAAGCGTCCGCGCCTGCTCGTAGGAGCCGCGGCGCTCGCCGAGCGCACGCAACGCCACGACCAGCGTCGCATGCGGGAGAGCCAGCGTCAGGACATCCCCGAGCTTGAGCCCGAGCGCCGGATTCTCGATACGCTTGCCTGCAACCCGGACATGGCCGTCCTCCACCAGACGCACGGCGGCGGAGCGGTTGCGGGCGAAGCGCGCGAACCAGAGCCATTTGTCGAGACGTTGCCGGTCCTCGCGCAATCGCGGCCCTCGTCCTGATGCCTCAGCCCTTACGCCCGTCGCCACCTTCGAGCTGCGCCTTCAGGGCGAGCAGCTTGGCGAAAGGCGAATCCGGATCCGGCTGGCGCTCGGCGGCACGCGGCTTGGCCGGCGCCTGGAAACGCTGCTCCTTGCCGCCGCGCTCGTCGCGACGCGGACCACCGCCCGGCCGCCCCTCATTGCGCCTGAACTCCGGCCGCGGACCGCGCTCGGGTCGGTTGCTGCCTTCCGGCCGGCCGCCGCGCCCCTGCCGCTCCGGCGCACCGCCCGCCGCCTCCGCAGCGGGAGCCTGCCCGCCGGCCGTCGGGCGTTGGCCGTTCCAGCCGCCTTCGCGCCAGCGATTGCGATTCGGCCGCTGGCCACCTTCGGGACGCGGTCCGCCTCCGGCTTCGCCAGCCGGCGCCGCTGCGCCCTGCTGGCCGGGGCGACGGTCCTGGCGACGCCCGCGGGCGCCCTGCTCCGGCCGCCTTCCGCCCTGGTGCCGATGCGGGCGCCAGACCTCGATCAGCTCCGGTTCGGCCGGCTTGGCAGGTTCCTCGGCGGGAGCTGCGCTCGCCGGCGCTTCCGAAGCAGCCGCCTCGGCCGGGGCCGGTTCGGACATGTCGGACTGCTCGCCCTCGGCGGTGGCCGCGATGGCCTCACCAGGCGCGGCCGCGATCTCGGCCTCGGTGAGCACAGGCGCATCCGGCGTTTCGCTCAGCGTGGCTTCCGGCGCCTCGCCCTCGGAAGCCGAAGCTTCGGACGGGGCCTCTGCATCCAGGGCGTCGGGGCTCTCGGCCACAACCGTCTCGGCTGCGACCTCGCCCTCACCCTCCGGCGCAGCCTCGACCTCAGTGGCCGGGGCCGCCACGATAGGCTCCGGCGTCGCCGCGAGCGGCACGGTGATCGCCGGCCCCGCCCGCTTCACCGAGACATAGCCGAGCGAGCGCAGGATCGAGGCGAAGTCTTCGCCGGCGCAGCCGACGAGCGAGGTCATCGCGCCGGTGGCGACGAAGCCGTCCTGATCGGCGGCGCCCGCCGGCGGCTGGCCGAGCGTGACGCCGGGGCGATAGGCGATAGCCGGGCGAATCAGATCGGCCAAGCGCTCGAGAATGTCGACGCGCACCGCCCGTTCGCCGCAGACGCGATAGCCGGCGGCGCGATAGAGCCCCTTCGGCACGTCCTTGTTGGCCGGGAAGGAGGTCCGGCCGGACGAGGCGAGATGGGCGATGTCGTCCAGCCCGCCCTGCTCCGGTCCATCATGCTTCAGCGCCCAGAGCTGGGCTGCGAGCGCCCGCGGTGCCGGCTTCAGCAGGGCCGGCACATAGAGATGGAAGGCGCCGAAGCGCATGCCGAGCTGGCGCAGGCCCGCCCGCCCCTCCTGGTCGAGGGTCTTCATCTCCTCGCCGACCTTGGCGCGCTCGAGCACGCCCAGCGCCTCGGCCGCCTGGAAGGCGATGCCGCGCGCGATGCCGGTCAGGCTCGTGGCCTCCTCGAGCACCTGCAGCGGCCCGAGCAGCTTGGTGATGTGATTCTTCAGCCAGAGCGTCAGCCGATTCTCGACCTGCTCGCGCGCCGGCCCGGTCAGATGCTCCTCGACCAGCAGACGCAGGCGCGGCTCCAGCACCTTATCGCCGGCGACGAGGCGCGCCACCGGCTCGCCGACCCAGCGGATGAAACCGTCATGCGACAGGACGAAGGCCTCGTCGCCGGCGAGCACGACGCGCGAGGCGCGCGCCTCCATCTCGCTGGCGAGCGCCTTCATCGCGGCGGCGTTCAGCGCCTTGGCTTCGGGGCCGCCGGCCTTGGGATCCGCCGTAAAGCGGAACCCCTGCAGCAACCCGACATGCTGGCCCTCGACGAGCACGTCGCCCGCCGCAGTGACCTCAGCTTCCAACATCGCATTCTCCCGCAGGCGACGCATCAACACGCTCGTGCGCCGATCGACGAAACGGCTGGCGAGCCTTTCGTGCAAAGCGTCCGACAGCTTGTCCTCTACAAGACGCGCCACCCCCTGCCAATGCTCTGGATCAGGCAACCAGTCGGGACGGTTCGCCACGAAGGTCCAGGTTCGGACCTGCGCGATGCGCGCCGACAGCGTGTCGATCTCGCCATCGGTGCGGTCGAGCGCATCGAGCTGGCGCCGATACCAGTCCGGATCGAGACGGCCATGCCGCATCAGCCGAAGATACAGCATCGTCGCGAGGTCGGCATGCTGCATGGGCGCGATCTTGCGATAATCTGGCAGGCCGCAGACCTCCCAGAGCCGTTCGACCGCCGGCCTGCCCTGCGCCAGCCTCGCGACATCATGGTCGCGCGCCAGGATTTCCAGCGTGGTCATGTCCTCGGCGATCAGGGCACGGGTCAGGCCCTGCTCCTGCGGCTGCCGGTTCAGGCTGTCGAGCAGCCCTTGGACCGAGCGCAGGTCTAGATCGGAATTGCGCCATTGCAGCTGGCGAATCGGCTCGAAACGGTGATTCTCGATCGCTTCGACCAGTTCGGCATCGAAGGGTGGCGCCCGCCCGGTGGTGCCGAAAGTGCCGTCGCGCAGATGCCGGCCGGCCCGGCCGGCGATCTGGCCGAACTCGGCCGGATGCAGCTTGCGGAAATGATGGCCGTCGAACTTGCTGTCGCCGGCGAAGGCGATGTGGTCGACATCGAGATTGAGGCCCATGCCGATCGCGTCGGTGGCGACGAGATAGTCGACATCGCCGGACTGGTAGATCTCGACCTGGGCATTGCGCGTACGTGGCGAGAGCGCGCCGAGCACCACGGCCGCCCCGCCCTTCTGCCGGCGGATCAGCTCGGCGATGGCGTAGACTTCCTCGGCCGAGAAGGCGACGATCGCCGAGCGCCGCGGCAGACGGGTGATCTTGCGGTCGCCGGCGAAGGTCAGGTTCGAGAGCCGCGGCCGCGTCACCACATTCGCGCCGGGGATCAGGTGCTCGACGAGCGGCCGCATCGTGCCGGCGCCGATCAGCATGGTCTCGGCCCGGCCGCGGTGATTCAGCAGCCGGTCGGAGAAGACATGGCCGCGGTCGAGATCGGCGGCGAGCTGGATCTCGTCGACGGCGACGAAATCGACGGCAAGGTCACGCGGCATCGCCTCGACCGTGCAGACCCAGAAGCGCGGCCGCTCCGGCTTGATCTTCTCCTCACCGGTGACGAGCGCCACCGCCTCCGGGCCGACCCTCTCGACGACGCGCTGGTAGACCTCGCGCGCCAGCAGACGCAGCGGCAGGCCGATCATCCCCGTGGGATGGGCGATCATCCGCTCGATGGCGAGATGGGTCTTGCCCGTATTGGTCGGGCCGAGCACCGCAGTGACACCGCGTGCGCGGAGCGAAGGCGGAAGAGAGCGGGGTTGGATCAAGACGCTGGAGCTTTCCTGCAGCCTGCGCGGCGAAATACCGAGCCAGCCCTACCGGGTCGGGCGCCCCAAGGGCAACCCGCGCCGTGAACAGAACGAGTCCGGAACGAAGCGAGGCCGAATCGCTGACTCCCGCAGAATCAGGTTTCGTTCACGGCGAGATGTTGCGGCAAGCGATTCAATAACCACAAGATTTTGAATCGCCCTTGATGTCCGTCCTTCGCCGACTTGCGCGCGCGAGGGCCGCTTTCGCTCATGTAGGCCTCCTGCACGGGAAGGCGAGAGGCAAAGGCGAAAATAGTCGCGCACCCCGTCAGTTCAGTCGGCGAAGACTTCGGTGAACACCTCGGCCGCCTCGTCCGGCGCCTCGACATGGACGAAATGACCGGCATTCTCGCAATAGGTCACTTCGACATCGTCGAAATAATAGGGCAGGAACGCGCTCCATTCGGCTTTCAGGATCGGGTCGTGGCGGCCCCAATGCACGCGCGTCGGCTGATGGATCGGCACCGATGGCGGCGGATGGCCGTCGATGGCGGCGATCCGGGCCGCGTTCTGGCTGCGGTACCAGTCGAAGCCGCCACGCAGATTGCCGGGCTTCAGGAAGTTCTCGACCCAGCGGTCGAAGACCGGTGCGAAGGCGTCCTTGCGATGGCACCAATGCGTCAGGAAGTGCCCGAGATAGAGCGCGCAGGCCTCGCGGCTGGAGCCGATCAGTTGCTCGGCCAGCGGCAATTGCTGGAAGGACTGGTACCAGATCTCGTTGACATGGCCCTCCCGCACCCAGGCCGAGCCGACGCTCGGCGTCGGGCAGTTGAAGAACAGGAGCTTCTCGACCCGCTGCGGGTGGCGCCGCGCCAGGCCCTGGGCGACATAGGCACCGACATCATGGCCGACGACCCCGACCGGTCCGAGCCCGAGCCCCTCGAGCAAGGCTGCGATATCGTCGGCATGGCTGTTGGCCCCGACATCGCTGCGTGGCGCGGGCGATTTGGCGCTGTCGCCGAAGCCGCGCAGATCGGGCGCGACCAGCCGGAACTCGCCATGCAGGCGGTTCATCAAGGGCAGCCAGGTCATCCAGAACTCCGGCCAGCCATGCAGCAGCAGCACGGTCGGCCCGTCGCCGACCTCGGCGACATGAAGCACGGTGTCGCGCACCATCACGTCGCGTCGCCGCAATCCGGGTGGCAAGGCAAAATCGCCGGGCATATCGGCTCCAAGGTCGAATCGCGGCGGGAAGGCTAGCCCCGCGGCAGCCTCAGCGGCAATGCCGCCGCCAGGGCCGCGCATCGCGGTAAGGACGGGCCCGCGCCTGTTAGCGGCCGGCCGCGTCGGGCTCAGTTGCGCGAAGTCGCCGCCGTCACGCCGGGATCGACCTTGAAGCGCGAGGCCTCGATCACCGCAGTACCGATCATCGTCTTCACCGAGATCCGCACCGGCAGCATCATCGTCGTGCCGGCGATCGGCGCGAGCCAGGTCGAGATTTCCTTGTTCTCGGCCATGAACTTGGTGCTCGGCCGCAGCGCCCGGTGGCCGGAGATCGGCACATAGCGCGCCTGGCAGACCGAAACCGGGCCACTGTAGCCGTCGAGCGTGACCTCGCGCGTGCCGGCATAGCTCAGCTTGATGTCGTAGCGCGCCGCGCCGTCGAAGATCGGCAGAGTGCGGTTGCAGGCGGCGGCGCCGGAGTTGCGCCCGCCTTCCACCGGCATCAGGAAAGCGCTGATCGGGTCCATGACATTGCGCCGATGCGCGTCGCTGATCGGTACCCGGTCGGGCTTGGCATCGATCGGCGGCTCGATCTCGACCGCCTGCACGGCATTGCGCTCGAGCGCCATGCGCACGGTGCGGCTCTCGCTCGTGCTCGCGGACGAGATCGCGAAGGTCGCCGGCGAGAGCTTGCCGGCATTGAGATTGCCGGTGGCGGCGCCGGAGCCGCGCCCGCCGGTGAAACCGCCGACGAGCCCGGTCAGCTTGGCCTGGACATCGAGCTTGTAGCGGCTGCCCTCGATGTCGCCGCTCAGGCTGGCCTTGCCGAAGGTCATGCCGAGCAGGGAAACGTCATAGGCGGCATCGAGCGAGGCGGCGCCGGCAGGAAACGCGCCCGCGAGCAGGGCTGCCGCGAGGGCGAGCCCGGACAGGGACGGCGTGAGGGCGGGCTTCATCTCGATGCTCCGGGCGGCGCGACCGTTCGACAGCTCGCTTGCACTGCGAATCGGTCCGAATCGTGACCTGATTAACGGAGTCTGACGGGAGGAGGTTACCGAGATGTTTCCGGCGCCCTATCGTGCAGTTCGCCTTGACGGGCGCTCGGGGCTTGGCTATAGACCCGCCACTTCAATTTGACTTCCGGTGCTCGCCTGCCGGCACGTCGTGTGTCGGCGTTTTGCGTTGGCGTCCTGGAAAGCTTGGGAATGAGATCATGGCTCGCCGTTGCGAACTGACCGGGAAAGCCACCCTGACGGGCCAGCTCGTCAGCCACTCGAACCGTAAGACCAAGACGGTCTTCCGGCCGAACCTCGTCAACGTCACCCTGCAGTCCGACACGCTCGGCCGCTCGGTGCGTCTGCGCGTCTCGGCCAACGCCCTGCGCACCGTCGATCACCGCGGCGGCCTCGACGCCTTCCTCGTCAAGGCTCCGGCCGGCGAGCTGTCGACCGGCGCGCTCGCGCTGAAGCGCGACATCGAGAAGAAGCTCGCCGCCAACTGAGCGGACTCTCCTTCCCGATCGAATGAAGCGGCCGCAAGGCCGCTTTTTTCGTTTGCGCCGTGCACGTCATTCTCGGGCGGAACGCAGCGCAGCCCCGAGGATCTCCTGACGCAAGGGCGCAGGTCGGCGCTTCGTTCGGGCTGAGATGCCCGGGTCAGGGTCCGGGCATGACGAGGCGCTGCTAGTGCGCCAGTTCGAACTCCAGCAGCACCGTCCGCTGCAGGAAGGTCGAGAAATTATCGTCCGAGATCAGGGTGATGATGGTCCGTCCATTCTCCAGATGGACCGCCATGCCCTCCATGTTATCGATTTCCTGGCCGAGGTCGGCCGCGATCAGAATCTGCCCGTCGAGCCGGGCACCCGGCCGCAGCGAGGCTCCGGCGATTCGGCGGATACGCATGCCGACGCCCCGTAGCGGCCGGTACCAGCGCTCCAGCAGCAGCATGTCGCCGCCCGGCAGGAAGGCGAGATCGGTGATGTCGTAGCCGTCGCGGCGAATGACCTGGAAGGTCCCCGGTTGGCGCCCGCCGATGATGAAGCCGCTGGTCGGCTCGTCTTCCTTGCCCGAGCGTTCGGAGATCGCCACCAGGGCGCCGGCGAGCGGATGCCCCGCGGGCACGACGCCGAGCGCCTCCATGCCGCGATTGCTCGGCAGGCGCTTCGCCGCCGGCGGTACCTGCACGATCCGCGCCCGCGCCTCGACGCCATATTTCGCCCAGTCGAAGCGCAGGATGTCATGGGTGCGCTCGACAGCGAGATAGGCGATGCCGTCCTGGATCGCCAGCGCTTCGGTATCGTAATAGCGCGAGCGAGCGAGCGGCCGCCCGGAGACACCGAGCACCGGGGCGATCTCCGCCTGCTCCAACCCGACGAGGCGGCCGTCACGCCGCACGAGCCGTCCCGTCAGCCAGGAGGCCTTGTCGCTCACCGCCACCAGTTGCGTGCCGTCGGGCGAGCGCCAGAGCCCGGAGAAGCCGCCGAAGCGCGGATGGCCGGCGCTGAGCACGAGCCCGCTGCGGAAGACGAGCTGGCCGAAGCGGGTCTTCGTCGGATTGCCCGGCTCGAAGACCGAGAGCGGGCGGGCCGAGACGCTGAGCGAGGAGCGGCCAGGCTCGATCGCCTGGGCGCGCGCGGCCGGCGCCAGCGCAGCCGCGCCGAGACCGGCCAGCAGGCCGCGCCGGCTGAGGCTCATTGCAGACGGCGGGAGACGCGCCCGCCCGTGGCGGCGCCGGCATCCTCTTCGAACAGCTCCGCCAGCTTCTCGGTCATCACCCCGCCGAGCTCCTCGGCATCGACGATGGTGACGGCGCGGCGATAATAGCGGGTGACGTCATGGCCGATGCCGATCGCGATCAGCTCGACCGGTGAGCGGGTCTCGATCTCGGCGATGACATGGCGCAGATGCCGCTCGAGATAGCTACCGGCATTGACCGAGAGCGTGGAATCGTCGACCGGCGCGCCGTCCGAGATCACCATCAGGATCTTGCGCTGCTCCGGCCGCGCCAGCAGGCGCTTATGCGCCCAGTCCAGCGCCTCGCCGTCGATATTCTCCTTGAGCAACCCCTCGCGCATCATCAGCCCGAGATTCTTGCGCGCCCGGCGCCAGGGGGCATCCGCCGCCTTGTAGATGATATGGCGGAGATCGTTGAGACGGCCGGGATTCGCCGGCTTGCCCGATTGCAGCCAGGATTCGCGCGAGAGCCCGCCCTTCCAGGCGCGCGTGGTGAAGCCGAGCAGCTCGACCTTGACGCCGCAGCGCTCCAGCGTGCGCGCCAGGATGTCGGCGCAGGTCGCCGCGACCGTGATCGGCCGGCCGCGCATCGAGCCGGAATTGTCGATCAGCAGCGTCACCACCGTATCGCGGAAATTCGTGTCCGATTCCTGCCGGAAGGAGAGCGGCTGGAACGGGTCGATGATGATGCGCGGCAGGCGCGAGGGATCGAGCGCGCCTTCCTCCAGATCGAACTGCCAGGAGCGGTTCTGCTGCGCCATCAGGCGCCGCTGCAACCGGTTGGCGAGGCGCGCCACGACGCCCTGAAGATGCGCCAACTGCTTGTCGAGATAGGCGCGCAGTCGCGTCAGCTCCTCGGCATCGCAGAGTTCCTCGGCGGTGACGATCTCGTCGAACTTGGTCGAATAGGCCTTGTAGTCGGTCTGCGGCCGCTCATTGGCGCGGCTGTCGCGCGGGCGCGGCGCCTCGCCGGCTTCCTCGGCCTCGGAGCTGTCATCCTCCTCGTCCCAGTCGCCGGCCGGTGCGTCGGCGGCCTCGGAGGCCCCCTCCTGCATCTCCTCTGCGGCGTCCTCGCTGACCTCGGTCTCGGAACGCTCGCCCTGGCTCTCCTGCTCGGCCTCGCCTTCCTGCTGCTCCTGGTCCTCCGAGGACTGGTCGTTCTCGTCCTCGTCCTCCTCGTCGTCCTGGCCCTGGCTGGTCTGCTCGGCCATGTCGAGCGAGGCCAGCATGTCGCGGACGGTACGGGCGAAGCCGCGCTGGTCCTCGACCGATCTGGCGAGCCGGTCGAGATCGGCGCCGGCCTTGCCCTCGACCTCCTCGCGCCAGAGCTCGACCAGCTTCTGCGCCGCCTTGGGCGGCTTCAACCCGGTCAGGCGCTCGCGCACCATCAGGGCGAGCGCGTCCTCGAGCGGCGCGTCGGCGCGGTCGGTGATCTCCTCATAGCGTCCGCCGCGGTGATAGCGGTCCTCGAGCATGGCACCGATATTGCCGGCCATGCCGGCCATCCGGCGCGAGCCGAGCGATTCGACGCGCGCCTGCTCGACGGCGTCGAACACGGCGCGGGCGGCGTCGCCCTCGGGCGCGGCGCGGCGATGGATCGAGGCATCATGGCAGGCGAGCCTGAGCGCCATCGAATCGGCATGGCCGCGCAGGATCGCGACGTCCTGGGCGGTGAGCTTGCGCGGAGGCTCGGGCAGGCGGGCGCGCTCGCCGACCAGGGAGGGTTTGTCAGCAGCGAAGACGATCTCCATCTCCGGCTTGCGCGCAATCGCCTTCATCGCGCCGGAGACGGCACGCTTCAACGGTTCGGCTGGCGCTTCCTTGGGCGTGCCGGGCTTGCGGTTGGAGATGGACAAGGCCTTGCGGTCTCCCTGGCTGGGTTCAGCGCGAGCGCCCGTCATAGGCGGTGCTGTTGAGCTCGGTCGGCTCGACGCCGGCGAGGCAGCGGGCGTTGACCGCGACCATCTGCGTGCCGTCCGGCATCTCGCCGCGCGCGAAGGATTCGATGCCGCAGCTCTCGCAGAACAGATGCTGGATTGTCTGCGTGTTGAAGCGGTACTCGGTCAGCGCGTCCTCGCCCTTGGTCAGGGTGAAGTTCTGCGCTGGGGTGAAGGCCAGCACCGAGCCTCGGCGCTGGCAATAGGAGCAGTTGCAGGTGATCGTCTGCCCGAGATCGGCTTCGACCTCATAGGCGACCCGTCCACAATGGCAGCTGCCTTCGTAGCGCGCCATCACCTGCCTCCTCCGCTTGGGCCTGCCCCGCCGCGGACCTGCGGCGGCGGTCCGGACTGCCCCTCGCCTAGCTCAGCACGACGTTGACGGCGCTCTCCGGCAAGTCCTTGCCGAAGGAACGCTGGAAGAACTCGGCCACAAGCGCCCGCTCCATCTCGTCGCACTTGTTGAGGAAGGTGACGCGGAAGGCGAAGCCGATATCGCCGAAGATCGCCGCGTTCTCGGCCCAGGTGATCACCGTGCGCGGGCTCATCACCGTCGAGAGATCGCCGTTCATGAAGGCGTTGCGGGTGAGGTCGGCGACGCGCACCATCTTGTTGACGATGTCCTTGCCCTCGGGCGAGGTCTGGTAGTGCTTCGACTTGGCGAGGACGATCGCAACCTCGTTGTCGTGCGGCAGATAGTTCAGCGTGGTGACGATCGACCAGCGGTCCATCTGGCCCTGGTTGATCTGCTGGGTGCCGTGATAGAGGCCCGAAGTGTCGCCGAGGCCGACCGTGTTGGCGGTGGCGAACAGCCGGAAGGCGGGGTGCGGGCGGATGACGCGCTTCTGATCGAGCAGGGTGAGCTTGCCCGACTGCTCGAGCACGCGCTGGATCACGAACATCACGTCCGGGCGGCCGGCATCGTACTCGTCGAAGACCAGCGCGATGTTGTTCTGCAGCGCCCAGGGCAGGATGCCGTCCTGGAACTCGGTGATCTGCTTGCCTTCCTTCAGCACGATCGCGTCCTTGCCGACGAGATCGAGGCGGGAGACATGGCTGTCGAGATTGACGCGCACGCAGGGCCAGTTCAGCCGGGCCGCGACCTGCTCGATATGGGTCGACTTGCCGGTGCCGTGATAGCCGGAGATCATCACGCGGCGGTTATGGGCAAAGCCGGCGAGGATGGCGATCGTGGTGTCGCGGTCGAATCGGTAATCCGGATCGAGATCCGGCACATGCGCCTCGGTCTGCGAATAGGCCGGCACTTCCAGGTCGCTGTCGATGCCGAAGACCTGACGAACCGACAGTTTCATGTCCGGCATGCCGGGGGCGGCGGTAGTCGCTGCTGTCATCATTCTTCTCCGGGCGCAGGACAGGCCCGGCGAACACCCGGTGTCCTGGAGCCGACCGAAAGGGAGGCGTGTGCAATCTCATTAGAGCGAAAGCACCGTAGCGGCAATTCGCATGAGGTATTCGCCGGAGGCATGCCGGCACTTCGCCGGGGCGCATTCCTGCGCAGGGCGGATCACATGGCCCATGACCGGTCGCGAAATCGCGATCCACTCGGCCCTCCGCGCGGCTCGCCTTGCGCGGCACCGGTTTCATCCGGCTCGCGGCAGGCCATCACCCCGTTGCCCTAGCGTCGTTTCGTCGCGAGCCTCCGCACCGCCGCGACCGCCCCCGCCGCGCCGTCGAGATCGACCGGAACCCGCTGCGGGCGCCCGCCCGCGAGCGCCTCGTCGATCGCCGCGACGAGCACCCCGGGGCCGGCTTCGGGCCGCAGCAGGCGCGCCAGCCCGGCGCGTTCGAGCGCAGCCGCGCGTATCGCCTGCTCGGTCTCGTTGCCGGCATCGAAGGGCGCGACCAGCGCCCGCGGCCCTGCCTGCACCAGGTCGAGCACGGTGTTGTAGCCGGCCAGGCTGAGGCTGAGCGCGCAGTTGCGCAGCAGGGCCGGGAAATCCGGCCGGGCCCGTTCGACAATCGCGTTCGCCGGCGCCTGCCGCAGGAGAACGGCGAAGTCCGGCTCCGCCACACCATGGCCGACGAGGAGGTGCCAATCCTGTGCCGGCAGCAGCTCCGCCGCCGCCAGAGCGAGCCGGAAGAGCGGCAGCGCCGCCGCCGAGCCGCCACCGGAGACCAGGATCCCGCCGGACGCGGCGGGCGCCTCGGCCACCGGCGCCGGAGCGGCGAGATAGCCGGTATAGTGCAGCCTTTCGGCGAGCGCCGCAGGCACCGGCCAGGAAGCCTCGAGCGGGAGGAGTGCACGGTCGCCATGGACCAGCACCCCGTCGAACAGGTCTTCGAGGCGCCTATGCGCCTCTGCCAGGCGCTCCGGCCGCAGCGGTGCGACCAGCACGTCGCGGATCGAGGAGAGGACGACCACCTGCGGCCGCGCCGCGCGCGCCGCTTCGATCAGCGCCAGGAACTCGCCGGCCAATTGACGCCGACCGAAGGGAAAATGCTCGGTGATGACGATGTCGGGCCGCAGCTCCCGCGCCAGCGCGGCCAGCCCCGCCTCCCGCGCCCCGAGACGCTGCGGCGTCGCCCGCTCCGCTTCCTCGTCGAGCAGATTGCGGAAATCAGTGCCGACGACCCGCACCGGCGGCAATTGCACGAAACGATAGCCATTCGCAGCCCTGCCATCCGGCATGCCGCCGCTGGCGAGCACGACCTCGTATCCGGCCTGCGCCAGCGCCCCGGCCAGATGACGCGCCCGCACCAGATGGCCGATGCCGAGCAGATGCGTCACCGCGATCAGGACGCGGCCGCTCATGGCCCCTTCCCGCGCTCGACCTCCGCCAGCAATGCGGCATGGATCCGGGCCAGCCCCGCCTGCGCCGAGAAATCGGCTTGGAGGCGGGCATGGGCCCCGGCGCCCAGTGCCTCGCGCCGCGACGGGTCGCCGGCCAGGGCTCCGAGCGCGGCCGACAGGGCCGCGACATCGCCCGGCGCGACCAGCAGCCCTTCGCTGTCATGGCGGACGAATTCCGGGATGCCGGCGAAATCGGTCGCGACGATCGCCAGCCCCTGGCTCGCAGCTTCCATCACCACATTGGGCAGCCCGTCTCGGTCGCCGTCGCCAGCCTGTTTGGAGGGCAGCACGAACAGATCGGCCTCGCGCAGCGCCGCCACCACGCCGTCCTGGGCGAGCGCGCCGCGCCATTCGATCCGCCCCGCGAGGCCGAGCGCCTCCGCCTGTGCCTTCAGCACGCCGAGCCTTTCGCCGCCGCCGATATGGGTGAAGCGCCAGGCGAGTCCCGCCGGCAGGGCGGCGAGCGCGTTCAGGAGATCGTCGAAGCCTTTCTTCTCGACGGCGCGGCCGATGCTGAGCAGGCGCACCGGGTCGCCGGCCTCCCCGCCATCGCGCGGCTGCCTCACCGGAGGCGGCGGAAAGCGGGCAAGATCGAGCCCGTGATAGAGCAGCGCCACCTTGTCCGGCCCATCGGCCAGCCGGGCGAGCTCGGCATGGCCGTCCCGGGTGCAGGTCACGCCCCAGCTTGCATCGGCGATCTTCTCGCGCTTTTCCCAATCGGGCGTCGTCCAGATGTCCTTGGCATGGGCCGAGAACGACCAGGACAGCCCGCGGCTGAGCGCGGCATAGCGGATCACCGAAGCCGGCGTGTGCAGGAAATGCACATGCAGATGCCGCGTTCCGGGCGGCAGTTCGCGTGCCATCACCAGGGCCTGGCCGAAGCGGCGCAGCCGGTTGCGCGTCGGATCACGGGCAAGATCGCGCAGGAAGACGCCGAGCAGCCGCAGCAGGCTCGGCCGCGGCAGGGCCGAACCGAGGCCGCGCAGGACGCGCGGCCAGTCGTGATGCAGATATTCCGGCAGATAATGCAGCGGCGCCGCGATCTCCTTGTGCATCAGATGTCTGGCAGCATCGGTCGGATGGCGCAGCGACCAGATCGCGAAAGGCAGGCCACAGCGCTGCAGGGCGAGCAGCTCCTGCGCGATGAAGGTTTCGGAAAGGCGCGGATAGCCTTTCATGGCGATGGCGAGCGGCGGCCCGGCCGGCTTGTCCGCACTCATTTGCGGCCGATCAGCATGAAACGGGTATAATTCTTCGCCGGCAGGGCTCCGGCGAAACTCAGCTCCGACAACCCCGCCTGCTCCCGGAAGGCCTCCAGCGAGGCGACGCAGCTGCGATGGTCGGGCTCGCGAAAATAATCATTCGACTGCAGCACCAGCGGCAATCCGGCCGGCAGGCTCGCCAGCCAGCCCGGCACATCGTCGAGATGCTCGCAACTGGTGTTGACGACGAGGCCGGGCCTTCCGCCCGCGGGATCGGTGAAGTCGAGAGCCATCATATCCGCCGTGACCGCCCGGAAGCGCCCGGAAGCGACGTGCCGATGGTTGAGCACCTCGGCGATCTCGGCACAGCGCGGGTCGAGATCGACGCTCACCACCTGCCGGATCGAAAGCCGCTCATCCGCCAGCAGCATGGCGCCGAGAACTCCATGCCAGGCGCCGAGCACCCAGACCGGGCCATCCGGCCGCGGCATCACCGCGGCCAGGCTGTCGACCAGCCAACGCTTCGAGGCGATCTGCTTGTGATTGAAGGCGATCGAAAGATCGGAAGGCGCGCCCTTGCCGACCAGCCGGGCAAGATCGGCGACGATCGGCTGGTCGGTCAGAGCGGCGACGCCGCGCAGAATGTCGTAAAGAGCGTCGGCGGGCAGCGCGCTGGTCATGCGGGCGATCGGCAGGGCAAGGGAGCGGAAGGTGACGGAACGCGCCGGACCATATTCACAGTCGCCGCCAAAGACCAGCGCAGCGGCGAGCGGCACGAGGCTGCCGCATCTCGCCGGTCCCGCGGCCGAGCTGCGCCAGGTGCTCGCCGCCCACGCCCTGCGCGGCTGCGAGCATGTGGTGGAGATCGGCGGCGCCGGCCTGCCGATCACCGGCTTCCTGACCCACCGCCCCGCCTCGGTCACGGTGATCGACCCGAAGATCCCGGCCTTTGCCGCCGAAACCCTGAACGGCGCGCCCTGCCGCGTCCGCCATCTCGCCGTCAAGCTGCAGCAGGTCGAGCTCGATCAGGGAGCCGGCCGCCTCGGCCTGGTCCTGCTCGGCCTCTCGCTGAAGCCCTTTGGCGGCGCACCGGCGCTGGACGACGCGCTGCTCGCCCTGGCGCGACGCGCCGAGGTGATGGTCATCGACCATGCCCTCGGGCTGGAACGCGCGCTTGGGCAGATCGGCCCCCTGCTGGCGGCACGCGATGCGCCGGCCATGATCGATGCCGAGATCAGGCTCAACGACGCCGGATTAGTGAAGGTGGGCTATGACCGCCGACGCTTCCTCGTCTTCGACAGGCGCGGGAAAGGCGCTCGCTGAGCCGCCCCGCCGGCGGCGGTCAATCCGGATCGCCTTCCGCCTCGGCCTTGGCCGGGCGCTTGCCGCGAGGCGACGCCGGCTCGCCCTTGGCGGGCGGCGCTTTCTCCGGCACGCCACCGAAACCAAAGACCTGCATCGGCTTGTCGCGGCCCTTGATCGCAATCTTGTAGGAGATCAGCCCCGGAAAGCTGCGGCCGGTGGCGGCGACCGTCTCGGCCGAGACGATGATGTCGGAAAGCAGCCGGCGCGTCGCCGCCTCGAGCTGGCTGGCGATCATCACGGTTTCACCGACCGTGATCTCGCGCCGCCCGATGCTCTCATTCTCGACCGCGCCCATGATCGCCGGCCCGCCATGGATCCCGATGCCGATGCGCAGCGGCAAGGGCAGGGCCGTCGCATATTCGCGGTTGAGCGCCTCGACGGCCCGCATCATGTCGCCGGCGGCGGCGATCGCGGCCATGCCGGCGCGGGCGGGCGTGGTCTCGAGGCCGAAGATGGCCATCAGCCCGTCGCCATAGATCGACTCGATCCGGCCGCCATGGGCGGCGATCGCCTGGGACATCTCGTCATAGAACCGGTTGAGCAGGGTCATCAGCTCCTGCGGGAGCTGCCTTTCGGCCAGGGCCGTGAAGGCGCGCAGATCGGCGACCATCACGGTCAGCCCCTTCCTGGCGATGCCGGCAGCGGGATCGAGCGCCCCTGTCGGACCGGCACCGCGCTGCCTGGCGGCAAGCAGGATCTGGACCTGGAGGTCGTGCTTCGGCCGGATCTGGCAGGCGAGGCGGACCCGCTCGCCAGCCGAGATGCGACGCAGCAGCCGTGCCTCGTTCGGCCCGGGCGGCGGCAAATCGTCGGCGCCGTCGAGCACCAGCACGCGGCAGGTCGCGCAGCGGGCCCGCCCGCCACACAGCGCCGCATGCGGAATGCCGAAGCGACGGAACATTTCCAGCAGGGTGAAGCCCGGCACGACCTTGCGCACGCCATGGCCGACGAAGCGGACGGTGATCGCGCCCAGCGCCCGGGCCCGCAGCTCGCGGATCGCGACGAACAGCACGAAGCCTCCGACCAGGCCGAAGAAGGCCCGCTTCGCCCAGGTGACGTGCAGGTTGAAGGAATCGGCCTGCTGCGTGGTGTAGAGTTCCGGCGGCAGCGCCATCAGCCGCGCCTCGCGCCCGGCGACGACGAAGCCGATCAGCGCCAGCAGCGGCACCAGGATCGCCGCCAGCAGGAAAGGGTCGCGCCAGCGCGCATAGCTCTCGCGGGTGCGGAAGGTGAAGTGCAGCCCGATCACGCCATGCGTCCAGACCAGCAGCAGCAGCAGGCTCTGCGTCAGCGCGAGATTCGGCCAGAGCCGGCGCAGCACGGCGTGATAGCTCTCGTCCTGCAGGAACAGCGCGCCCTGGACACGGGTCGCGACAATATGGTCGATCAGCAGCAGCGGGATCACCACGCCGAGCGCGATCTGCAGCACCTCGCGCATCGGCATGCGGAAGGTCCGGCGCTGCGCCACCCGCAGCAGCGCGAAGACGGGATGGATGATCAGCGAGCCATAGAGCAGAAGGAGCCCGAGCTTGCTGCTCCAGAATCCATGACGCCAGAGCTGCGCCGTCTCCATCGCCGCGAGGCCGAAGATCCCGACCGCGTGATTGACGAAATGCGTGGTCGCGAACAGCATCAGGATGCAGCCCGAGACGAAGCGCACGTCGCGGCTCCAGGAATTCACCTGCTCGAAATTGGAGGCGCTGGCCCGGCCGCCCGGAGTGGAAGGCCCCGAATTCGGAATCGAGCTCATAGTTGCCCTCGCGAGATCACTGCGTCTTCTCGCCGCGCAGGACGGCACCGGCGAGCCGGTACAGCCGCGTGGCGAGGTCGCGCGACAGCGCCACCGCAAATTCAGGAACGCTGTCGAGCAGCTCGAAGAACAATTCGCGCGGCAGCCGCAACATCGAAACATCGGTCTTGGCGGTGATCCGGCCGACCGTGGGCTCGTTGGAGAGCAGCGGCACGTCGCCGAGAAGGCTTCCCGTCGCCAGCCGGAAGGAATGCGCCTCACCGCTTGCCAGCGGGTGTGAGATCTCGATCTCGCCCTGGAGGATGCAGTAGACCTCCTGCGGCCTCTGCCCCTCCTCGCTGATCAGGGTTCCGGCCGGGAAATGCCGCCGCTCCCCCATCAGCGCGAGCAGCTTGAGGCGCGATGCCGGCAGGGTCCGGAAAAGCGGAACCTCCTTCAGGCAGTTGATATCGCGCTCGAGCGTCATGTTCTCGCCTCGATCCGCCCGGCGCCGTCCTGCGGCGGCGGTGCGATGAGCTCATCGGCCTCGCCTTCGGCCTCGTCTTCGCCCGGAATTTGGCCGGCCGGACCGCGGAAAACCAGCTTGTCCGAGATATCGGCAGCGAGGTGGGGGTCGGTCAAGAGCAGGAACAGCGTCTGTTCCCGGCAATGGGCGATGAGACGCGAAACCAGCCCGGCAGGATCGCTGCCTGCGGCGAGGAAGCCGTCGAGATCGAGCACCAATATGTCGGGGCGTTTGATCAGCGCCTGGGCGAGCGGCACCATCAGCCGCAGCCGCAGCGGCAGATGGCGGCCGCGCGGCCCGGCATCGGTGTCGAGCCCGAGACGGTAGGCGGCCGCGTCCAGGCCCGCCCGCGACAAGGCGTTGCGGACGATCGCCGCCACCTTCTCCCCGGCATCGGCGCCGAAGCCGAGGCGGCCGAAGAAGAGGTTGTCGCGCACGCTGGCACCGTGGATGACGTCGTTGGGATCGTAGAACTCGACCTCTTCGCTGCTCTCCGGCGGCTGATAGGTCTTGAAGGTCTGGCGCGCGCGCAGGATGCGGCGCTGCAGGGCGTCGTCGAGCAGGTTGAGCCGGTGTTTGGGCTCGATATAGCGCAGCGCCAGCCCCATGACCTCGCGTTGCGTCTCCGGGTCGAGTGGCCCACGCATATCGTGCCGGCGCAGCGCCTCGGCGAGCTCGTTCAGCTTCTCGATATCGAGGTCGCCGCCGAAACCATAGCGCGCGAACAGCGCCTGGCCCTGGACCATGTCGGCGAAAATTTCGACCAGGGTGTTGACGATGCGCGCCCCGATCTCGGTGAGCGGCTCCTCGAGCGCTTCCGCCTGGAGCACGGATCGGGCGTAGGAATCTTCGAGCAGCACCTCCGCCGGCCTGCGGCCGTTGCGGATCGCGCCGAAGATCAGATTCTCGGCAATCGTCGCATTGGCGTTGTAGCGCTCGGGATCGAAGGTCTCGATCAGCCCGCCCAGATTCGACCGCGCCAATTCGGCGGTGACCACCCGGCGCGCCTCGATGATGCGCTCGGCCGCCCCTTCCGGCAGCGGCGCGATCACCTTGGCGTCCAGGCCGAGCTCGTAGATTTCGTCGGAGCAGCCGAGCATGTCGAGCACGGCGAGCACATGCGCCTCCAGGGCATCGGCCCCCTCCAGCCCGACGCCTTCATAGTCGTTCCAGTCGGCGGTGAAGGGCAGCGGCGTATTGCCGGCGCGCAGCGCCTCGATGAAGCGACGATGCTCGGTCTGATCGACCGAACGACCCGGCCGGATCGTCGGTCGCCGCCGCTTCAGCGGCAGCAGCAGATTGTCGCGCAGCCGGCCATTGATGATCTCGGCATCCGGGCCGGCATAGCCGATCATATGGCTGGCGCTCTCGACGCTGAACGAGCTCAGCGGCCGACCATCGATGAGCACCCGTCCTTCATAGCCCATGCTCTGCCGGCCGAGAATGCGTCCTAGCGTGTCGCGCCCGCTGCCAGCGGGCCCGATCAGGGCGATGCAGCCGGGGCGCTTCACCGAAAAGGAAAGCGGCAGCAGCAGCGGCTGGCCGCGATGATCCGACATCTCGACCTTGTCGAGCCGGATTTCGCCCTGCTTCGGCAGACTCGCAACCCCGTCCTTCTCCTCGAGCTCCAGCGTCTCGCGCGGATTGAACTGCGCGATCACCTGCTCGTATTTGATCATGACGTCGTTGCGCTGCTGGTCCCAGTCGATCAGCTCCTTCACCGGCGGCGGCAAGTCGCGATAGGCGCCGATCACGGCGACGAGCTGGCCGATGTCGAGCCGGCCTTGCAACGCGAAGAAGCCGCCGATCGCGTAGAAGAAGAAGGGCGTGATCTGCGCCAGGAGGTTGTTCAGGAACTTGACCGCGAATTTGCGCTTGTAGAGCGCGAAGCGGATATCGAACAGCGTGCCGAGCCGGCCGGCAATGTCGGACTGGATATAGGAGGTCGCGCCATGGCCCTGGATGGTCGGGCCGGCATCGACAATCTCGCCGATCCTGCCGGCGAGCTGGCGCGAGGCGATCTGGCGCTCGCGACCGAGGCGCAATTGCTCACGGCGCAGGATCGGGATGATCACGGCCTGCATCAGCACGATCAAAAGCGCGATCGAGCCGAGCCAGACGCTCTGCATCATGATGAAGACCAGCGCCGTCAGCGCCTGGCTGAGCAGGAAGGCCGGCTGGATGAAGGCGTCGCCGACGAAGCTGCCGATCGGCTCGACCTCGTCCTTGATCATGCTCGCCACCTCGGCCGGCTTGACCGCGCGGATATCCTCCGGACGGAAACGCATCAGCTGAGCGAAAAGATCGTAGCGCATGCGCCGCAACATGCGCTCGCCGAGAATGCCCTTGCGCACATTGATGGCGTATTTGAAGCCGCCATTGATCAGCACGAGGCCGAGGAAATAGAAGCTCAGCGACAGCAGCAGGCCGAGCTGCCCGACCTGGAAGCCCTCGAAGATCGGCAGGCTGCCGCCGCCGAGGAGATCGGGCAGATGCAGGGTCCAGTCGAAGACCGTCACCGAGGTCCTGCCGTTTCTGAAGGCGCCCCCCTGGATCGCATCGTTGACGATGCGCTTGGGCACGTCGAACGAGGCCCAGTTGAACGGGATCGAGACGAGGATGATCAGCAGAACGACGATCTGCTCGGCGCGGCTCTTCTGCCAGACATACCGGAAGAGGCTTCTCTCCAAGGGGTAATCCCGTCCTCAGGCCGCAAGCGCCGGTAAGCCGGCCCGGCGCAGGGCTCATATGTGGTCAGTTCTCGTCCTCGTGCAATGCGCGGCAGGCAGGCGCGGGGACTCGACAAGAACCACTATTTCAAGTTCCGTCGCAGGGGGGAAGCCGAACCCGCCGACCGGGACGGGAATTGCGCCCGTTCCGGCCGCCGACATGTTGCGCGGACGTCATCGAGGCAGGACAATCTGCGCGGGATTGACGGATCGGGGATCGGCGCCGGAGATGGTACCAGAATGCCGGCGGGCCGCGCCTGCCGGCGGCAACCGAACAGAGGCTACGGCGTTCGCCGCTCATGGATATTCTTGAGATCAGGGACCTGCGTATCGGCTTCACCGTCCACGGCCTCGCTCGCGATGTCGTGAAGGGCGTTTCTTTCCGGATCCCCGCCGGCAAAACCGTGGCGCTCGTCGGGGAATCCGGCTCGGGCAAATCGGTGATCTCGCAGGCGATCATGGGCTTGCTGCCGCGGGCCGGCGCCGTCACCGGCGGGCAGATCCTGTTCCGCGATCCACAGGATCAGGCGATGGCGATCGACATCGCCGCGCTGCCGGCGGAGGGCAAGGAGATCAGAGCGCTGCGCGGCGGGCGCATCGGCATGATCTTCCAGGAGCCGATGTCCTCGCTCTCGCCGGTCCATACCATCGGCAACCAGATCGAAGAGGCGCTGCTCCTGCACCGGCCGATGCCGAAGCCGCAGGCCAGGGAGCTGATCGCCGCGATGCTGAAGCGCGTCGGCTTCAAGGACCCGGTGCGAGCCTATGGCTTCTACCCGTTCGAGCTCTCCGGCGGCCTGCGCCAGCGCGCCATGCTCGCCATGGCGCTGATCTGCAAGCCGGCTCTGCTGATCGCCGACGAGCCGACCACCGCGCTCGACGTCACCATCCAGGCCCAGGTCCTCGACCTGATGCGCGAGCTCCAGGCCGAGATGGGCATGGCGATCCTGCTCATCACCCATGATCTCGGCGTCGTCGCCAACATGGCCGACGAGGTCGTGGTGATCTACCATGGCGAGATCATGGAAAGCGGCACCGCCGAGGATATCTTCCGCCGCCCGCAGCATCCCTATCTCAAGGCTCTGCTCAACGCCTCGCCGCATTTCGACATGCAGGAGGGCGAAAGGCTGGTGGCGCTGCGCGAGGCGCGTCCGCGCCCGCCGGCCACCACCAAGGCGCAGCCGGCCCCGCGCCCTGCCGGCAGCCCGGACGCGCCATTGCTCGCAGTACGCCATCTGCGCAAGACCTACACCACCGGTTCCAGCCGCTTCTTCGGCAAGTCCACGAAAGCGACCGTGCTGGCGGTCGACGATGTCGGCTTCGACATCAGGCGCGGCGAGTGCCTCGGCCTGGTCGGCGAGAGCGGCTGTGGCAAGACCACGGTCAGCAAGCTGATCATGCGGGCGGTCACCGCCGATTCCGGCGAGGTCTGGTTCGACGACGGCCAGCGGCGCACTGATGTCCTCGGGCTGAAGGGCGAGGAACTGCGCCGCTTCCGCACCCGCGTCCAGATGATCTTCCAGGATCCGGTCTCGTCACTCTCGCCGCGCATGACGGTGATGAACATCCTGCGCGAGCCGCTCTCCATCCATGAGCGCGGTGACGGCGCCGAGCAGAAGGCTCGCGTCAGGGCGCTGATGGAGGATGTCGGGCTCGATCCGCGCTTCCTCAACCGCTATCCGCATTCCTTCTCCGGCGGCCAGCGCCAGCGCATCGGCATCGCCCGCGCGCTTGCGCTCGATCCTGACCTGATCATCTGCGACGAGCCGGTGTCGGCGCTCGACGTATCGGTCCAGGCCCAGGTCCTCAACCTGCTCAAGGATCTCCAGGCCGAGCGCGGGCTGACCTTCCTGTTCATCTCGCACAATCTCGCCGTGGTGAACTACATGGCCGATCGGATCGCGGTGATGGCCAATGGCCGCATCGTCGAGCTCGCGCCGCGCCACACCCTGTTCAGCGCGCCGGTCCACCCCTACACCAAGGCGCTGCTGAAATCGGTCCCCTTCGCCGATCTCGACCGCAAGCTCGACTTCAAGCTGGCGGCGCCCAGCGGCGCCTCCGACATGCGGCACTGGCCGGCCTGCTTCAAGCCGGAGGGCGATGGCGAGCGGCTCGCCCATCTCGATCTCGGCGCCGGCCATCTCGTGCTCGCCCGCCAGGGCGCAGACGTCAGGGAGCTTGCCTGATGACGACGCGGCGCGAAACCTTGGCGATGCTCGCCGCGCTGGCCGCACAGACGGTTCCCTTCGCAGGCGCCGCCCGGGCCCGGGACTATATCGACAGCCCTGCCCTCGCCGCCCAGGTCGCGGCCGGGCAGCTGCCGCCGCTCGCCCAGCGCCTGCCCCAAAATCCACGCGTCATCGATGTCGGCGCGATGGGGCGCGAGCCCGGCCGGCATGGCGGCACGGTACGCATGCTGATGGGCGACCAGCGCGACATCCGCATGATGACGATCTACGGCTATGCCCGTCTCGTCGGCTATGACGACAAGCTCGACCTTGTGCCGGACCTGCTGGAATCCGTCGAGGTCGAGCAGGGGCGCATCTTCACCCTGCGGCTGCGGGCCGGGCACCGCTGGTCCGACGGACATCCCTTCACCGCCGAGGATTTTCGCTACTGGTGGGAGGATGTCGCCAACAACAGGCGGCTCTCGCCGGGCGGGCCGCCTCAGGCCCTGGTCATCGCCGACGAGAAGGCAACACTCGAAATCCTCGACCAGCGCACGCTGCGCTATTCCTGGGCCAGGCCGAACCCGGTCTTCCTGCCGGCGCTGGCCGGTGCCCAGCCGCTCTATATCGCCATGCCCGCCCATTATCTGCGGCAATTCCATGAGCGTTATGCCGACAAGGAGGCGCTGGCGAAAAAGGTCCGGGAGATCCGCGTCAAGGACTGGGGCGCGCTGCACGAGCGCTTCTCGCGCCAGTACCGCCCGGAGAACCCCGACCTGCCGACGCTCGATGCCTGGCGCAACACCACGCCGATCCCGGCCGAGCAGTTCATCTTCGTCCGCAACCCCTATTTCCATCGCGTCGACGAGAATGGCCGGCAATTGCCCTATGTCGACGAGGTCAAGATCAATATCGGCACAGCATCGCTGATCCCGGCCAAGACTGCGGCCGGCGAGGCCGATTTGCAGGCCCGCTATCTGCGCTTCGACAACTACACCTTCCTCAAGGAAGCCTCGAAGCGGATGAATTTCGACGTCCGGCTCTGGAAGCGCGCGGAAGGCGCTTATTTCGCGCTGATGCCCAATCTCAATGCCGTCGATCCGGCCTGGCGCACGCTCAACCGCGACCAGCGCTGGCGCCGGGCGCTCTCGCTCTCGATCAACCGCAAGGACGTCAACCGGGTCATCTTCTTCGGCCTGGCCAAGGAAAGTGGCAACACCGCCCTGCCCGAAAGCCCGCTCCACGACCGCTCGCTCGCCCATATGTGGATGAAGCAGGACCGGGCGGAGGCGAACCGCCTGCTCGACGAGATCGGGCTCGACAAGCGCGATTCGGAAGGCATCAGGCTGTTTCCCGACGGCAGGCGCCTGGAATTCACCATCGAGACCGCCGGCGCCTCGACCGAGGAGACCGACATCCTCGATCTGCTGAAGGAGGATTTCCGCGCCATCGGCCTGAAGATGCACCCGCGCTCCTCGCAGCTCGACGTCTTCCGCCGCCGCATCCTCGCCGGCCAGACGGTGATGTCGGTCTGGACCGGCATGGACAATGCGCTGGTCGCCGCCGAGATGGAGCCCGACGCGCTGGCGCCGACCTCGTCCAGCCAGTTCAACTGGCCGCGCTGGGGCCAGTTCTTCGAATCCGGCGGGCGCGAGGGCGAGGCGCCCGATCTGCCGGAGGCCCGGGAGCTGAGCGAGCTCTACATCGCCTGGCGCCGCTCGACGACCCATGAGGAGCGCCGGCTGATCTGGCAGAAGATGCTGCGGATCAATGCCGAGCAGCTCTTCTCGATCGGCGTGATCAACGCCACGCTTCAGCCGGTCGTGGTTTCCAGGGACCTGCGCAACGTCCCCGAGAAAGGGCTCTACAGCTTCGAGCCCGGCGCCTTCTTCGGCCGCTATCTGCCGGACACCTTCTGGTTCGCCGACGCGCCGGCGGCAAAGCGGGAGCCGTGACGCCGTGCTGCTGAGCTACATCTTCAAGCGTATCCTGGTGATGATCCCGACGCTGCTGATCACCAGCGCCCTGATCTTCACGGTCATCAACCTGCCGGAAGGCGACTATTTCGAGACCATGGTCGCCGAGATGCAGGCCCAGGGCGAGAAGGCGGACATGAGCCGCGTCGAGTTCCTGAAGAAGGAATACGGTTTCGACAAGCCGCCACTGGAGCGCTATTTCTGGTGGGTCACCGGCCTCCTGCGCGGCGACATGGGCTATTCCTTCGAATACCAGCTGCCGGTCCGCGACATCGTCGGCGACCGGCTCTTCCTGACCATGGTGGTCTCCTTCTTCACCATCATCTTCACCTGGATCGTCGCCTTCCCGATCGGCATCTATTCGGCGACGCATCAGTACAGCTGGGGCGATTACGGGCTCTCCTTCATCGGCCTGATCGGCCTCGCCGTGCCGCATTTCCTGCTGGCGCTGATCTTTCTCTATTTCGCCAATGTCTGGTTCGGCACCTCGATCGGCGGGCTCGTCGACCCGCAATATCTCAACCAGCCGATGAGCTGGGCGAAGTTCAAATCGGTGCTCGAGCATCTCTGGATACCGGTGATCATCATCGGCGCCGGCGGCACCGCCGGGATGATCCGCTCGGTGCGCGCCAACCTGCTCGACGAACTCCAGAAGCAGTATTACGTCACCGCCCGCGCCAAGGGCCTGCCGCCCGGCAAGGCACTGCGCAAATACCCCTTACGCATGTCGCTGAACTTCTTCATCTCGGATATCGGCGACATCCTGCCCTCGATCGTCTCCGGCGCCGAGATCGTTGCCATCGTGCTCTCGCTGCAGACCACCGGCCCGCTGCTGATCCGCGCCCTGCAGAGCCAGGACATGTATCTCGCCGGCTCCTTCCTGATGTTCCTGTCTTTCCTGACGGTGATCGGCGTGCTCATCTCGGATATTGCGCTCGCGATCCTCGACCCGCGCATCCGCCTGCAGGGAACGGCGACCAAGTGACGACCTCGCCGCCCCCCGCCAACGAGCCCGCCGCCGGCCCTGCCCCCTTGCCGCATCGCTGGTCGACGGCGCCGTTCGAGCCCTATGCCGTCGAGAAGATGTCGCCGGAGCAGGAGCGCGTCTATCTCGCCTCGCAGCTCCAGCTGATGTGGTGGAAATTCCGCCGGCACAAGCTCGCGGTGATCTCCGGCGTCGTCATCCTGGTGATGTATTTCTCGGTGGCGATCTGCGAGTTCCTCGCACCCTATCACTATACGACCCGCGACACCGACTTCATCCGCGCCCCGCCGCAGCGCGTGCACCTCTTCCACGAAGGCAGCTTCCTCGGCCCCTTCGTCTACCCCTATACCCAGCGCCTCAACATGGAGAATCTGAAGCGCGAATACGACGTCGACACCTCGCGCCCGCAGCAGATCCGCTTCTTCTGTCGCGGCGAGGACTATTATTTCTGGGGCCTTTTCCCCGGCAATCTGCGGCTGTTCTGTCCGCCGGAGGGCGGCACGCTCTTCCTGCTCGGCACCGACCGGCTCGGCCGCGACATGTTCTCGCGCATCCTCTATGGCGGGCGCATCTCGCTGACCATCGGCCTGCTCGGCGTCATGGTCTCCTTCGTGCTGGGCGTGATCATCGGCGGCATCGCCGGCTATTACGGCGGCAAGGTCGATCTCTTCGTCCAGCGGCTGATCGAGATCGTGCAGTCGCTGCCGCATATCCCGCTCTGGCTCGCCCTGAGCGCGATCATGCCGGCCTCCTGGAGCCCGCTCCTGGTCTATTTCGGCATCACCGTGATCCTCGGCCTGATGGACTGGACCGGGCTGGCGCGGGCCGTTCGCTCGAAGCTGCTCTCATTGCGCGAGGAGGATTATGTCGTCGCCGCCCAGCTGATGGGAGCAAAGCCCGCCCGCATCATCGGCCTGCATCTCGTGCCTGGCTTCATGAGCCATCTGATCGCCGCCGCGACGATCACCGTGCCAAAGACCATCCTCGGCGAGACCGCCCTCTCCTTCCTCGGCCTCGGCCTCAGGCCGCCGATCACCAGCTGGGGCGTGCTGCTCAACGAAGCGCAGAACATCAACGTGGTGGCGCTCTATCCCTGGCTGCTTTATCCGTGCGTCCCGGTCATCCTGATCATCCTCGCCTTCAATTTCCTCGGTGACGGCCTGCGCGACGCAGCCGATCCCTATCGCTGAGCGCGTGCCTCGGCCGGACTGCCCTTTATGCCTGCCTTGAAGATCGCCTTCCACACGCCGCTCAACCGTTATGGCGACGGCGCCGTCTCCGGCGACCGGCGCATGGCCCGGCAGCTCGTCACGCTGCTGGAGCGCCTCGGCCATCGCGTCGCGATCGTGCCGGCCGAGCGCAGCTTCATGCGTGAGCCGAGCGAGGCCGAGCTCGTCGCCAACCAGGCGGCGGCGCAGGAGGTGATCGAACAGCTTGCCCGCGCTTGGCAGGAGCCCGCCGTCCGGCCCGACCTGTTCTTCACCTATCATTGCCATTACCGCGCCCCGGACCTGATCGGCCCCGTCCTCGTCGAACGCTTCGCCCTGCCCTATCTCCTGGCCGAGGCCAGCGACGCGCCCAAGCGCTTTGCAGCCGGATGGACGCCGGCAGCGGGCTTGGCGCGCGCCGCCATCCGGCAGGCCGACCTGCATTTCTGCATGACCCCGCGCGACCGCGAAGGCCTCGCCAAGCTGCTCCCGGTGGACGTCCCGCTGATCGACCTGCCGCCCTTCCTGCTCGCCGATGGCGAGAGGCCGGCTCGAACCGGCGCCGCGCGGCCTGCGGGCGAACCGGTTCGCCTCATCGTCGTCGCCATGATGCGCAAGGGCACCAAGGAGAACAGCTATTTCGCCCTGGCCCGGACCCTCGCCCAGATCGCCGATCGGCCCTGGACGCTGACTCTGGTCGGCGACGGGCCCCAGCGCGCCGCCATCGAGGCCGCCTTCGCTGACCTTCCGTCGGAGCGGCTGCGCTGGCTCGGACGAATCGGCAATGCCGAGACCCGGGCCGAGCTCGCCGCCCATGATCTCTTCGTCTGGCCCGGCCTCAACGAGGCCTATGGCCTGGTCTATCTGGAGGCGCAGGCCGCCGGCCTGCCGGTCGCGGCGCTTCACAGCGGCGGCGTCCCGGCGGTTGTCGAGCCCGGCCGGACCGGCCTTCTCGTCGCGGATCATGACGAGGACGCCCTGGCGAGCACCATCGCGACCCTGATCGACCAGCCCGGTTTGCGCGAGCGCCTCGGCGCCGCCGCCCAGATATTCGCCTGCGAGGAGCGCAATGGCGAGGCGGCCTGCGCCATACTCGGCACGGCCCTGGAAAACGCGCTGCAGCGCCACCGCACCCGCCATGGCGGAGCACGCCGATGAACGCGCCGGCCGACTGGCATGACCTCATCGCCGAACTCGATCGCTGGGCTCTCGCCGGCCGACGCATCGCGCTGTGGCTGCGCGACGACGATGCCGTCGCCCCGAGCGACCAGTTCGAGCGCCTGATCGATTTGACCGAGCGCCATGCCGTGCCGGTGCTGCTCGCAACCATCCCGCTCCTCGCCGAGCAGGCGCTGGCGCGGCGCCTCGAAGGCGCGCCGCTGCTTTTCCCCTGCCAGCACGGCATCCGCCACGAGAACCACGCACCGGCATCGCAAAAGAAGTCCGAGGTCGGCGACCACCGACCGGCAGAGGTCGTGCTCGCCGACATCGCGCAGGGCTGGCAGCGCCTGCATGAGCTGTTCGGCCCCCGCGCGCTCCCGGTCTTCGTGCCGCCCTGGAACCGCATCGACCCCGCCATTGCCCGGGCTCTGCCCGAAATCGGGCTGGCCGGCCTGTCCTGCTTCCGCAAGTTCAGCCTCGGCACGCCGAGCGGTCCGGTGCTGGTCAACAGCGATCTCGACCTGATCGACTGGCATGGCGGCCGGATCGGCCGCAATCCCGAGGAGCTGCTGGCGGAAATGCTCGCTTTGCTCATTCAGCGCCGCAACCAGGCGAAAACCCGGACGACGTTCGGCCTGCTGCTCCACCACCGCGACCATGACGCGACCTGCTGGGCCTTTCTCGACACCCTGCTCGGGAGAATCGCTAGCCATCCCGCCGTCGAGTTTGTATGCCCTGCGACGCTTTTTGCGCGGCCGGCGGACTTGGAGTGAGCGGCGGGCGGCGCTATGGTTTCAGCCAGTATCGGTGCGTTCTCCGTCCCCAGGAGGCCGTCTGACCTTCCAGCAGAGGACGCGACGCGGCATGTCCCTCAGCCTCATCGATGAAAGCGGGGCGCGCCGCGCGCCCGGCAGTCCGCACGCACCGCGGGTCCTGATCTACAGCCACGACACCTTCGGGCTGGGCCATATCCGCCGCTGCCGGGCGATCGCCAACTCGCTGGTCGCGAGCTATCCTCATATATCAGTGATCATCGTCTCGGGCTCGTCGGTGATCTCGAGCTTCCAGTTCGGCGACGGCGTCGACTATGTCCGCATCCCCGGCGTCGAGAAGCACGGCGATGGCCGCTATTCGCCGCATCACCTCAATCTCGATCTCGGCGACACGCTTCGGCTGCGCGCCGAGATCATCAAGCAGGTCGCACTCTCCTTCGATCCGGATGTGGTGATCGTCGACAAGGAGCCACTCGGGCTGCGCGGCGAACTGCTGCCTTCGTTGGAGATCTTGCGGCGGCGCGGCGCCCGCATCGTTCTCGGCCTGCGCGACGTGCTCGACGAACCGGCCATCGTGCATGACGAATGGCGCCAGAGCGGGGCGCTCGATGCGCTCGCCAATGTCTATGACGACATCTTCGTCTACGGGCTCGAAGGCATCTACAACCCGCTCATCGGCCTGCCCAACCAGCAACTCTTCGCCGACAAGATTCGTTATACCGGCTATCTCAAGCGCGCCGTACCCTCGCCGATGCCGCCTTACCGGCATCCGCGCATCACCAAGGGCCCGTTCATCCTGGTGACGCCGGGCGGCGGCGGCGACGGCGCCGGCGTGATCGACTGGGTGATCTCCGCCTATGAGAGCGACCAGACGATCGAGCTGCCGGCCCTCATCGTCTTCGGCCCCTTCATGTCGCGCGAGAAGCGCAAGGAATTCACCGACCGCATCGCCCGTCTGCCGAAGCTGGAAAGCATCGGCTTCGAGCCCCGGCTCGAACTGCTGATGAACCGGGCCCACTGCGTCGTCGCCATGGGCGGCTACAACACCTTCTGTGAGATCCTCTCCTTCGACAAGCCGGCGCTGATCGTGCCGCGCGTCAAGCCACGGCTGGAGCAGGCGATAAGGGCCGAGCGCGCCGACAGCCTGCGCCTGATCGACGTGCTGCACGACCCCGTCCAGAACGGCGAAAGCCAGCGCGACCCGCTGCAGATGGCGCGCGCCCTGTGCGCGCTGCCGACGCGCCAGCCACCGTCTCAGGCCTTCCTGCCGAACCTGCTCGACGGGCTGCCGGCCATCAGCCGGGCGCTGGCCGACAATCTTGCGAGCCCGGTCCGCGGGCGCACCCTAGCCCAGAACGCGATGGCGGCCGGCTGAGCCCGCCGGGAGGCAGAGCTTGCGGTTCTCGCGCATGGCGTGATGGACAAGTGAATTTCCGCCCATAATATATCAGGACTGATCGCTCGGAGGCCGCCCGCCATGACGCAGATCCTGTTCCGCAACTTCGCGATGCTAGAGCCCGCGCTCGGGGAATTGCAAGGCGGCCATGAGATCCTGGTCGAGGGCGAGCTGATCCGCGAGGTCTCCGACAAGCCGATCAAGGCCGCCGAGGCGCAGGTGATCGACTGCGGCGGGCGCACCCTGATGCCCGGGCTGATCGACAGCCATGTCCATGTCATGCTCTCCGAGGTCTATATCCGCATCCTGGAGAGCGTGCCGCTGACGCTCGCGACCGCCCGCGCCGCCCGCCTGATGCGCGGCATGATCGACCGCGGCTTCACCTCGGTGCGCGACACCGGCGGCGCCGACTGGGGCATCAAGGAGGCGGTCGAGAAGGGCGACATCCCGGGTCCCCGCCTGTTCATCGCCGGCGCCGCGATCGGCCCGACCGGCGGCCATAGCGATCCGCGCCGACGCACCGATTTCGGCGCCCGCTGCCATTGCTGCAACGCCATGGCCTATACGATGAACATTTCCGATGGCGTCTCGTCGGTAATCAAGTCGACGCGCGAGCAGATGCGGCTCGGCGCCGACCACATCAAGATCATGATGTCGGGCGGCGTCGCCAGCCCTTACGACCCGCTCGATTCCATGCAGTTCACCGTCGAGGAGGTCACGGCCGCGGTCACCGAGGCCAAGGCCTTCGGGCGCTATGTCTGCGCCCACGCCTATACGCCCGAAGCGATCACCCGCGCCGCGCAATGCGGCGTGCGTGCCATCGAGCACGGCAATCTGATCGACGAGGCTTCGGCCGAACTGATGGCTGAGAACAACATGTTCCTCACCGCCAATCTCGTCGCCTATTACGCGATGAAGGAGCGCGCCGCCGAATTCGGCATGACCGGCGACATGCTGGCCAAGAACGATCTCGTCATCGAGGGCGGCCTGAAATCGCTCGAGATTTGCAAGCGCGCCGGCGTTCCCGTCGCCTATGGCTCGGATCTGCTCGGCCAGCTCCAGGTCGACCAGTCGCGCGAGTTCCTGCTGCGCCGGGAGGTGCTGTCGCCGATCGAGATCATCCGCTCGGCGACGACGGTCGGCGCGCAATTGCTGCGCATGGAAGGCAAGCTCGGCACGTTGCGTGCGGGCGCCTTCGCCGACATCATCCTGGTCGACGGCGACCCGCTGAAGGATTTCGGCCTGTTCCAGGATCAGGGTGCGAAGCTGCCGGTGATCATGAAGGGCGGCGCCTTCCACAAGAACACGCTGCAGTGAGGGAAACGGCCGGCCGATGATAGGGAAGCCCGCTTGACTGCCGCCCGCCTGAGCCTCGGCCGCATCGCGCTCAACGGCGCGGCCATGCTCTCGCTCGGTTTCATCCTCCTGCCGCTGATCTTCGTCACCTGGCTCGCCTTCTTCCGCCAGGAAATCCCCTCTTTCCCGCCGGAAGGCTATTCGCTGCGCTGGTTCTCGGCGGCCGCCGGCAACAAGGCCTTCGTCGACGGCTTCCTGCTCAGCCTGCAGGTCGGCGTGCTCTCGACCCTGATCGGCCTCATGCTCGGCGTGCCCGCCAGCCTCGCTCTGGTCCGGCATCGCATCGTGCTCGGGCCGGCCCTCAACACCTTCCTGCTGCTGCCGCTGGTGATGCCCGGCATCGTGCTCGGCACCGCGACCTATGTCTTCCAGATCGAGACCGAGATCGCCACCGGCCTGCCGGTGCTGGGCTCGGCTGGCGGCCTCGTCGCCGCCCACACCCTCATCGTCATCCCCTGGGTGGTGAAGCTCGTCACCGCGAGCCTGGTCGGCTTCGACCGCACCATCGAGGAGGCCGCGCAGAATCTCGGCGCCAATCCCTGGACGACCTTCTGGCGCATCACCTTGCCGAGCATTCGGCCCGGCCTCGTCGCCGCCGGCCTGTTCAGCTTCGTCACCTCCTTCGGCAATCTGGAGATGAGCCTCTTCCTGGTCGGACCGGGGAGGATCACCCTGCCGATCGCGATCCTGCAATATCTCGAATGGAAGATCGATCCGGCGGTCGCCGCCGCCTCCGTCATCCAGATCGTCCTGATCGGAGCGGCGATGATCGTCACCGACCGTTACGTCAAGCTGAGCCGGGTCGTCTGATGGCGCGTCTGTCGATCGAGCATCTGCGCAAGACCTATGGCGAGTTCCACGCCGTCGACGATTTCAGCATCGACATCGCCGATGGCGAGTTCCTGGTGCTGCTGGGCCCTTCCGGCTGCGGCAAGACCACGACCCTGCGCATGGTCGCCGGCTTCATCCAGCCGACCGCCGGGCGGATCACCATCGGCGAGCGTGACGTCACCAATCTCCCGCCCTGGAAGCGCAATTGCGGGCTGGTCTTCCAGAGCTACGCCCTGTTCCCGCATATGAGCGTCGCCGACAACGTCGCCTTCGGCCTCGAGATGCGCAGGATGGCGCCGGCTGAGCGCGCCCCGCGCGTCGCCGAGGCCCTGCGCCTCGTCCAGCTCAGCGGTTTCGACCAGCGCTATCCGCGCCAGCTCTCCGGCGGCCAGCAGCAGCGCGTCGCGCTCGCCCGGGCGCTGGCCATGCAGCCCGACGTGCTGCTGCTCGACGAGCCGCTCTCCAATCTCGACGCCAAGCTGCGCCAGGAGGTCCGCGTCGAGATCCGCGACCTCCAGCGCAAGCTCGGCCTGACCACGATCATGGTCACCCATGATCAGGAAGAGGCTCTCACCATGGCCGACCGGCTGGTGGTGATGGAGAAGGGCAAGGTGCGCCAGATCGGCACCCAGCGCGAGCTCTACGAGAAGCCGGCCGATCGCTTCGTCGCCGGCTTCATCGGACGCAGCGCCTTCCTCGACGGCGAGATCGCGGCGCCCGGCCGCTTCCGCAGCCAGGGCGGACTCGAGATCGACTGCAGCGCCCCGGCGCTCGGCCCGGCGACATTGGCGCTGCGACCCGAACGGCTCGCCATCGGTGCGCAGGCGGAAAGCTGCACCAACCGATTCCAGGCCCGGGTCGAGCATGTTTCCTATCTCGGTGCCCTGCTCGACATCGATGTCCGGCTGACCGAGCATGACCGCATGCTGCTGCAATTGCCGAACCGGCAGGGCACGGTCGAGCCGAAACCGGGAGACAGGATCACGATAGGCTGGGCCGAAGACGCCGGGCTCGTCTATCCGCGCGAGAGCTGAAACCTGGCTCCGGAAGGCGGCGACCGCTCTCCGGATCAGACCATGTCTCAGCGCTTCCGAGCAGGCGTCCAACAGGGGAGAACAGTCATGAAGTCGATCGACAGACGCGACGTCCTGAAGGGCCTGGCCGCCGGCACCGCCGCCTCCGCCCTCGGCAGCCCTGCCTTGGCGCAATCCGGCGGCAAGGTCGTGGTCGGCACCTGGGGCGGCGACTATGCCCGCCTGCTGACCAAGAACATCGAGGAGCCGCTGCTCAAGCCGAAGGGCATCGAGATCCTGCAGGACCAGGCCGCGGATTCGCCGCGGCGCGCCAAGATGGTGGCCGAACGGCGCCTGCCGCGCGGCACCACCGACATTCAGGGCCTCTCCTCCGCCAACATGTTCGAGATGAACGAGGCCGGCGTCGTCGAGCAGCTCGACTATGCCAAGATCCCCAATGCCAAGAACCTGATGCCGACGATGAAATACCCTTACGGCATCGGGCAGATCTATTCCGGCAAGGTGGTGGTCTACAATCCCAAGCTGATCAGCCCCGCCCCGACCAGCTTCAAGGACGCCTTCGACCCCAGGCACGGCAACAAGATCGGCATCATCGACATCCAGTATCTCTATGTGATCATGGCGGCCTCCATGGCCGCGACCGGCGGCGCCAGCATGATCGACTTCGAAGGCGCCAAGAAGGTTCTGCTCGAGGCCAAGAAGGCCGGCGCCCGCATCTACCCGACCAACGAGGCCTTCGCCCAGGCGATGAAGACCGAGGAGATCGGCATCGGCGTGATGTGGAAGGCGCGCGCCGTGCAGTGGCAGAACGCCGGCATCCCCGTCGAATCCGCCGCGCCGAGCGAGGGCATCCCGCTCTACATCTCCGGCTTCTCGATCCCCAAGAACGCGCCCAACAAGGAGAACGCCTATCTCTACATGAACGCCATGCTGGAGAAGAGCGCGCAGGAGGCCTTCGCCGTCGACATGGGCTATAACGGCACCGTCACCGGCCTCTCCATCGCCCCCGACCTGCAGAAGCGCATCGGCTTCACGTCCGAGGAGGAGAAGCGCCTCAAGGATCTCGACTACGGCTACCTCGCCAAGAACGACGCGGCGATGAAGGAGTGGTGGGACAAGGTCTTCAAGGCGTGAGGCCGCAATGAGCATGACCGCCCCCGAACCCGTCGCGGGCGCCCGCACCAGCCTCGCCGGCATGCTCGTCCTGCCGGCGACGATCCTGGTCGCGATCGGGCTGATCGGCCCGGTCGCGATCCTGTTCCGCTATTCGCTGAACCAGTTCGTTCCCGGCCAGTTCATGGTCGACGGGCTGACGCTCGAGAACTATGTCAAGTTCTTCACCGACGCCTATTATCTCAACGTGCTGCTGCGCACCGTCCGCGTCGCGGTGATCTGCACCCTCGCCTGCCTGATCATGGGCTTTCCGCTGGCCTATGTGCTGGCCCGCACCCAGAGCCGCTTCAAGAACCTCATGGTCATGCTGGTGGTGCTGCCGCTCTTCGTCGGCAATGCCGTGCGCGCCGCCGGCTGGATGACCGCCTTCGGCAACAAGGGCGCCTTCAACGCCTCGCTGCTCGGCCTCGGCCTGATCGACCAGCCGATTGAGATCATGTTCACCGAGAATGCCGTGCTGATCGGCATCGTCGCGGTCAACCTGCCCTTCATGGTGCTGACCTTGCAGAGCGTGATCGAGGGCATCGACCGCAATGTCGAGGAAGCCGCCTTCAGCCTCGGCGCCGGCCCGGTGGCGATGTTCCGGCGCGTGCTCTGGCCGCTCGCTCTGCCCGGCATTCTCGCCGGCACGATCCTGACCTTCATCCTGGCGATGAACGCCTATGCGACGCCGGTTCTGCTCGGCGGTCCGAAATTCCAGATGATGGGGCCGCTGGTCTATGGCCAGTTCGCCCAGCAGAACAACTGGCCCTTTGGCGGTGCCATCTCCTTCATCCTGATGACGGCCACCTTGCTGCTCACCCTCGCCGCCAATCTGATCGTGCAGCGCCGCTATCGCTGAACTGTGGCGCTTCGCCGCCGTGGCGACGCTGGCCAAGGCGAGCCGACAGGACTACACCCTGACGATGAGCTTCTCGTCCATCCTCACTCCGGTCGCGGTCGGCGCCGTTGCGGTCGTGCTGCTGCTTGGCCTGATCAACATGCTGCGCGGCGGCAGCGCCGGCACCTCGCAGAAATTGATGCGCCTGCGCGTCGTGCTGCAGTTCATCGCTATTCTGGTGATCCTGGGCGTGGCATGGTGGCGCAGCGGCTGACGCATCCGGTGGACAGCGCCGCGCCGTCACATTGCGGCCACCACTCTCTGTGCTTCACTAGCTTACCATCTGATTAAGAGAACATCTGCCCGCCATGGTTCGCGTCGCGTCGATAGCCGTTGCCTTCTCCCTCCTGGCCGCGCCAGCCCTGGCGCAGAGCGAAAGCAACGTCTCCCGCGCCTTGGGCTATGCGCCGGCCGGCCAATCGCCCGCCGCCTCCTGGGAAGCGCGCTTCGGCGCCGGCGCCGCCAATCCCGGCGGGCGCGAAAGCGGCCTGCTGAATTTCGGCGGCGAGTTTCTGACCCCGCGCATCGCAACGCTGAGCGATCGCATCGCCAACGCCTTCGTCCCGCGCTTCCATCTCGGCTCGAGCCTCAATCTCAACGGCACGCAATACGCCTATGCCGGCGCCACCTGGACGATCGACATCTCGCAGGCCTTCTTCGTCGAAGCCAGCCTCGGCGCCGCGCTGAACAACGGCAAGACCGGCGCCGTCGTCCCCGAGAACCGGCTGAACCTCGGCTGCAATACCGGAGCACGCGGCGCCGCCTCGCTCGGCTACCGCCTCAACGACCGCTGGAGCCTGATTGCGACGATGGAGCATTTCAGCACATCGAACTGCTCCGACAATCTCGCCGCCGGCACCGGCAGCCCGCGCGGCCCGTCCAATTTCGGTGCCAGGCTCGGCTACACCTTCTGATCGCCTTCACGAGCCCGCGCCCGGTCGCCGGCTGAGAAATTTCGGCGAGCCCGCCTGTCAATCCGCCCCGGAATGCCCGACAACAGGATGCCGGGGCGACCGGCGGCGAGGGACGAGGCGAGCATGATACTGCACGGCTATTTCCGCAGCTCGGCGGCTTGGCGGGTGCGCATCGCCCTGAACCTCAAGGGCATCGCCGTCGAGCATCGTTCGCATCATCTGCGCCATGGCGAGCAGCACGCCCCCGCCTATCTCGCGCTCAATCCCCAGGGGCTGGTGCCGGCGCTCGAGCTCGACGACGGCACGGTCCTGACCCAGTCGCTCGCCATCATCGAATGGCTCGACGAGACCTACCCGGAGCCGCAGCTGCTGCCGGCGACGGCGCAGGAACGGGCACGGGTGCGTGCCTTCGCCCAGGTCATCGCCTGCGATACCCACCCGGTGCAGAATCTCAAGGTGCTCAACCGGCTGCGCGAGCTGGGCCATGCCGGCGACGAGGTGCTGGCCTGGGCCGCGGCGGTGAATATCGACGGGCTTTCGGTCTGCGAGCGCCTGGCGTCCAGGACGGCGGGCCCCTTCTGCTTCGGCGCCGCACCGGGCCTCGCCGATCTCTGTCTGGTGCCGCAGCTCGGCAATGCGCGCCGCTTCAAGGTCGACGTCGCGCAATTCCCGCGCCTGCTCGCAGCGGAAGCCGCGGCGCTCGCCTTGCCCGCCTTCCGCGACGCGGTTCCCGAAAGGCAGGCCGACGCCGAATGAAGCGCAACGGCGGGCAGGGCGAATCAGCACGGTAGAAGCGACGGTCTCACGGAGCCCGAGGATCGCGCAGCGCTGTCACCAGCGCCGATATGGATACCAGCCCGGCCCGTAGAAGCCCGGCCCGTAGAAGCTGGTTTCGAGCCGGGCCCGCTGCGCCGCCGAACGATCGAGATCAAGCGCCATCAGACAATTGGCGAACGGGTCCGAGCCCTGGCGGAAACCATAGGACCGGCAGCGTCCCTCATCGGCGGCGCGCTGCTCCGCCGGCGTGACGCAGCCACCGAGCGCAGCGGCGAGAATCACGGCGACATACCATTTCGTTCGCATGGTCAGTTCTCCGCCTCGGCAAAATGCGCAGGAATGAGACCCGAACACGACGATATCAGATCGGCCACGACGCGCACCTCCCAGTTGCACCGACATTTTCGCCAATACAACGGTTTCTTCTCGCACCGACCCCGCGCCTGAAACATGTGGATTTCGCGCGGAATCACGCCGTCATCCCTGAACAAGGGACGAAGCCGCGCAGCCCCGGAAGCCACTAAAGGGCATCGAATCCATGATGGATCTCGGGACACCGCTTGGCGCCCTGGCGGACGATGGCAGTTCCCCGACGATCGGCACGCCTAGAGAGCCTTGAGCGGCGTCACGATGCGCCGGCCGTCAGCTCCGATCGACATGCCCGCTTGCACGTCGAAGACTTTCGCGACCATGGCCGGCTCGATCACCCGCTCCGGCCGCCCGTGGCAGACGGCGCGGCCGCCCCGCATCGCAACGACGCTGTCGGCGAAACGAGCGGCGATATTGAGGTCGTGCAGGACCACCAGCGTGGTGAGGTCGCGTTCGCGCGTCACGCGGAGCATCGTCTCCATGACCTCCAGCTGGTGACGGATGTCGAGCGCACTGATCGGCTCGTCGAGCAGCAGCAGCGTCGGCTCGGATGCGAGCGCCTGCGCCAGGAAGACGAGCTGCCGCTGGCCGCCGCTGAGCTCGCCGAGATAGCGCGAGGCCAGCGCCACAAGGTCGAGTTCGACGAGCACGGCTTCTGCCGCCGCCAGGTCGCTGGCGCCGACCCGCAGCCCGAGCTTGCCGAAGCGCCCGAGCAGCACCGCCTCAAGCACGGTCAGCGCGGTGCGGACGCCGATATCCTGCGGCATGTAACCGATGCTGCGAGGGCGCTCGCGCCGGCCGTCATAGGCGATCGTTCCGCCATGCGGCAGCAAGCCCGCGACCGCCTTCACCAGGGACGACTTGCCCGAGCCGTTCGGCCCGATCACCGCGAGCACTTCGCCCGGCTCCGCGACCAGGTCGAGGCCGCAGATCACCGCGGTCGCGCCGTAGCGGACACTGAGATCATTCACCGTGAGCCTCACCAGAAGGCCCTCCTGTTGCGCATGATGAGCCAGATGAAGAAGGGTACGCCGACGAGCGAGGTGACGATCCCTATCGGAACGATCGCACCCGGCAGAGCCGTCTTGCTGGCGATCGAGGCGACCGAGAGCAGGAGCGCCCCGTAAAGTGCCGAGGCCGGCAGGAAGCTGCGCTGGTCCTCGCCGACGAGCATCCGGGCGATATGCGGCGCGACCAGGCCGACGAAGCCGATCGTGCCGACGAAGGCGACTGCGACACCGGTGAGCGCCGAGATCAGGAAGAAGGAGCGGAGCCGGAGACGGCGGACATCGACGCCCAGGCCGCGCGCCCGTTCATCGCCCAGCTTCAGCGCGGTCAGGCGCCAGGCATCCGCTGCCAGAACGGGCATGCAGGCGACGAGTACCGCGGCGATGATCCAGAACTTGCCCCAGCTCGCTTTCTGCAGGCTGCCGAACAGCCAGAAGACGATCTGCTGCAGAGCCTCCGGCGAGGCGACGAATTGCAGGAGCGCCAGCAGAGCCTGGAACAGGAAAAGCAGCGCGATTCCCGCCAGCAGCAGCATCTCGGGCGAGGAATCGCGGGTCGCGCCGATGCCATACACGCCCGCGCAGGCGAGGCAGGCGAACAGGAACGCCATCAGCGGGATCGCATAGGCTTCCGGCACGGGCAGCGAGACGCCGAGCACGATCACCAGCGCCGCTCCGAAGCCGGCTCCGGCCGAGACTCCCAGCGTGTAGCTCGAGGCGAGCGGGTTGTTCAGGATCGTCTGCATCATCGCGCCCGAGAGGCCGAGCGCCGCTCCGACGACGAGCGCCACGAGCGCGGTCTGCAGCCTGATCGACCAGACGATCGCATCGACACTGGCGTCCTGCGCCGTTCCGAAGATCGAGCGGGCGACGTCGCGCACCGGCAGCAGCGCCGGCCCGGTGGCGACATCGAGCAGGAGACTGGCCAGTAGGCAGGCCGAACCGCAGAGCAGGACCAGGGTCCGGCGCCAGGCCATCGCCGCGTAGAGCTCGGCAAGTCCCTGTTGCCGGACCTTTTCGCCGCAGGACGCCGTGCGCGCCGCCAGCGGCTCGACACGAGGGGCTCTCGAAAGAGCGAGCGCCGGGCGCTGCGAAGGACAGGAAGAGCTGAAGGACATCGGGCGGGTCCTCGAATGGCGGAACATGGCCCTCCGGCGCCACGCCGGAGGGCCGGGCGCGTCAGGGCCTGAGCGGCAGCATCCATGTCCCGCTGAAGGTGATGGGCAGATATTTTTCGTGATAGGCGCGGAAGTTGGCGGCCGGGTCGACATCGGCGAAGGCTTCCGGATAGAGCCGCTTGCCGATGTACTGCATCGCGACGAAGTCGTAGAGCGTGCGGCACAGGCCATGCTCGATGGCACTGATCTCCCCGTTGCGGACCGCCTTCAGCCCCGCCCAGCCGGCCCGCCCGGCATAGGGCTCCAGGGTCGCCCGGGTCTCCTCTGGCGTGACGTCGTAGCCGGTCCGGACCGCCTTGGCCCGCCCCACCCAGGACGACGACGCCATCAGGATGATGTCAGGGTTTTCGGCGATCACCGCTTCGCCATTGAGAGGCCCCCATGGGCCTGGAATCTTGCCGGAGGCGATGTTGGTCGCGCCGAGCGTGGTGATGATCTTGCCCCACATCGTGTTGTTGTAGGTATTGCCGATCGTTTCCGCGCCGGCCTGGCCGAGCTCGACATAGACCTTGCTGATCGGCGCGCCCGCCATCTTCGCCTTCGCGACCCGGGCGAGGATGTCGCGATGCTGGCTCTCATAAAGATTGGCGAGTTCCTCGGCCCGCTGCTCCCGGCCCATGACCTTGCCTAGCGCGCGTGTCGAGGCGAGATGACGTTCCAGCAGCTGGGTGTTGTAGTCGATGATGACGATCGGGATGCCGGCGCTCTCGATCTGCCCGATCTGCGTGCCGAGCGCCTTGTAGGCCCAGTCCGACAGGAACAGCACGTCGGGCTTGAGACCGATCACCTTCTCGGCGCTGAAGCTGCCATCGTCGCTGTGGCCGATATCCGGCATGGCGGCGAGGTTCGGGATGACGTCCTTGTAGCGCTTGAAGATCAAAGGTCGCCACCCCTCCCAGGGAGCCCGGGAGATGCCGACGACCTTCTGCCAGCCTTCGACGCCCGCGACCGCGGTGAACTCCTCGAAATTGAAGTTCACCGCGACGCGCCGGATCGGCAGGTCGACGGTCACCTTCCGTCCCAGCGCGTCGGTGATCTCGGTCGGTGCAGCGAGGGCCGCCGCGGAGCTCCCGGCCATCGCCAGGGCGCAGAGCAGGAACTTGATGGGCTTGAGCATGTCGATGTCCTCGTGACTCATGGGCGCGCCGTCAGCGGCAGGCGCCGTTCGGTCGGGAGGGCAGCGGGAAAGGTGTCGCGCAGGCGGGTGAACGAGCGCATGCGGCGACGTTCGACCGAAGCTGAAAGCAAGCCGCGACATCGGTCCGGGGGCGTCAGGTCCTGCGCACCCGGCCAGCCATCCTCGCTGCCCCGTCGGGCGCCGCACCGGCGCCCGACTGGCATCAATGCAGGACGGGTGGAGCTCGTGGATTGGCGGGGGAACGCCCCCCGACATAGCCCTGAGGCGTGTCGAGCTGGCGTGCGAACGCGACGCGGTCGACGGCGCGATAGATCACTGGCTCATGCCCGGCCGAGGGCGCACCGACGAAGCCCGCGCCGAGAGCGCAGGCCATCAGGCAACGCTCCATTCTCTCGGCATGGGCGGCATCGGCCCCCTCACCCTGCTGGTGATCCCCGACCGGGGCGCACAAGGTCATGCCGATGCTGCGCGCGATGGCATTGTCCGCGGCATAGGCGCCGGACGCCAAGCCGGTCACGACCGCCTGGAGCACAAGCAGATAGGCGGCCAGAATGGCGACCCATCGACGTCTCGCTGCTCGGTAGCGGTCTTCGGGCACTCGGCTCGCTCCTTCGATTCGAAGCGATAGCATGTCTTTGCAAGCCGCAATATGCGGCAGAACAAACAGCGCGGCGGCGGAGCCTCCTCGCTTCACTCCGCCAACTTGCCGGCATTTTTCGGCGACGAAGGCTTCTGGAGCCTGTCGAAACAGAAAAAAGCCCGGAAGCTGCAATATTCTTGCAGCTTCCGGGCTCGAAAATGGTGGGCGCGACAGGGATCGAACCTGTGACCCCTACGATGTCAACGTAGTGCTCTCCCGCTGAGCTACGCGCCCGTCCGGCCCGGAGGCCTTCTGGAACGAGGCCGGCCCGGAGGCGGCTTCGTTGCGAGTGAGGCGGCTATAACGAGTCGCGCGCCGCCTTGCAAGGCGCTTCGTCGGCTTGTCGCCAAGAAGCGTGTCACGCCCGCTCAGGCAGCCAGCAGCTTCTCGACCTCGGTCACCAATTCGCGCAGATGGAAGGGCTTCGACAGCACCTTGGCATCCTTCGGCGTCTGCGAATCCGGGTTCAGCGCGACAGCGGCAAAACCGGTGATGAACATCACCTTGATGTCGGGATCGAGTTCGGTGGCCCGTCTGGCGAGCTCGATGCCGTCCATTTCAGGCATCACGATATCGGTCAGCAACAGCTCGAACGGCTCTTCGCGCAAACGATTATAGGCGGAAAGCCCGTTATCGAAGGAGGCGACGTCGTATCCGGCATTCTGCAGCGCCTTGACCAGGAAGCGGCGCATATCATTGTCGTCTTCGGCGAGGAGAATCTTCGTCATGGCGCCTGCATCGTCCGTCTTGTTGCGCTGACGCGCGCCGGGCGCAGCCTCCGGCCACACCTGATTCGCTCGCCTCGTCATTCCCTGAAACCGGGCCGGCCGTCCCGCCGCCCCGGACCGCGCCGACCCCAGCCGGCGCCAGCGGCTCTACCACCGGCGAGCGCCTTCCAGGTTCATGCGCCCTTATTAACGCCCAGTACAGTAAACAAGCGATGAACGGCAGCGAGTCTCGCCGTCGCCAGCAGCCGGCTTCAACCCCGGCCCGCTTTGTGCTTCAGTCGTTTGAAATGACCGTGCCCACTGAACATTTTCCGCCGCATCCTGAAAGCGTGATCGCCGAGATCGAGCGCCCGTTCACGCTCCATCAGCCTGCCCTGCAGGTGGTGCCCGTGGTCGTCGACGTTCCCCATGCCGGACGGCATTATCCCGCCGCCTTCGTCGAGAGCTCGCGCCTGCCACTGCGTTCGCTGCGGCGCTCGGAGGACGCCTATGTCGACCTGCTCTTCCGGCACGCGGTCGCCCTCGGCGCGCCGCTGCTGATCGCCGAGTTTCCCCGGGCTTTCCTCGACCTCAACCGCGAGCCCTTCGAGCTCGACCCGCGCATGTTCGAGGGCCGGCTGCCCGGCTTCGCCAACACCCGCTCGCTGCGCGTCGCCGGCGGCCTCGGCACGATCCCGCGCATTGTCGGCGATGCGCACGAGATCTATCCGGGCCGGATCCCGGTCGAGGTCGCGCTGACACGGATCGAGGAGCTCTACCGGCCCTATCACGCCGGCCTGCGTCATCTGGTGAACCGCACCCGGTCCGCCTTCGGCACCTGCGTGCTGGTCGATGCGCATTCCATGCCGTCGACCGGGCTCGACCGCGATGGCCTCGCCAAGGCGGACGTCATCCTCGGCGACCGCTTCGGCACCAGCGCCGCCGGCTTCGTCGTCGAAGCCGCGGAGGAGGCCTTCCGCCGTGCCGGCCTCAAGGTCACCCGCAACCGCCCCTATGCCGGCGGCTTCATCACCGAGCATTACGGCGCCCCCGGCAGCGGCGTGCATGCGCTGCAGATCGAGATCAACCGCGCGCTCTACATGGACGAGACGACGCTCGAGCCGAATGCCGGCTTCACCGCCCTGCAACAGGTGATCAATGCCGCCATGGCGGAATGCTTTGCGCGCTGGAGCGGCTGGCTCGGCGACTGGCGACAGGCGGCGGAATAGACGCCTCTCCGGCGATTCGGCAAGAAAAAGGGCCGCTCACTGGCGTGGCGGCCCAAGTCTAGGGAGGAAACGCCCAAGGAGGGCAACGAAGGTTTGAGGTCATCTCCCCTTCGCAGTGCACAATAGACGCTGCGTCGCAAAAACGCAAGCCCGCCGATGAAACGTGCCTCAGGCATGCAACAGACACAGATCGGCGCGGGCGACGCAGGCGGCTTGTCTTCCGGCCGGGCGGAACGCATGAAGGATTCAGGCGGCGCCCGGCCCCGCAGCAACGGCCGGACAGCGAGACGAGGAAGAGGCGATGAGCGCGGTCGATTTCAGGGAGTTCGTCGCCGGGCTCGCCACCTCGTCCGGCCAGGCGATCCTGCCCTTCTTCCGTTCCATGCACACGACCGAGGACAAATCGGCCGGCGGCAATTTCGATCCCGTCACCGAGGCCGATCGCGCCGGCGAGGCGACGATGCGCAATCTGATCAAGCGCAGCTTCCCTGAGCATGGCGTGCTCGGGGAGGAGTTCGGCACCGAGAATGCCGATGCCGAATATGTCTGGGTGCTCGATCCGATCGACGGCACCCGCGCCTTCATCTCCGGAATTCCGGTCTGGGGGACGCTGATCGGCCTGACCCGCAAAGGCGTGCCGGTCTACGGCATGATGAACCAGCCCTTCACCGGCGAGCGCTTCTCCGGCGACGGCCGCAAAGCCCGCTATGAAGGCCAGGGCGGCCCGCGTGAACTGCATACCCGCGCGACCGCGACGCTCGCCGAGGCGACGCTGATGACCACGAGCCCTCACCTTTTCGCCGGCGCCGAGAAAGAGGCCTATGGCCGTGTCGAGAGCGCCGTGCGCCTGTCCCGCTATGGCTGCGACTGCTATGCCTACTGCATGCTCGCCGCCGGCCATGTCGATCTGGTGATCGAAAGCGGGCTGAAGCCCTATGACATCGTCGCGCTCATCCCGATCATCGAGGGCGCCGGCGGCATCGTCACCTCATGGACCGGCGGCAGCGCCGCCCAGGGCGGGACCATCCTCGCCGCCGGCAACAAGGCCCTGCATCAGGCCGCGCTCGAGCTGCTCGCCGGCTGAAGCCGCCGCTTCCAGCCGCTCGCCGGGGACGAAGGCATCGAAGGCTGCCCAGAACTGGGCCCGGATCGCGTCGCTTTCCATCAGGATCTCGTGACGGGCCGTCGGCAGCACCAGCGCCGAGCCGGTCTTGAGCCTGGCGGCGAAACGCTCGATCGCCGGCGTCGAGACGACCGGATCGCGCCCCGCGGCGATCACCAGCGTCGGCACCCGCACCTCAAGCGGCGCGCGCGGCGCGGCGAGCCGGTCCATCAGTTCGAAGGCGGTCCGGATCCAGCCGACGCTGGGATCGCCGATGGCGAGCTCGCGCGCTGCGGCGGAGAGCGCCGCATTGCGGGCATAGCGTACCGGATCGCCCGTCAGCCGGTTGCCCTCGAACGGCTTGGTGCCGATCGCCGTTTCACCGCCGCCCGGCACGAAGGCCTTGCCGAAGCCGAGCCAGTAGAGCGCGGAAGCCAGAAGCCTTGCCGCACGCGGACGCCCGATCATGGCGATGCCGAGCATCGGCGCCAGCGCGACCAGCCTTGCGACCGGCAGGGCCTGCCGCCTTGCCGCGTCGAGGCAGAGCGCTGCCCCCATCGAATGCGCCAGAGCAAAATAGGGGGCCGGCAGCCGCTCCCGCATCTCGGCGGTGGCGAGAGCCAGGTCGCGCTCATACTCCCTCAGGCGCCCGACATGGCCGCGGCGCGGCCGGTCGGTGAAGCGCTGCGAACCGCCCTGGCCACGCCAGTCGAAGGCGATGACATGGAAACCGCGCCGGCGCAGCTCGGCGATGGTCTCGCTATAACGTTCGATGAACTCGGCCCGCCCCTGCGCGATCAGAACCGTGCCCCGAGCCGGCCTGACGGTCGGATGCCAGCTGGCGAGGCGCAGCCGCGCGCCATCCGCGGTCGGAGCGAACCAGACCTTGCCATGGCCGGGAACGGGGTAGCCGGCGTCGTGGAAGAATTCGGCTTCGGCCATCGGCACGTCCAGCTGGCGGATAAGCTGCTTATGCCCCTCTCGCAGGGGTCTTGAAAAGCCCGAAACCCTCCCCCAGATCAGTCATGCGCAGGCCGGAACCGGCTGCGCGAGACTGCAACCGAGGCCCGCGCTCATGGCGAGGCGGGCTGAACACTCTGTCGCTTCCTCTGGAGGACAATCATGCGTTCCTACGATCTTTCCCCGCTCTATCGCTCGACCGTCGGCTTCGACCGCCTGTTCTCGCTGCTCGACCAGGCCACCAGCGTCGACAATGCGCCGACCTACCCGCCCTATAATATCGAGCGCACCGCCGACAACGCCTATCGCATCTCGATCGCCGTCGCCGGCTTCGCCGAGGCCGACCTTTCCATCGAGAGCAGGGAGAACGCTCTCACCGTCCGCGGCGAGAAGAAAACCGCCGAGGGCGCCGAGAAGCGCGAGGTCCTGCATCAGGGCATCGCCGCCCGTGCCTTCGAGCGCCGCTTCCAGCTCGCCGACTATGTCCAGGTGACCGGCGCCAGCCTCGAGAACGGCCTGCTCCATATCGACCTCGTCCGCGAGATTCCCGAGGCCAAGAAGCCACGCCTGATTCCGATCGGTGCGCAGGGCGCCAAGGTGATCGAGGCCAAGGTCGCGACCAAGCAGGCGGCGTAACCGCCGCACGGCGCGAACTGCGCCCGCCAGAAACCAGAAGGCCTCCCCGGGAAACCCGGGAGGCCTTTTTTCTATGCGAAGCTGGAGCATTTTCGAGCGAAGTGGGCACCGGCTCGCGTGAAGAAAATGCGATAAAACAAAGAACCAGAGCATTTCGCGTTTCAGAGAACCGCGGAGATGCTCTGGGCCTGCGGAGCGCCTCGCCGGCCCCTCAGTTCAGCGGCGCGACCGGCACCATGTCCGATTTCGGCGCCTCCGCCTTGGTCCCCTCGATCCGCACCGGAGGCACGGTGGTGTCGGGCACCGGGATTCCGCTCGGGTGGGCACGAGCCAGCGGCGGCGCCAGCTCCGGCCCGTCGGCATTACGGACATCCTGGGGATTGACCAGCGTCGGCTTGCCGATCTCCTTGGGTGCCACGGCGGGCACGGCGAGCGGCTTTGCCGGCACCGCCACCGGGGCGGCGGGCGCCGCCGGCGAAGGCGGCGCCACGGTCGCCGGAGCGCTCGCCTCGGCCGGCGGCTTCAACTCGGCCGGACGCGGCGGCGGACGCGGAATCAGCCGCTGCGCGGGCCGCTCGATCTGCGGATCGAGCCGGGCGCTGCGCATCGGCGCCCCGAGCACGATCCGGTCGATCAGCTCGCCGCTATAGCGGTCGAGGATCAGGCGAACCCTGGCACCATCGCGGCCGGTGCCGTCGACGACATAGGAGGAACGCGTCGCGATCGTGCGGTCGACCCTGGCGAGTCCGAATTCGCGGGCCGCGACCCGCCCGATCGCGCGCTGCGGGATCGGCGCGGGCGGCAGCGGCGCATAATCATAGCGCCGCTCATAGCCGTAATCGCGCTCATAGCCCCGGCCGTAATAAGCGTAGCCGCCACCGTAATCATCGATCTGGGCCAGCGCCGGGCCGGCCGCAGCCAGGGTCGTGGCGGCGATGGCCAGCCCGGCGAGACGGCGGCGCAAATCCTTCGAACCGCGCTCCGGCGTAGTGAAGAATGCCATGGTCCTGTCCTTGTACGGCAGAATCTCAGGCTTCAGTTCTCGGTAAGGATTACGGCGTGCTTGCGGCACGAATCCGGTCGCAATCCAGTGATTCCCGGGTTTTTCAAGCCTCGGCGATGATCGCCAGCAACTGCTCGACCTCGTCCGGCCTCGTCGCGAAGGAGCAGACGAAACGACCGATCGTTTCGCCGGGCGCCAGCCCCTCTCCTTCCGGCAGCGCCCCGTCCGCCCAGTCCAGGAACTGCACGCCGCGCGTTCTGAGCTGGTCTCGGCGAGCCTCCGGCAGGATCGCGAAGACCTCGTTGGCCTCGCTGGGCCAGGCGAGCCGGATGCTTCCAAGCGTCGCGATGCCGGCGGCCAGCCTGTCGGCCATGGCGTTGGCATGGCCGGCGAGGTCGAGCCAGTGCCCGTCGGCCAGCAGGCCTTCGAACTGGGCGCCGATCAGCCGGCCCTTCGACAGGGTGTGGCCGGCGCGCTTCCGCCGCCAGGGCATCTCGGCCGCGGCTTTCGGCTCGAAGAAAACCACCGCCTCGGCCGCCAGGGCGCCGTTCTTGGTGCCGCCGAAGGAGAGCACGTCGACGCCCGCCTTCCAGGTGAGCTCGGCCGGCGAACAGCCAAGGCGCGCAACCGCATTGGCGAAGCGCGCGCCGTCCATGTGCAGCTTCAGCCCGTGCGGCGCGATCGCCGCCTTCAGCGCCGCGATCTCGTCCGGCCGATAGACCAGCCCGCATTCGGTCGCCTGGGTGATCGACAGGAGTTGCGGCTGCACCTGGTGCAACGAGTCCGGCCGCATGCGCGAAAGCTGGTCCGCGACGACGTCCGGCGCGAGCTTGCAGCCATCGCCCGGCAGGCCGACGATCTTGGCCCCGCCGCTGAAGAATTCCGGCGCCCCGCATTCATCGGCGGCGACATGCGCCTCGTGATGGCAGAGCACCGCCCCCCAGGGCTGGACCAGGCTCGCCAGCGCCAGCGCGTTCGCCGCCGTGCCCGACGTGACCAGGAAGACCGCGACCTCGCGCTCGAACAGATCGGCGAACAGCGCCTCGACCCGCTTCGTCCAGGCGTCGTTGCCATAGGCCGCGGCGAACCCGTCATTGGCAGCCAGCATCGCCTGCAGGACCGGAGCACTCGCCCCGGCGAGATTGTCGCTGATGAAGTTCATGGCACCGTTTCGCGAAAGCAGCTTCGCAGCTTTTGTCGGGGATCGTCCCGGACTGCGCTACCGCTTGCGCGCTGCACGGCCATGCCACCCTCGCAGTTCACGATGAAGCCACAGGAACAACTTCCGGGCTGGCCCAAGCCGGACAATGATGTGAAAATGTCGAAGCGCTAACGCAATTAGCAATAAAATTTCGATGCAGTGCAAAATCGCCGCTTGTGCCCAGATTGGAATTCTGGCAAGTTCGAGACGTTAGGACAGTGATGCTGTCCCATTTTTCAGCGAGCGGCGACCGGCGAGCTTGGCCGGCTGACCGCCAAATGATGGAGCGGAGCATGACGGAAGGCATGGCCAATATCGCCGAAGCCATCCGTGCGCGCGCCGCCCGTAAAACGTCGGCCTGACCAGGCGCGACTGGGCCTAGCAGCCTGCGCGCCTGCGAAGGGCGCGGGCGCGGGACTACAAGGCGCAAGCGACCTTCGAAAACGAGACGAAGCCGGCCCGTTCCTCGCCAAAGCGAGCAGGGCGGACCGGCCGAGGCACGAAACCGTGTGAAACCTTGACGGGCGCTGGCGCTAGCCGGCCCCCTTCGGCAGCGGAGTTGACGATGCGCGAACGCAACGGATCGAACCTGGTCACCAGGCCTGCGGTCGAGAAATCCCTCGAGCGCTTCCCTGTTGTCCGCGACCCCGCCATGCCGGAGCGCCAGGGGCTCTACGATCCGTCGAATGAGCATGATGCCTGCGGCGTCGGCTTCATCGCCGACATGAAGAACCGCAAGAGCCATGCGATCGTCGCGCAGGGCCTGCAGATTCTGCACAATATCGACCATCGCGGCGCCGTCGGCGCCGATCCCAAGCTCGGCGACGGCTGCGGCATCCTCACCCAGATCCCGCATCGCTTCTTCAAGGAAGAATGCGCGAAGATCGGCATCGAGCTGCCCGAGCCCGGCCATTACGCCATCGGCCAGTTCTTCATGCCGCAGGACGCCGAGAACCGCGCCGTCTGCGAGGAGATCGTCGCCCAAACCGTCGAGGAGGAAGGCCTGATCTTCCTCGGCTGGCGCGACGTGCCGGTCGACAACAGCGACCTCGGCGAAGCCGTCAAGGAAACCGAACCGACCCATCGCCAGATCTTCGTCGGCCGCCCGGCCGAGATCTCCGACGAGGACGATTTCGAGCGCAAGGTCTACGTCCTCAGGAAGTCGGTCTCGAACAAGGTCTACAAGCGCCAGGATCGGGCGACCGCGACCTATTACCCGGTCTCCTTCTCCTGCCGGACCATCGTCTACAAGGGCATGGTGCTGGTCACCCAGCTCGGCTCCTATTTCAAGGACCTGACCGATCCGCGCTTCGAGAGCGCCCTCGCCCTCGTCCACCAGCGCTTCGCCACCAACACCTTCCCGTCCTGGCGCCTCGCCCATCCCTACCGGATGGTCGCCCATAACGGCGAGATCAACACGCTGCGCGGCAACGTCAACTGGATGGCGGCCCGTCAGGCCTCGGTCGATTCCGAGCTCTTCGGCGCCGATATCTCCAAGCTCTGGCCGATCTCCTATGAGGGCCAGTCGGACACCGCCTGCTTCGACAACGCCCTCGAATTCCTGGTCCAGGGCGGCTACTCGCTCGCCCACGCCATGATGATGCTGGTACCCGAGGCCTGGGCCGGCAACCCGCTGATGGATGAGAGCCGGCGCGCCTTCTACGAATACCATGCCGCGCTGATGGAGCCCTGGGACGGTCCGGCGGCGATCGCCTTCACCGATGGCCGCCAGATCGGCGCGACGCTCGACCGCAACGGCCTGCGCCCGGCCCGCTATCTCGTCACCGATGACGGGCTCGTCGTGCTGGCCTCGGAGTTCGGCGTGCTGCCGATCCCGGAGGAGAAGATCGTCCAGAAGTGGCGGCTCCAGCCCGGCAAGATGCTGCTGCTCGACCTCGAAGAGGGCCGCATCATCGGCGACGACGAGATCAAGCAGAGCCTCTGCCAGGCCAATCCCTACAAGGACTGGCTGAAGCGCACCCAGATCGTTCTGGAAGAGCTGCCGCCGGTCGAGGCCCGCGCCTCGCGCACCGACGTCGCCCTGCTCGATCGCCAGCAGGCCTTCGGCTACACTCAGGAAGACACCAAGATCCTGATGGCGCCGATGGCGGTGACCGGACAGGAAGCCGTCGGCTCGATGGGCACGGACACGCCGATCTCGGCGCTCTCCTCGAAGTCGAAGCTGCTCTACACCTATTTCAAGCAGAACTTCGCCCAGGTCACCAATCCGGCGATCGACCCGATCCGCGAAGAGCTCGTGATGAGCCTCCTCTCCTTCATCGGGCCGCGCCCGAACATCCTCGATCTCGAGGGCACCTCGCGCCGCAAGCGCCTCGAAGTGCGCCAGCCGATCCTGACCAATGACGATCTCGAGAAGATCCGCTGCATCGGTCATTACGAGGATCGCTTCGACACCAAGACGATCGACATCACCTATCCGGCGCGCGAAGGCGCGAACGGCATGGAAGGCGCGATCGCGCGGCTCTGCGAGCGCGCCGAGGCGGCGGTGCATGGCGGCTACAACATCATCATCCTCTCCGACCGGCAGGTCGGCGCGGACCGCATCCCGATCCCGGCGCTGCTCGCGACCGCGGCCGTCCATCATCACCTGATCCGCAAGGGCCTGCGCACCTCTGTCGGCCTCGTCGTCGAATCCGGCGAGCCGCGCGAGATCCACCACTTCGCCCTGCTCGCCGGCTTCGGCGCCGAGGCGATCAACCCCTATCTCGCCTTCGAGACCATGGAGGCGCTGCTCGAGGCCGGCGAGTTCCCGCCGGAGGTCGACGCCTACGAGGTGGTCAAGCGTTTCATCAAGTCGATCGGCAAGGGCCTGCTCAAGGTCATGTCGAAGATGGGCATCTCGACCTACCAGTCCTATTGCGGCGCCCAGATCTTCGACGCGGTCGGCCTGCGCTCGGAGTTCATCGACGCGTATTTCCGCGGCACCATCTCCTCGATCGAGGGCGTCGGCCTCGCCGAGATCGCCGAGGAGACCGTGCGCCGCCATCGCGACGCCTTCGGCGACTCGCCGGTCTATCGCGATGCGCTCGATGTCGGCGGTGAATACGCCTACCGCATCCGCGGCGAGGACCATGCCTGGACGCCGGAGAACATCTCGCTGCTCCAGCATGCGGTGCGCGGCAATGCCCGCGACAAGTTCAAGGCCTATTCCGACCTGCTCAACGACCAGAGCCAGCGCTTCTCGACCATTCGCGGCCTGTTCCATTTGAAGATGGCCGAGGAGCTCGGCCATCAGGCTGTGCCGCTCGAAGAGGTCGAGAGCGCGGCCTCGATCGTCAAGCGCTTCTCGACCGGCGCCATGTCCTTCGGCTCGATCAGCCATGAGGCGCATTCGACGCTGGCGCTGGCGATGAACGCGATCGGCGGCAAGTCGAACACCGGCGAAGGCGGCGAGGAGCCGGAGCGCTTCGTGCCGCTGCCGGACGGGCGCTCGATGCGCTCGGCGATCAAGCAGGTCGCCTCCGGCCGCTTCGGCGTCACCACCGAATATCTCGTCAATTCAGCGATGATGCAGATCAAGGTCTCGCAGGGCGCCAAGCCCGGCGAGGGCGGCCAGCTGCCCGGACACAAGGTCGATGCCCGCATCGCCAAGGTCCGGCATTCGACCCCGGGCGTCGGCCTGATCTCGCCGCCGCCGCACCATGACATCTACTCGATCGAGGATCTGGCGCAGCTGATCTTCGACCTGAAGAACGTCAACCCGGCGGCCGACGTCTCGGTCAAGCTGGTCTCCGAGCTCGGCGTCGGCACCGTCGCCGCCGGCGTCGCCAAGGCCCGCGCAGACCACATCACCATCGCCGGCTATGAAGGCGGCACCGGCGCCTCGCCGCTGACTTCGATCAAGCATGCCGGCTCGCCCTGGGAGATCGGCCTCGCCGAGACCCACCAGATCCTGGTGATGAACAAGCTGCGCGGCCGCATCGCGCTGCAGGTCGATGGTGGCCTGCGCACCGGGCGCGACGTCGTCATCGGTGCGCTGCTCGGCGCCGACGAGTTCGGCTTCGCCACCGCGCCGCTGATCGCCGCCGGCTGCATCATGATGCGCAAATGCCATCTCAACACCTGCCCGGTCGGCGTCGCCACCCAGGATCCGGTGCTGCGCAAGCGCTTCAAGGGCCAGCCCGAGCACGTCATCAACTTCTTCTTCTTCCTCGCCGAGGACGTGCGCGAGATCATGGCCGCGATGGGCGTGCGCAGCTTCGACGAGCTCGTCGGGCGCTCCGACTGGCTCGACAAGAAGCAGGCGATAAACCACTGGAAGGCCAAGGGGCTCGACTTCGCCCGCATCTTCCACAAGCCTGAAGCCGGCGAAGGTGTCGCCATCCGCAATGTCGAGCGCCAGGTCCACCCGATCGAGTCGGTGCTCGACCGCACCCTGATCGCCAAGGCCGGCGCCTCGCTCGACAGCGGCGCCCCGGTGGTGATCGAGAGCACGATCCGCAATGTCGACCGCTCGACAGGCGCGATGATCTCCGGCGAGATCGCCAAGCGCCACGGCGCGGCCGGCCTGCCCGAGGATGCGATAACGGTGAAGCTCACCGGCACCGCCGGCCAGAGCTTCGGCGCCTGGGTCGCCGGCGGCCTGACGCTCGACCTCACCGGCCAGGCCAACGACTATGTCGGCAAGGGCCTGTCCGGCGGCAAGCTGATCATCCGCCCCGACCCGAAGTCGCGCACCGTCGCCGAGGACGCGATCATCGTCGGCAACACCGTGCTCTACGGCGCGATCTCCGGCGAGTGCTATTTCCGCGGCGTCGCCGGCGAGCGCTTCGCGGTGCGCAATTCTGGCGCGATCGCGGTGGTCGAGGGCACCGGCGACCATGGCTGCGAATACATGACTGGCGGCGTCGTCGTCGTGCTCGGCCAGACCGGCCGCAACTTCGCGGCCGGCATGTCCGGCGGCATCGCCTATGTGCTCGACGAGGACAAGAGTTTCGCCAAGCGCTGCAACCTCTCAATGGTCGATCTCGAGCCGGTGCCGGAGGAGGAAGAGCTGACCCAGCGCCTCTACCATCACGGCGGCGACCTCGAGTTCAAGGGCCGCATCGACGTCATGGCCAACATGTCGGGCTATGACGCCGAGCGTCTGCACCAGCTCATCGCCGACCACCTGAAATACACCGGGTCGGCACGGGCACAGGCAATTCTGGAGAACTGGGCGGAGTACCTGCCCAAATTCGTCAAGGTCATGCCGGTCGAATATCGGCGGGCGCTAATGGAAATCGAGCGGGCCCAGGCCGGCGTCTCGGTCGCGGCGGAGTGAGACGATGGGCAAGGTAACCGGCTTTCTTGAAATCGACCGGCGCGACCGGAAGTATCTCCCGGCCTCCGACCGGATCAGGAACTACAAGGAGTTCGTGATCCCGCTCGGCGCCGAAGCGACCCGCGACCAGGCGGCGCGCTGCATGAACTGCGGCATCCCGTATTGTCACAATGGCTGTCCGGTGAACAACCAGATCCCGGACTGGAACGACCTCGTCTACAACGACAAGTGGCGCGAGGCGCTGCTGAACCTGCACTCGACCAATAACTTCCCGGAGTTCACCGGCCGCGTCTGCCCCGCTCCCTGCGAGGCGTCCTGCACGCTGAATCTCGAGGATACCCCGGTCACCATCAAGTCGATCGAATGCGCCATCGTCGACAAGGGTTGGCAGGAGGGCTGGATCAAGCCCGAGCCGGCCGCGGTCAAGACGGGCAAGAAGATCGCCCTGATCGGCTCCGGTCCCGCCGGCCTCGCCGCCGCGCAGCAGCTCGCCCGCGCCGGTCACGAGGTCCATGTCTATGAGCGCCAGGCCCGCGCCGGCGGCCTGCTCCGTTACGGCATCCCCGACTTCAAGATGGAGAAGTCGCATGTCGAGCGCCGGGTGAAGCAGATGGAGGCCGAAGGCGTGGTCTTCCATTACGGCGTCAATGTCGGCATCGACATCGACCCGCAGGAGCTGCTCGCGCAGTACGACGCCATCGGCCTGACCGGTGGCGCCGAGAAGCCGCGCGATCTGCCGATCGAGGGCCGCGACCTCGACGGCGTCCAGTTCGCCATGGACTTCCTGCCGCAGCAGAACCGCCGCAATGGCGGCGAGCCGGAAACCACGGGCAATGCCAAGCCGATCCTCGCCGGCGGCAAGCATGTCGTCGTCATCGGCGGCGGCGACACCGGTTCCGACTGCATCGGCACCTCGGTGCGCCAGGGCGCGCTCTCGGTCACCCAGATCGAGATCATGCCGCAGCCGCCGGAGAAGGAGAACAAGCAGCTGACCTGGCCGAACTGGCCGCTGAAGCTGCGCACCTCCTCCAGCCATGAGGAAGGCGCCGAGCGCGACTTCGCCATCGGCACGCTGAAGTTCTCGGGCGAGAACGGCAAGGTCAAGCGCCTGCATTGCGCCAAGGTCGATGCCGGCTTCAAGCCGATCCCGGGCACCGAGTTCGACCTCAAGGCCGATCTCGTCCTGCTCGCCATGGGCTTCGTCTCGCCGGTGCATGACGGCCTGCTCGCCAGCCTCGGCGTCAAGCTCGACGGGCGCGGCAATGTCGAGGCCAACATGCTGGCCTACAAGACCTCGGTCGAGAAGGTCTTCGCCGCCGGCGACATGCGTCGCGGCCAGTCGCTGGTGGTCTGGGCGATCCGCGAGGGTCGCCAGATGGCGCATTCGATCGACAAGCACCTGATGGGCGAGACCATCCTGCCGCGCTGAGCAACGCGCCGTCATTCCGGGGCAGGCCGAAGGCCTGAGCCCGGAACCCATGAACACCCAGGGCCTCGAAAAGGCTGGTGCCGATCGCGCCTCTCACGGCAGGCGTGGTCATGGGTTCCGGGCTCGCCGCTGCGCGGCGTCCCGGAAAGACGCGCTCCTACGCCCCCAAAAGATCGATCAGATGCGGGATCAGCGGCTCGTCGGCCGGTGGCATGGCGAGCTCGCGCAGCTTGCTCGCACGCAGCCATTTCAGCGCCTGGCCCTCGCGCGAGGTCACCGTCCCTTCCCAGCGCCGGCAGATATAGAGCGGCATCAGGAGGTGGAATTCGGGATAGGCGTAGCTGGCGAAGGTCAGCGGCGCGAGGCAGGCTTCCTTGACCTCGATGCCGAGTTCCTCGGAGAGCTCGCGGATCAGTGCCGGCTCCGGCCGCTCGCCGGCTTCGAGCTTGCCGCCCGGGAACTCCCAGAGCCCCGCCAGGGCCTTGCCCTCGGGGCGCTGGGTGACGAGGACGCGGTTATCGGAATCGACCAACGCGCAGGCGACGACGAGCAGCAGTTTCACGAAGCCTCATTTTCCCGAAAGGATGACCCGCACCGGCTCGGTTTCCCTGCCGGTCAGCGTCACCTCGTCATAGACCGAACCGCCCTCGCGGAAGAGCGCGTCCTCCTCGCCCCAGATCACCTGGGTGGTGACGAAATAGCGACCCGGCGCCACCTTGTCGAAGGCAAAACGGCCATTCGCCTCTGCCTTGGTGGTGCGCGTGTATTCGGCGTAGCGCGGATCTGGTTCCTCTTGCGGATAGCTCGCGGCGAGGATGAACTTGGCGCGGCCATAGAGGCTGGCGAAGCGCTGGCTCGCATAGGCGGTCGCCGGCACCAACCGGACCACCTCGCCGGCCGCGTTGACGACCTGGCCCTTGGCGCGCGTGCGGAAGGCGTGCCCGGTGATCACGCCGGCTCCCGGCTTGCGGATATAGGCCGCCTCCTCCGGCGAGAAGGACGAGCTCGCCGCCGGCCGCCGCTCGACGCAGGCCCCCAGCAGGGCCGCCAGGCCCAGCACGCACGCCGCAGCTTTCATCCCGCTTTCGCCCCCGCCGGCGCCGTCGTCACGAAGAAGACGCCTGCGAGGATGATGACGCCTCCGATGATCTGCCGCAACTCCAGCGTCTCGCCGAGCACCAGCACACCCATGACGGTAGCGACGACCGGTACGAGATAGCCGGTCATCGCCGCCCGGGTCGGCCCAGCCGCACGGATCAATCGCATGAAGAACGCCACCGGCATCGCCGTCGCTAACACGCCGAGCGCCAGCGCCGCCTGCCAATGCGGCGTCAGGGCCAGAAGCGCGCCCCAGCCGGAGAAGGCCAGCGTCAGCAGCAGTGCCCCGCCGCCGGAGACCATCTGCTGGCCGAGCGCCAGCCGGATCGGATCGCCTGCGCGCGGCGGCACCGCGCGCGTATAGAGATTGGCGCAGGCATAGGACAGCGTCGCGCCGACCATGGCGAGCAGGCTGAGCGCCGTGCCGCCGCCTTCGACCAGGCGCGGCCCGATCAGGATGGCGACGCCCGCCATGCCGACCAGTATGCCGCCGAGCCGGCGCCGGCTGAGATGTTCTTCCGAGAACAGGAAATGCGCGAACAGCGCCGTGACCAGCGGGCCTGCCGCCTGGATCATCGCCGCCGGGCCGCTGGCGAGCTGGATCAGCGCATAGGCGACGAGCACGTTCGGCAGCCAGCCATTGCAGGTGCCGAGCACGAGCCAATGACGGAGCTCGTGGCGGCGCGGCAGCGGGCTCTGGCCGCGCGCCGCAACGAACAGCGCCAGCGTTACAGCGCCGAGCAGGCCACGGCAGGCGGCGATCGCCCAAGGGACGACGTCGCCGGCCATCAGCTTGATGAACAGGTAGCTCGAACCCCAGAGGAAGGAGCAGACGGCGAGGTTGCTGACGATGAACGTCTTGCTCGGCCCCACCGGCCGCGCGGGCTCAGGAGCGATAGTCACCATTGATCTCGACATAGGCCTTGGTCAGATCGCAGGTCCACACGGTGGACTTGCCTCGGCCAAGTCCGAGGTCGGTGGTGATGACGATGTGCTCGCCCTTCATGTAGTTGGATACGGCGACCTCGTCATAGGACGGTGCGCGGGCGCCCTGCTGCGCCACCATGATCCCGCCGAAGGAGATGTCGAGCCGGTCGCGATCGGCCGGCTCGCCGGCCTTGCCGACCGCCATGACGATGCGGCCCCAATTGGCGTCCTCGCCGGCGATCGCGGTCTTCACCAGCGGCGAATTGGCGATCGAGAGCGCGACCCTCTTGGCCGAGCGCGACGAGGCGGCGCCCTGCACCCGGATCTCGACGAATTTGCGGGCGCCCTCGCCATCCTTGCAGACGAGATGCGAAAGCTCGAGCAGGAGCGCGTTCAGCGCCCGCTTGAAGCCGGAGAGACGGGGATCGGCGGGATCGCTGATCGCGGGCACGCCGCGCGCCGCGGCCTTGCCGGTCGAGAACAGCATCAGCGTGTCCGAAGTCGAGGTGTCGCTGTCGACCGTGATCGCGTTGAACGAGCCCTTGACGCCCTTGCCGAGCAGGGCCTGCAGCACCGGGGCGGCGATCGGCGCATCGGTGAAGACGAAGGAGAGCATCGTCGCCATGTCGGGCGCGATCATGCCCGCCCCCTTGGCGATGCCGGCGATGACGACCTCGTGCCCGTCGATCTTGGCCTTGCGCGACACCGCCTTGGGGAAGGTGTCGGTGGTCATGATCGCCTTGGCGGCATCGAGCCAGGATCCGTCGGCCACGCGAGAGGCACAGTCAGCCAGCACGCCCTCGAACTTGGTCGCGTCGAGCGGCTCGCCGATCACGCCGGTCGAGGCGATGAAGACCTGCTCGGGCTTGCAGCCGGCAGCCTTGGCCGCGATCTTCGCGGTCAGTGCGACGGAATCGCGGCCCTTCAGGCCAGTGAAGGCGTTGGCGTTGCCGGAATTGACGACCACGGCCCGGGCCGTGCCCTGGGCGAGATTCGCCCGGCACCAGTCGACCGGCGCGGACGGGCATTTCGAACGGGTGAAGACGCCCGCGGCCTGAGAGCCCTCGTCGAGCAGCACCAGCAGCACGTCGGTACGGCCCTTATAGCGGATGCCGGCTTCCGCCGTGGCGAAACGCACGCCCGGCACCGCCGGAACCTTGGGCTGGCGCTTTGGCGCGAGCGGGGAAACGGGAACATCCTTGCCGGCCATCGGGGCGTCTCCTTTTGAGGCGCTTCGATGTGCCGCAGCAGCGTGCGGAAAACAAGCAGGCAATGCCGGCGTGCAGATCATGCCCGGGCCGGCTCCGGGGCATTTCGGGCGCCCCGCTTGCGAGGCGCCCGCCTGTCTTGCCTCAGGGCTTCTTCGGCTCGGCCGGCACAGCCGGAGCCGGCGTCGCCGCCGGCTTGTCGAGACGCTCGACCTTGGCCTTGTCGCGCAGCCCGACGATGATGTCCTGCTGCGCCTTGCGGACCAGGTACTGCTCGATCTGCGGCTTGACCTCGTCGAAGGTCGGCAGCGGCTTGGTCCGCTTGTCCTCGAGCTTGATCACATGCCAGCCGAACTGGCTCTTCACCGGCTCGGAGAGCTGGCCCTTCTCGAGCTTGAAGGCGGCCTCGGCGAATTCCGGAACCATCCGCTCCTTGGCGAACCAGCCGAGATCGCCACCTTCCTTGCCCGAACCCGGGTCCTTGGAGAGTTCGGCCGCAACCTTGGCGAAGTCCTCGCCCTTCTTCAGGCGCTCCAGCGCTGCCTTGGCCTGCGCCTCTTCCGGCACGAGGATATGGCGGGCGTGGACCTCCTCCTCCGGCTTCAGCGTCTTGACCGTGTCTTCGAACAGCTTCTTCGCGGCCTCGGGCGTCGCCGCCTTCTTGGCCTCGGTCGTCAGATACTCGTCGAGCAGGAGCTTGTTGCGATTATAGGCCATGCGCTTGGCGAAATCCGGCCCCTCGCCGATCTTGGCGGCGGCGGCGGCGCGGGCGCCGAGCTTGAGATCGACCAGGAAGTTGATCAGCTCCTCGCGCTTGCGCTCCTCCGGCATCTGGGCGGTGCGCTCGCCGAGATCGTCGGCCGCGAGCGCGAGCTCGCTCTCGGTAATCTCGATGCCGTCGACCTTCGCGACGACCTTGTCCTGCTGCGCGAAGGCAGGCGCAGCTGCAGCCAGCACGAGGCCGAGCGACAGCGTGGCGAGACGGGAAACAACCATCGGGTGTTGGCCTTTCGATGAATGGCGCTAAAAACGGATCGGCTGGCTGAGTGCCAGCAGATCACGGCCTTGGCAAGGCACAGCGCGCGCGTCGCTGCGACCGGCGCGCTTCTGCGTCACCCCGCCGCCTCTTGGCAGGGCCGCGGCCGGCCCCCACATGCGCTGCGTCGCATCGGCTGTCGCGACGACCACCTTCACAGCAAGCGCGCGCTGGACCGCGCGCCCGCACGCGTCTAAACACGCGCGTGATTTCAGGATTATCCGCTTTCGGCCGCGCCCGCCTCGTGCCGGGTCCTCCAGCCGGAAGCGCCCATGGAAAGACCGGACATGCTTGGCGCGCTCGCAAAGAAACTCTTCGGCTCGTCGAACGACCGGCGGGTCAAAGGCTACCAGCCCCGTGTCGCCGCCATCAACGCGCTCGAAGCCGAGGTCGCGAAGCTCTCCGATGATGAGCTGAAGGCCCGCACCGAGACCTTCCGCAGGCAGATCGCCGAAGGCAAATCGCTCGACGAGCTGCTGGTTCCCGCCTTTGCGACCGTGCGCGAGGCCGCCAAGCGCATCCTCGGCCAGCGCCCCTATGACGTTCAGCTGATCGGCGGCATGGTGCTGCACGAGGGCGCCATCGCCGAGATGAAGACCGGCGAAGGCAAGACCCTGGTCGCGACGCTGCCGGTCTATCTCAACGCACTCGCCGGCAATGGCGTGCACGTCGTCACCGTCAACGACTACCTCGCCCGCCGCGACGCGGAATGGATGAGCCGGATCTACAATTTCCTCGGCCTCAGCGTCGGCATCATCGTGCACGGCCTCGACGACGAGGAGCGCCAGCGCGCCTATGCCTGCGACATCACCTACGGTACCAACAACGAGTTCGGCTTCGATTATCTGCGCGACAACATGAAGTACGAGGTCGCGCAGATGACCCAGCGCGGCCACCATTTTGCGATCGTCGACGAGGTCGACTCGATCCTGATCGACGAGGCCCGCACCCCCCTGATCATTTCCGGCCCGCTCGACGACAAGTCCGACCTCTACGTCTCGATCGACAAGGTCCTGCCGGGGCTGATCCCCGGCGATTACGAGGTCGACGAGAAGCAGCGCACGGTAGCGCTGACCGAGGCCGGCAACGAGCATATCGAGGAGTTGCTGCGAGCCGCCGACCTGCTCAAGGAGGGCGATCTCTACGATTCCGCCAACGTCACGCTGGTCCACCACGTCAACCAGGCCCTGCGTGCGCACACCCTGTTCACCCGCGACAAGGACTACATCGTCCGCGGCGACGAGGTCGTCATCATCGACGAGTTCAGCGGCCGCATGATGCCGGGGCGGCGCTATTCGGAAGGCCTGCACCAGGCGCTCGAGGCCAAGGAGGGCGTCACCGTCCAGCCCGAGAACGCGACGCTGGCCTCGATCACCTTCCAGAACTATTTCCGCCTCTACAAGAAGCTCGCCGGCATGACCGGCACCGCCGCGACCGAGGCCGACGAGTTCGAGCAGATCTACAAGCTCGAAGTGATCGAGATCCCGACCAATGTCCCGGTGGCCCGTATCGACGACGATGACGAGGTCTACCGCACCTTCCCGGAGAAGGTGCAGTCGATCATCAAGGAGCTGGAGCGCGCCAGCGAGCGCCTGCAGCCCGTCCTGGTCGGCACCGCCTCGATCGAGAAATCCGAGATGGTCGCCGAGATGCTGATCGCCGCCGGCTTCAAGCAGATCGACTTCACCCAGCCTGGCGCGCTCGACAAGCTCTATTCCGCCGCCCGCTCGGGCAAGAGCGCCAAGCAGTTCGCCGTGCTGAACGCCCGCTTCCACGAGCAGGAAGCCTTCATCGTCGCCGAGGCCGGCGTGCCCGGCGCGATCACAATCGCCACAAACATGGCCGGCCGCGGCACCGACATCAAGCTCGGCGGCAATGTCGAGATGCGCGTCGCCCATGAGACCGCCGGCATGGAGGACGGGCCGGAGAAGCAGGCCAAGATCAAGGAGATCGAGGCCGAGGTCGCGCGCTTCAAGGAGATCGTGCTCAACGCCTCCGAGGCGATCGAGCTCGAGCCGGCCAAGGGCTCGCGCCCGGCCAAGACCATGACCCGCCCCGGCGGCCTCTACATCATCGGCACCGAGCGCCATGAGAGCCGCCGCATCGACAACCAGCTGCGCGGCCGCGGCGGCCGCCAGGGCGATCCCGGTCGCTCCAAGTTCTTCCTGTCGCTGCAGGACGATCTGATGCGGATCTTCGGTTCCGACCGGATGGACGGCATGCTGCAGAAGCTCGGCCTTCAGGAGGGCGAGGCCATCGTCCATCCCTGGATCAACAAGGCGGTCGAGAAGGCGCAGGGCAAGGTCGAGGCGCGCAATTTCGACATCCGCAAGAACATCCTGAAATACGACGACGTCATGAACGACCAGCGCAAGGTCGTGTTCGAGCAGCGCCGCGACTTCATGCGCGAGGCGAGCGTGCGCGAAACCATCGACGACATGCGCCATGGCGTGGTCGAGGACACCGTCTCGCGCCGCATTCCCGAGGAGGCCTATCCCGAGCAGTGGGATGCCGCCGGCCTGCGCGAGGACGTCGCGACCTATCTCAATCTCGACCTGCCGATCGAGGACTGGGCCAAGGAAGAAGGCATCGCCGACGCCGAACTGCGCGAGCGCATCCGCAAGATCGCCGACGAGGACTATGCCGCGCGCATCGAGCGCAACACCGAAGAGGTGATGACCTATGTCGAGAAGCAGGTGCTGCTGCAGACGCTCGACCATCTCTGGCGCGAACACCTCGTCACCCTCGACCATCTCAGGCAGGTCATCGGCTGGCGTGGCTATGCCCAGCGCGACCCGCTGAACGAGTACAAGCAGGAGGCCTTCGAGCTCTTCGACGGCCTGATCGGCCGCCTGCGCGAGCAGGTCACCGGCAATCTGATGCGCATCGAGGTCCGCTTCGACGCGCCCGAGCAGGGCGGCGGCGGCTTCGATCAGCCCGGCGGCGAGCTCCCTGCGCCCCCGGCCGGTTTCTTCGGCGGCCAGTCGCAGTTCGCCGCGATCGAGGGTGACATCGCCGTCGCCGAGCGCGACCCGAACGACCCCGCGAGCTGGGGCAAGGTCGGCCGCAACGAGCTTTGCCCCTGCGGCTCCGGCAAGAAGTACAAGCACTGCCACGGCCAGTTCGTCTGAGCCGTCCCGCAGGCGCTGATCTAAGCGAAAAGCTCCGGCCCATGGGCCGGAGCTTTTTTCTTGCGAGCAGCATCGGCTCCGCTTTTGGCTTAGGCGAAGCCCGATCAGGCCGCCATTCAGGCTCTCTGGCGCGGCGGCAAGCGCGGCAGCAGGATGGTCAGCAAGCCCAGCAGCGGCAGATAGGAGCAGATGCGATAGACGAAGCCGATGCCATGGACATCGGCCAGGCCGCCGAGCAGCGCGGCGCCGAGACCCCCCGCTCCAAAGGCGAATCCGAAGAACATGCCGGCGATCAGGCCGACACGGCCCGGAACCAGCTCCTGCGCAAAGACCACGATGGCCGAGAAGGCGGAGGCGAAGACCAGCCCGATCGCGACGCTCAGCACGCCGGTCCAGAACAGATTGGCATAGGGCAGCAGCAGCGCGAACGGGATGACGCCCAGGATCGAGAACCAGATCACGAAGCGCGCCCCGAATCGATCGCCGATCGGCCCGCCGACGAAGGTCCCGACCGCCGCGGCACCGAGGAACAGGAACAGCATCAGCTGCGCGTCCCGGAAGCCGAGCTGGAACTGCTCGATGACGTAGAAGGTGAAATAGCTCGATATGCTCGCCATGTAGACGTTCTTCGTCGCGGTCAGCAGCACGAGCACGAACAGCGCGAAGGCGACGCGCCGCCCCGGCAGCGGCAAGGCACGGCTGACTGGCGGGCGTCCCGCCTGCGCCCGGCGATGGGCCGCATACCAGCGCCCGACCCGGGTGAGGATCAGCACGCCCGCCATCGCGATCACCGAGAGCCAGGCGACGCTGCCCTGGCCGAAGGGCAGCACGATGAAAGCCGCCAGCAGCGGGCCCAGCGCCGAGCCGAGATTGCCGCCGACCTGGAACAGGGACTGCGCCAGGCCGTGACGCCCGCCCGAGGCGAGCCGCGCCACCCGGGACGCCTCCGGGTGGAAGACCGCCGAGCCGAAGCCGATCAGGCAGGCTGCGACGATCAGCACCGCGAAATTATGCGCGTTCCCGAGCAGGATCAGCCCGCCGAAGGTCGAGGCCATACCGGCGGGCGCCGAATAGGGCATCGGCCAGCGATCCGTCACCATGCCGACGACCGGCTGCAGCAGCGAGGCCGTGACCTGGAAGGCCATGGTCAGCAGGCCGATCTGGACGAAGTCCAGGCCGTAATTCGCCTTGAACAGCGGATAGAGCGAGGCCAGCAGCGACTGCATGACGTCGTTGAGCAGATGGCAGAAGCTGACGGCGAGCAGGATCGAGGTCGTCGCCTTCTCGAAACGCGGGCGGGCTTCCGGGGCAACTGCGACCATCGACTTGATCTCCTCGCGCGGATAGATCGCGCGGGGCTCTTCTACAGAGCTTGCCGATGACCTTCATTCGTGTTTCGGTCAAAAACTTTCGCGTTTGGGCCAAATATGAAAACGTTGCCACGCCAGAGACTGGAGGCACTCGACGAGCAGCACCGCCGCAATCTCGGCTGGATCGCCCGCTCGGATTCCGACATCCTCGTCCACAGCTCGGACAACCCTGCGGGCTACAGGATCCCGCTCCACTGCCATCGCCACGACCAGTTGCTCTGTGCCTTCGCGGGCGTGGTGCTCGTCGAGACCGAGCGGGGCTGCTGGATGATCCCGCCCGGCCACGCGCTCCTCATTCCCGCCCAATTGCAGCACGCTGTCGAGATGCTGAGCGCTGTCGACATGAAATCGGTCTATCTCCTGCCCGGGCTCGGAGACCTCGCGGGCCGCATGCTGCAGGTGCTAGGGGTCACCGATCTTGCCCGCGCACTGATCGGCGAGGCGATCCGGCTGCGCGATGCGGCACCGGGCACGCGCAAGGCCGTACTGGTGCTGGAGTTGCTGGCGCAGGAGATCGCGACCCTCGAAGCACGGCCGCTCGGCCTGCCCTTCCCGGCGGACAGGCGTCTCGCCGCCCTCTGCCGGACCTATATGGCCGCGCCCGCGGCCGATGAGCGGCTGGGCGACTGGGCCGGGAAGCTCGCCATGAGCCGGCGTACCTTCACGCGCTTCTTCCAGAAGGAGACCGGCCTCAGCTTCGTCGCCTGGCGCCAGCAGGCGAGCCTGTTCGCCTGCCTGCCGAAACTAGCCGAAGGCGCGTCCGTCACCGACATCGCCATGCTGGCCGGCTACGACAATGTCGCGGCCTTTACGACGATGTTCCGGCGCAGGCTCGGAACCGCGCCGCGCAACTATATGCGCGCCGCGACGGCGCGATAGTTGCTGCCCCCTGCATTTGCCGCTCAACCCGCCGCAAAGCGGGCCTCGGCCGCACCCAGCACCTCGATCTCAACCCTGGCGACGGCGCCCGGTGGCAGCCATTGCGTCTTCACCAGGCTGCCAAGCAGCACGGTCTCGCCGGCCCGCAACGGCGCGCCGCGCGCCTGCGCATGCTCCGCCAGCCAGGCCAGCGCCGCATAGGGATGGCCCAGCACGTCAGCACCCACGCCGGCGCCGACCTCGACGCCGTCGATCAGCGTCCTGCCATGCAGCCCGGCGAGATCCGGCAGGGCATCCGGCGCAAGCCCGGCCCCGAGCACGCAGCCGGCCGCGAAAAAGTCGTCGGCGATCAGCATCGGCGTGCCGATGCTCTGCCAGTCGACATAGCGGTCGTCGACGATCTCGATTGCCGCCATCACTTCACCGACAGCGCCGCGCACGCTGTCGACGCTCGCGCCCTCCCCGGGAAGATCATGCGCCAGCCTGACCGCGATCTCGCATTCGACGCCGACACGGACGAAGTCGCCATGGCGCAGCACGGCGCCGCTCGCATGGCTCGTACCGGCGAAGAGCCCGGCGGCACAGGGGTGGTCGATACCGAGATAATCCTGCATCACCGGCGTGGTGCAGCCGATCTTCCAGCCGCTGCGCCGGCCGAAGCGCGAGACGGCCAGTCGGCGGTGCACGGCGCCCTGTACGGCATAGGCCCGGGCGACGTCGGCCGGCGCCTCGCCCGCTTGCGCCGGCAAGGGCGTGCGCGCGAGCCGGGCGGCGGCGATCGTCTCGGCAAGGGCATCGATGGCTTTGATCTCAGGCAAGGCGGGCTCCCGGCATTCTCCGGCCAAGCCTGCCATGGCAGCGCCTGATCTGGCCAGCGCAGAGCTACAAAAGCAGAAAGCCCGCTGGCGCGGGCTTTCGAGATCGCTTCCGAAATTCAGGCGGCGTCACTTCGGCGCAAAGATGCCGACGCTGCTCGCGGTAATGTCGAAGGAAAGCGTGCCGACCACGGTCGGGTTGCACCATTTCGAGCGACCGGAACCGGAGACGATGCCGCGCGGATCGGCCGTCAGCGCGAAGCACTCGGTCTTCGACAGGCTGGTGTCATGATAGCGCACATCTGCCGTTAGGTTCTTCCAGGTGTAGGAGAGGCCGGCGTTCCAATAGGTGTAATCGGGCAGATCGACCGGCGCCGCGAAATAGATGCTCGCATTGGGCGTGCCGAGCCAGTAGCGCCCGACCTCGCCCGAGACCGAGAGCCCTTCGAGGAAGGGCAGGTTGTACTTGGCCGTGAGCGAGCCATAGGTGCCGGTCGCGCCGGTGCCGAGCCAGTCCCAGGCGTAGAAGAGGTTGGCGCCGACGATCAGCTTGTCCTCGAAATTATAGGACAGCTTGCCATAGACCTCGGTGAAATCGGTGTTCTTCGGCGTCCAGTAACCGCCGGCCAGGTCGATATACTGCTTCTCGTTGGGGTAATAATACTGCCAGACGCCGACATCGACGGTGAAGGGACCGAATTTCGGCCGGATGCCGGCATAGAAATCGATCTCGGCCGGCGGGCTGGTGGCGAGATCGACATTCGAGGCGTAGACGCCGGCATAGACCAGGTTGTCGTAGAACTGCAGCTCGGCGCCACCCTGGATCGCCGGCTTGCGATCAGTCTGCGAGATGCCGCGGAAATTATAGTCGGTCATGCCCTTGATGCTGACCGCAATGTCGAACCAGGTGATGCTCGGCGCCACCGGGGCCGGCGGCGGCGCCTTTCGGTTCGGCAGGTCGGAAGCCTGCGCCATGCCGGCGGCCGTCAGCGAGAGCGACAGCGCCGTGGCGGCCGTCGCGAGCCTGGAGATACCAAAGACCATCGAAAGCTCCGTCGAAGAGTTTCTGCCCGAAACAGCTCGCGCATTGGCCCGATTAGGCTTTTCTCCCTCTGGAATCGGCAAGACGAGGATTTCGGCAGGCCGCTCAGCAAACGAGCAAAGACGCCCTTGCGGGCCCCAGGACTGCACAGCAAAACGCCCGCCGCGATCGAACGCAGCGGGCGTGATATTTTTGTATCAGCCGGGCCGGCGGGCGGCCTCGGGGATCAGCGCGTCGCGGGCTTGCTCGCATAGGCGGCGTCGGCCTGGTCCAGCTGCGAGGTGCGCAACGCCGTCGAGCGGCGCGGCGGCAGCGGCGCGACCATGCGCTGTGGCGTTTCCGGCACGACCGAGGCCACCGGCGCCGCCTCCGCCGGCTTCTCCGAAGAGCCTCCGAGCAGCGGCACGAAGCTGAGCGCGCGCTGGTAGAAGGAAGGCTGCTCGGCGCTGGCGGTCTGGATCGGCTCGGCTGTCGCCGCGCCGGGCGAGATCTTGGCGAGCTGCGTCGCCGCGTCGGCCGGCTTGGCAGCGGCGGCAGGCTTCGCCGGGACGGCCGCGACAGCGACCTCAGCAGGCTTGGCTTCCGACGCGGGCTGCTCGGCCGCACCGCGCACGGCCGCGAGGACGGCATCGTTCTCGGCGGATTCGGCCCGCACCGTCGCCTTGGTCCGGCCCTTGTCATCGAGCACGACGACACGTGGCCCGATCAGGGAGTCGACGCGGCTGATGCCGACATTGCGCGACCCCCAGGCGACCGACCGGTTCAGCGCATCGGCGCCGGACTGCGCCAGCTGGCGCTTGAAGGAGGAATGCTGGTCGCCATCGTCATAGATCAGCTTGATCGCCGGCGTGCCCTTGGAGACCAGTGCAGCGACCTGGATGTCATCCTGCTGGCGCTTTTGCGCGATCGCCTGCGCGACGGAGGAATCGCCGCCCTTGTTGAAGACGTAGCGGCCGCCGGACACCCCGACTGCCGGCTCGTCCTTGGCGATCTCGAAATAGTCCGAGCCTTCCTTGAGGTTCTTCCAGAACCCCATATTCGGGTCGAGCCGGTGCTTGGCGAGGTTCTCCGGCGTCATCCGGAACGGGAAGGCCTGCATCTGGACGGCACGCTGGCCGCCATTATGGGCCTCGCGGACCAGGGCATAGAGCTCGCCGATCTGATCGTCGGTCATCGAATAGCAACCGGCCGAGGAGCAGGCGCCATGCACCATCAGATGCGCGCCGGTGCGGCCATGCGAGCGGTCATAGGCGTTGGGATAGCCCATGTTGAACGAGACATAGAACGACGAGTTCGGGTTCATCTGCGCCGGGGTGATGGCGTAGAAACCCTCCGGCGCCATCCGGTCGCCTTCGCGGACCTTGGGGCCGAGCTGGCCGGACCAGCGGCACATCGGGAAGGTCTTGAGCAGCGCATACTTGCCGTCAGCGCGCTTCTTCCAGATCTCGAGCTCCGACTCCTTCTTGTAGGAGCGAATCACGATCGGCTGGCTCTTGCTCATGCCCTTCTCGGACATCAGCGAATAGGTCGCGGACGGGATCGGGATGTTGTGGCGAGCCGAACCGCGATAGCGGTCCTCTTCGCAGGCGGCCAGGGTGAGGGCGATCAGGGCCGTCAGCGCGAGATGTTTCACTGCCACGTCGTCATTCCCATCGCTCGGCCGTCTGACCCGACCATGCATCGGGCATCGCGGCCAAATTATGCCGCTAGCCCGGATTTAGAACCGTTAGGCTTGACCGTTCCTTACCACAGGCTTCCTCGGAATGGCCATATCTGGAACACCCAAGAATCAGGGCGCTCGCCCGCCCCCTCAGAGGGACCGGCCGATCGCCAGATATTTGTCCGCCCGCCGCTCGACGATCTCGTCGGCGCTCAGTCCGGCGAGATCCGCGAGCGCCGCGGCGATCGCGGCCCCGGCCCGCTCGATCGCCAGCTGCGGCTCGCGATGGGCGCCGCCGGTCGGCTCCGGGACGATCTTGTCGATCACGCCGAATTTCAGCAGGTCCTGTGCGGTGATCTTCATGCCGGTCGCGGCATCCTGCGCCCGGGCGGTGTCACGCCACAGGATCGAGGCGGCGCCTTCCGGCGAGATCACCGAATAGATAGCGTGCTCCATCATCAGCACGCGGCTCGCCGCCGCGATCGCGATGGCGCCGCCCGAGCCGCCCTCGCCGATCACCAGCGCGACGCTCGGCGTGCGCAGGGCAAGGCAGGTCTCGGTCGAGCGGGCGATCGCCTCGGCCTGGCCGCGCTCCTCGGCCTCGATGCCCGGATAGGCTCCGGCCGTGTCGATGAAGCTCAGAACCGGCAGGCCGAAACGGTCGGCGAGCTCCATCAGGCGCACCGCCTTGCGATAGCCCTCGGGCTTCGGCATGCCGAAATTATGCCGGATGCGGGTCTCCGTCGAGTTGCCCTTCTCCTGGCCGATGACGCAGACCGGCTCGCCACGGAAGCGGCCGAAGCCGCCGACGATGGCCTCGTCCTCGCCGAAGGCGCGGTCTCCGGCCAGCGGTGTGAACTCATCGATCAGCCCGGCGCAATAATCGAGGAAATGCGGCCGCTGCGGGTGCCGTGCCACCAGCGTCTTCTGCCAGGGCGTCAGCGCGCCATAGAGGTCCTTGAGCGACTGACCGGCCTTGGCCTCGAGCTTCCCGATCTCCTCGGTCAGCGAATAGCCGTCGCCCTTGGCGTCGAGCGCCCGCAGCTCATCGGCCTTGGCCTCCAGTTCGGCAACCGGCTTCTCGAAATCCAGATAGCTTCGCATCGACATCCAGTTCTGGTCCCACATCCTGAAGGGAGACACATCCGCGCGACGGCGACGGTCGGGGAACCCACGAAAAAGCGGCGGACCTTGGCCGCGCCCCGCCGCGATTGTCAACCCGGCGGCGGTGACGCACCATGATCCCGGTTCAGCCGGCGCGACGGCGTCGGCTGCGGCAACAACACCGGCCGGAAGGCGAAACTACGGCGTGTCGCCCGCAAGGGCGCCTGGCGATAGAATTGCTTGGTGGCGTCGACGACATGCACCCCGGCGAAGGGCAGCGACAACCCGGCACCGAATTTTTCCCAGGCACCGGCCGAACGCAGGAACAGGCGCCGGCGCAGCGGAGGCACATAGAGCGCTTCGCTCCAGCTCTCCGGCGAGAACATCGCCCGGCGCATCAGATTCTCGAGTTGGGTGCGGCTGAACGGCCGGCCATGCCCGAAGGGAGTCGTGTCCATCCGGGCCCAGAGCCCACGGCGATTCGGCGCGATCACGATCAGTCTGCCGCCGGGATTGAGCACGCGCGAGGCCTCCTCCAGCAGGTCCTCGGGGCTCTCCGTCTCTTCGAGCGCATGCACGATCAGCACGCGATCGACCGAGGCGGTGGGCAGCGGCAGCAAGGTCGGCTCGACCAGCGCGGAGGACGACAGCCCCTGGGAGGGCCAGTTCAGCACGCCCTGCGCCGCCGGCATGAAGGCGATGACGCGCTCGGCCTCGCCGCCGATCAAGGGCAGATAGGGCGTCGCGAAGCCGAGGCCGAGCAATCGCTGGCGCTGGCAATGCGGCCAGAGCCGCAGCACCACCCGTCCGACCGCCTGGCGCGCCACATGCCCGAGCGGACTGGCATAGAAGGCACGCAGGTCGACGACATCGAGAGCCATCCGACGGAGATGGCGCAGGCGGCGCACGAGTGCAAGGGCGCTCCTTGAAGAGGAGATTGGGCTTGGCCTGCCAAAGCCGCTATGAAGCGGCTCGACACGGCCGGCGTTAGGCCGCTGCTTCCGGAGCCTGTCATGCCTCTCGACATCCATGTCTTCCGCACGCTCAGCGACAATGCCGGCGCCCTGCTCCACGATCCGGCGAGCGGAGCCTGCGCCGCCATCGACGTGCCCAATGCCGGCGAGGTCCTCGCCGCGGCCGGAGCCAAGGGCTGGGCGATCTCGCAGATTCTGGTCACCCATGAGCACGCCGACCATATCCAGGGCATCGCCGCGCTGAAGCAGGCGACCGGCGCCCGCGTCTACGCTCCCGCGGCCGCCCGCGGCGGCGCACCTGTCGATGTCGTCATCGGCGAAGGCGACCATGTCGCGCTCGGCGGCGATGATTTCGAGGTCTGGGCGACGCCCGGCCATGCCGAAGGCCATGTCAGCCTGATCAGCCGCGCCTCCGCTCTCGCCCTCGTCGGCGACGTCGTCTTCGTCATGGGCTGCGGCCGCGTCATGCCCGGCCGGATGGAGGCGATGTGGACCTCGCTGTCGCGCCTGATGGCGCTGCCGGACGCCACCAGGCTGATCACCGGCCATGACTACACCTTGTCGAACGCGCGCTTCGCCGCGGCGATGGACCCGGGCAATCCCGCAGTCGCAGCCCGCCTCGCCGAGGCCGAGGCCGCCAAGGCTGCCGGCCGCTTCTGGGCGCTGACGACGATCGCCGAGGAAAAGGCGACGAATCCGTTCTTCCGCGCCGGTGAGACCGCGCTCGCCGCCACGCTCGGCCTCGTCGGCAAGCCGGCCGGCGAGATCTTTGCCGCGCTGCGCGAAGCCAAGAACAAGTTCTGAGCACCGGCCCTTTTTGGCCCTCATCCTTCGAGACGCGATCTGCGATCGCTCCTCAGGATGAGGGCTGAAGGACCCAGACATCACACAGGACCGCAACCATGAGTCCACGGCTGGACGGCCTCGATGCGGCCGGCATCATCGCGCTGCTCAAGCTGCAGCCGCATCCCGAGGGCGGGTATTACCGCGAGACCTTCCGCGACCCGCAGGGGCCGGAAGGCCGCGGCTTCTCGACCGCGATCTATTACCTGCTCGATGCCGGCGAGAGCTCGCACTGGCACCGTGTCGACGCGGCCGAGATCTGGCATCACTATGCCGGCGCGCCTCTGGCGCTCAGCCTGTCGCAGGACGGCGCCAGCGCCGCGACCCAGCATCTCGGCAAGGATCTCGCCGCCGGCCAGCGCCCGCAGATCGTCGTGCCCGCCGGCTGCTGGCAGAGCGCCGTCTCCCTCGGCGGCTGGACACTGGTCGGCTGCACGGTCGCGCCGGGCTTCGCCTTCTCGGCCTTCGAGATGGCGAAGCCCGGCTGGCAGCCCGGGGATCACTGAGCATGGACAAACCCGTCACCGACCTCGCACTGGTCCGCGCCTGCGAAAGCCGAATCGTCAATGCCTGGCCCGCGCCCACGACCTTGGTCATCGACGACTGGGTGGTGCGCTTCGCCAATGGCTATTCCGGCCGCGCCAATTCCGCTTCGGCCCTGCAGGCCGACGCCGAAATGGACGATGAAACTCTGGCGTTCATCGAAAAGCTCTATGCCGAGGCCGGGTTGCCGCCGCGCATCCGCTTCACGCCGCTCGTCGCCGAGAGCGCCCGCCAGCGCTTCGCCGCGCGCGGCTACCGGATCGAGACAGCCTCCTTCGGCATGGTCGCCGAGCTCGATCCTGCCCGGCATCCGGAAGATCCGGAGATGCTCGTCGAGCCGCGCGCGGCGGAAGCCTGGGTCACCGGCGTCTGCAGCCACCAGACCGGCAACAAGCGCAATCGCGCGCATCTGTCAGCCATCGTCTCGGGCGTGCGCCTGCCAGCCGCCTTCGCGACCCTGCTGCATGAGGGCCACCCCGCCGCCTATGCGATGAGTATCGCCGAGCGCGGTATGGCCGAGATCGGCGCGGTGATCGTCGACGAGAGCCTGCGCGGAAAAGGTCTCGGCAGGAAGCTGATGCTCGGCCTGATGGGCTGGGCCGCGGCGCAGGGCTGCAGCCTCGCCTATCTCCAGGTCGACCAGAGCAACGGCCTCGCCTTCGAGATGTATCGCCGGCTCGGCTTTCGCACGGTCTACGCCTACGAGACGCGCGTGCGGGACCGCTGAAGCGGCCTTCCGGCACCCGGACCGAAGCTCGCGACCAGCGCTCCGACCGCGATCAGCACGCAGGCCAAAGCGAGCAGCCAGCTCGCCGCGGCATAGCCGGCGAGCACCAGGACGATGGTCGAGAGCACCGGAGCGGCATAGGAGGCGACGCCGAGCAGGGAGACGTCGCCCTGCTTCATGCCGATGTCCCAGCAGACGAAGGCGAGTCCGGTCGCGCCAAGGCCGAGCCCCAGCACGCCGCCCCACTCGACGAGGCTCGGCGTCCACAAGCTCTGCTCGAAGGCGAGATGGCAGGCCAGGGCCGCGACGGCGCAGCCGAGCATGGTGACGCCGAGGCTCTCGGAGGGAACGCCGGCGAAGCGGCGCGAGACCACCGAATAGCTCGCCTAGACGAAGGCGCCCAGCGCCGCCAGCACATGGCCGAGCTGAATACCGTCACCGCCGGCGCCGAGGCTGCCCGAGATCAGCATCGCCGTCGCCGAAAGGCCGATCAGGGCCCCGGCGAGATGGCCCAGCTTCAGCCCGCCGCCCGGCAAAAGCGCCGCGAACAGCACGATCAGCAGCGGCCAGAGATAATGGATCAGATTGGCCTCGGCCGGCGGCGCCGTCTTGACCGCGGCATAGTAGAGCGCGCTGTCGCCGAAGGGGCCGTAGAGCCCGAGCAGGAAGGAGGCCGGCGTCGGCCGCGCCAGATGCAGCCGGCCCCGCGCCGCCGCGATCGCGAGGATGAACAGGCCGCCGATCACGAAGGTCATGGCGACGAGCTGGAACGCCGGAACCCGGCCGCTCATCGCTGTGAACAGCGCCAGAGTCGACCAGAGCAGGATGGCGACGAGGCCGGTCGCGGTGGCGGTGCGGGAGGTCATCGGTGGCGCTCGGCAGGGGCGCGGCAGCGGTTAGCGGAGCGGCCCCCTCCTGGCTATGCCCGCCTCGTCACCGAAGCAGAGACGGCGCGCCGCCATGCAGGCGGCGCGCCTGAAGACATCAGGCCATGTACTGGCCGCCATTGACGGCGAAGGTCGCTCCGGTGGTGAAGGCGCCGGTATCCGAGGCGAGGAAGACCACGGTCTGGGCGATCTCCTCGGGCTTGCCGAGCCGGCCGACCGGGATGCCGGCGACGACGCGCTTCAGCGCCTCCTCCGGCATCGCCGCGACCATGTCGGTGCCGATATAGCCCGGCGTGATCGCGTTGACGGTGATGCCCTTGTTGGCGTTCTCCTGCGCCAGCGCCTTGACGAAACCGATATCGCCGGCCTTCGCCGCCGAATAGTTGACCTGGCCCATCTGGCCCTTCTGGCCGTTGATCGATGAGATCACGATGATCCGGCCGAAGCCGCGTCCGCGCATGCCCTCGATCACCGGCCGGGTCATGTTGAACAGCGAGTCGAGATTGGTGCGGATGACGTCCGACCACTGCTCCTTGGTCATCTTGTGGAAGAAGCCGTCGCGGGTGATGCCGGCATTGTTGACGAGGATGTCGACCGGCCCGACCTCGGCCTCGACCTTGGCGATGCCGGCGGCGCAGGCGTCATAGTCGCCGACATCCCATTTATAGACGGGAACCCCGGTCTCGGCCTTGAACTTGGCGGCGGCCTCGTCATTGCCGGCATAGCTCGCGGCGACCTTGTAGCCGGCCTCCTGCAGCGCCTTGCAGATCGCCGCGCCGATGCCGCGCGTGCCCCCAGTCACCAAAGCAACTCTAGACATCCTCTGCTCCTCCCTTCGGGCCGGCCCCTCGGCCGCTTATTGTTGCGAGAGATCGAGACCGGGCTCATAGGCCCGGTCCACATCCTTGATGATCGCCTGGCCGCAGATCACGCGCCCCGCCTTCTCGTCATAGGTCAGGGTCGGGGGTCCGGAGCATGACGCCGAAAAGTGCGAAGCGGTTTTCGGGGCGACGTCATATTCCAGACGACAAGTTTGAGAAACCGATTCAGATGTCAGGCCATGATGGCCTGACATCATCGGGCTCTCGAGCACCCAGCCACGGCTCAGCGCCTCCGAGACCCGGTGACAGAACGATGCGTCATCGGGTCCGGTCAGGTAGCGGTAGAGCGTGGTCTGCTTGGGCATGGCCGGCGGCTCAGCGCTCCACTGCCAGGGCGACGCCCATGCCGCCGCCGATGCACAGCGTGGCGAGGCCCTTCTTGGCGTCGCGCTTGGCCATCTCGTGCAGCAGCGTCACCAGGACGCGCGCGCCCGAGGCGCCGATCGGATGACCGATCGCGATCGCGCCGCCATTGACGTTGACGATGTCCGGGTTCCAGCCGAGGTCCTTGTTGACCGCCAGCGCCTGGGCCGCGAAGGCCTCGTTGGCCTCGACGAGATCGAGATCGCCGATCTTCCAGCCGGCCTTCTCCAAAGCCTTGCGCGTCGCCGGGATCGGCCCGGTGCCCATGATCGCCGGATCGACGCCGGCCGTCGCCCAGGAGGCGATGCGGGCGAGCGGGGTCAGGCCGCGCTTCGCCGCTTCCTTGGCGGTCATCACCACCAGCGCGGCTGCGCCGTCATTGATGCCCGAGGCGTTGCCGGCAGTGACGGTGCCATCCTTGGAGAAGGCGGGCTTGAGCTTCGCCATCGCCTCGATCGTCGCGCCATGGCGCGGATACTCGTCGGCATCGACGACGATGTCGCCCTTGCGGGTCGAGACGGTGAAGGGGACGATCTCGTCCTTGAAGCGGCCAGCCTTCTGGGCCGCCTCGGCCTTGTTCTGCGAACCGACGGCGAAGCGGTCCTGCTCCTCGCGGCTGAGCTGCCACTTGGTCGCGACGTTCTCCGCGGTGGTGCCCATATGGTAGCCATGGAAGGCGTCCCAGAGCCCGTCCTTGATCATCGTGTCGATGAACTTGGTGTCGCCCATCTTGGTGCCATTGCGCAGATGCGCGGCATGCTGCGACATCGACATCGATTCCTGGCCGCCGGCGACGATGATGTCGGCATCGCCATTGGCGATCTGCTGGAGGCCGATGGCGACGGCGCGCAGGCCCGAGCCGCAGAGCTGGTTCAGCCCCCAGGCGGTCGCCTCCTGCGGGATACCGGCGATCATCGCGGCCTGGCGGGCCGGGTTCTGGCCCTGACCGGCGGTCAGGATCTGGCCCATGATCACCTCGTCGACCGCACCGGCCTCGACCTTGGCGCGCTTCAGCGCCTCCTTGATCGCCGCCGCGCCGAGATCGTGAGCCGGCGTATTGGCGAAGGCACCGTTGAAGGCGCCGACGGCGGTGCGCGCAGCGCCCACGATCACGATGTCATTGTCAGCCATGGGCTTGTCCTCCGGTTCTCTCATGCCTTCCGCGCCCGGCGGTCCGGCAAACTCTCCCCCGCACCTTCGAAGGGCGCGGCGACGCCGTCAAGACAGCCATCGGGCGAAGCCTATCATCGAGGCAGCGGCAGGCATCGCCGCCCTGGCGCTCAAAAAACTTGCAGCCGGTGGCCGACAGGCTATCGTCACGCTAGGGAACCGTTTCCGGCGCCGCTCCGATCCCGGGGCGGTCGGTCGGTGCAGGGCGCGTGGATATCTATGGCCAGCGACAAAGAAGCGACCGTCATCAAGAAATACGCCAATCGTCGGCTGTACCATACGGGCACAAGTTCCTATGTCACGCTGGAAGATCTCGCCGGCCTGGTGCGCAATGGCGAGGATTTCGTCGTCTACGATGCCAAGAGCGGCGAGGACATCACCCGCTCGGTGCTGGCCCAGATCATCTTCGAGGAAGAGAGCAAGGACGGGCAGAACCTTTTGCCGATCGCTTTCCTGCGCCAGCTGATCCGCTTCTATGGCGACAGCATGCAGGCACTGGTGCCACGCTATCTCGAATTCTCGATGGAGAATCTGACCAAGGAACAGAACCAGTTCCGCGAGCAGATGAGCAAGGCCTTCGGCGGCGGGACCTTCGGCACCGGCGCTCTCGACGCGATCCAGGCCCAGACCCGGGCGAACATGACCATGTTCACCGATGCCTTCCGGCTGTTCAATCCCTTCGCCGCGGCCGGCGCCAAGGCCCAGGCGGAAGCCCCTCCGGCCGCGCCCGAAAATGCGGAACTCGGCGATCTCAAGCGCGAGCTCAACGAGATGCGCGAGATGCTGGACAAGCTCGCCAAGAGCAAGTGAAGCCGGGCGAGCGAGCACGGCTCTAAGGCATCGACCTGGGGGCCGGCTTCGCCCTGCCGCCCATGCCGAGGCCTCAGATCGCCTCGGAGAGCGGCGCGACCAGGGCCGGACTGGATTGCCAGAGTTCGGCTTTGCCGACCAGATGACCTTGCAGATAGGTCACGCCCCAGTCGCGCAGCATCGCGGCCTGGAGATCGTCGTCGACCCATTCCGCCACCGTCTCGACCTCAAGATGGCGCGCGAGATCGAGCAGCGTGCGCACGAAGAAGCGATCATCGGTCGAGCGCCGCAGATTCTGGGTGAAAGCGCCATCGAGCTTCAGGATGTCGATCGGAAAGGCGCGCAGATGCCGCAGCGAGGTATGGCCGGCACCGAAATCGTCGATCGCGACGCGCGCGCCCTGTTCCTTGATCCGCGTCAGCAGCTTCACCATCCGCGCGGAATCGGCGATCGTCGCCGTCTCCGTGACCTCGACGATCAGCCGCGACGCCTCGGAGCTGCGGCCTCGGGTGCAGGCGAGGAAGGCATCGAGCCATTCCGGGTCGGCGAGCGAGCGCGGCGAGACATTGACCGAAAGCCTCAGCCGCGGCTGCTCGGCCAGCAGGGCCATCACGAGCTCGAGCACGCGATGATCGAACAATCGGATCAGCCCGCGCCGCTCGAGCAGCGGGATCAGCTCGGCCGTGGCGAGGAAGCCCTGTCCCTGCGCCCGCTCCACCCTGAGCAGCGCCTCGCTGAAGACATGGCTGCGCGTGACCGCGCTGACCACCGGCTGCAGGGCCAGCCGGACACGGCGTTCGTTGAGCGCCGTCACCGCCTCGAGATCATGGGCGGCCGCGACGCCGACACTCTTGCGCACGACATTGCGCCGCGCGATCACCGCCTCGTCGACGGCGCCGGCCTTGGCGCCGGCGAGCGCGCTCTCGGCCGCGGCGACGAGGGCGCCGCCCTCACGCGCGAAATCCGGCGCGATCGCCGCCCCGAGGCGCAGCCGCGCCAGAGCGATGCCGTGCGAGGTCTCGATCGCCGAACTCGCCACCGCCTTGATGAAGCGCTGCGCCGCGACTTCGACCTGCGCCGCCGGGCAGCCTGCGAGCAGGATGGCGAAGCGATTGCCGGAATAGCGCATCAGCTGGTCGCGCCGGCGCATCACTGAACGCAGCCGCTCCTGCACCTCCTGAATGATCTCGTCGGTCGCCTCATGGCCGAAATCGTCATTGAGTCGGGCGAGCTCGTCGATTGCACCGATAAGGACCACGAGGCCGCGCTCCGCCGGCAAATGCTCGGCCAGCGCCGCCTCGACATGCTCGACCAGAGCGGAGCGGTCGCAGAGATCGTGGTGATCGACATCGAGTTCCTGCGGCCGCACCGCCCGCTCGAGGCGCAGTACGCCGCGTGCGCGCGCCGGACGGCCATCCATGCCGGCGAACCAGCGCCCGGCATCCTCGATCCACATCTTGCGGCCGGCGAGGTCGACCGCATAGCGCGTGCGATAGGTCACCCCCTCGCCCGAATCCTGTGCGCCCGCCGAATGGATCGCATCATAGCGGCTGCGCCCGCTTCCCGGCTCGACCAGACCGGCAAAGGCGAGGCCACGCACCAGCACCGTCGGCGCGACCGGGCCGAGGACCTCTGCGACATTCGGGCCCCAGTCCAGCGCATCGGTGGCGATGTCCCAGGTGTAGACCACCTCGCCGATCGAAGAGAGCAAGCTGCGCGGATCGACGATCTTCTCGTCGCGAGAGCCGAAGATGGAAGGCACGGGCATCGGACGACGGCCTCGGCGACGGGGGGGCCGTCGGACCCGGATTCGAGAGAGCGGAATCTGTCCCGAAACGATGCATCTCTCTGGCTTAACGGACGGTTAAGCCCGGCCTCGTGCTTGCAGCCTCCAGCCCCGGACAGTCCTGGCGTTTCGGAGCGGCACAATGAGCAAAGAGGTCTGGAACGGCTCTTCCGAGCGGCGCAGTTCCGAACGGCGGCGTCCGCATGCGCCGCTCGTGCCGGCCGCTTTCCTGGTGCAGCTCGCCGCCAGCCATGCCGGGATCGGCCCGTTCGCCAGGCGCAGCCTGGAGACACCCGCCGCCGCGGCCGGTCTCTATCGCAAGGCGGCGGGCGCCACGTCCCGCACCACCCGCATCGCGCCGCGCCTGGCCTGAGCGGCCCGCAATCAGGCCCGCGCGCACCCGCAAAACGAAAAAGCCGGCCTGATGGCCGGCGTTCTCAAATCGCTCGGGACAAGCGGGTCGCGCCCGCTCGTCCTCAGGCCTCGGTCTTGGCCTTCAGGACCTGGCGGCCGCGATACATGCCCGACTTCAGGTCGACATGGTGCGGACGGCGCAGCTCGCCGGAGTTCTTGTCTTCGATATAGGCAGGCTGCTTCAGCGCGTCGGCCGAGCGGCGCATGCCGCGCTTCGACGGCGAAGTCTTTCTCTTCGGAACGGCCATGGTACTCTCCATCATGCCGCCGCCGGAGGCGCTGGGCTTTCGCCCGCACGACCTGTGCGACGACGTCACATTCGTAAGGTGGCAGGCCTTTACACGCTTGCGCGCGCTCTGGCTAGAGCTCCCCGCCGAAAATCTGGCAAGGCCGCTGCGCTCCGGCGCGGCAGCGCACAGTCGCCGAGCGGCCCGAGCTGCTGCATGCGCCGCTGCACGCGCCCTGCCGCGGCCTGCAGGGCGCGGTTCGGCCGGCCGGGATTGCGCAGGATCGGATTGGGCAACGCCCCGGCGAGCCGCGCCGCCTCGGCCGGCGTCAGCTTCGCGGCCGGCTTGCCGAAATAGCGCTGCGCCGCCGCTTCCGCGCCGAAGACGCCCTCGCCCCATTCGGCGATGTTGAGATAGACCTCGATGATCCGCTGCTTCGGCCAGGCGAGGTCGATCGACAGGGCGACGGGCAGCTCCAGCGCCTTGCGCAGATAGGAGCGCCCAGGCCAGAGGAAGAGGTTCTTCGCGGTCTGCATGGTCAGCGTCGAAGCGCCGCGGCTCGGCCCGTCCTCGTCCTGGAGCACGGCATTGAGCTCGCCCCAGTCGACACCTGCATGGCTGCAGAAGCGCTGATCCTCGGAGGCGATCACGGCACGGACCAGATGCGGCGAGATCTCTTCCAGCGGTACCCAGTCGCGATTCACCTCGCGAAAACTCAGCCAGCGCCCGAGCATCAGGGTCGATGGCGCCGGAACGAAGCGGTAGAGCACGAGCGCCACGCCGAAGCTGATCGCCAGAGCCAGCATGGTCATCGTCAGGATGCGGATGATTCGCGTCACGAGGCCGTTGCGCTTCGGTCCCGGATTGCCTGCCATTCCTGTCATGCCCCACGCTTGACGATGAAGCCCGCCTCCTGCAAGCCCCAAAACGCTGGGCACCGGCCCGGCAAGCGAACGCGAGAGGGCCTGATGAGTTCTGCAAAGACCGCCTCCGAGGAGGCTCTTGCCGCCGGCCTGGCCGAAACCGCCGATGCCATCGAGGCGCTGCTCGCCAGCCTGCTGCGCGATGAGCCGGAGGCCGGCGAGATCCATCGGCCGGCGCGCCTGCTGGCGGCGATGCGTCATGGCGCGCTCGGCGGCGGCAAGCGCCTGCGCCCCTTCCTGGTCGCCGAGACCGCCCGCATCTTCGGTGTCGATCGCGCGCAGGCCCTGCGTGCCGGCGCGGCCGTCGAGCTCGCCCATTGCTATTCGCTGGTCCATGACGACCTGCCGGCCATGGATGATGACGACATCCGCCGCGGCCGGCCGACCGTGCACAAGGCCTATGACGAGGCGACGGCGATCCTCGCCGGCGACAGCCTGCTGACGCTCGCCTTCGACGTCCTCTCTGACCCCGCCACGCATCGCCACGGCGAGACGCGCGCTGCATTGGTGCTGATGCTATCGCGCGCGCTCGGTGCCGGCGGCATGGTCGGTGGCCAGATGCTCGATCTGGCGGCCGAAGGGCGCTTTCCCGCGGAAGGCGCACCTGCGCGCCTCGGCGAGGCCGCGATCCTGCGCCTGCAGGCGATGAAGACCGGCGCGCTGCTGGCGGCGAGCGTCGCGCTCGGCGCCCGTCTCGGACAGGCCGATGCCGGAAGCATGACAGCGCTGACGGTTTACGGCCGGGCGCTCGGAGCGGCCTTCCAGGTCGCCGACGACATTCTCGATATCGAGGCCAGCCCCGAGCAGATGGGCAAGGCGACCGCCAAGGACGATGCCAGGGGCAAGGCGACGCTGGTCGCCGCGCTCGGCCTCGAAGCGGCCAAGCGCGAACGCGATCGCTTCAGCGAGGCGGCCGTGGCGGCGCTGACCGAGTTCGGGCCGGAGGCGGCGATGCTGCGCGCGGCGGCGCGCTTCGCCGCCAACCGCAAGAGCTGAGCCCGCCCTGCCCGGGCGGGCGCTACGCCGCGACGAGGCTCGCCCCGCTCAGACCGTGACCTGCGTACCGACCTCGACCACGCGTCCCGTCGGGATCTGGAAGAAGTTGGTGGCGTCGGTCGCGCTCTTGGTCAGGCCGATGAAGAGATTGTCCTGCCAGACCGGCATGCCCGAATTCGGCGAGGCCTTGATCGAGCGCCGCGACAGGAAGAACGAGGTCGACATGATGTCGAACTTGAAGCCCTGCTTACGCAGGATGGCGAGCCCCTTGGGAATGTTCGGGCTCTCCATATAGCCGTAGACCATCTCGACCCGCCAGAAATCCTCGGTGATCCGCGACAGCCTGACCCGCTCGCTCTCGGCGACGCGCGGAGTATCGGCCGAGCGCACGGTCAGGATCACGTTGCGCTCGTGCAGCACCTTGTTGTGCTTGAGATTGTGCAGCAGCGAGGCCGGCGCTGTCTCGGGATCGCTGGTCAGGAACACCGCCATGCCCTTGACCCGATAAGGCGGGCTCTTGGTCAGCATGCCGACCAGTTCGAGCAGGGGCACGTCGGTCTTGCGCGTCTTGTCGAACAGGATCCGCGTGCCGCGCACCCAGGTCCACATCAGCACGGTCAGCGCGATCGCGAACAGCACCGGGACATAGCCGCCGCTGAACAGCTTCAGCAGATTGGCGGAGAAGAAGGCGATGTCGATCAGCAGGAACGGCACCAGCACCAGCGAGGTCGCCAGCAGGCTCCAGCGCCAGCCCCGCCAGATCACGATGAAGGCGAGCAGCGAATCCACCGCCATCGCGCCGAACACCGAGATGCCATAGGCGTGCGACAGATTGGAGGAGGTCCTGAAGGTCCAGATCAGCAGCAACACCGTCAGCAGCAGCAGCGTGTTCATCCGCGGGATGAAGATCTGGCCGGAGGTATGTTCCGAGGTGTGCCGGATCTCGAGGCGCGGCAGCAGCCCGAGCTGGATCGCCTGCCGGGTCAGCGAGAAGGCGCCGGTGATCACCGCCTGGCTGGCGATGATGGTGGCGATCGTCGCCATGATCACCAGCGGCAGGGTGAAGCCCTGCGGCGCCAGACGGAAGAATGGATTCTCGATCGCCGAGGAATCCGACAGGATCAGTGCGCCCTGGCCGAGATAGTTCAGCCACAGCGCCGGGAAGACCAGATAGAGCCAGGCGCCGCGGATCGGCCCGCGCCCGAAATGGCCCATATCGGCATAGAGCGCCTCCGCCCCGGTCACCGCCAGGCAGACCGTGCCGAGCACGGCGAGCGACAGGCCGGGATGGTCGACGAAGAAGCGCAGGCCATGATAGGGATTGATCGAGGCCAAGACCCCGAGATCGTCGGAGATATGGTAGATTCCGAGCCCGCCCAGGGTCAGGAACCAGAGCGTCATCACCGGGCCGAAGAAATTCGCGACCTTGGCCGTACCGCGGCTCTGCACCAGGAAGAGCGCGATCATGATCACTGAGGCGATGCTCACGACATAGTCGTCGAGCACCGGCGTCACCAGCTTGATGCCCTCGATCGCCGAGAGCACCGAGATCGCCGGAGTGATCACCGCATCGCCATAGAACAGCGCCGCCCCGGCCATGCCGAGGAACAGCACCACGCCGCCGCGGGACCGGCCGAGCGCACGCTGCGCCAGCGCGACCAGGGTCAGCGTGCCGCCCTCGCCGTTGTTGTCGGCCCGCAGCAGCAGCACGACATATTTCAGCGTCACGACGCTGACCAGCGACCACAGGATCAGCGAGAGCACGCCGAGGATGACCTCGCGCGGCAGCGAGCCGGCGAGCGTGACGTCGACCGCACCGCCATGGCCGCCCGAGGCAGCGCCGGTCGCGGCCAGGATCGTCTCGCGCAGCGCATAGAGCGGGCTGGTGCCGATATCCCCGAAAACCACGCCGAGTGCGCCGAGCGCCAGCGCCGCATAGCTATGCGAGGAATGCCCGCCATTTACCGGCTCTTCGAGCCCGAAACGGTCCCCGTCCGGCTTGGCAGGGGCCGGATTCTGCTGGTCATGACCCATCAGGGATGCTCCGCGGATGCTGCGATGCAGCGAAAGGCCGGGGCCTCTAGCACAGCCCGTATCGCACGCATAGGCGCAAGCCCAGCAAAGCCACAGTCGGCTCGCAGCTATTCCGCCGCCTTGCGCAACTCATAGGCCTGCCCGTAGCGCCGGCCGATATACTCGTCGACCATGGACTTGAACTCGGTCGCGATGTTGGCGCCGCGCAGGGTCGTGACCTTCTTGCCATCGACGAAGACCGGTGCGGTCGGCGCCTCGCCGGTGCCGGGCAGCGAGATGCCGATATCGGCATGCTTGGATTCGCCGGGGCCGTTGACGATGCAGCCCATCACCGCGACGTTCAGCCCCTCGACGCCGGGATAGCGCAGCTTCCACTCGGGCATCGAAGCGGCGATCCAGTCCTGGATGTCCCGCGCCAGTTCCTGGAAAACCGTCGAGGTCGTGCGCCCGCAGCCCGGACAGGCGGCGACCTGCGGCACGAAGGCCCTGAAGCCCATGGTCTGCAGCAGCTCCTGCGAGGCCTTGACCTCGAGCGTGCGGTCTCCGCCCGGCTCCGGCGTCAGCGAGAAGCGGATCGTGTCGCCGATCCCGTCCTGCAGCAGCACGCCGAGCGCCGCCGAGGAAGCGACCAGGCCCTTCGAGCCCATGCCCGCCTCGGTCAGGCCGAGATGGATGGCGTAGTCGCCGCGCGCGGCCAGCATCCGGTAGACCGCGATCAGGTCCTGCACACCCGAGACCTTGGCCGAGAGGATGATCCGGTCGCGCCCGAGCCCGATCTCCTCGGCGCGCTCGGCCGAGAACAGCGCCGAGCGCACCATCGCCTCGCGCATCACGGCGCGCGCATCGATCGGCCGCGGCGACCTCGCATTGATGTCCATCAGCCCGGTCAGTAGCTCCTGGTCGAGCGAGCCCCAATTGGCGCCGATGCGCACGCTCTTGCCGTGCCGAATCGCAAGTTCGACGATCTGGCCGAACTGCCGGTCCTTCTTGTCCTTGAAGCCGACATTGCCGGGGTTGATCCGGTATTTCGCCAGCGCCTGCGCGCAGGCCGGATGATCGGCCAGCAGCTTGTGCCCGATATAGTGGAAATCGCCGATCAGCGGCACGTCGATGCCGAGAATGTCGAGCCGCTCGCGGATATGCGGCACCGCCGCCGCCGCCTCGTCGCGGTCGACCGTGATCCGCACCAGCTCGGAGCCGGCCCGCGCCAGCGCCGCGACCTGGCCGACCGTCGCCGGGATGTCGGCGGTGTCGGTATTGGTCATCGATTGCACGACGATCGGCGCGCCACCGCCGACCTTGACGTGCCCGACCATGACCGGGACCGTGCCCGCCCGTGGCGCGGGCGCAGCATGCGGACCTTCGGGCAGGCAGATCTGGAGCGGCTCGGTCATGAAGAAGGTCCGGATTTCAGGGCCGGGAACGGTTCACTGCGGCTGAACTGCGCCCTTGAAGGAAAATCGTCAAGCAGCGTCGGCATGACGACAATGCTCACAGCGTCCGACGATCTCCACGACCTGATAGGAAGGCTTGAACTGCCGAGCCTGCGCCATGCCACGGATCGCGCCGCGCATGGCGGGCGAGGCATCCTCGTCGACCCCGCCGCAGACCTCACAGATCAGGAAGGCGACCGCCTCGTCGGCGCCATGGCCGTGCGGGCAGGCGATGAAGGCGTTGCGCGAGCTCAGACGGTGCACGAAGCCCTGCTCGACCAGGAAGTCGAGGGCGCGATAGATCGAGATCGGCGCCAGCCGGCGCCCGCCCGGCGGCGAAATCCGGTCGGCGAGATCATAGGCGCCGACTGGGCGGTGGTCGGCATAGAGCGCCTCGAGCGTCTTGCGCCGGATCGGCGTCAACCGCAGGCCGCGCTCCCTGCACACCGCCTCGGCCCGGGCCAACCCCGCCTCGGCCTGGCCGGCATGGTCGTGCGCGTGCCGGCAGCCCCCCTCGGCATGGACGTGCTCATGGCTGTGATCGTGCGCATCTGGCTGCATTTTCGTCATGTTGCGTTGCAATATCACATAAGGCACCGTCCGGCGACCAAGTCTCGCCGACTGGCGCGGCCGCCCTCGCCGCCTGTAAGCTAAGCAATTCCCCGCCCCTTGTCAGGAGCCGCCCGCAATGTTCCTCAAAGACCGCACCGCGCTCGTCACCGGCTCCACCTCCGGCATCGGCCTCGCCTATGCCCGCGCACTCGCCGCGGAGGGCGCCAATGTCGTGATCAATGGCTTCGGCGATGCAGCCGCGATCGAGAAGGAACGGGCCGGTATCGAGACCGAGTTCAAGGTCAAGGCGCGCTACTCCGCAGCCAATATGATGAAGCCCGACGAAATCGCGGCGATGGTCGCCGAGGCCGAGAAGGAGTTCGGCGCCATCGATATCCTCGTCAACAATGCCGGCATCCAGCATGTCGCCCCGGTCGACGAGTTCCCGCTCGAGAAATGGGACCAGATCATCGCGATCAACCTGTCCTCGGCCTTCCACGCCACCCGCGCCGCCTTGCCGAAGATGAAGGAGAAGGGCTGGGGCCGGATCATCAACACAGCCTCGGCCCACGCCTTCGTCGCCTCACCCTTCAAATCGGCCTATGTCGCCGCCAAGCACGGCATCGCCGGCTTCACCAAGACGGTGGCGCTCGAGGTCGCGACCAGGGGCATCACCGTCAACGCCATCGCCCCCGGCTATGTCTGGACGCCCCTCGTCGAGAAGCAGATTCCCGACACGATGAAGGCGCGCAATCTCACCAAGGAGCAGGTCATCAACGATGTGCTCCTGACCGCCCAGCCGACCAAGCAGTTCGTCACCGTCGAGCAGGTCGCGGCGCTCGCCGTCTTCCTCTGCACCGACGCGGCGAAGTCGATCACCGGCACGACCCTGCCGATGGACGGCGGCTGGACCGCCGCGTGACCGGCCGCCGCCAGCGCCGCGTCCCCCAGGTCAAGGGCCTCGCCGGGCCGAAGGCGGAGAAGTCGGTCAACCTCGCCCTGCAGGGTGGCGGCGCCCATGGCGCCTTCACCTGGGGCGTGCTCGACGCGATCCTCGCCGATGGAAGGATCGCCCTCGAGGCGATGACCGGCGCCAGCGCCGGGGCGATGAACGCCGTCGTGCTCGCCGAGGGCTGGCTCGATGGCGGCGCCGACGGCGCCCGCACGGCGCTGGAGAATTTCTGGCGCCGGATCAGCGTCGACGGCAAATATGGCGGCTCCGAGCGCTCGCTGCTCGACACCATGCTCGGCGCCTGGAGCAATGGCCATCCGCCCGGCCTGATCTGGTTCGAGATGTTCTCGAAGATGGCGAGCCCCTATGACGTCAACCCGCTCAACATCAACCCGCTGCGCGGCGTCATTGCGGACCTGATCGACTTCGACAAGGTGCGCGGCTGCGCCGACGTCAACCTGTTCATCGCCGCGACCAATGTCCGCACCGGCAAGATCAGGGTCTTCACCCGCCAGGAACTCACCGCCGACCATCTGATGGCCTCGGCCTGCCTGCCGATGCTGTTCCAGGCCGTCGAGATCGACGGACAGGCCTATTGGGACGGCGGCTATATGGGCAATCCGGCGCTCTATCCCCTGTTCTACGAGGCGCAGGGTGACGACATCCTGCTGGTCCAGATCAACCCGCTCGAGCGCAAGGAGCTGCCGACCAATGCCCGCGCCATCCAGGACCGGCTGAACGAGATCACCTTCAACGCCTCGCTCCTGCGCGAACTGCGCGCCATCGCCTTCGTCAACCGCCTGATCGATGCCGGCAAGCTTTCGACGGCCGATTACAAGCGCGTTCTGATGCACCGGATCGATGGCGGCGCGCCTCTAGCCCAGCTCACCAGCTCCTCGCGCCTCAGGGCCGAATGGGATTTCCTGCTGCGCCTGCGCGATATGGGGCGCAATGCCGCCAAGCGCTGGCTCAAGCGCAATTACGACGCGATCGGCAAGCAGGGCACGGTCGATCTCAAGGACGCGATCGACTGAGAGCGAACGGCAGCGCCGTCACGGTGCGCCCGCCAGCCGCCACACCGAGCTTTTCTTGATCTCGGCATCCTCCAGCGCCCGCGTCACCGGCACCTGATAGGTCGCGACCTCGACGAGCCTGTTCTTGGGCAGGTAGCTGCGGCCGGGGTCGCCGATCAGCACGGTCGCGCCGCGTTTCGACAGGGCTGAAAGCCAGTCGATCACCTGCCCCGCGAGCTCGCGCTCATAGCAGATATCGCCGGCGAGCACGGTTTCCCAGCCCTCGTCCCGGCCGATCAGATCCTCGTGCCGGGGTGTCACCGAAACGCCGTTCGCCTCGGCATTGAGGCCGATCGCCGCAGCGGCGAAGGCATCGATATCGGCTGCCGCCACCTGAGCTGCGGCGGCCTTCGCCGCGGCGATGGCGACGAGCCCGGAGCCGCTGGCGAAATCGAGCACGCGCCGCCCGCTCACCACCTCCGGATGGTCGAGGACATAGCGCGCCAGCGCCTGCCCACCGGCCCAGGCGAAAGCCCAGAAGGGCGGCGGCAGGCCGATCGTCGCCAGCTCCTCCTCGGTCTTCTGCCAGAGCTCGGTCGCCTCCTCCGCGACATGGAGCGAGATCTCCGGCGCGTGCGGCACCGGCAGGAGACGTGTATGGGCGCGGATGAAGCCGAGCCGATCCTCCGTCGCGAGCTCCTCGCTCATGCGACGACATCCGCCTGCGGTTGCCCGAGCAGGCCGCGATAGAGCGCCTTCACGCCTTCCATCACGTCGCGCTCGGTGTAGCCGGCGAGCAGCCGATCGCGCGCGCTCAGCCCCATGCGCTCGACCATGCCGGGCGAGCCGGCGAGCGCCATCAGCGCCCTGGTCAGGGCCGCGACATCATTGGCCGGGACGACGAAACCGTCCTGGCCGTCGCGCACGAAGCTGCGGCAGCCTGGCACGTCGGTGGTCAAGAGCGCCCGGCCGCAGGCGGCGCCTTCGAGCAAGGTGCGCGGCAGGCCCTCGCCGCCGCGCGAAGGCAGGCAGCAGACATGGTGGGCCCGCCAGACACCCTCGATATCGCGCGTCGGCCCGGCCCATTTGATGCCGGGGCGCGACGACCATTCGCGCAAGGTCGCTTCCGGCACCGCCTTGGGGTTGGACGGGTCGGGCGCACCGTGCAGGGTGAGTTCGATCCGCGCACCCTGCTTGCGCGCCAGCGTCACCGCCTCGACGGCGAGGTCGGCGCCCTTCGACCAGAGCATGCGCGCGACGACGGCGACCTTGAGCGGCGGCTGCGGCAGCATCGGCTCCGGCATCAGGATCAGCGGGTCGACGCCGGCACCGCCGACGATCGCGACCTTCGTCGCATCGGCGGGATCGAGGCCCAGCATGACCGGATCATCCGGGTTCTCGAACAGGAAGCGCACATGCGGCCCGTCGATCGCCTCGCGCAACCAGAAGCGTGCCGCCAGCCGGGCCGCCTGCGCCACCGCGCCCTCGCGGGCGCCGAGGAAGCCGAGCCCGGTCAGCGCATAGACCCGCCGCTCGACCCCGGCGATCTTCCCGGCGAACCCGGCGAGCGCAATCGGCTTCAGCGCGATGCAGTGCAGGATGTCCGGCTGCTCGGCGGCGATCAGGTGCTTCAACGCCATGACCTGCCGGTAGAGCGCCTTGGGCGACAGGCTGCGGCGCTCAGCCTCGAGCGCGATCAGCCTGGCGCCGGCCGCCTCGATCACGCGCCGGTGCTGGCGTTCGCGGGCGATCACCGCGACGTCGAAGCCCATCTCGCCCGCAGCCCGCGCCATAGGCAGGAAATGCGAGGCGAAGAACCAGTCCTCGGTGGCGACGAAAAGAAGCTTGCGGCGAGCCATGCGCGCATCAGGCCGATGCCGCCCCGAAAATCAAGCACCAAGGATAGTCCCGGACAGGACTGCCATGCCTTGCGGTTGCTGGACGCGAGGTTCCATGCTTGCGACAAAGGCCCGAAAGCTCACCGCAGAACGAGACCAGCAATGGACAACCGCAACGATCTCTGGCGCCATGTCGACGCCAGCAAGCAGCGCTTCATCGAACTCAGCGATCGCGTCTGGGCGATCCCCGAGGTCTGCTACACCGAAAAGCGCTCGGTCGCCGAGCATGTCGCCGAACTGAAGCATCAGGGTTTCCGCATCACCGAGAACGTCGCCGACATCCCGACCGCGGTGATCGGCGAAGCCGGCGAAGGCGGCCCGGTCATCGCCTTCCTCGGCGAGTACGACGCGCTGCCGGGCCTCAGCCAGGAGGCCGGCGTCGCCGAGCATCGCGAGATCGAGGCCGGCGGCCATGGCCATGGCTGCGGCCACAACCTGCTCGGCTCGGCCGCCCTTTTGGCCGCGACCGCGATGAAGAACTGGCTCGCCGAGAACAAGCTGCCCGGCCGCGTGCGCTATTATGGCTGCCCGGCCGAGGAAGGCGGCGCCGCCAAGGCCTTCATGGTCCGCGCCGGCGCCTTCGAGGACGCCGATATCGCGATCTCCTGGCATCCGAACAGCTTCTGGGAGGTGACGCCGCCGCTCTCGCTCGCCAATACCCGCGCCGACTTCACCTTCACCGGCCGCACCTCGCATGCCGCCGCCTCGCCCGAACTCGGCCGTAGCGCGCTCGACGCCGTCGAGCTGATGAATGTCGGCGTCAACTATATGCGCGAGCACATGCCGAGCGATGCGCGTGTCCACTATGCCCTGCTCGACACCGGCGGCATCGCGCCGAACGTCGTCCAGGCCCATGCCCGCGTGCGCTATTCGATCCGTGCCCGCGATCTGCCGGGCATGCTTGAGCTCGTCGGCCGCGTCAAGAAAATCGCCGAGGGCGCCGCGCTGATGACCGAGACCAAGGTCGAGGTGAAGATCGTCAGCGCCGTCTCCAACGTCGTCGGCAACGGCCCGCTGGAAAGCGCCCTTCAGGGCATCATGGAGGATCTCGGCCCGCCGCATTTCGACGAGGCCGACCAGGAGTTCGCGCGCAAGATCCGCGCGACGCTGACCCAGAAGGACATCGATGCGCTCTGGCGCTCGATCGGCCTGCCCAAGACCGACGCGGCGCTCGCCGACTTCACCGTGCCGCTCGACGCCCCGCGCAACCCGGCGATCGGCTCGACCGATGTCGGCGATGTCAGCTGGGTCGTGCCGACCGTTCAGGCGCATGCGCCGACGGTCGCGATCGGCACGCCCTTCCACACCTGGCAGGTGGTGGCGCAGGGCAAGACCCCGGCCGCTCACAAGGCGATGGTCCAGGTCGCCAAGGCGATGGCCGCGACCGGCGCCGCCGTGCTGACCGACCCCGCTTTGATGGCAGCGGCCAAGGCCGATTTCCAGAAGCGCGTCGCCGCCGATGGCGGCTATGTCTCGCCGATTCCCGCCGAGGTGAAGCCGCCGCTGACCATGTCGACCGGCGGCTGATTCCGCGCGGAACCTCCACCGTCATTCCGGGGCTGGCCGAAGGCCTGAGCCCGGAATGACGGCGCGGCTCGTTTCCAGCGCCACAAGCACGAAAAAGGCCCGCCATTCTGGCGGGCCTTGAAGTTTGGCCGGGGAGGACGGCCTCGGGAAAGCTCAGTAATAGGTGCGGCAGACGCGGCGGGTACCGATGACGTCACCGTAATAGTTGACCCGATCGACCAGATGGCAGCGGCGGACGGGGCCGTAGGCATAGGCCGGCTCATAACCGTAACCGTAGCCATAGGCGGGGCTGGCGGCCGCGGCGGCGAGGGCGCCGACGGCCAGCGCACCGACGATGCCGGCACCGATGGCGGCGCCGCGATAGCGCGGACGGGCTTCGGCATCGGAGGTGGCGAAAACGGAAGCGCCCAGCGCCAGGGCGGCGACGGCGGCGGCGAAGCTCTTCTTGGTGCGGGTCATGTTCGTTCTCCGATTGAGTAGCCGGGTGGCGAACCATTCGCCATGATCAGGCCTTGTTCGTCCCAGAACCTGAATCGCCGGACGCCCGAAAAAAGAATCGGAGACCGCCCTTTCCGAGTTCGCGACGACAGCCGGCGGCCCGCTCTCACGAGACTTGCTTTCCGCCTTCTCCGGCGTTTGATGCAGGCAGCATCGCCGAAGAAGGGCCTGCCGATGAGGGCGATCGCATTCGGGCTCTGCCTGGCTCTCTTCGGCACCGCCGCGGCCGCCGAGCGCTGGACCAGCAGCTACACCAGCCATGATTACGGTAAATGCCGGAAGGCCAGACCCGACGATCAGGGCGTCTCGGTGCATCGCTGCGCCGGCAAGGCCGGCATTCCGGTGATCTGGACCGCCGGCGACGATTCCTCCTCGGTCGATTTCAGCACGCGGCCGATCGCCGAGACCGTCTCGGACAAGGCGGGCTTCTTCGAAGCCGGCCGGACCATTGAATGGCGCGGGCCCAGGGGCAGCCGGCCACAAGCCGCGATTCTGCGCTACGCCACCGGCCGGAATGTCGGCAGGCTCGATGGTAGCCGCCTCGTCGTCTACCGGCTCAGCCCGGACGGCGTCTCATGCGTCATCGGCAGTGTCGATGGCCGCAGCAGCGACGCCAATGAGCAAGCGCGCCGCCTCGCCGACGAGAAGGCTACAGGCTTCCGCTGCGGCCAGGACAGCCGCAGCGAGCGCTGACCCTCAGCCATAGAGATATTTTGGCAGCCAGAGCGCAATGCCCGGGAAGACATAAACCAGCAGCATCGCCACCAGCACCAGGGCCAGATAGGGCATCACGCCCGAGAAGATCTGGTTGATCGTGACATGCGGTGGCGCGATGCCCTTGAGATAGAAGGGCGCCATCGCCACCGGCGGCGACAGGAACGAGGTCTGGATGTTCAAGGCGATCAGGATGCCGAAGAACAGCGGATCGATCTTGAAGAACTCCAGCAGCGGCAGGAAGATCGGCACGAAGATCACGATGATCTCGGTCCATTCAAGCGGCCAGCCGAGAATGAAGATGATGATCTGCGCGACGATCAGGAACATGGTCGGCGACAGGTTGAGCGCCGTGACCAGGTTCTTGATCGGCTCGTGACCGCCGAGAATGGCGAAGATCGACGAGAAGATGAAGGAGCCGACGAAGAGCCAGCAGACCATCGCCGAGGTCCGCGCCGTCAGGATCACCGAATCCTTGACCTTGCCGAAGCTCAGCGAGCGATAGGCGGCGGCGAGGATCAGGCTGCCGAGCGAGCCCACCGCCGCGGCCTCGGTCGGCGTCGCGATGCCGAAGAAGATCGCGCCGAGCACCGACATGATTAGCAATGTCAGCGGGAAAAAGCTCGTCGCCAGCGCCCAGGCCACGGTGGTCCAGGGCACGTCGGTCTGCTCCTTCGGCAGCTTCGGCGCCAGTGCCGGGTTGAGCCAGCAGCGGATCAGCACATAGAGCATGTACATGCCAGCCAGCAGCAGGCCGGGGAACAGAGCGCCGGCATAGAGCTTGGGCACCGAGACGCCGGCCGTCGCGCCATAGAGGATCAGCATCACAGAAGGCGGGATCAGGATGCCGAGGCAGCCGCCGGCACAGACCACGCCGGCCGAGAGCTTGACGTCGTAGCCGGCCCGCAACATCGCCGGGAAGGCCAGCAGGCCCATCAGCGTCACCACCGCGCCAACGATACCGGTCGCGGTCGCGAAGATCGCGCAGGTGGCGAGCGTCGCGATGGCGAGCGAGCCCGGAACATTGCCGAGGGCGAGCTGGATCGAGTGGAACAGCTTGTCGAGGATGTTCGCCCGCTCGATGATGTAGCCCATGAAGATGAAGAGCGGGATCGAGACCAGGACGTCGTTGGCCATCACCGAATAGGTGCGCTGGACGACGAGGTTGAAGACCGTGTCGCCCATCGCCCAGTAGCCGAATCCGACACCCAGCGCCATCAGGGTGAAGGCGATCGGGAAACCGAGCATGATGAAGACGATGAACAGGACGAGCATCAGCACGCCCAGTTCGGGATTACCCATGCCAAGCAGCATCAGATCGCTTTCCCGGCGTCGGGCGCGCCTTGCGCAGCCGCGGCCTGTTCCAGAATGAGCTTTTCGGTTTCCTCGACATCATGCAGCCGCGGCGGCCACTCGCCGGTGCGCAGGCAGATGACGCAGCGCGCGACCTCGGCCAGTCCCTGCACCGTCATCAGCACGCCGGCGATCGGGATCAGCGACTTGAAATGGTAGAGAGGTGGGCCGTTCGGCGAGTTCGAGGAATGCTCGCCGATCATCCAGGAGAAGGCCGCGAACTTGTAGCCGGCCCAGGCGAGCGCGATGATGCCGGGGAAGAAGAACAGCAGATAAAGCGCGAGATCGAGCCGCGCCTGGGTTCGCGGCGCCCATTGCCGGTAGAGGAAGTCGCCGCGAACATGGGCGTTGCGGGCGAGCGCATAGGGCCCGGCCAGCATGAACAGGGTCCCGTAGAGGATGTAGCTGACGTCGAAGGCCCACTCGGTCGGCGCGCGCAGGACGTAGCGCGCGAAGACCTCGTAGCTGATCGCCAATGTCAGGATAAGAATGGTCCAGCCGGCGAGCTTGCCGATGGCGGTGTTCACTTTGTCGATCGCCAGGATCAGTCCCATGCGTATCCGCTGCCTGCTGCTTGCAAAACCGGGCACAGGACACCCGCCACCGCGAAGGGCGGCGGGTGTCTTCTCATCGTGCGAGCGAGATCAGCTCTTGAAGAAGTGGTTGAAGGCGAGGTCGCGCGACGGCTCGTTGAGCCGCTGGAAGGAAACGGTGCGCTTGACCCAGTCCTTCTGGGAATCCACCACCTTCTTGAAGAAGGCGTTCTCGCCGCCAAGCTTCTCCAGCACCTTGTCCCAGGCCGCGAGCTGCGCCTTCAGGATCGCCTCCGGCGTCGAGACCACGTTGACGCCCTTGGCGCGCAAGGCCTCGATGTCCTTGGAGTAGCGGTCGAGCGCCTTCCAGTTCATGTCGGAGGACGCGGATTCGGCCGCGAACTTCACCATCGCCTTGAGCTCCGGCGCCAGGGCATCGAACTTGGTCTTGTTGAAGAGCAGTTCGAAGCTCTCCGCCGCCTGATGGTAGCTCTGCAGCATGTAGACCTTGGCGACGTCCTGGAAGCCGAGGATCGAGTCGGAGGACGGGTTGTTGAACTCCGCCCCGTCGATCACGCCACGCTCCAGCGCCGGTACGATCTCGCCGCCGGCGAGGATGGTGACCGCGGCCCCCATTTCGCGCTTCAGATCGGCCGCGAGCCCGACGGTGCGGTATTTGAGGCCCTTGAAGTCGTCGGCGGTCTTCAGCTCCTTCTTGAACCAGCCGAGCGGCTGGCACGGCATCGGCCCCGAGAAGAAACCGACCAGATTGAGCTTGAGCTGGTTCTGAACGAGGTCGTTGTAGAGATCGTAGCCGCCGCCATAATTCATCCAGCCGAGGAAGTTGGTGGCGTCCCAGCCCAGCGCCGGCGGCGTGCCGAACAGCGAAAAGGCCTTGTTCTTGCCGTACCAATAGGCCGAGACGCCGTGGCCGCCATCGAGGATGCCGGCGGCGACAGCGTCCTGCATCTGGAAGGCCGGCACGACCGCACCGGCGGCGAGCACGTCGAGCTTCAGCCGGCCGCCGGACATGTCGTTGACGCGCTTGGCGAAGTCGCCGGCGAATTCGTGGAAGATGTCCTTGGTCGGCCAGGTCGACTGGAATTTCCAGGTGACCGTCTGCGCCCGGCTGACCTGGGGCATGGCGACCGCGCCTGCCCCGGCAAGCCCGGCGACCTTGAGGAAGTTGCGCCGGCTGGCGCGCGTCTTCGTCGGTTCGGAAGTCATGGTTCTCTCCCCAGAAGCTGCGCCGTTCGACCGGCGTGCATTTGATTGCGGCTCTGATGGCCTGAGACCAGAGTTTCGTGGTCTAGAGCGTAAGGCAAGGGGAAATTAGTCGAAGGACTAAAGCCGCCGGGGAATGAGTGCTGTTCCCAGGCGGAAACAAAACACCTCGGGCGCATATTTTACTGCAGGGCGCACTCAAGATGACGCAAAGAAAGCATTCAGGTCGTCGTCATGTAAAAAACCCGCCGGGCATGGCCGGGCGGGTTTTCGTCAAGAAACTCTGGAGTTCTCGCCGCCTCTGCGGCGACAGTGCAAGACTCAGCGACGGCCTTTGCCGGCGACGCGCATTTCCATGTACTGGACGGCCTCAAGCAGGACGCGGCGCGGACGCTCCGCATCGCGCTTGGCCTGCTCGGCCTTGCGGATCGCCTCGCGCTCGGCCTCGGCGATGCGCTCGGCCTCCTCGCGGGCAGCCCGCTCGATCGCCGCCAGGCGCTCCAGCTCCAGGCGCTCAGCCTCCTTCTTGGCCTCGCGCTCGGCCCGCGCCACCGCGATCGCCTCGCGCTCGGCCCGACGCTGCACCATCACGGGATCGTCCGGGCCGGGTCGCGCCTTGAAGCGCTCCAGCAGGGCCTTCTTCGCATTCGCGGAATTGGCCTGGCGATCAGTGAAATGGCGGTCGTTCGGATTCTTCAAGGTTTCGCTTCTCTTTGCTTACACGGGGCGAGGCTGCCGTAGGCGGGAGCCGCTTACGGCAAATCGCGGGAGATTTGTACTGAGATCAACGCGGGGCGGCTGCGACGCCAGGGCGGGGCCGCGGCACCTTCGGCTTCGGCGCGGCGATCAGGCCTTCGCGCTGAGCCTGCTTGCGGGCGAGCTTGCGAGCGCGACGAACGGCGTCGGCCTTCTCGCGGACGCGCTGCTCCGACGGCTTCTCATAGGCGGCCCGGCGCTTCATCTCGCGAAACACGCCCTCGCGCTGCATCTTCTTCTTCAGAACTCGGAGGGCCTGGTCGACATTGTTGTCGCGCACGAGAACCTGCATGCATTGCTCCTGACAAGAGACTGGATTGGAGGGGCCAAGCAGTCGGCAGGCCCGCGATCTGCGCGGTGCGGTAGCAGACTAAGACCGCAAACGCCAGTCCATCCTTCACTGGAAGTGGCAATTAGCCGCCTTTTTTGCAAGCTTCGCCCCGGAAGGAGCTCAGCGGAGGCGCCACGACCCGCCGAATCGGCGTCGCCGGAACCGGGTAACGCAGCGTCCGCGACACACGGACGCCTCGAGGGCGAAGCCCTTGTTCGCGCTGGATTACTCCGCCCGGACCCGGCTGCCCGGCCAGCCCGCCCCGCCCTCCGGCGGACCCGGTTGCGGCATGGTGACCGGGTCCGCTTGCGCGATGTCGGAGCAGTACCCGCCATGCGCTCGGCGCGGCGCAGCCTCCCGCAAACACCGGTCGCTAGCGCCGCCGCAGACGTCGTAGCGCTTTACAACCGCCGCGATTTCGCCAAGACGGAACCCGTTGGTACTCGTCTCTCCCCGTCCCGCCCGCCCCGGTCCACCCGCGTGAGCACTCCCGCCCTCCACCAGTTCCGCCGCATCGTCGTCAAGGTCGGCTCCTCACTGCTCGTCGATCGCGCCGGTGGCCGGCTGCGCCATGCCTGGCTCGCGGCACTCGCCGAGGACCTCGCCGAGCTGCATGCGAGCGGCACCGATGTCCTGGTCGTCTCCTCGGGCGCGATCGCACTCGGCCGGACCGTACTCAAGCTGCCGGCTGGCGCGCTCAAGCTCGAGGAGAGCCAGGCCGCAGCCGCGATCGGCCAGATCGCGCTGGCGCGCAACTGGGCCGAATCGCTCGGCCATCACGGCCTCGTCGCCGGCCAGGTCCTGCTCACCCTCGCCGATACCGAGGAGCGCCGCCGCTATCTCAACGCCCGCGCCACGCTCGGCCGCCTGCTCGACCTGCGCGCCGTGCCGGTGATCAACGAGAACGACACCGTCGCCACCTCCGAGATCCGCTATGGCGACAATGACCGGCTGGCGGCGCGGGTGGCGACCATGGCCGGCGCCGACCTGCTCGTGTTGTTTTCCGACATCGACGGGCTCTACACGGCCCCACCACAGTCCAACCCCGACGCACAGCTCATCCCGGTGGTGCCGACGATCACGCCCGCGATCGAGGCGATGGCCGGCGGCGCCGCCTCCGAACTCTCGCGCGGCGGCATGCGCACCAAGATCGAGGCCGGCAAGATCGCCACCGCCGGCGGCGCCCATATGCTGATCGCCGACGGGCGCGGCAAGAACCCGCTCCGCCAGGTCGCGCAGGGCGGCCGCTGCACCTGGTTTCTCAGCGGCTCGACACCGGCGACGGCGCGCAAGACCTGGATCGCCGGGACGCTCGAGCCGCGCGGCGCGCTGCATGTCGACGAAGGTGCTGCCCGGGCCTTGCGCGGCGGCGCCAGCCTGCTGCCGGTCGGCGTCACCCGCATCGAAGGCAATTTCAGCCGCGGGGACGCTGTGGTGATCCGCGCCGGCGACGGCAGCGAGCTCGGCCGCGGCCTGGTCGCCTATGATGCGGACGAGGCCGGGCGCGTCCTCGGCAAGGCCTCCCGCGATATCGCCGCTGTGCTGGGCTATCCCGGCCGGGCCGAGATGATACACCGGGACGACATGGCGCTGCGCCTCGGCTACGATCGCGCCGACTGAGTGGGCACGACCGGATCATGACTAGCAAGAGCGCCGCGCACCGGCCCGAGGCGAGCAATGAAAACGGCGAGGTCGTGACCCTGATGCGCGAGCTCGGCAAGCGAGCGCGGGCTGCCGCGAGACAGCTCGCCTCGGCTCCGGGTTCCCGGCGCGACGAGGCCCTGCGCGCCATCGCCACGGCGCTGCAGGCGCGCTCGGCCGCGATCCTCGCCGCCAACCGGCAGGATCTCGACGAGGCCCGCGCCGCCGGCCAGAACGCGGCCTATCTCGACCGGCTCGCGCTCGACGAAGACCGCCTCGCCGCGGTCGCCGAGGCCGTAGCCGGCATCGCCGCCCTGCCTGACCCCGTCGGCCGCGTGCTGGCGAGCTGGACGCAGCCGAACGGCCTGTTCTTCGAGCGTGTCGCGACCCCACTCGGCGTCGTCGCCGTGATTTTCGAAAGCCGCCCCAATGTCACCGCCGATGCCGGCGCGCTGTGCCTGAAGAGTGGCAATGTCGCGATCCTGCGAGCCGGCTCCGACAGCTTCCGGACCTCGAGTGAAATCGCCGCTGCGATGCAGGATGGCCTTTCCGCCGCCGGCCTGCCGCGCGATGCGATCCAGCTCGTGCCCAGCCGTGACCGCGCCGCCGTCGGCGAGATCCTCGCCGGGCTCGACGGCAATGTCGACGTCGTCGTGCCGCGCGGCGGCAAGAGCCTGGTCGCGCGCGTGCAGTCCGATGCGCGCGTGCCGGTCTTCGCCCATCTCGACGGTAACTGCCACCTCTATGTCCATGGCGCGGCCGATCTGCCGATGGCGGAGGAGATCCTGCTCAACGCCAAGCTGCGCCGCACCGGCGTCTGCGGCGCGGCGGAGACCCTGCTCGTCGACGAGGCCTGCGCCACCACGCATCTGAAGCCCTTGCTCTCCGACCTGCTCGACGCCGGCTGTGCGGTGCGCGGCGATGCGGCCTGCCAGGCCGCCGATCCGCGCGTCACCCCGGCGAGCGAGGAGGACTGGGGCACCGAATATCTCGACCGCATCATCGCGGCGAAGGTCGTCCCCGGCCTCGACGCCGCGATCGAGCATATCGAGCGCTACGGCTCCCACCACACCGATGCCATCGTCACCGGGGACGAGGGCGCGGCGCAGCGTTTCCTCGCCGAGGTCGATTCGGCGATCGTCCTTCACAATGCCTCGACCCAGTTCGCGGATGGCGGCGAATTCGGCTTCGGGGCCGAGATCGGCATCGCCACCGGGCGCATGCATGCGCGCGGTCCGGTCGGGGTCGAGCAGCTCTGCTCGTTCAAATACCGGGTGCACGGCCGGGGCCAGACCCGCCCGTGAGCACCGAGGACCTGCGCCTGCCGCCCTACGCGCCCGGCCTGCGCATCGGCCTGTTCGGCGGCTCCTTCAATCCGGCCCATGACGGGCACCGGATGGCGAGCCTGACGGCCCTGCGCCGGCTCCAGCTAGACCGCGTCTGGTGGCTGGTCAGCCCGGGAAACCCGCTGAAGGACAATCGCGCCCTGCCGCCTCTGGCGCAGCGCATCGCCTTCGCCCGCAACCTCGCCGACCATGGCCGCATCCACATCACCGGCATCGAGGCCGGCCTGCGCACCCGCTACACCGCCGATACGCTGCGCGCCCTGAAGCGGCGCTGCCCGGGTGTGCGCTTCGTCTGGATCATGGGTTCGGACAACCTCGCCAGCTTCCATCGCTGGAACGAATGGCGCGCCATCGCCCGGATGATGCCGATCGCTGTGATCGACCGGCCGGGAACGACCCATCGCTCGGTGTCCTCTCCGGCCGGAAACTGGCTGGCGCGCTGGCGCCTGCCCGAGAATCAGGGCGGCGCGCTCGCCGTCAGAACCCCGCCAGCCTGGATCTTCCTGCACGGCAGGCGCTCGGATCTGTCCTCGACGCAATTGCGCGAAAACGCCGAAAACAATTGAATTATGGGCGTTGCGCGCGTAGATTGGCCCAGTCGCGCCATGAGCGCGTCGTCATATGAGGACACGGCTCTGACCCGTCAAACCCTCGGCGAAACAGGCTCCGAGCCGCTTTCGCCGGCAATCGCAGTCGATCATCCGGCCGCTGCCGGCGTAACCCTCGCGCTCCAGGTCCTCGACGACATGAAGGCCGAGGACATCACGGTCATCGACCTCGTTGGAAAGACTTCCCTGGCCGACGCCATGATCATCGCATCGGGCACGGTCAACCGTCATGTCGCGGCAATCGCGGAAAGCCTCGTCGAGAAGCTCAAGCAGGCGGGCCATGCCACGCCGAAGGTCGAGGGCATGCCGGCCTGCGACTGGGTGCTGATCGACACCGGCGACATCATCATCCACGTCTTCCGTCCGGAAGTGCGCCAGTTCTACAATCTCGAGAAGATGTGGGGCGCCGACCGGCCGCATGAGCGCTTGGTCGGCTAGAGCGGGATGCGAAAGAGTGGGAACCGGTCTTTCTGATGAAACCCGCTCCAGTTCCTCGGAAAGAGACGGCTGCAGCTTTCAGCTGGCGGGGCTTCGGGCTGCCGGCTGAACGCTCCCGGCTCTGAAGCCGGCCTTCCATGCGCCTTTCGATCATCGCCGTCGGCCGTCTCAAGGACGGGCCCGAACGAGATCTCTGCACGCGCTATCACGAGCGCGCCACCGGGCTTTCGCGGAATCTGGGCTTCTCCGGCCCCGACCTCTTTGAGATCGCCGAAAGCCGTGGCCGTCGCAGCGAAGAGCGCCGCAGCGAGGAAGCCCGGCTGATCGGCGAGCGTCTGCCGGCCGGGCTGGTCATCGCGCTCGACGAACGCGGCAAGAGCTTCGGCAGCGAAGCCTTCGCCGGACGCCTTGCCGCCGCCCGCGATGCCGGAACGCCGGCCGCCACTTTGCTGATCGGCGGCGCTGACGGGCTCGCCGAGGAACTGCGAGCCCGGGCCGGACTGGTTCTGTCCTTCGGCGCGCTCACCATCCCGCACCAGATTGTCCGCGCTCTGGCGCTCGAACAGCTCTATCGGGCGATGACGATCCTGTCCGGACATCCTTATCATCGCGCATGACCCGTCCTCACCGGCCGATTCGTGACCGTTCCCGCCGGCAGACGCTCTGGCCGCTGCTGCTGAGTGTCTGCCTCGCAGCCGGGAGCGCCATCGGCCAGGAAGCCGAGCCACCCGAGCAGCAGCAGCTTTCCCGGGAAGCCGAACAGAAACAGCTGGAGAAGCGCACCCGCGAAAGCGAGCTCAAGGCGATCGAGGAGCGGCTCGCCGGCAATGCCGAGGCCCGTGCCAAGCTCGAGGCCGAGATCGCCGGCATCCGAGCCGACCGCGCCCGCCTCAATGCCGCGCTGCTCGAGACCACCGCCAAGACGCAAGGCGCCGAGGCCCGCATCGCCGCGCTCGAGCAGCGGCTCGCCCTGCTCCAGAACAGCGAGGCCGCGATCCGGCGCTCGCTCGAGAGCCGGCGCGGGCTGATCGGCGAGGTGCTCGCCGCCCTGCAGCGCATCGGCCACCGTCCACCACCGGCCGTGCTCGTCCGGCCCGAGGATATCCTCGAAGCCGTCCGCGCCTCGATGCTGCTCGGTGCGGTCGTGCCTGATCTGCGCCAGGAGATCACCATTCTCGCCACCGATCTCGGCGAGCTGGTCCGCCTGCGCGAGGGCATCGCCGGCGAGCGCAAGGCGATCGGCAGCGAGATGGAGCAACTGGCCGGCGAACGCCAGCGCCTCGCCTCCCTGGTCGAAGCCAGGCGCGAGCGCGAGACCAGCGCCGCCCGGGACATCGAGACCCAGCGCGGAGCCGCCGGCGCGCTGGCGGCGCAGGCCAAGACGCTGCGCGACTTCGTCGAGCGCATGGAGAAGGAGATCTCGGTCGCCAACCGCGCCGCGGAGGCGGCCCGTCAGGCGCTCGAGAACGAGACCCGCGAACAGCGTCAACGCATGGCCGCGCTCGCCTTCCGCGACCCGGCGCGGCTCGCCCCGAAAATCGCCTTCGCGGAGGCTCGGGGCATGCTCCCGCTGCCCGTGGCAGGATCACAATTGCGTGGATTCGGCGTTAATGACGAGCTCGGAGTCGCGACGCGGGGAATATCGCTTTCCACCCGCCCGAATGCCGTTGTTTCGTCACCTTCCGATGCCTGGGTGGTCTATGCCGGATCGTTCCGGTCCTTTGGCCAACTCTTGATACTGAATGCCGGCAATGGTTACTATATCCTTCTGGCGGGCATGCAGCGTATCGATGTATCGCTCAATCAGTTCGTGCTCGCCGGCGAACCGGTAGCGGTGATGGGCGAGACTGCCGAAGCGGCGGCGGCGAATGTTGGAGCGGGAGCCGGCGAGCCGGTTCTCTATGTCGAATTCAGGAAAGACGGCGTCTCGATCGACCCGACGCCCTGGTGGAAAAAACCGCAAAGCGAAAAGGTTCGCGGATGATGCGCAAGGTCTCTCTCGTTCTCGCAGGCGCGATCGCCGGCGCCGGCCTCACCGGCCTCGCGACGCAAACGGGCCTGCTCTCCTCGACCAGCGCGGTCGCGGCCTCCGCGGAAGTCTATCGCAGCCTCAACCTGTTCGGCGACATCTTCGAGAAGATTCGCACCGACTATGTCGAGAAGCCGGATGAGCAGAAGCTGATCGAGGCCGCCATCAACGGCATGGTCTCCTCGCTCGACCCGCATTCAGCCTTCCTGGACGCCAAGAGCTTCCGCGACATGGACATCGACATGCGCGGCCAGTTCGGCGGCCTCGGCATCGAGGTCACCATGGAGGACGGCGTCCTCAAGGTCGCCAAGCCGATCCGCGACACGCCCGCCTCCAAGGCCGGCATCCTGGCCGGCGACATCATCCGCCAGATCGACGGCGAGGAGGTCAAGGGCCTCAGCCTGAACCAGGCCGTCGAGAAGATGCGCGGCATCATCAACACCCAGGTCAAGCTCAAGATCGAGCGCGCCAAGTCCGAGCCGCTGGAGTTCACCCTCACCCGGTCCAATATCGTGGTGCCGGCGGTCGAGGAGCGCGTCGAGGGCGATGTCGGCTATGTCCGCATCGGTACCTTCAGCGAGCAGACCTATGAGGGCCTGCGCAAGAGCATCGAGAAGCTCAACGCCGAGATCGGCGCCGACAAGCTCAAGGGCTACATCATCGATCTCCGCAATAATCGCGGCGGCCGTCTCGACCAGTCGGTGCTGGTCTCGGACGCCTTCCTCGAGCGTGGCAAGATCGTCTCGACCCGCGGTCGCAACGCCGAGGAGACCCAGGTCTTCAACGCCAAGGCCGGCGACCTGACCAAGGGCAAGCCGGTCGTGGTGCTGATCAACGGCTCCTCTGCCTCGGCGGCGGAGATCGTCGCCGGCGCCTTGCAGGACCACAAGCGCGCCACCGTCATGGGCTCGCGCTCCTTCGGCAAGGGCTCGGTGCAGACCGTGATCCGGCTCGGCGACCAGGGTGGCCTGCGCCTGACCACGGCGCGCTATTACACCCCGTCCGGCAACTCGATCCAGGCCAAGGGCATCACGCCCGACATCGAGATCATCCAGGACGTCCCGGCCGAGTTGAAGGACAAGGTCGAGAACAAGGGCGAGGCCTCGCTGAAGGGCCATCTGAAGTCGGGTGACGGCAAGGAAGAGCAGTCCGGCTCGGCGTCCTACGTCCCGGCCGATGCGACCAAGGACACGCAGCTGATCGCGGCGCTGAACCTGCTGCGCGGGGTCAAGAAGGACGCCACCGCAGCTGCGCCCGCACCGGCACCCAAGGCCGAGCCCGCGCCGGCGGACGCGCCGAAGCCCAACTGAGCCTGGCCGGGCCGTCATTGAACGCCGCCGCGCCGTAACCGGCGCGGCGAGGCTTTATCGCCGATGCGGCTGATTGCCGGTTGATTTCGCTCCGAATCATCCGACTCTGGGCTGCGGACTGATTCGCGTCCGCGCCCAATCAGCGAGGACGGCTTCTTGGCCGGAATGCCGCTCAGCGAACTCGACCAGCCTCTCGGCCGGAAACGGCGTGCGCGCCCGCGCCTGCCGGTCGGACGCTGGCTGTCGCTCGGGCTCGCGGGCACGCTGCTCCTGATCTTCGCCGCCCTGACGCTCTACGCTGGCCTGCGCCGCGATCCCGATGGCGGCGAGCCCATAGCGACCGCCGCCATCCGCGAAAGGGCGCCGGCACCCGAAATCGCCGCAGCCATCCCCCAGAGCGGCCGCATGGAGGAGTCCCATGGTCCTGCCAGCGCCCGCCAGCTCGAGACCGAATCCGGCGTCACCGTGGTCAGGCCGGGCTCGGACGCGCCGGGTGCCATCGTCATCACCGTGCCCGACGATGGTGCGGTCAGGCTCGCCGCCGCGCCCGACAAGCGGCTGATCGAGCGAACCCGCCATGGCTACCTGCCCAAGGTCGGCCCCGATGGCGCGACGCCGGCGCAGGTCTATGCCCGCCCGCTCGGCCCCGCCCCCGCAACCAAGCCCGCCGGCCGCATCGCGATCATGGTCGGCGGCCTCGGCATCAGCCAGAGCTCGACCAGCGAGGCGATCGCGCGCCTGCCCGGCGCCGTCTCCCTCGCCTTCGCGCCCTATGGCGCCGATCTCGAGAAGACCGCTGCCCGCGCCCGCGCCGAAGGCCACGAGGTCTTCCTGCAGGTACCGATGGAGCCCTTCGACTATCCGGACAACGATCCGGGCCCGCACACCCTGCTCACCGGCCCGAAGGGCGCCGATAATCTCGACCGGCTGCAATGGGCGTTCGGGCGCTTCACCGGCTATGTCGGCATCGTCAATTTTCTCGGCGGTCGCCTGACGGCGGACGACGCCGCCCTGACGCCGCTGCTGCGCGAGGTCGCAGGCCGCGGCCTGATGGTGGTCGATGACGGCTCCTCGGCGCGCAGCCAGCTCGCCCCGGCGGCAACGCGGGCACAGATTCCGGCGCTCAAGGCCGATCTTGCCCTCGACGGCGCACCCCGTGCCGATGCCATCGACAAGGAGCTGCAGCGGCTGGAGACGCTCGCCCGCGAGAACGGCGTCGCGGTCGCGACCGCGAGCGCACTGCCCGTCACGATCGAACGCATCACGCGCTGGGCAAGAACCCTCGAGGCCAAGGGCCTCGTCATCGTGCCGGTCAGCGCCGCGCGCGGCTTCCGCAACCCTTCGAGCACCGGCTCCCTGAGATGACGACCAAACCGCCCGCCGGCTACCGGCCCTGTGTCGGCCTTGCCCTGTTCAACCGCGAAGGCCTGGTCTTCCTCGGCCGCCGCGCCAATCGCAGCCAGCGCGAGCATGTCGCCCCCGGCCATGAATGGCAGATGCCGCAGGGCGGCATCGACGCCGGCGAGCAGCCCCTGCAGGCGGCCTATCGCGAACTCCGCGAGGAAACCAATGTCGCCTCAGTCACGCTGCTGGCCGAGGCGCCGGGCTGGCTGAGCTATGACCTGCCGCACGAGATCGGCAAGGAAGCCTGGCGCGGGCGCTATCGCGGCCAGGCGCAGAAATGGTTCGCCTTCCGCTTCGAGGGCGAGGAAGACGAGATCGACATCGCCAATCCAGCCGGCGGCCACAAGGCGGAATTCGATTCCTGGCGCTGGGCGCCGCTGGCGGATACGCCCGAACTGATCATCCCGTTCAAGCGCGAGGTCTATCGCGAAGTGACGCGGCTCTTCGCCGGTTTCACGCGCGCCTGAAGCCGCCTCCCCTGGAAACGGCGATGGCCCGGCGAGGTCGATGCCTCGCCGGGCTTTCGCTCCCAGCGCCCCGTCGGGCGAGAGAGCGGGTTTGTCCGCAGCGGCTTACTTGCGGGCCGAGTCGAGCTGCTCGCGAGTCTTCTCGACCTCCTGCGCCTTCAGATGGCTCTCGATCAGCAGCTGATAGGCCGGGAAGATTTTGGTGTAGACGCCGGCCCATTCCTGGGCGTCCTCGCGGTTCCAGGTCTTCTGGATCTCGGAGGTGACAGCCGCGGTGTCCATCGGGACGACACCGGCCCTGTCTGCTCGCCCTCGCTCAAGGACCGAAATTCACTTCGACGCCTTGGTCGTGGTGTAGCTGTTGATCAGGTTGCGGTAGTCGGGGATGTGGTTGGCGAACAAAGCGCCCAGCCCCTCGACATCGTTGCGCCAGTCGCGGTGCAACTCGCAGGCGACGCCGAACCAGGTCATCAGCTGCGCCCCGGCCTTGGACATGCGGTCCCAGGCGGAATGGCGGGTGACCTCGTTGAAGGTGCCGGAAGCATCGGTCACGACAAAGACCTCATAGCCTTCCTCGAGAGCCGAAAGAGCCGGAAAGGCGACGCAGACTTCGGTCACGATGCCGGCGATGATGAGCTGCTTGCGCCCCGTCGCCTTCACCGCCTTGACGAAATCCTCATTGTCCCAGGCATTGATCTGGCCCGGGCGCGGAATGAACGGGGCGTTCGGCAGCTTCTCCCTCAACTCCGGCATCAGCGGGCCGTTGGGGCCATCCTCGAAGCTCGTGGTCAGAACCGAGGGCAGCTTGAAGTATTGGGCGATATCGGCCAGCGCCAGCACATTGTTGCGGAAGGAATCCGGCTGGATATCGCGCACCAGGGATGAAAGACCGGCCTGATGATCGACCAGCAATACGGCAGCCTTGTCCTTGTCGAGACGGTTGTAGCTCATGGTCATGCTCCTTGCTTGACATCTGATCCGCCCGCTTGAGGACGCCATCACGCGATGGCGAGCGAAGGTCGCGCGCGGGCTTGGTCGCGACCCTCGTCAGGCAGAATGTTCCGGCCGAGCAGCCCTCAGGCGGGGATCGCCCCGAAGCGGCCGGCCCGGAAATCGGCGAAGGCCTGGTTCAGTTCCTCGGCCGTGTTCATGACGAAGGGCCCGCGCATCGCGACCGGTTCCGCGATCGGCTCGCCGCCGAGCAGCAGGACGCTGGCATCGCTCTCCGCGGCGAGGCTGATGGCGCCGCCCTCGCGGTCGAGCAGGACGAACTGCCCCGCATGCGCCGAAGCGGCACCGTTGACGCGCACGATTCCGCGCAGCAGGGCGAGCCCCGCCATGTGACCTTCCGGCAGATCGAGCGAGACCGACTTGCCCTGCTTCAGCTGCAGGTCCCAGAGCGTGATCGGCGTGAAGCTGCGGGCCGGCCCCCGATGGCCCTGATAGTCGCCGGCGATGACGCGCAGCCGGCCGGCCTCACCCGGCAGGGTTACCGCGGGGATGTCACGGTCGAGCAGCGTCTGGTAGCCCGGTTCGGCATCCTTGTGCTTCGCCGGCAGGTTCACCCAGAGTTGCACCATGTCGAGCGTGCCGCCGCGGCGTGTGAAGTCCTGCGAATGGAATTCCTCGTGCAGGATGCCGGACGCCGCCGTCATCCACTGGACATCGCCCGGACCGATCACGCCGCCGGCACCGGTCGAGTCGCGATGCTCGACTTCGCCCTGATAGACGATCGTCACGGTCTCGAAGCCGCGATGCGGATGCACCCCGACGCCGCGCGGCCGCTCGGCTGGCGCGAACGCGGCCGGTCCGGCATGGTCGAGATGCAGGAAGGGGCTGACATGCTCGCCCTGCACCGCATGCGAGAGCATGGAGCGCACCGGAAACCCGTCGCCAACCCAATGCGGCGCCGGGCTGCTGTAGATGCCTCGAAGCTGTCTCACGGTCTTTCTCCCTTTCGGCCGCCTGGGGCGTTCCATCTGAAGAGAAACCTATATCTGCGACAAAACTCGCAGTAGACCGACGATTGGGATACAATGTCCTGAATTCAGGACATTGATCACGGGTCACGACATGCAGGACCTCAACGACTTCCGTCTTTTCGTCGATGTCGTCGAACAGAACGGCTTCGCCGCCGCGGCCCGCAAGCTGAACCTGCCGCGTTCGCGGCTCAGCCGTCGCATCGGCCTCCTCGAGGAGAGCCTCGGCGTACGCCTGATCCAGCGTTCGACGCGGCAATTCATGGTCACCGAAATCGGCCGCGAATTCTACCGGCATTGCCTGGCCATGGTGGTCGAAGCCGAGGCTGCGAAGGAGGCGATCGAACGGATACGGGCCGAGCCGCAAGGCGTGGTGCGGGTCAGTTGCCCGGCTTCGCTGATCTATTTCCGGATCGCCGACATGATCGCCCGCTTCATGGGCAAGCATCCCAAGGTCACGGTCCATCTCGAAAGCACCAATCGGCGCGTCGACGTGATCCGGGAAGGTTTCGACATCGCGCTCCGGGTCCGCTTTCCACCGCTGGACGATAGCGACCTGGTGATCCGCAAGCTGGCCACCAGCAGGCAGCGCCTGGTAGCCAGCCCGGCCCTGATCGCCGACTGCTTCTCGCGCCCCCTGGTCCCGGCCGACCTCTCGGAACTTCCGAGCCTAGCCTGGGATTCGGCCCGGACCAGCCATGAATGGCACCTGGACGGGCCCGGCGGCGCGACGGCCATCATCCCGCACAGGCCGAGATTGGTGACCGAGGACATGGTCGCGCTCCGGCGGGCAGCGCTGGCCGGTATCGGCGTCGGCCAGCTGCCGCTGATGGTGATCCCGCAGGATCTGAAATCCGGCCGGCTGGTCGACATCCTGCCGCACTGGGCGCCGCAGGCCGGCATCATCCATGCCGCCTTCCCCTCCCGGCGCGGCCTGCTGCCTTCGGTGCGCAGCCTGCTCGACTTCCTGGCCGCCGAATATCTCGCTCTCGGCGGGACCGACAGCGAATATGAGAGCGCCGAGGAGACAATCTGACGGACACCATGCTTGACGCCCGCATGCCCCCGCGGAGCCCCTTGACTTCGGGGGGCCCTGCTTACTCCGCGGCTGATTTCTGGGTGTATCCGAGTTTCTGGTTGAGTTCCTCGAGGAGCTTTTCGGCGGCGTCGGCGATCACGGTTCCCGGCGGGAAGATCGCGCTGGCGCCGGCCTTGAGCAGGGTCTCGAAGTCCTGCGGCGGGATCAC